>OZ244904.1:1975146-2633528 GCA_965221615.1 Psychrosphaera sp. | reverse complement strand
TGCAGAGTCTTGTTTCCAAAGTTAATATCTACTGGAAAAAACTCTCCCCATCGGGAGTAAACCGCTAGCATTATGTCTGCTGCAGAAGGAGTAACTCCGCCAAGAAAATTATTGTTTTCTATTTTAGTTTCAACTACTTGCCAAAGGTGATTAATGTTTTCAGCTGCGTGGCTAAATGCCTCAGTTTTAGCTTGTTCATTCGTTATATTTTGAGCAATGAAAAACAACTTTGAATAAGCTGGGTGCATAGTCGCGTTGGCGAACATGATTTCCTGTATTGCTTGTTGTCGTTCGTACTCACCAGTGGGAAATAATGAGCTTTTATGTTTCTTTAATAAGTGCAACATGATGGCTGCACCTTCAGTAAAAGCTCGATGACCATCAATTAAAACTGGAACCGTACCAATAGGATTAATAGCTTTGAAATCATCAACTTTGGTTTTGTCGATGAGTTTAACTTTTTGTTTCAACTCGTATAAAACAACTTGAGTAGCAAGCGAACAAGCATCTTTTAAATAGTAGAGTTCGTACATGGTTTTCTCCTGAGAAAAATTCGATAAACGGCTAAAACAAAGCTAGTGGTATAGGTATGCCAGCTCTGATGTAGAGAATATTAGTGTTTTTCTTTGTGTTCATATATGGCAGTAATGTGCATATACTGTCCTCACTGTGGAAACAGTTGTTTGGACTAGTATCGATATTTTTAGGAGACGTTGATGGACAAACTCAGGGCGATGAAACTATTTGTTCGACTAGCTGATTTAGGTAGTTTTACCCGAGTTGCGGAACAAACGAATTTCTCTAAATCTATGATAAGTAAAGAGATAAGCCGTTTAGAAGATGAGGTAGGGGGCCGTTTGCTACACAGATCAACCCGTAATGTGCAGTTAACTCATGTTGGAGAAGGTTACTTACAGAGAGCAAGAGATATTTTGTTGAAACTTGAAGATGCTGATAACTTTGTCCAAGACTTACAAAAAAGCTTGCGTGGCAAGCTTAAAATAAATGCACCTATGGCTTTAGGTCTTACAGATTTATCAACTTTGTTTGCTGATTTTATGCAAACTCATCCAGAAATCGAACTAGATATTCACTTAGGAGATGAAAGCGTTGATTTGGTTGAGCAAGGCTTTGACCTAGGTTTTCGAGCATCAAGCACTCAAGTGGACTCCAACTACGTTGGTAGGCCGCTAACAGAGTTTACTTATAGGGTTTGCGTGTCACCAGAGTACTTGAAAAGGAACTCAGAAATATTACTTCCTCAAGATCTGAAAGAGCATAACTGTTTTGTTTATAGCTATTTTCATGGAAAAAACGTCTGGCCTATTGAGGACGGGGTCACTGTGAAAGGAAATCTAAAGGTCAACAACACCATTTTTATGATGGAAGCTATTCGCCGAGGGTTAGGGGTTGGATTTATCCCTGATTTTGTTTGCCAAAAGTTCATTGACAGCGGAGAAGTTGTTGAGGTTCTCACTGAAGCAAGAAAGCCTATGCTAACGCTTTATGCCCTATATCCAGTGCGAAACTTTGTTCCTGCTAAAACAGTACAATGTATTGAGTACTTAGAGCGATGGTTCGCAGGCTCAAATAGCTAAAGTACTCAATTTATAAATAGTATTTTATTTAGACTGATTCATCTCTTGTTGCTCCTAGATATTGCGATGGGGTAACCCCATAGAAGGCTTTGAAACAACTACTGAAGTATGCGGGAGAAGAAAAGCCGACGTCTTCAGCAACAGAGGTAACTGAATGATTGTTATCTAGTAAGTGCGCTGCCTTTTTCAAGCGGAAAGAACGAATGTATTCTTTAGCACCAACATCAGCAGTCGCCTTTAATTTTCTTAATAGTTGCCTTTCACTTAACGCAGCTTCTTTTGCTAACTCTGTAACTGAAAAGGAAGAGATTTGGTAATGTTGTTCAATAATAGCATCGAGTTTAATTATAAATTGCGAGTTTTCTCGGCTTTCCTGTTTTTGAGGTGCAACGACTATTTCAGCAGAAAATTTCTTTTTCAAAATATCTCTTGTGTCGAGTAAGTTCCTGAGTTTTAAAGAGAGTTCTTCTTCATTAAAAGGCTTTGAGATATAACCATCAGCATGCAATGAAAGCGCCTTTATTTTACTTTCGTTACTCCCTTTTGCCGTTAATAACACGATAGGAATATGGCTGGTGAGCTCGTTATTTTTAATATTATTAAGCAATTCAAGGCCATCAACTGTCGGCATCATTACATCTGAAAGTATGATGTCTGGGACCAGCTCTTGAGCAAGTTTGATCCCTTCAAGACCATTTGTCGCAAGAGTAATCTTGTATTCTGTTGTAAGCAAAGATGATACATAAGCCAGCATATCTTCATTGTCATCTATCAATAATAAATGAGGTAGTTCCGAGTTATCTGTTATATCAATTTTTTGATTGTCTTCGTTGTTTTGAAAACTCTCTAACAACTGATTCTTAGTTGCTATAGGTAGTCTGATGTTAAAGCTAGTGCCTTGACCTAACACGCTTTTGACATTGATATAACCATTTGCTTTTTCAACGATAGATTTCACGATTGACAGCCCAATGCCAGAACCTTCAATCGTACTTGTTTGTTCATTATCTATGCGATAGAAACGAGTAAAGATATTTGGAATGTCGTTGGTACTTATTCCTATTCCGCTGTCCTTTACTTGGACGCTTACAAACTCTTCGCTTTTCTTTATTTTAATAACAACAGAGCTTTCCACTGCACTGTATTTAATTGCGTTAGATAAAAGATTAGAAAGCATCTTTTCCGAATCATCGTGATTAAGATCGACTAAAGCGTTCTCACTTGAAGTTAATACCAACTTTATCCCCACATCTGAAGCATAAGGTTCAAACGTTGCTATTAGCTCTTTAGCTAATAACGCTAGGTCAGTTTGACCCGTTGTATTGTTCAAATCATCAGAACGAGATAAGTCCAGTAGTTGATTAACCAAGCGATTAAGCCTGTTGGCACTGCGCTCAATCAATGTTGTGGTAGCAGTTAAGTTAGCGTCTGTTACTTGTTTTTTTAGTTGTCGTACAGGGCCTAGTATCAAAGTTATTGGTGTTCTAAGCTCATGCGAAATACTTTCGTATAGCTGCTTTTTCTCTTCAATAGCGACTCTAAGCTCATTAGCTTGGCTTTCAATACGAAGGTTTTTATCGGATAGCTCTTTTGTTCGTTGCGTTACTAATAACTCTAATTCTGCAGAACGCTGACGTATGTTTTTTACCTTTATTTGAAAAGATAAATACACCAAGGTAAGGAAAATAATTGTATATATTAGATATGCTATTTTTTGTTTGTACCATGGTGGTAAGAACTCGAGACCTAACTTGACAGTATCTTTTTGCCATTGACCAAATGTATTTGTTGCTTTTATTTCTAATGTGTATTGTCCGCTGGCAAGTTGTGCAATTGTAATACTATTGCCTTTGACGAGGGTCCATTGATCGTCAATTTCTTTGATTCTATAGCTGTATTTGGTATCTAAAGGATGAGAAAAGTTTAGCGACGAAAACGAAACTGATAGGTTCAATGTCGTAGGTAGAAGTTTTAAATTGTCAGGTATGTTATTAATATGGCGCTTATTGTTTTGACTATCATTTAGTTGAATGGAAGTTATCCTCAGAGAAGCAGGTATACTCACAGGTTCGCTGGGAGTAAATATATTTAGGCCATTATTCCCGCCAAAAGCTAAGTCACCATTTGAAAATTGTGCGGCAGCGCTCCCGTTAAATTCATTGCTTTGGATACCATCTTTGGTTTGAAATTGAACATAATCCGTTTTGTTTTTTTCAAAACGAATAAGTCCATTGTTCGTTGATGCCCAATAAAAGCCATCTTTGTCTTTTATAACATCGTATATTCCTTCATTAGCGACGATGTCCGGCAGTGTTAGATTTACATATTGTCTTTGGTTAATGTCGAAGCCATACAGTCCGTTATGTGAAGTTAGCCACATGAAATTATCTTCATCTAGCATCATACTTTCGAACTCGTGCTGCCTGCCTGTTGGATACATTTTGTACGTTTTAAACGTGTCTGTCTCTGGCTGATATTCAGACAAACCTGCGGCACTTATGGACCAGAAGGTTCCAGACGAATCAAGAGTTAAACCTATGATTAAGTTAGAAGGTAAGTTGTTGTTTTCTTCACTATAAAAGACGGTTTCTCCGGTGGTTTTATTGAATTTACTTAGACCCAACTCCCAATGACTCAACCATAGGTGACCATCATTATTGTCGGCTATATTTAGAATTCGGCCATGCTGTAATGTCGAGTTTTCGGTTGTGTAGTATTCCTCTACCTCATGGGATCTAGGATTGATTTTTGCTAATCCATCAAATGATGATGCCCAGATGTAATTATCGCTGCCTTGTATTATGTAGTAAGTATCGCTTGTTGCAGACTCGTTGTCGGTTGTTATTTTTTGTAGAGCAGATTTATTTCTATTGAAAATGGTTAGTGTTGTTTCAGCGCTTCCTATCCATAAATTATCCTGGTCGTCCACTAAAAGAGTTGCAATGTCATTGGGCAATACACTAAGAGGTGGTTTAGGGCTTTTTTTCAAGTGAGAGAATAACTCAGTAATTGGTCTATGTTTGTTTATACCTCTCCTATGGCTACCTACCCACATGTTGCCGTTTTTATCCTTAAACAATGACTCTATAGCGTTGGCACTGAGCGACTTTGGATTGCTTATGTCATGCTCTAACAATTTAAAGTTGCTATCTTGATAAAGCATAACTCCTGAATTGGTTAGGCCGAGCCATATTCTTCCTAAGTCATCTTCAGCTAATGCATAAACGCTGTTTTCAGCAAGAGCGGGGGTCGAACTCGTTGTATAGTGAGCTAATTGCTTACCTTCTAGGTTGTATTTAAAAAGGCCATGCCAGTAACTCGCAATCCAAACTTCATTGTTACTGCTTTTCAATATTTCCAAAAAGCCAAGGGAGTCCTTAGTTTCTGCTGTTCGAAGTATTTTATATTTATTGTTTTTTGTATTTAGTTCTATTAACTCATTGCGAGAACCAACCCAAAGAGTATGAGATTGGATTTCTTCAATTGTTGTAACATCTATTGATGGCAGATTTACTTTTGTTGCTGTGATTGAAATTTTGCTACTTGTTGTTTTCATTTCAACAGAAAACAAACCATCTCTGGAGCCGACCCATAATGTTCCATTACTACTAACAAAAACCTCAGTAATGTTGTCATTGGTTAGGCTACTTGTGTTTTCGCTAGTAAAACTGCGTATTTGTTCCTCTTCTGCCAATATCACATGGAGTCCTTCTGGGGTTCCAAACCAGAGATTGCCATGATTATCTGAGTCAATCGCCTTAATAATATTTCCCTGAATATTTTTGTAATGGACGAACTCATAACCATCAAAACGATTTAGGCCTGACTGAGTACCAAACCACATATAGCCTTTTTGATCTTGATGAATAGATATAATACCTGATTGCGATAAACCGTCTTCAACATTGTATCGTTCAAATTTTAATGGCGATAACTCACTTGCTTGTAACAAACAGCTTGTAACTAAAAAGAAAGTTACAGCAAGCTTAATAATGTTTTTGAGAGTCAAAGATACACCTACTCACTCGGTTAATTTTATCGCCGCATTTTATCTTAGAAACATAGAGAATTGGGGGCATAGAGCGTAAAAGTCCGTTTTTTATAACTTTAAGTCTGATTCTTAATACTCAATAATGAGTTAAAAATCATACAATTTTATCGTTATAAAAAGGAAGTCAAAAATGTTCACAACGATAAGAAAAACTATTCATGTGATCACGGTTGCTATTTTTAGCACTCTGTTTTCAGCATCAGGAGCCGCTACCCAAAGTGATGTTTCAGATCACAAATATAATCACTTTGCTAAGTCTGTTAATCATGTAAAAGCAATCAATTCGCCTCGTTCTACTAAGCAACTTAAAAAGCAAACACCTCTTGTTCGAGAGCGTTTTAATGCATCAACAGCATCTGAAACCGATAGCTTATGTACGCTTGATAATCTTTATTTATTAACCGGTAATGAACTGGTTAATCAAATAGTAGCTTGTGAGCACGGAGCTTTTGGCTCTGAGTTGTTTGAAGAGAGTGAATACACGCAACAGCTATTTAGTGAAGCTAATATGTTTGTTCTTGCTAATGCTATTCAAACCCGAGCTGTTAAATATAGTAGTGAAAATAGGCAGTCTTTGGCTGAGTTAATGTTGGTAGCACGTGCTGGCTTTTATGTTGAGTTTTACTCTGAGTCATTTAATTATCCTTCTTCCATTAATTCTGCATTTAATCTTGCAACTAAAGCATTTTCAAACAATCACCAATTTTTAAGCATTGATGATGAGCATGGAAAGGTTCTGAGTGAGTGGATAAATTTAGTTGATGGTTCTGATAATTGGATAAACTCTTATGACGCTCTTTTTGCAATATATGACCGCTATCCTACTCAATCTTTGGAAGAGACAAGTTACTACGGCATAAAGCCACTTTATGACGTTCAATTCGCTATTTGGCGAGGCCAAAATAACAGTGAAGAGTTTGCAGAGCTTATCAATAACGATGAAAACATGGTGCCACGTTACCTTCGCTTTATCGCTGACATGGAGATTTATGTAAAAACGAGTAATGAAGGAGCTTTTACCAATACCCTAGTAGAGCTAGGGCGTTTGTTGAAATATAACGGCCAACAAGAGCAAGCTAGTAGTGCTATCTCTGTTTTGTTGTCGAGCTACACCAGAATGTCGGCTGCATGGTTGTATCTAGTTAATTCGGTTAACCAATTTGGTGATTGCAGTCAGTTTGACAATATTTGCCAAGAAGATATTAACGATGAATTAATGGCTAGAGCGTTTCCAAATACTTTCATATTTGATGATGGCAATTTAGTTATCAGAACCGCGATAGACGATAGTAAAGCGCAAGTTCTTTATCACGCGCAAAAGCAAGTAGAGGCGCAATTTAAAAGAAAGAACCAAGAACTAGAAGCTTTGGAGTCTGATGAAAATCAAGTGTTAACCATGTTTGTTTATGGCACTCGTTATGACTATGAGCTGTTTCAACCTATTCTGTTTGATTTAGACACAGACAATGGTGGTATTTATATTGAGTCTTGGGGACAATTTTTTACCTACGATCGCACTTCTGCTGAGAGCATTTATTCCCTTGAAGAGTTGTTTCGTCACGAATATGTTCATTACTTACAAGCTCGTTACACAGCCGAAGGCTTGTGGGGCGAAACAGAAATGTATCAAAACAATAGGTTAACTTGGTATGAGGAAGGTGGTGCTGAGTTTTTCGCGGGGGCAACACAAAACGAAGGTGTTGCTTTACGTAAAGTGATGTTACAACAGATCAACGGTGACCAAGGCAGTCATATGAGCATTGATGAAATAACAAATGCTTCGTATGCAACAGGCTTTAAGTTCTATCGTTACGCTGCGCTGTTTTTCAACTTTTTGAATGATACTCAACCTCAAATTATTACTGAGTTACATAAAACTATTCGCTCTGATGATGTTGTTGCTTTTGACACGCTTGTTGATGAGCTATCTAATAATGTTGAGCTACAAAACCATTTCTCTGAGTATTTGACTGAAAAGCTCTCTACGTTTGAAGAAATGTCTGACTTTTCATCTACATCATTTCCACGTCCTCCATACTTAGATACTGATTTATTGGAAGATATCCAAACCGCTATCCTTGGTGAGGGTGTATTTTCATCAGCAGTATGTTCAAGTACTGCTACAACTTTGAATGCTCGCTTTACTTGCTCTGGGAGCATAATAGGGAAAGATTATGCGGACATTAATAACAAAATTGATGCTGGCATTACGGCTTTAAATCAAGATTTGAATAATTTCATTACAATGAATTGTTCACTTGGGGAACCTAGAGTTCATAGCAATGAAACTTCTGCTCCTTACTCTTGCGAAGGAGGTTTGCGAGAATTAGGTACCACTCAAGTGCTTAATCAGCCTCCAATAGCTAATGCCGGGGAAGATAAAACTGTTGCTCTAAGAGTTCCTGTGACTATCAGCGGTATTAACTCTACAGATCCGGAAGGTAATCCACTCACTTATAGTTGGAAGCAAATTGCAGGTGAGCCTGTTGAGAATATTGACCCAGCAGGAGGTTTCAACAAGGTATCTCTGGCTTTTTATGCCTATGAAGAGCATTTGAACTCAGAATTGATCTTTGAGCTTTCAGTATCTGATGATGAATATACAAGCACCGATACTGTGGTTATCGCAGTTGGTAATGTTTCCGAAAGCCAAGATTTGACTGCAAATGCTGGTGAAGACAGAAGTGTTGGCATAAGAGTCCCTGTGAAATTAAGCGGAATAAATTCAACGGTTCCTAGTAATAGCGTACTAACGTACCGCTGGCGACAACTTGCAGGTTTGCCAGTAGAAAATGTTGCTCCTGAAGGTGGTTTTGACAAAGTCTCCCTATCTTTTTATGCCTATGAAGAACACTTAAATTCACAGCTGATCTTTGAACTTACGGTGTCAGACGGTGAAAATGTAAGCTCAGATACTGTAGTTATTACAGTGAGCAACTCTCCTAATAGCCAAACTTTAGCTGCGAATGCAGGAGAAGACAGAAGTGTTGGAATAAGAGAGGTGGTAAGACTTAGTGGTGCTGACTCAACAGCACCTAATGGCAGTGTGCTGACTTATCGTTGGAAGCAAATAACCGGTGAACCAGTAAGGAATGTTAGCTCTGTTGGAGGATTTGACAAAGAGTCACTGTCTTTTTACCCCTACGAAAACCATTTTAATTCACAGCTAACTTTTGAACTTACGGTGTCAGATGGAGAGCAGACAAGCACAGATATAGTCGTTATCACCGTTGGGAATTTTTCCAATAGCTCAACTCCAGTTGCAAAAGCTGGGGGGGATAGGACTGTCAACTTATTAGACATTGTAAGACTGAACGCTATTAATTCAACAGCTCCTATTGGCAGTGTATTGACGTATAACTGGAAGCAAATAACCGGCAAACCCGTTGAAAATGTTAGTTCTGTTGGTGGTTTCGATAAAGTAGAGCTGTCTTTTTATGCTTATGAAGAGCATTTAGGTACTGAGCTTATTTTTGAACTTACTGTTTCTGATGGTCAGAGTCAGAGTACAGATACCGTTGTCGTTACCGTTAATAGTCTAGATAACATTCAAACTTCAGTTGCTAAAGTAGGAATGGACTGAAAAGCAACAACTTACTGAATTTGAGTTTTTTAAAGGGGACTGGCTGATAATTTCACGAGTCCCCTTTGCTTTATTCGTTACTAATTTGAACGAACCAATCAACAAAGGTTTCGAGCTTATTCATATCGTGACTTCCTGCTCGGTAGTGAATGAAAAAGTTTCCCCATGGCAAATGAAAGTCCATTGATGTTAAAGCGACTAGCTGACCGTGATTGACAGCATCTTTTACCAAGAAGTCACAACCCATCGCAATTCCAGTTTTACCTTGGACTATCTTAGTTGCTAGCAATACGTGACTAGTATATTGAATGTTCAAGTCTAACTGAGGCGTTAGTTTTTGTTGTTGCAACCAAAGTTGCCACTCTTGGCCATTCTCAGAACTGATTAATGGGTGTCTCAGTAACGAAGTGGGATCATTTGTATCTAGTTGTTCAAACACTTCAGGGCTACAGACTGGATACCACCTTTCCTCTCTGACCTGTTTAGTCAAAAAATTAGAAGGTGCAGGCCACGCTCCAATCAAGATATCGTATTCTAATGGGTCTGCTAACTCAGCTTCGCCAGTCATTGATAAATCAATCGTGATGTTTGGATTTAAAGCCGTAAAGTCAGATATTCGCGGAGCCAACCACTCAACAGCTATGGCCGTTTGCGCAATTACTTTGAGTTTATAGTCATTCTGTAAAACAAGATGATCAGTAATGGTCTGCATTTGCTTAAAACAAACCTTTATAACTGAAAAAAATACGTCACCGTCACCGGTTAAACTTATTTTGTTATTACTCCTAGTAAACAGCTTTTTATTTAGAAATTGTTCAAGCGATTTAATTTGGTGACTGATAGCACTCTGACTTACACATAATTCTTCAGCCGCTAAACTAAAACTCAAGTGCCTAGCGGTGGCTTCGAAAGCTTGCATTGATTTTAGTGGAGGCAGCTTGCTCATAATATCCCTATTATTTTAATTCATGTTGCTGTGAGTTTTTATCATTTTATTTCATATGGTGGGGGTTGTAAATTGTCACTGAATTATCACGGTAAAGGTTAGTTACTATATGAAAAGCTTAGTTATTGCTGTAGGCGCGACGCTAATAGCAGTTTGTTCTAGTTCTGTGTTAGCTAAGGGGAAAGACGGTTCAGCTCAAGGTATATCTTTACAACCAGAAGCGGAGTTGATTGAAGCACAAGCATTGAAGAAAGACCTACAACAGCTAAAAACACTTTTGGACTCAACTCATCCGGAGCCTAGCTTTACTATGAATCTAGACCAAGTAAAGTCGCACATTGATAGGCTTTCAAAAGAAATTACTACTCCTATGAGCCAACGTGAAGCTTGGTTACATATAGCGGAATTGAACGGCTTTTTTAATGATGGCCATATGGCTATTTTTTATCCCTCTTTAAACAGAGAATTTAATTTACATAGCTCTAACGGCGGGCAAACTTTTCCTATCAAGGTAAGGATTGATAACGTAAATCGAGTTTATGTACGCACTAATGAGTATGAGAAACTTGGTATACGCGCTGGTGATGAAATTAAAATGATCAATGGAATTTCAGCAACTGAAATCGCAAATGATATTGTTACACGTATGCATGGCGACTCGCTAAAACATAGGTTAGCACTTGCTGCAGACCGCTTTGCCAAAATGTATTGGTTTATGCATGGCGACTCAGGCAACTACAAAATTGAAATCACGAGCAATAGAAACAAAAGTTCTCACTTAATTGCAGGTAAACGAGAGCCAATTGATAATGAACAGCCAAAGCTAAACAAGTTCGTACAAAGAGCGATACTTGATCACAACATTGGCTACTTGCGAATTGATAGGTTTTATTACGCGCCTTATCACGAAGACGCTTTTTTCCAGTTTATGGAAGACACTTGGCGAGAATTTAAACAAGCAAAAGTTCAAGATGTTATCGTTGATGTTCGCACCAATCCCGGAGGAACAGATCATTATTGGCATCAAGGCATTGCGCCATATGTTGCAACTGAAGATTTTGCGTTCTTTTCGAAGTTAAAGATACGTTTAACAGAACGTAATATTAAGTTAGGACCTGTAACAGGTGAGTTAGGGACAATTCACGAAGTTCCATATGAAAAGTTAATTCCAGTATCGGGTAAAGAAGGTTTAAAAATACCAGGACAGGCATACTTGTTGATGGGACCGCTGAGTTATTCATCGACCGTGTTGTTTTTGACTGCTTTCCAAGATGCTAAACAAGCGGTTATCGCAGGAGAGCGAACAGGGGTAAGGTCTTGCACAACTGGTCGAATTCATCCATTTGAGTTAAATAATTCTAAATTGGAAATAACAGTGCCAACGGCAATATTTATCCGATCCGCTGGTAGTGAACAATGCCACCAAGCAATTGAACCTGACATCACTCTTTCTTCAAGCGATGCCGTAGCGGAGCTGGTGGCCATAATTGCTCGGCAGTGAGTGAACAAGTCAAGAAGTCGAATTAGCTTGTTCTAATTTTAAAACTTACTTGTAAATCAACAGCAACACCTAGTGTTGCTGTTGCCTTTCGATAGTATAACCTTCGCCTGAATTTATTACTCTCCAATCTGGTTGTAGTTCAAGTTTCCAGTCTTTTCCGTATATTTCTGAGTATCTAGAGTCAGCTTGAATATTCAGATCCGGCGATAATGAAACTATGAATTTACTAAAATCTTCAAAGAGTAATAGGTTGTTTTTAGTTGTTATTTTTCCCCATTCATCGGATATAGTTATCTCTGTATAAACCGTTCCATAGGGCTTTAGAGTGAATACTTTGTTAGGGTCAAAACTCATCGTCATTTCCGTTAAAACAGGGATTGTTAAGGTTTTATCCTTAAAGAATTGGGTAAGGTACTGCTGTCGTTTTTCTTCTACATTTTTCTGTTTACTGCTTTCTATTTGCCAAAGAGACTCTCCATCGTAATATATTGAAGGTTGGTGAAGATGGCTTCTGTCCTTAGATGGCTGAATAGTCATTAAGTAATCTTTAGTCATGGCATAGAAGGAGAATTCCTTGGACTGTACTTGCTGCTGTGCTTTTAACTTGAATAAAGGGTCACTATGTTCAAGTAGCAAACCATAGGCTGGACCCGTTAAGTAAGCAAAACTTCTTTCCAATGTTGCAGTCTCAGCATTCGCTAACTTATTGATGAGCCTATTGATAGTGGAAGAACTGTAGTTAAGTGACAGGGCAATATACTCCGCGAGACCTTCACTAATTTCTAATTGCTGCTCGTTTAACTGAGCCGAAGAATAAGTTTCATATCTCTCTTCTCTAAAGTGCATAGCATCGCTTAACGCAGTACTAGAAGATGTTAGATTGTTGTCAAAAAAACGAAACTTTAAAGCTGCAGATAGAGCTCGTAATTCTAGCAATAGTAAATATCTACCTTTAAGCTCAGTAAGATGCGCATTATTAGAATGAGTGAGCAAATCTCTGTTGTTTCGGTGCCAAGCTTCGTGGGTCATTAATTCTAAGCTTTCAACCTGTGACTCAGGCAAAGGTAATAAGAGCATGCTCCAATGAACTCCTGCCCAGTGGCTAGCTGTATTGGCAATGATTTGGTCAGAAGGTAAGTACCCTTTGTACAGTTCTCCTTCGAGAGACAAACTATCATCAAGACTTGAGTGTGTTGCGAATGCTTCTCGTGACTGTGGGTCAACAAAGATAAAAGGTGAACAAAGTGAACTTCCCCATTGTTGCCAGTCGGGTGTAGCGCAACGTTTTTGATATTGCTGGGACAAGTGCGTAATAGTGTAACGAAAGTCAGTATTCGAGCTTTTAGCTAATGCAGAAGGTAGCTGTGAAAACAACAGTACGGTTAGCATGAAAATTGTAATGTGCATTAATGTTCTCCTTTGTGTTGGGAAACATTATTCAGTTACTCAGTAGCGCTACAATGAGATGAGAGAAAATTGGAGAAAATTAGATGCTACTGCCAGTCATTATTATCTAAATAAGCAGAAACGAGAGGTATTAGCTGAGATAGTTCGCTTTCATTGACTTGCCAAGAATGCATAAAAAATTGTTGTTCAGAGATAAGATGAATTTGGACAGATACATCGACTTCGACATCGTTTAATTCGATCAAATCAAGATATACTAATGCCGATAAATTATTTTTCTCTGCATATTTTATATGATCTCTACTTGCCAATAGCGGAGCTTTAGCTTTTGTGTCTAACAATTTAGTGCTTTTAATCGCCGCTATTGAAGTTGAAAGTTGTTGAGTGAATGCGGTGATTGATGGAGTTGTTGATTTAGTTCTGATCAGCAGAGCAACTTCTTTTTCTTTCAGGTCAGACTTAGGAACTATCGAAAAGCTAGCAATAACAATCAAGAGCAAGATAACGAGGGAAAATACAATTTTGTTGTTTGCTAAGGCGATTTTAGGCTCTATTTTAGTGTTCTTAATTGATTCTTTTATTGAATTTTTGACATGGCTTTCTTTGTTACTTTTGGTGTCTTTGTTGTTTTCCTTTAAGGTTTTACTTTCTATGTCGGCGTTGGACAATGTGCTAGTAGAAACAGTGGATAGTACAAATCCTTTTTTGGGAATGGTTTCAATAACAACATCAGAGTCAGCAAAGCTTTTTCTCAAGTTCCAAATTGCGGTCGCTAAGGCTTTGTCGCCAACAGGAAAGTTACCTTCCCACACTTTACTAATTAACTCCTCTCTAGTGACGAGAGTACCGGAACTTTCTATTAATAATTTGAGTACAGAAAAGGTTTTCCAATTTAATTTTTGTTCGTGTCCTCGTGCGTCTTTAAGAGTCTTATACTGAAGATCTAGAGTAAAATGACCAAGAGTTACGATATTTCCTGAGGTTTTCATTGTTCCCTGTACAACCCTCGTTAAACAAATTGTTTAAAAAATGTTTTTATAGTTTTATTTAAGAGCCTAACCATAACACAGCTAAATTCTAACAAACTAATAAGTGTTAGATGGTTAAGCACAATCAGAATATTCCATCGTTGCAATTTTTATTGAGGGCAATATGTTGACTGTGTACGTATCAAACAGAAGAAAGCTGTATTTCAAGGCCTAGCGCCAAAACTATACCAAGAGGCCATCAATGCTGGAGAGTCTCAACTTTATTATCTTTGTTGAGTGTTGCTCTTATTGCTTGTTCGATAACACCAAGTCGATCCTGTCCCCAGTAACTAACGCCTGCATAATTGAAGCTAGGAACACCCCAACAACCTAAAGCTAACATTTCCTCTAAGTTTGTGTTTACTTTCTGCTGCCAAGATCTCGATGCCAATTGAGTTGTTGCGTATTGCCAGTTCAGCCCACATCGCTCAACTATCTTTTTTAAACCTGAATCAGTTTCAGCTCTGATACCTTCGGCGTTAACAGCACGAGCAAAGCTCAATAAAAATTCTATTAGCTTTTCTTCTCTTTCTGCATATTCCAATAATGCATAACATCGCTCCACTGCGGCACCTAAAGGGTCTGCAACAAAGCCATAGGGAATCGACAATTTTTCAGCTTCTCTTTTTGTATCTAAGAAAATATACATCTTCTTAACTTTGGGAACCTGCATACCGCGCATCACCATAGGTAAAACTGGTTTGATGTTTAATGGAATTTTATAAAAGTTCGCTAGCTTAACTGCTTGCTCTAATCCTAAATAGGAATAAGGACTTCGAGCTGACCAATAGAGAGTAAGAGGTTCAATTCTATTCACTAAAGACGGATTAGCTAGAGGCTTTTTACAGAAGTTGTTATAGGTCAGATTGTAATAAACCTTTTCTTCGGGAGAATGAGACAAACCAAGTGCTATTAAGCGTGTTTCCAGATGGTCAAGCCTATCAATTCCCCAAAACCATTCTCCTTCAAAGTAGGTCATAGCACCAAAGTAGTGGCCTTTATTTCGTAACAGTTGGTGGTTTAACTTTAATCTGGTACTCAATGTACTCTCTGCTATTTTTGCAGCTGCCTTAGTTGACAGTGAACTCTCACTCCAAACCAGTTTAAATACTTCTAGTGCTTTAGCTAGGTAATTACCGTTAGATTCTGCCTCCAGCAATAAAGAGGTCGCTGTTTCTAAATACTCTTGCGATAAGTTTTTATTATATTGCAGCGGATAAGGCAGATTGTATAGCTGTGCTAAATGCTGGGCATCTTGATGCGCGTATTGATGCCACATCTCCAATTCTGGAAACATTCTATCGTCCATTTCCAATATGGTGTGGAAGTCGATATCAATATTAAAGCGCTTAGCAAAATTAGGGAGTGCCAATATCAGTAAATAACTGTAAGGGTCGTTAATGCGAATAAAGACGTGAAGCTTAGGTTTGCTTTTTGTTATCGCTCTGTAGGTTTGCCACGAATAACGTCGCACAGCCCTTAAAAAGTTACTAGACAATGCTTTTGCTAAGTAAGGCATGATTGCATTCGACACTACAACTCCTTCGGTATTATTTCGTGGTATGGCTGAGTTACGAAGCGTTATATCGCTCGGTTATTGCTGGCCATTTGGGCTTATTCGCTTGTGGTCTAGCTTAATGGGAAAAGTCATTAAATAACAGTTTCCAAAACACGACTCTGACTATAAAGTTCTAGATGTAATCTTTACAGTCCTAAATAATAACTACAACAAATTTTAAGGAAGGAAAGTGAAACATACTCTCGCAGCTCTATGCTTATCGGTAATATCAACCTCCGTATTTTCAGCTTCAATAACCGAAAAAACTTCAGTACCTAGCTATATTGATCAACAAAAACTACACGAAATAGTGCAGTCGGTTTCGGCCAAACGTATTGAACAAGATATTAATACTTTAGTTAACTTTGGTACTCGTCATACTTTGTCTGAGACTGAGTCTGATACTCGTGGAATTGGTGCAGCTAGACGCTGGATTAAAGCCGAGTTTGAAAAGATATCAGCAGATTGTGGAGGTTGTTTAGAAGTTTACTTTCAATCTGACGTGATATCAGGTGAAACCAGAATTCCAAATCCAACTGAAGTAAAAAGTGTTATTGCCATTCAAAGAGGAACAACAGACCCGGAGCGTTATGTGATCATGTCTGGTGATATCGATTCTAGGGTTTCAGATCCGATGAACTTTACTTCAGATTCACCGGGAGCGAATGACAATGCTTCTGGCTTAGCAGGAACAATCGAGGCTGCGCGAGTATTGTCCAAGCATAAATTTAATGGCTCTATTGTCTATGCCGCCTTGGCAGGTGAAGAACAAGGATTGTTTGGTGGCAAAATCATGGCTGAACAAGCTAAAAAAGACGGTTGGCGCATTAAGGCAGTGCTGAACAACGACATGATAGGCAATATAGAAGGTATAAATGGTGTAATTAACAATACAACTGCAAGAATATTTGCAGAAGGAACTCGTCAAACAGAAACAGCAAACGAAGCTAGAATAAGAAGATTCACCGGCGGTGAGGTTGACTCTCCAAGCCGAAATCTAGCTAGATATATAGATTGGATGGCTGATAGATATATCCCAAATCTCGATACTATGGTTGTGTACAGACTCGATCGTTTTCGCCGAGGCGGTCACCATAGACCTTTTAATGATTTAGGTTTTCCAGGTATTCGCATTATGGAAACCAATGAAAACTATAACCGCCAACACCAAGATCTTAGAACTGAAAATGGTATTGAATATGGTGACACTATTGACGGTGTAAATTTTGATTATGCGGCCAAGCTAACTGCTTTAAATGCAGTATCACTAGCAGGGATGGCTTGGGCTCCAAATCCTCCTGCGCAAGTGAAAATAGAAGGGGCTGTACAACCAAGTACAACTTTATCTTGGGCAAAAGCAGATCCAAAACAAAATCCACAGTTAGCTGGCTACAAAATTTATTGGCGTTATACTGACGCGCCACAATGGCAATTTAGTAAATTTGTCGGTGATGTAACTAAGTTTACGTTGGAAAATGTAGTGATAGATAACTACTTTTTCGGTGTAGCTAGTGTGAGTAAAGATGGTAATGAAAGTCCTGTAGTCTTCCCAGGAGCAGCAGGAGCGTTTGGAGAATAAAATGAGCTTAGAACAATCGAGAATAGATGAAATTCTCAAGTTTGATGCAGAGCAAAGGCTCAAGTATTTATTAAAACAGGTAGTAGCTAATAAACAAGTTT
This sequence comes from Psychrosphaera sp., assembly GCA_965221615.1. Lineage (GTDB taxonomy): Bacteria > Pseudomonadota > Gammaproteobacteria > Enterobacterales > Alteromonadaceae > Psychrosphaera. Next base: position 2,616,176 of record OZ244904.1, on the reverse strand, counting down.
GGTTGTTAACCGATGAACATGGTTCAGTGATGTTAACAACAGACGAAGAAGATTGTATTCCGGTATGGCCTAATCAAGAATTCGCAGAGCAATGGGCGACTGGAGAATGGCAAGGATTCGAAGCTAAATCGATCCCGCTTGATGATTGGTATAAAAAGTGGACGAGAGGCTTAGAAAGCGACGAATTGTCAATTGTTGTTTTTCCTCTGCCAGATGATGAAGGTGTCGTTTTATACCCTGATGAGCTGGATTTTGAATTAAAACAACAAGCAAAAAAGAGCCGTTAAAATGACAACGGATGCTATTGATGATGACCTACCTTTTGAGTTTGATCCAAACCAGCAAGAGCAAGTTAATAAAACGACTGATAACACTAAGTTAAAAATTGGTGTGTTTGTTGATGTGCAGAACATTTATTACACCACTAAGGAAGCATTCGGTCGTTCATTTAATTATCGAGCTTTATGGCAAGAACTCAGTTATCAGGGGAATATCGAAATAGCTAATGCTTATGCAATTGAATCAAAGCTAGATGGTCAGCGTAAATTTCAAGATGCGTTAAGACACATAGGGTTTGAGGTAAAACTCAAACCTTTCATTCAACGCCGAGACGGGACAGCTAAAGGTGATTGGGATGTTGGTATAACTATTGATGTTATGGAACAAGCAGAGCACCTTGATTTAGTTGTTTTGTTATCTGGTGATGGCGATTTCGAACTGCTGATGAAAAAGATCAAAGATAAATTCTCTGTTAAGACCCAAGTTATCGCAGTCGAGTCTCTAACTGCGAACAAACTGAAACTGTCTGTGGACAAATTTCAGTCGATTCAATCTTCATTATTGAATTAGTACAGCCCATTGATGTGAATTTTTTAATTTCCGCTGATTATTGTTTTGATATAAGCCGTAAATTCCCATAAAATACGCGGCAATTTGTTTGCCTCAAACTATTGTTGAATATTGGGAGATTTATGAGTACCAAGCCTATCTATAGACGTATCTTACTAAAGTTAAGTGGTGAAGCCTTGATGGGCGATGAAGGGTTCGGTATTGACCCTAAGATCCTTGATCGAATGGCTCAAGAAATCAAAGAGTTAGTAGAAAAAGATATTCAAGTTGGTGTTGTTCTAGGTGGCGGTAATATCTTCCGTGGCGCACCATTAGCTGAAGCTGGTATGAACCGAGTTGTTGGTGACCATATGGGGATGCTTGCAACTGTAATGAACGGTTTAGCTATGCGAGATGCTTTACACCGAGCTCATGTTAACGCTCGCTTAATGTCAGCTATTCCGCTTAAAGGCGTGTGTGATGATTACTCTTGGGCTGAAGCTATCAGCTTACTTAAAAGCGGTAGAGTAGTTATTTTCTCTGCTGGTACTGGTAATCCATTCTTCACTACAGATTCAGCTGCGTGTTTACGCGGTATTGAAATTGAAGCTGATGTGATCATGAAAGCGACTAAGGTTGACGGTGTATATACTGATGACCCAGTTAAAAATCCTGAAGCAAGCTTATATCCTTCTTTAACTTATCAAGAAGTTATCGAAAAAGAATTAAAAGTTATGGACTTAGCAGCCTTTACTTTGGCGCGTGACCATAATGTTCCTATTTGTGTATTCAATATGAATAAGCCTGGAGCTCTAAAAAGAGTAATCATGGGTGAAGATGAAGGCACAATCGTATCAAATGAGAATAAATAGAATTTAAAGGAATTACATCGTGTTAAATGAAATTCAAGCAGACGCTAATACTCGTATGGATAAGAGCATTGACTCTTTGCAATCACAATTAAACAAGATCCGTACAGGTCGTGCTCACCCAAGTTTATTAGATGGCATCATGGTATCTTATTACGGTGCAGATACTCCTCTTAATCAAGTTGCAAATGTTTCTATTGAAGATTCTCGTACACTAGCTTTGACTGTATTCGACAAGTCATTAACGCAAGCTGTAGAAAAAGCAATCATGATGTCTGATCTAGGTTTAAACCCAGCTTCTGCGGGCACTGTTATTCGTATTCCTCTACCTCCATTAACAGAAGAGCGTCGTCGTGACTTAGTTAAAGTTGTTAAGGGCGAAATCGAAAACGGTCGTATTGCAGTACGTAATATTCGTCGTGATGCCAATGGCGATATTAAAGCTCTATTAAAAGAGAAAGATATTTCTGAAGATGAAGCTCGTCAAGCAGAAGATGAAATCCAAAAAACAACTGACGCTAAGATGAAAGTTATTGACGGTATGTTAGCGACAAAAGAAAAGGAATTAATGGAGATCTAATTATTAGACTCTGTTAGAAAAACGCCGTGACATGATTGTGTCCGGCGTTTTGCTATTTACAGGATACGGCATAAGTGAATATTACTGAACAAGTGATTCAAGACTTTGGTGATGCTTTACCTAAGCATGTTGGCATTATTATGGATGGCAACGGTCGCTGGGCTCAAAAGAAAGGCATGCCAAGATTATACGGTCACAAAAAAGGCGTTGATGCAGTACGAAATACTGTGAGTTTTTGCCGTAAGACAAATATTAAATCTTTAACCTTATTCGCTTTTTCCAGTGAAAATTGGTTACGACCGGAAGAAGAAGTTTCTGGTCTAATGAAGCTGTTTATGACCTTGTTGACGAAAGAAGTTAAAGGTTTATTGAAAAACGACGTGAAGTTAAAGATTGTTGGAGATTTAGCGAGATTCAGTCCTTCTATTCAGCAAAAAGTACAAGAAGCTGAGGAGAAAACAAAAGACTGTACAGGAATGACGTTAAACATTGCTGCTAACTACGGTGGTCGTTGGGACATTGCACAAGCGTGTAAACAAGTCGCCCATCAAGTAGCAGAACAAAAAGTCAACTTGGAAGACATCAATGAAGAGTTAATTAACTCATTTACTTGTTTTGCAGGCCAAGAGCCTCTCGATTTATTAATTAGAACAGGCGGTGAAGTTAGAGTTAGTAATTTTATGCTATGGCAGTTAGCCTATGCAGAGCTCTACTTTAGCAAAGTATATTGGCCTGAGTTTGATGACCAAGAGTTTGCTAATGCATTAGCAAGCTTTGTGGGGACAGAGAGAAGGTTTGGCTTAACTGGTGAACAAGTAAAAAAATAATAAAAAGTATAAGGTGTTATCTTGTTAAAACAACGAATTATAACCGCTGTTATTCTAGGAGCTATTCTCCTATCAGCTTTGTTCTTTGTTCCACTTGAGTGGTTTAAAGGCGCGTCTTTATTAGTGTTTGGATATGGCGCTTATGAGTGGAGTAAACTCGCTGAGATAAAACAAAAAGTAAACAGAGTATTATACTCTGTAGGTGCTGTGGCAACATCGGCTATTGTTTACCAGTTTTACTTAGAACAAAACTTGTGGACTGCAACAGGGTCAATCACCGAGCAAAATTATGTATTAATGATGTTAGCTTGTGTGTGGTGGGCTATTAGTTCATTGCTTGTATTGATTTACCCAAGAGGTAATCGCGTTTGGCAACATCAACCGTTAGTTAAAGCGATATTCGGTTATTTAACTTTAGTACCAGCTTGGGTCGCTCTTATCACTCTGCGCGAGTGGCATTATTTTTCTGATACAAACTCTGGAGCTTGGTTAGCATTGTTTGTATTTGGCTTAGTTTGGGCAGCTGATATTGGTGCTTACTTTGCCGGTAAGCGATTTGGTAGTCATAAATTGATGCCTAACGTTAGCCCAGGTAAAACTATTGAAGGTTTTGTTGGTGGAATGCTAGCTGTTGCTGTTCTTGCTGTAGTTGTGCAATGGCAAAATGGATTAGATTACGCCGACTGGCTAATTCCAACTTTAGCTTGTGTGGTGATTGGTATTATTTCTGCCTTTGGAGACTTAAGCGAAAGTATGCTTAAACGCGACGCAGGGATGAAAGACAGTGGCAGCATTTTCCCAGGTCATGGTGGGTTGTTAGATCGTATAGACTCTTTAACTGCTGCAATGCCTGTGTTCTTGATCTTCTTCACTCACTTCTATCAATAGTAGTAACTGATGCAGAAGATCACCATATTAGGCGCTACTGGTTCGATAGGTTTATCTACCTTAGATGTATTATCTCGCCATCTTGACTTATTTAGTTTGTATGCTGTGACGGCTAATACGAATGTAGATGCCCTTTATGATATTTGTCTTAAATATCAGCCTGAAGTTGCAGTTCTAGTTGACCATGACGCGGCAGAGTTATTACAGCAAAGGCTAGCCAATGATGGTTCGACTACAAAGGTATTGTCTGGTGAACAAGGTCTAATTGATGTTTCAAGTGCTGATGTTATTAGCACTGTGATGGCTGCAATTGTTGGTGCAGCTGGTTTGAAGCCAACATTAGCGGCCGCACAAGCTGGTAAAAGAATTTTGCTAGCCAATAAAGAATCTTTAGTGATGAGCGGTGATATTTTATTAAAAGCCGTAGCCGAAAGTGGCGCTCAATTACTTCCTGTTGATAGTGAACACAATGCTATTTTCCAAGCTTTACCAGAGTCAGTTCACCGCGGAGAGAGCTTGATTCAAGCTGGTGTTCACAAGGTTTTATTGACAGGCTCAGGTGGCCCTTTTCTAACAAAAGCACTTAACACTTTTGCTGATATTACTCCTGAAATGGCCGTTGCACACCCTAATTGGTCTATGGGAGCTAAAATATCCGTTGATTCTGCGACTATGATGAACAAAGGTTTAGAGTTCATTGAAGCTAGGTTGTTGTTTAACGCAGAGTTTGAACAAATAGAAGTCGTTATTCATCCTCAGAGTATAATCCATTCAATGGTGAGTTATACCGACGGTTCAGTGATTGCTCAAATGGGACAACCGGATATGAGAACACCAATAGCTCATACACTTTCTTATCCGAACAGGATTGAGTCCGGAGTAGAACCGTTAGATTTTACTAAGCTAGCAAACTTTACCTTTACGGCTCCTGACTTTACTCGATTCCCTAATCTTAAATTGGCGTTAGATGCTTCTAAATTAGGACAAGGTGCGACAACGGCGTTAAATGCTGCAAACGAAATAGTAGTAGCGGCATTTCTACAACGACAAATTAAATTCACCGATATTGCTCGACTGAATGACAAAGTACTAGAGCAATACGCGTCTGCAACTTGTCACTCTTTAGACGAGATTATTGCATTAGACCAACAAGCGAGAGAGCTCGCTACATCACTGTTAACGAGGTAGTTATATGTCGGGGATTGTTTGGAGTTTATTGAGCTTTATTGTTGGCCTAGGAATTTTAGTTTTCATTCATGAGTTTGGACATTTCTGGGTTGCTAGAAAAAACGGCATTAAAGTACTTAAGTTCGCTGTTGGCTTTGGTAAGCCTATATACAGTTGGCACGACAAACTTGGTACCGAATATTCTATAGGAGTTATTCCACTAGGTGGCTACGTTCGAATGCTCGACACTAGAGTGGATGAGGTTGCCGAAGAAGAGCTTGATGTAACATTTAACAGTAAAAAAGTTACGCAGCGTATTGCTGTAGTTGCAGCTGGCCCTTTAGCTAACTTTATTTTTGCCGTTTTCGCATTGCTCTTAATGTATCTAATAGGCGTACCAGCCGTTAAGCCTGTTGTTGGTGATGTGAAAGCAGATTCGATTGCAGAAAGTGCAGGATTACTTCACTCAGATCTAATTGTTCAGGTCGAAGATAATAAAGTTGTAGATTGGGAAACAACAACTTTTGCTTTACTACAGCAAGTTGGTGAAGAACAAATCAAAGTACAGGTAAAACGTGGCGACTCAGAACAACAGGTTGTTTTACAAACGGCCGATTGGACGGTTGACGAAGGACGAGTTCTATCAGGGCTAGGTATAACTCCATTTAGGCCTCAAGCGACTTTGACTCTGCAGCAAGTTGTTGAGCAATCCGCTGCTGAAAAAGCAGGGTTATTAGTTGGCGATAAGATAATCTCAATCAACGAAATTAAAGTTAACGATTGGCAACATGCTGTTGAATTTATAAGTAATGCGCCAGGCCAAACTTTGTCAGTAGAAATACTAAGGCAAGGTAGCACCATGGTATTGCCAGTCCGTCCTGATTCACGTTTAACAGAAGATGGTTTTACGCAAGGATATCTTGGAGTTGCTCCAGTTGTGGAGAATTGGCCAAAGGGCTATGTATTTGAACAGCAATATGGTATTTTGCCCGCCTTGCAAAAATCATTAGAGCGAACTTGGGCAATAACTAGCTTGAGTTTTCAAATGATTGGAAAGTTATTAACTGGCGATATTGGGCTTAATAATTTAAGCGGTCCAATTTCAATTGCGCAAGGGGCTGGCATCAGTGCCCAAAGCGGAATAGTTTACTTTTTAAGTTTTCTTGCATTAATTAGTGTGAACTTGGGAGTTGTCAACTTACTTCCTCTGCCAGTATTGGATGGCGGCCACCTAATGTACTTTTTTATTGAACTTATTCGAGGCAAGCCTGTCTCTGAAAGGGTGCAAGAAATGGGGTTTCGTATTGGAGCCTTTGTGTTAATGATGATAATGGGAATAGCTATTATCAATGACTTTGCTCGTCTGTTTTAGGCAAAGTGAGTAGTCAGTGGTATTGGAATTTATAATAAAATGAAACATACAGCAGTTGGCGTCGCCCTTTTATCTTTGAGTAGTGTTGCTGGAGCAAACGATCAAAACTTCAAAGTAGAAGATATTCAAGTAAATGGTTTACAGAGGGTTGCGCTTGGTGCTGCTTTAACTAATGTGCCATTTTCTGTAGGCGATACGGTATCAGAGTTTATCGTCGCTCAATCGATCAAGAATTTATATAAATCAGGTCACTTCGCTGATATTAAAGTATTACGTGACGGCGATATAATCATCTTCAATGTGACGGAACGTCCTACCATTAGCGAAATTGAGTTTGAAGGTAACAATGATCTAAAAGATGAGCAGTTACAAGAAAGCTTGAATGAGAGCAATATTAGGGTTGGTGAGTCATTAGATAAAACTGTCCTGACAAGTATTGAAACAGGCCTAATTGAGTTTTACCACAGCGTAGGTAAATACAATGCTTCAGTTGAAGCAAAAATTACTTATCTTCCTCGTAACCGAGTTCGTCTTAAGTTTGAATTCAAAGAAGGCGATGCCGCTAAAATTAAACAAATTAATCTGGTAGGTAATAAAATCTTCAGCGATGAAGACTTACTTTCTAGAATTGAATCTAAATTTGATTTGGACTGGTGGCAGTTCATGTCGAACGATAGATATCAAAAGCAAGCCTTGCAAGGTGATATCGAGACTATTCGTACACACTACTTAGCAAATGGTTACCTAAAGTTTGATGTTACTTCGACTCAAGTTTCAGTAGACCCTAACAAAGAACTTGTATACATCACTTTAAACATTGAAGAAGATGAGCCTTATACCGTAACAGGTTTTAAGATTGTTGGTGATGCTTTAGGTCATGAAGATTTCTTAACTCGTCTAATTCCAATTCAAGTTGATAAACTTTACAACGGTGAAGTTGTTACTTATACCGAAGATATGATCACTAAGTATCTAGCTCGCTTTGGTTACGCGAATGCGAGAGTGACGACTATTCCTGAGTTGAATGAAGAAACCAAAGAGGTTGACTTAACGATTTCTGTTGAGCCTGGGATGAAGGTTTATGTGAAGCGCGTTAGCTTTGAAGGTAACTTTACAACTTCTGATGAAGTATTAAGACGTGAATTACGTCAGTTTGAAGGCGCAACTTTATCTAATGACTTGTTAGAATTGTCTAAGAGTCTAATTCAACGATTGTCTTATATTGAAACGGTTGATTTCAAAGTGAACCCTATACCAGGCTCACAAGACGAAGTTGATGTTGTGTTCTCTGTAAAAGAAAGACCTTCTGGCTCTTTCCAAGCTGGTGTGTCTTACGGTGATTATACTGGTATTGCATTTAATGCAGCAGTTCAGCAAGAAAACTTCTTAGGTACTGGTAATGTCATCGGTATTTCATTAAATACATGGCGTGCGCAGCAAACGATTTCACTTAATTATACCGACAGATACTTTACAGATGACGGTGTGAGCTTAGGTGGACAAATTTCTTATAGCTCCTACGATGCATCAGAAGTAAGTTCGAGTACTTACTCGCAGAAACGAGTTGCAGTAGGTCCAACACTAAGCTGGCCTATTTCACAAAACAATCGTATTAGTGTTGGTATTTCTTACAACGATCTAGAACTTTCTGACTTGGATGACTATGAGCAAACTAGAGCCTTTATTGAGCCGTTCTTAGATCCAGATAACCCAGATGCCCACTTTAACTTTGGTCATGTTCAAGGCACTTTAGGTTTCTCACATAGCTCTCTAAACAGAGGTACATTCCCTACCGCAGGTATGAGTCACAATGTTAATTTGAGAGCGACTATGCCTGGCTCGGAAGTACAGTACTTTAAGTTGAGTTATAAGACTAAGATGTACTTCCCTATTTCAAGAGATCATCAGTGGTCCTTGTTAACTCGCTTTGAAGCAAACTATGGTAATGGTTATGGTACTGTAGATGGTAATGAGCAGACTTTACCGTTTTGGGAAAACTTACAGCAGCGTTCAACCGATTTAAGAGGTTTTGATACGAACACTGTTGGTCCTAAAGGTGTAAGAAGACAGAAGTCAGCAATTACAGGTGGACCTGATATCCCAGGTGGCAATAGCCAAATTGTTATAGGCGAAGAGTTTGATTCACTATTTGTTACTCGCCGAGCTCGTGGTGGTAATGCTTCATTCTTCGGTGGTTTAGAGTTAATTACTCCGACGCCGTTCTTATCTGAAGATTACACTAACTCAGTTAGAACATCAGTGTTTGTTGATGTGGGTAATGTGTGGGATACTGAATTTGATTACGACGAATATAAAGATTTAACTGTGATTCAAGGTTCTTCGGAATTAGCAGACTTCTCTGATCCAAGCAGATACAGAGCTTCTGCAGGTTTATCCGTACAGTGGATATCACCTATGGGTCCTATGGTGTTCTCTTGGTCAAGACCAATTAAAGAATATGATGGAGACTCTCACGAATTCTTTAGTTTTAATATAGGTACAACCTTTTAATCGTATTTACACTTTTGGAGATAATAATGACGATAAAAAAAGTAATCTTTGGATTAGTTGCAGGGATTTTAGTATCAGCTAGTGCAATTGCTGAGACAATAGCAGTAGTAAACGTTCAATTGATTGCGAGCAAAATTCCTCAAACGGCAACTATGCAACAAACACTTCAACAAGAGTTTGCTGCGCCAACAGAAGAAATTAAAAAACTAGAAAGCGATATTAAATTCAACATTGAAAAGTTCCAACGTGAATCAATGACGATGAGCGAAGAACAAAAAACTGAGTTAGAAACGCTAGTACAAAATTTACAAAAAGCATATCAAGAAAAAGCACAGCCACTTGAGCAGCAAATGCGTCGTCGTCAAGCTGAAGAACGCAACAAGATCTTTGCTTTAATTCAGCAAGCAATTACTGCTGTAGCAGCTGAAGAGAAAGTTGATATTATTTTGGATTCAAAAGCTGTGACTTTTGTTAAGCCAGAAAAAGACCTTACTGACAAAGTAGTAGAAAAGGTATCCAAGTTAAACTAATTTTAATGACTTGAATTCACTAAAAAGCCCGCTGAATCAAGTGGGCTTTTTTGTATATAATAATCTTGTTACCTTCTTGTAATAGTACGAATTAGAAAGAGAGAAATATGGCCTATACGTTAACGGAATTAGCCAAAATAATTTCTGCAGAAACAGGTGAAGATGTCAAAGTTGCAGGAGACGGTGCTACGCAAGTAGAAAAGATTGCAACTTTAGAGAAAGCTGAGCCAACAAATATTACGTTTTTAGCAAACCCTAAATACAAAAAACACTTAGAAGAGTGTAATGCTGGCGCGATAATTCTTAGTGAAGATAGCCTTGATGCATGGTCTGGCAACGCACTAGTGATGAATAACTCATACTTGGGTTTTGCTATCGTAGCGCAAACTTTAGATACAACTCCAAAACAAACTCCAGGTATTCATCCATCGGCTGTGATTGCAGACGATGTTAAAATACCAGAGTCGACCTCTATTGCTGCAAACGCAGTGGTGGAGTCAGGCGCTAAGATAGGTGAAAATGTACAGATCGGAGCAGGTTGTTTTGTTGGAGAAGGTACAATTATTGGCAATAACTGTAGATTGTGGCCTAATGTAACGGTTTATCATGGTGTTACCATAGGTAATGATTGTGCTGTTCACGCACAAACTGTAATTGGTGCGGATGGTTTTGGTTATGCGCCACAGAAAGTTGATGGCAATCAGCATTGGCATAAAATACCGCAAATGGGCGGTGTTGTAATTGGTGATAATGTTGAGATTGGCTCGTCAACTACAATAGACAGAGGCGCTATTGAAGACACTGTTATAGGTAGTGGTGTTATTATCGATAACCAAATCCAGATAGCACACAATGTTCAGATTGGTGATTATACTGTTATTGCTGGTAGCACAGGGATTGCAGGCAGCACTAAGATTGGCCGCAATGTAACTATAGGTGGAAACTGCTCTATTGCAGGCCATCTAAACATAGTTGATGGCGCGTTTTTAACGGGCAGAGCTTTTGTTATCGCTGATATCAAAGAGCCGGGTGTTTACTCTTCAGGAATGCCAATTGCTACAAATAAAGAATGGCGTAATAACACAGCACGTTATCGCAAATTAACCGATTTATTTTCTCGAGTTAAGCGCATCGAAAAAGCGCTTGATTCTGATTAAACCTGATTTAAGGAGATTGCTTTGTCAGAGCAAATGAGTTCAATTGAAATCCAAGAAATTATGTCTTACTTACCGCATAGATATCCTATGCTTTTGGTAGATAGAGTGATTGATTTTGAAGCAGGAAAAACATTACACGCGATTAAAAATGTAACGATCAATGAGCCTATTTTTACTGGCCACTTCCCTGGTAAGCCAGTATTCCCTGGCGTTTTGATTCTTGAAGCTATGGCGCAGGCAACTGGCTTGTTAGGTTTCAAAACCATTGAAGTAGAAAAAGGCGAAGTAGACCCTGAAGAGTTATATCTTTTTGCGGCAATTGATAAAGCTAGATTCAAAAAGCCAGTAGTACCTGGTGATAGAATTGATTTCCACGTTGAGTTTGTAACTGAGAAGCGTGGTATCTGGAAGTTCACTGGTAAGGCTATGGTTGATGGTCAGCTTGCAGCAAGCGCTGAAATCATGTGTGCTCGCCGCGTACTTTAATTAGGATCTTTATCCTCGGACCCCGCAAAATAGCGGGGTCATTATTCTAAGTTCACTTATTCCAAGTTCTTGTATAGAAACTTAAAATCTCTCAAATTCACAATGCCTTTTTGGCTATTGTCCGTTAGAATAGTAACAATTATATAAAATTCGGAGCATTTTCCATTGATCCACGAAACTGCAATTGTATCTCCAGGTGCTAAGTTAGGTAAAAATGTCAGTGTAGGTCCATGGTCTTATATAGGGCCAGATGTAGAAATTGGTGATGACTGCGTAATTCACTCTCATGTTGTGATCAAAGGTCCAAGCAAGATAGGTAAAGGTAATCAGTTTTATCAGTTTTCTACCATAGGTGAGGACACGCCTGATAAAAAATATGCTGGTGAAGCAACCTGGTTAGAAATGGGCGATAACAATATTGTTCGTGAAAATGTCACTATCCACAGAGGCACAGTACAAGACAATGGCATTACCAAAATAGGTGACAACAACTTATTGATGGCGTATGTACATATTGCTCACGATTGTGTCGTTGGTAATAACACTATTTTTGCTAATAACGCGAGCTTAGCAGGTCACGTTCATGTTGATGATTGGGTTATCCTTGCAGGCATGGTTGGTGTACACCAATTCTGTCGTTTAGGTGCTCACTGTTTTATTGGTCTAGATACTATTGTTTTAAAGGATGTTCCTCCTTATGTTATGGCGCAAGGTAGTACGGCTGGACCGAAAGGAATCAACTCTGAAGGTCTGAAAAGACGCGGTTTTAGTTCTGAACAAATCTTAGATATCAAACGCGCTTACAAAGAAATTTACCGTAAAGGCAATACCTTAGAAGAAGCACTCGATAAACTTGAACAAGATAAAGACCACGTTGCGATTATGAAGACTTTCATTGAAGGTTCAAACCGAGGAATCGTTCGTTAGAACATCGCACAATCACTATGTCTAAATTAAAAATAGCTATGATAGCCGGAGAGCATTCCGGCGATATTTTAGGCGCTGACTTAATGTCGGCGCTTTCTGATCTTGCTTGGCAGCAAAATATTACTCTCGAATATAAAGGCATCGCAGGTCCTTTGATGATGGAAAAGGGTTGTAGCAGCTTCTTTGACATGGAAGAGCTATCCGTGATGGGAATAGTTGAGATACTCAAACGCCTGCCTCGTTTGTTAAAAAAGCGTAAAAAGTTGGTTAAAGACCTTATTGCTTGGCAACCTGATGTTGTTATAGGAATTGATGCTCCTGAGTTTAACCTAGGCTTAGAGTTGATGTTGAAAGAAGCTGGGATGAAAACGGTTCATTACGTAAGTCCCTCAGTTTGGGCATGGCGTCAGTCGCGCATCCATAAGATCAAAAAAGCTTGTGATCTAGTACTGGCATTATTACCGTTTGAAAAAGCTTTTTATGATAAGCATGAAATGCCATGTGAATTTGTCGGTCATACCATGGCAGATCAAATACCACTAGCTGATCAACAAGAGGCATTGAGAGCTGAGCTTGGCATTAATCAAGAAGATAAAATCTTAGGCTTATTGCCGGGCAGCCGAGGTTCCGAAATTAAGTTTTTGCTTCGTCCATTTTTGCAAACTGCGGCCGAACTTAGGCAAGAGATACCAAATTTAAAGTTGATGTTACCTGCGGTTAATGAAGCTAAAGGTGGACAAATAAAAAGTATCATAGCTGATGAATTTCCCGACTTAGATGTCCAAGTTAGCATTGGCAACGCAAGAGATGTAATGGCGGTGAGTGATGCTGTCTTATTAGCTTCAGGGACGGCTGCATTAGAAACTATGTTAATGAAAACGCCTATGGTTGCAGCTTACCAAGTTAGCGGATTTAGTTATCAAATATTCAGCCGTTTAATTAAGACGAAATATTTCACCTTGCCTAACTTGTTAGCACAAGAAGCATTAGTACCTGAATTTATTCAACACGATATGACAGTAGATAATCTGAAGAATGCTTTGTTACCTTTACTGACCGAAACACAAGAAGAGTTAAAGCAAGCTTATAAAGACATCCATACCAGCATCAAGTTAGACGCAAGTAAAAAAGCTGCAGAATGTGTATGGCAACTAATGGAGCAAAAATAGCTGTGGCTACGAAAAAGAAAATAGAGTTTCCAGAGTTTGTATACCCAGATTACAAATTAATTGCTGGTGTTGATGAAGTTGGGCGCGGTCCATTAGTCGGCGCGGTTGTAACTGCTGCTTGTATTTTAGATCCGAATAAGCCAATCGAAGGGCTGACAGACTCAAAAAAACTTACGGAAAAGAAAAGAGAAGCATTAGCTGAAGAAATCAAAGAAAAAGCACTATCCTGGTCTATTGCTCGGGCTGATGCAGATGAAATTGATGAGCTTAATATTTTGCATGCGACTATGTTGGCGATGCAAAGGGCGGTAGCTCATTTAGATGTAACACCTGATTTTGTGTTAATTGATGGCAATCGCTGTCCAACTTTACCTATGCCTTCACAAGCCGTTGTAAAAGGGGATTTGAGAGTAGCAGAAATAAGTGCTGCTTCTATTTTAGCCAAAGTAGCTAGAGATAATGAAATGAAAGAGTTGGATGCTCTGTATCCCGACTTTGGCTTTGCCAAACACAAAGGCTACCCAACTAAATTACACTTCGAAATGCTTGCTAAATTTGGCCCAACCCCGCAACATAGGCAAAGCTTTAAACCAGTGAAAAAAGCACTGGGTTTAGAAGTCTAATAATTACAACTCAGTATCACCTTAAAAGTTTATATGTCTGATCCAAAGTTTATTCATTTACGTGTCCACTCTGATTTTTCCATGATGGACGGCTTAGCCAAGGTTAAAAATATTTTAGGCAAGACAGCTGAGATGCAAATGCCAGCGATTGCCTTGACGGATCAGATGAACCTTTGTGGTTTGGTGAAACTTTATGAAGGTTGTCATGGCTCTGGAATTAAGCCTATTATCGGTGTTGATGTTTGGGTCAACAGAGAAGAAGATGAACCACTGTTTCGCTTAACTTTGATAGCTAAGAATAATGACGGTTATAAAAACATAACTGACCTTATTTCAAAAGCTTATCTAAGAGGTGTGCATAAGCACAAGGTTGCGATCGATAAAGACTGGTTGATAGAGCACAAAGAAGGCTTGATTCTTCTTTCTGGTGCAGATGAAGGTGATATTGCTTTTGCATTGCAAAAGAACAACTCTAAATTACTTGAAGAAATTGTTGCGCCTTACCAAGAACATTTTGCAGATCACTTTTACTTGGAAATAAGCCGAGTTGGTCGCGCACCGGAAGCTATGTACAACGAGCAAATTTTAGATTTTGCTGAACAAACTCAACTACCTGTAGTAGCTACCAATCGTGTTGTTTTCATGTCTCCCGACGACTTTGAAGCACATGAAATCAGAACCTGTATCCACCAAAAGTGCACATTAGAAGATAAAAATAGACCTAAAAACTATACCTCAGAGCAATATTTAAAAACAGAAGAGCAAATGTGCGAGCTGTTTGCGGATATTCCACAGGCTTTGGAAAATTCGGTTGAGATTGCTAAACGCTGTAACGTAACTGTGCAGCTAGGTACTTATTTCTTACCTCAATGTCCGACAGATGGTATGACAGAAGCGGACTATTTAGTAAAAGTATCTGAAGAAGGTTTGGAAGAAAGGCTAGAGTTTTTATTCCCTGATCCTGATGACAGAGCAGTGAAGCGCGTTGAGTATGACGATCGTCTAGCTATCGAACTGAAAGTTATCAACGGCATGGGATTCCCTGGCTACTTCCTTATCGTTGCGGAATTCATTCAGTGGAGTAAAGATAATTATATCCCTGTTGGTCCAGGCCGTGGTTCTGGTGCCGGTTCACTCGTAGCTTATGCGTTAAAAATTACCGACTTAGACCCACTCGAATTTGCTCTACTATTCGAGAGATTCTTGAACCCAGAACGTGTATCTATGCCTGACTTTGATATCGATTTTTGCATGGACAGACGTGAAGAAGTAATAGATCACGTTGCTGAGCTTTATGGCCGTGATGCTGTGTCTCAGATCATTACCTTTGGTACTCTTGCCGCAAAAGCTGCAATCTTAGGTGTAGGGCGAGTATTAGGCCATCCATATGGTTTTGTAGATAGAATTTCAAAGTTGATACCTGCAACGCCAGGTATGAGCTTGTCCAAAGCTTTTGATGAAGAGCCTCAGTTAGGCGAAATATACGAAGCCGATGGCGAAGTTAAAGAACTGATTGATATGGCAAAAGCGTTAGAAGGGGTAACTTCTAATGCTGGTAAACATGCTGGAGGTGTTGTAATAGCACCGACTAAAATTACTGACTTTGCGCCTTTATATTGTGATGATGAGGGTAAAAACCCAGTAACTCAGTTCGATAAAAACGACGTTGAAACAGCGGGGCTCGTAAAGTTTGACTTCTTAGGTTTAAGAACTCTTACTATTTTACAATGGGCCATTGAAATGGCCGATGTGAAGCAAAAACGCAAAGGCTTAGAGCCTATTGATATTGCTTCTATCCCAGTAGACGACCCTGCGTGTTATCGCATGCTAAAAAATGCGGAAACAACTGCGGTATTCCAGCTTGAATCTTCGGGTATGAAAAACCTGATAAAACGTTTATTACCAGATAATTTCGAAGAGATCATCGCACTTGTAGCTTTATTCCGTCCAGGACCGCTAGATTCGGGCATGGTAGATAACTTTATCTTACGTAAAAAAGGTGAAGAAGAGGTTGCTTACCCAGATCACGAATATCAACACGATTGTTTGAAAGAAATCCTCGAACCTACCTACGGTATTATCGTATACCAAGAGCAGGTAATGCAGATAGCACAGGCGATGGCAGGCTACTCGCTTGGTGGTGCTGACTTATTACGTCGTGCTATGGGTAAGAAAAAGCCAGAAGAGATGGCTAAGCAGCGAGGAATGTTCGCTGAAGGTGCTGAAAAGAACAACATTGACCCAGAACTTGCGACTAAAATCTTCGATCTAGTAGAGAAGTTTGCTGGTTATGGTTTTAACAAGTCTCACTCGGCAGCTTATGCATTAGTTTCCTATCAAACCCTGTGGATGAAGTGTCATCATCCATCAGAATTTATGGCTGCGGTAATGTCAGCTGATATGGATAACACGGATAAAATAGTTACCTTAGTTGACGAAGTTGAACGAATGAAGTTGGTGATTGAACCACCAAATGTTAATTCAGGACAGTATAAGTTCACGGTAAATGAAGAAGGCCATATTATCTATGGTATTGGCGCAATCAAAGGTGTTGGTGAAGGTCCAGTAGAGGCCATTCTTGAAGCGAGAGAAGAAGGCGGAGTATTTAAAGACCTATTTGATTTCTGTGCTCGTGTTGATGTTAAACGTATCAACAAGCGCGTAATGGAAAAGTTAGTACTTGCTGGCGCGTTAGACCAATTAGGTCCAGAGCCGCATGACCAAGCAAATCGAGCTACTTTGATGGCCAGTCTCGAAGATGCGATGAAAGCTGCGACACAACAAGCTAAGAATGCAGATCTTGGTCAATCAGACTTATTTGGCTTATTAGATACGGACCATGAAGAAGTTCAGCAGCAGTTTAAAGAAGTTCAACCTTGGCCAGATAAAACTTGGTTGGATGGCGAAAAAGAAACATTAGGCCTATTTTTAACGGGACACCCAATTAATGCATACCGTCAGGAAGTTAAGCATTATGCTAAAACTAAGTTGTCGGAAGTTGCACCAACAAGACGTGATGAAAGTTTGAGTGTTTGTGGCTTGATCATTGATGTCAGAGTCCTCATAAACAAGAAAGGTCGAAAATGGGCACTGGTTACTTTAGATGATAAAAGTGGTCGTCTAGATGTACGCTTCTTCCCTGATCAGTTCGATATGTTCCAAGAATCACTGCAAAAAGATAAAATTATTACAGTTTCTGGACAGGTCAGCTTTGATAGTTTCAGTGATGGCAATACAATGACAGGTCGAGATGTGATGTCGCTAACTCAAGCGCGAGAAAAGTTTGCTAAATGTATTAATCTAAAAGTAAACAGCGCTGAAAAAGGACGTAAATTACGACAATCACTTAAAAAAGTATTGATGCCTTTCAAAGATGGTATGACGCCTATTCGTATTGCATACGAAAACGACATAGCGACAGCAGATATAGAGTTAGGCACAAGTTGGCGTGTAAGTCCCGACGATCAGCTATTTATGGATATAACTGAAAGTCTGGAAATTAAGCCAGAACTAGAATTTTAGCCGGCTGTTCCTTACCAGAACAGTCAGTAGACAAGAATTTAATTATTAGACCGGTGGTAGAATGAGTCTTAACTATTTGGAATTTGAACAACCTATCGCAGAGCTTGAAGCTAAGATTGGCGAGCTTAAAAATGTAAATCGCGGTGGTGAGTTAGATTTAGAGTTAGAAGATGAAATCTCTAACTTAAAAAAGAAAAGCCGTGAGTTAACAGAAAAAATCTTCAGTGGCTTAGACGCTTGGCAGACAGCGCAAATCGCTCGTCATCCATTACGTCCTTATACTCAAGATTATATCGATCGTATTTTTACGGAGTTCGATGAGTTAGCAGGTGATAGAACTTATGCCAATGATTTAGCAATCATTGGTGGTATTGCACGACTAGATGATGAACCAGTTATGGTTATCGGTCAGCAAAAAGGTCGAGATACAGCTGAAAAGATTAAGCGTAACTTTGGTATGCCAAAGCCGGAAGGCTATCGTAAGGCGTTGCGTTTAATGGAAATGGCTGAGCGTTTTAACATGCCGATCATTACTTTCATTGATACTCCAGGAGCATATCCTGGTATCGGTGCAGAAGAGCGTGGTCAAAGTGAAGCGATTGCGCGTAACTTAAAAGTAATGGCTGGCTTAAAAGTACCAACAGTTTGTACTGTAATCGGTGAAGGCGGTTCAGGTGGTGCACTAGCAATTGGTGTTGGTGACAGAGTGAATATGCTTCAGTATTCTACTTACTCAGTGATTTCGCCAGAAGGTTGTGCTTCAATCTTATGGAAGAGCGCAGAGAAAGCACCAGTAGCAGCAGAAGCTATGGGTATTACTGCACCTGTGATCAAAGAAAATGGCTTGATCAACAATATCATTCAAGAACCATTAGGTGGCGCGCATCGCGATATGGATATGATGGCTTCTAACCTTAAGCAACGTATCAAACAAGACTTAGCTGACCTAAATACACTATCGAAAGAAGAGTTATTAGAGCAGAGATATCAGCGCTTAATGAGCTACGGTTATTTATAATAGATAACCTTTAATAAATAGAAAAACGGCGTCAAATTTGACGCCGTTTTTATTTATATATCTAGTGTAATAACGTCGGTCTTTGTTATGAAATTAGTGTGCGAGGGTCTCGTTTCCACATCTTATCAATAAAGATCATAGCCACTATTAACATCAACATATAAGCGCCAGCACTTGCTGTCATTGGTAGAATACGGCCAGTGTTGTTCAAAGCCGTGTGAAGCAGCACCATTAACAAAAGACTGCCGCCACTCCGATTGTATAACCAAGTAAATATAGTCCCCAGTAAAATACAGAGTCCAACTTTCGCGAACACCATCTCAGAGCCATCAGAATATTGACCAATGATAAATAATGGCCAATGCCATAGCCCCCAAACAACGCCTATTATTACTGTACTGAATAAAGGACTAAATTTACGTTGCAAGTGAGGCAGCATCCAGCCACGCCACCCAACTTCTTCTCCTACAGCTACGACAAGCAGGGTAAACAATATAGAACGAGCTATGTAACCAAGCATGAGTAAAGTATCTAAGTTACCTTTGGAGACCCATTCAAATGGAACATCTAGTAAAACATTTGTAATTATACCTAGAGAAGTCCAAATTAAAGGCAGCGATAGAGCAAGGAATAAGTACCAATAGTTTGCTACTTGCTTAGCCAAAGAGTTAAACCTTTCTGAAGTACTGCATACAACAGATGCAATAACAAAAGCACATATAAAGCTAGAAATGAAAGCAGCGGTCAGGGTTGTTATGTTAAGTAAATCAGCAGAGTAGGAAAAAGCTTCAGCTGAAATACCGTCTCCATATAACATTGAGCTCGTATTTATCCCTAATAACAATATAAATGCAGATAAAAACCAACTTAACCAGCGCTTGGTTTTGAATTCGACTTTATAGCCTTGTGCATAACTAACTATTAGAGCTGCAGGAGCTGGGCCAAAACCAGCGGCCACCATAAACTTTTGTTGTACCCAACTTTCGCCCATTATCACGGGGACGGTAAGCCACACGCCCCAAGTGATAGTGAAGGTTATAATTAAAAACCACGCTAAAGGGTAATCTTTGATATTTTTCAGCAAAGCGTTCACTAATGCTGTCCTTTCACAGATAAAAGAAGACCTCTAGCCAAATTTACATGTCCTTTCATTACCCATTGGGTCCAGTGCAAGGATAATGACAATAAACATAGTCCTGCTGGGAGAGTTAAGGGTAGCCAGTACCAATTGATATCAATACCATATTGAGGATTTAGAGCATTCAAAATAGGATCAACAACTGGTGAGGCAATTAATGCCAAGGAAAATACAACAGGTACTAAAACACTGCCTAAATACAGAACGCTAAGAGGCACAAAGAAAAACAAATACAATATTGTTCTAAAGTTAGTCACATCCAAAAGTTGAGATTTTAATCTTTGAATAAAGTTATTCTGTTGAGCGGCTTGGCTAATAGATAATTTAGACAACCGCCTTGGCATTCTCTCTCTCAGAAAAAACTCAATCAGCCTTCCTTCAAATAGCGAAATATGAGGCAATGAGCAGATGAATATCAAAAGAAAAGGTAAACCTACTACCACTAGGGACGCTATAGCGCTGCTTATTCCTGATACTAACCAAAAGCAATAAAAGAGTGATAAAGGTAGAGTTAGTAAGGCGTATAACAAGGCTCTATAGGAGCTTGTATCCGTAAGAGCTGATAATACCCATAGATGAGGCGGTTTATCTTGTTGACTAGAAGAGTAACCATAGAGTGCAATTTCGGTGGCTGATTCTAACTCTAGGTATTGTTTTGTAACTTCTTTTGCGTTGCCCCAGTCATCAATTATTTGTTCGAATGAAGAGACTGGATTATCTTCAATTGCAGCTCGGATGTGCTCTTCTGAATCAAACAGAGCATCTTGAATTAGTGCTAATTCTTGACCTTCTAACTCGGTTCTCAGCTCTTGTAGATACTGTTTGATTTGCAGCTCTGTATCGCGATTAGTCATGGTGATCTCCTAAAAGTTGGTCCCCTAAAAATTGATTAACAAAACTTTGCTTTTCACGCCAAATTTCTTGCCATCTAAGTAATACACTGCTGCCTAACTCGGATATGGTGAAATACTTTCTAGGGGGGCCACTTTCGGATGGTGTCACTGTAGCATTTAGTAGCCCTTTATCTGCCAAGTTTCTCAAAACAGGATAAATAGCACTTTGCTTTTCTCCATGTTTACTTCCTAACAGTTTACTTATCTCATAGCCATATAGGGGTCTTTTGGCATTACGAAGTATGCTCAATAAAACTAAGGCAACCGTCCCTGTATTGAGCTCTTTTTGAAACTTTTTGATATGCCCTTCAACTTCATCTATTGCATTTTTCACAGACTAAGTCCTAAAAATAGTAATCTATCTACTGTTAAGTTAACACTAGTGTTTGGTTAATACTAGTATTAAGTTATTACTAGTTGGTTTTAGTGAGAGAGCAAGGTAGGAAAAACTAAAAAGCCATCGTTAAGATGGCTTTTATTGAAAGGGTTACCAGCGGCGGCTGACGTAGAATATGCTTACGCTACCGACAAGAAACATAATGCCCAGAGAAGTGCCTAAATAGAAGGGAAGTTTATTTTTCACTTTGGTCGTCCTTATCTTCTGGAAACGTCGTTTAGCACCATCAACTTGTTGCATGTAAAACTCGCCTAAATTGATATCGGATATTTTTTGTTGATAGTCCAACCTGTCGAATAATGGATTCCTTTTTAGAAACTCTAATTCTTGACCATTGCGTATCATGATAACGGTAAAATTGTGATATTCAGGCATAACCATAAAAGCATAATCACTTTCATTTTCTTGTATCACCCCTTTTGACTCATAGTGATAGTTCACACTAGTGTGATGTTCGAAAACAATGCCAAGTGACAATAAAAAGCCGCCTATCATCGACATGATTAGACCTGAAATTAAGAAACGACGTTTGTCTTTATCCTTACGCTTTTTCGTCGATAATATGAATTCTCTTACCACTACTATGTCTTTTAATTTTTCTAGTTCCGAACCTTGTACAGCTTCACTAATTTGTTGTATTGAGAATTGATAAACCGCCATCAATTTATCGAAAATATCAGCCGAAGGTATCGCTTTATTGTTTTCTAGTTTTGATAAATAGGATTGCTCTATCGCTATTTTTTCAGCGGCTTCAGGTTGTTTCCACTGATGTAATTCACGCTGTTGTTTTAGAAATTCGCCCAATGTCATAGTGAGTCCTCTTTAGTTATTTAATCGTTTATGCAGATTGGTATAATTGTTTGAATTAACGATTAAATTCTTTGGTATTCCTTTAAGGAAAGCGAGATGAATAATAAGGCATAAACAAGAATATGAAAGAAATTCACTACTGTTAACGGCCTTGTGCTAGATAAATACGACTAGTGCTCAACTTTTTCATTTTCAGTATGGGCTAGTCGTAAAAGTAAAATATCTTTTTGCTGTGATTTGCTTTCATAAAGTACTTTGTCGCCAATAATGGCTGAAACTGCCTTTATGTGCTTTGGTAAAACTTGATTAGAAGACACTTGGTTGCTGACCAAGTCGAAAATGATGATTCTTTGTTCTTCTTCTTGTTTTGCTGTAATAAACAGACGCGTATCGACTTTAATAATCTCTTTTATTTTGCCATCTATATGAAGAAGTGTCTTTTGGGTTTTAGTATTTATGATTTTATTAGTCGTGGCCTGCAACAAGTGATCATCCAAACTGAGTACAAGATAAGGAGTCGAAGCGTCAGCTAAAAAGGTGTCAGCTTTCGTTTCTAACTCTATTTTTTGTACACTATTACGCTTAGCACTGACAGTTAATATTGCATTCTCCTTTGCGTACCAATCTTTCACAATACCAACAGGTTTTTGCCATTCGTCCAATTTATATCCTTGGTTGGTAAACGAAATGATGACTGGAAACTCATAGTTAGAAAACGCTAATTGGTTTCCTTCTGGGTGCCAGATTGGCTTGGATATGCCTAATAACTTTTGTTTATTTTGATAAATCAGTTCGGTTTCTTTTGTGTGCAAATTATATAAATAAACTTGAGGGTAGCCTTTGCGCTGTGAAACAAATGCTATGCGCTTTTGATCTGGCGAAATCGCTGCAGCTCTGTCTACCGTATTTGAATCGATTAATTTAGTTGTGGTTTCTACTGAGGTTAGCTCAGCCAAAGCGATATCAATATCAATTTTTGCCTTGGTGAAAATGATGTTTTGTCCATCAGGAGTGAAGTGTGGTTGAAGTAAAAAGTCGAAATTTTGGTAGTTAAGTTGAGCAAGTTCTCCCGTTGAACTGACTGTATATAACAACTGTCCATCAGATAACAGCAGCGAGTTACCAGTTGGGTGCCAGTTAACAAAGTAACGGTTTTCATTTAGTTTTGTTACTTCAGAGTAATGCCTATTCTCTAAGTCATAAGAGCGTATTAGACTAATTCCATTGCTATCATAGCCAGCGATAGCAAGTTTGTTTTGTGAGACTGACAGGGCAATTTCATAAGGTGTGAAACTTGAGTCGAAACTCAACAAGTGTTCTTTGTTGCCTGTATCAATGTTCAGCTCGGTTAAAGCGGTAAATGATGTCGTTTTCTCTAGGAAGTAAAGATTGCCTAAGTTTCCCCAGTGCAATGAACTTATTCGAGCCTGAGTTATAGTCAAATCCGATGAGACTTGTTGTTGAGTATTATTCAAGTTAATAATGCTGATAGTTTCGTTAAATCTTGAACCTGTCAGGTAAATGATTCGATCACCCTCAGGTGACCAAGCAAACTCCCTTGCATTATCTCTAACCAAAGGAATCGTTTGTTCAGTCGTGAGATCTTTCAGCCATAAACTTCTTATGTTTGCAGAGTTTGAGTCGATCAAAAGATAGGCCAGCTTTTCCCCAGAAGGTGAGATTTTCGCGTTGAACTCTTCGTTATTTGAAGAAGTTAGCGGTATCGACTCTGTAATAAGCAATTTAGGTTCTGAAGTGGAGTCATAGTTCAAAAATAGTGAGAGTTGAGTGAGTAAAAAAGCTCCAGCTAGCAGCCAAGCGAAAGGTTTTACCTGATGAATCTTATTGTTTTGAACAGGCTCAATCTTAGCGTTTAAGCTATATCCTTTCTTAGAATGGGTTGTTATTACGCTAGTGTTTTCTGACGCATCTAATACTTTTCTCAATAATGCAATACAGCGTCTTATTGAGCCTGAACTAAACACGGATTTAGGCCAAACGTGGTCAAAAATAAACTCCTGCTCTAATACCTCACCATTATGCTGAGCAAGTAACATCAAGACTTCCATTACTTTAGGCTCTATCTGATGAACTTGCTTAGCGGCTGTGATTGTGTTGCGTTTCGGGTCTATTAAGCAGTCGTTGATTGTGAAAGGTTGGTTAAATAACCCTTGGTCACTATTCAATTTTGACAAGATTTATTCCTTTTAAATCAATGTTTAACAAAAACATCACAAATAAATATCAAGCGCATCATAGACTTTTTTTAGCAAGTCATGAACAACTCAATTTGTCTATTTATTAAAGAACAAAGGAGACAGGATGAGAGCATCAACTCGATGTGGCTTAATGGGATTGTTATTACTAAGTAGTTTTCAATTATTAGCACAAGATAACAAGTTTTTTTCAGTAGCTGAACAAGCCGCAAAAGACTTAACTCAAGCGCTAAATTCAAAGCTATTCGCCGATAAAGTAAGCTATGTGGAACAGCACTTAGCTGCTGCAACAATACAAAGGACGGGCGGCGTTAGTAATTATGCGAATTACCTTTCAGCTGAAAGTTTTTTTCATGGCAAACTGAATTACCAAACTTTAAAAGTGATAGAGAGCGATAAAGGCATTATTGAAGCTGACGTACGTGTTGTTTCAAAAAATACGCAGCTCCCTTATCGCATAGAGCTTTCTATTCTAGCTGATGCTTCTGAACAAATGACAGTTCCTGGTACAACAGAAACCAAATATAAAGTTACCAGAATAAGACTTAGGGCTGTTGAACCAGAGTCAGAATCGATAAAAAACGTACAAGTTGCAGCGGCAAAGCTCGAAGCTTACATTAATCAATTAGCCGAAACAGATACCTTTTCCGGCAGTGTTTTAGTCGCAAAAGATGGACAAGTATTGCTGCGAACAGCGGTGGGTTTAGCTAGCAAAAGATTCGATACTCCTAATAACATAAATACTCGATTTAACTTAGGTTCAATGAACAAAATGTTCACCAGTGTGACGATTCTAAAGTTGATTGAACAAGGAAAATTAGAATTAAACTCCAATTTAGCAAGTATCTTAGGATTATCCGCTCAAAGTAAAATTGGTCAGGTGCAAATCCAGCATTTACTTTCTCATACATCAGGTATTGGCTGGTTAGATTGTGAGAAAGGGGAAGAATCTATTGTTGCCTCTTTCCAATCTTGCAGAGAAAAGCTAGCAAAGATGGAGTTAGAAAAGTTGCCAGGCAGCACTTATCGTTATAGTAACGATGGAATGTTTGTTTTGGGATTAGTTATAGAGCACCTGACTAAGACCAATTACTATCAAGCGTTGAATAACTATGTTTTAGAACCTGCGAAAATGTCGGCTACTGAGTGCTTAGATTTACAATTTCCTGTTCGTAACGCAGCCATTGGATACGCTTACTATGGAGAACAAGGTACTTGGCGCAATAATTTGTTTATTCATGACAAAAAGGGTGGCCCCGCAGGAGGATGTTATTCAACGGTTGATGATATGTACCGCTTTGCCAGAGTCATGTTGGAAAATAAAATAATCAGTAAAGAGATGACTGACTTGGCGTGGACTCCACAAACTCAGTTTGGCTCACAAAGGTATGGCCTTGGTTTCATTACTTGGCTTCATGAAAGAAATAAAGTAGTTGGCCACAATGGCTCTTTTCCTGGAGTAAGCTCTCAGTTTCAAATACACCTAGACTCAGGGTTTACTGTTGTTGTATTGGCAAATCACAGCTTTGCCGCAGATCCTGTAATTGCCAAGTTTAATCAGTTGTTTCTCTAGCTCTTAGCTTTAATCCTAGCTTTAGCTTTAGCTTTAGCTTTTAGCTTTTAGTTTTTAGCTTGGCATTGGACTAATCTGTCTTTAATAAACTTTTGCTGGCTATAGTTAATACTGAGTTTGAGCGCAACTTGATATTCAAGTTGTGCTTTTTCTAACTCATTAGCGTCGAAATACAAGCCTGCTAATGTTACTGAATAGTATTGATAATCTTTGAGAGGCTCTCTGAGCGACTCAACTATTTTGATTGCTTTTGTTTCTTGTCCAGCTTGTGCTAACGCAACCGCTGCATTTAGTTCTATGACAGGACTCGGGTCAAGTTCAAGTAACAACTGATATAACTGGTAGATCTGCGGCCAATCTGTTTCTTGATAACTCGCTGCATTATTGTGCAATGCGGCAATTGCTGCTTGTAAACCATAATAAGAACGACCTGCTTTGGCGAGTGATTGAATGGCCAGTTTATTTGCCTGCTGGATTTTATCTTGTTGCCAAAGGGTTCGATCTTGTTCAGACAGCAATACTATATTGCCTGCTTTACCTACGCGAGCAGGGCGCCTTGCATCTTGATGCAACAATAGAGCGAGTAAAGCTGCAACATCTGACTGTTCATTTGTGCATTCTAATAATATTTGCGCTAGGTTAATTGCTTCAGAACATAAGTTCGGACGAATAAAATTGTGTTGTTCCGATGCGAAATAACCTTGGTTAAACAGTAAATAGATTGTTGTTAAAACACCATTTAACCTAGGTGGCCAGTCTTTTTCATTTGGTGTTTGGTATTGCAATCCTGTAGTAGCTATTTTGTGTTTGGCTCTGAGTAATTTTTGCTGCACATTCGCTTTTTTCAATACTAGAGCTTGTGCTATTTCTTCAACGCTCAGTCCCAAAACATGTTTTAGGCTTAATAAAATCTGACGCTCTAAACTCAAAGCAGGGTGGCACGAAGTGAAAATAAGTCTAAGCAGATCATCTTTATAGCTTTGCAGTAACGCTGATTGTTCCAAACTTTCTTCATCGCTAAAAGCATGTTCATCTGGTAAGGCTACATGTTTTGCTTGTTTTCGAAAGTCATCAATATAACTATTTTTGGCTGTTGTAATTAACCAAGCAACTGGACTTTGAGGTATAGAGTTAGGCCAGTGAACAAGAGCTTTTTCAACTGCAATTTGAAGGTACTCTTCAGCTGAATCAAGGCTGTTAAGAAAACCAATAAGCTTAGACAAAGCTTGCGGGTAACTAGCTTTCAAGTGCTGGTGGATAGGATTCATTGTCATAATTATAAATGGCTACTTGTCTTTGGTAAAAACAAGCAGCCTGATAATTTAGTTTAGTAGCATAATAGGACGAACTTCGATGCTGCCAAATTTGGCACTAGGTATTCGGCTAGCTTGCTCAATGGCTTCATCTAACGAGTCACATTCTAGCAAGTAATAACCGCCAAGTTGTTCTTTAGTTTCGGCAAAAGGACCATCGGTAACAAGGCGTTCGCCATTCCTGATTCGAATTGTAGTTGCCGTTGATACTGGCTGTAATGCATCTCCTGCAACAAAATGACCCGATGACTGAATTTCATCTGTGTAAGTCATATAGTCTTGAAATATTTGACCATTTTCTTGCTCTGAACGTTTAGTCGTTAAACTTTCTGCTTCGTAGATTAAACATAAAAATTGCATGATAAACTCCTTTAAAAGTGCCATCTAAGTGTTATCCACTATAGGTTAGCTTGTTAGTAATACCAATTGGTATTAATTAAAGAACGAACCAGCTTTGGCAAAATCGACACAGATATTAAAAAAATTTATTATTTTTTTATTTATTTAAAAACTACCGCAGGTTTTTACAATTAATAGGCAAGATATTTACTATGAAATTTGAGGTTTTATCTCTAGAGCATACTAACGCTTTATTAGAGTTTGAGTTATCTAACCGAGCTTGGTTTGAGTCCATGATTGCTCCTAGGGCTGAAACCTTCTATTCATTGGCTGGGGTACGTCAACATATTGCAGAATTGAATGAAGCAATGCTATTAAATTCGTCTTATTCTCTAGTGCTTGTGAGTAAAGGAGTTATAGTGGCGAGGGCTAATCTAAAAGACATAACTAAAGAGACAGCCTATGTTGGATATAGAGTATCTAAATCTCACTTATCTCAAGGGTTTGCTAGTCGTTGCTTAGTTGAGTTAGTCGTTAAAGCTCAGCAATTGGCAATTAAAACACTCAAAGCTCAAGTGTTAGATAATAATCCTGCTTCAAGCAAAGTGTTGGAAAAGCAAGGCTTTAGTAAACAGGAAACTATAACTGAGTTTTACCAATTGAATGACCAAATGCATGATTGCGTTGTATTCTCTAAGCAACTTTAATATCTATATAAACTACAGCTAAAGTTGAAACACGGCCAAGCGCTATCTACAATGCAAAATCTTATTTTCTATCTTTGATCTCTATGACTCTTTCTTGGCAACAACTCAAACATTTTATTGAACAGCACAACCTAGCTGAGCGATCGTTATGGGTTGCTCTAAGTGGAGGAGTTGACTCTGTATGTTTGCTACACCTAGCAAAAGAGTTAAAACAGAACACAGGATTAGATATCAATGCTATCCATGTGAATCATGGGCTAAGTCAAAATGCAGATACATGGCAACAACAGATTACTTCACTATGTCAGGACTGGGAGATTAACTTAGTTTGCCGTACCATTGAGATCCAAACTAAGTCCAGAACATCTCTGGAGCAACAGGCAAGAGATGCTAGGTATGAAGCTATTGCTGCCGAATTACCTGAACACGCAGTGTTATTTACTGGTCACCATCAAGCGGACCAGTTTGAAACTTTTATTCTCAGACTTATGCGAGGTTCAGGACTTACAGGCTTAACTTCGATGAAGTCGTTAGCTACGGTTCCAACTTTACAAGCACAAAGTAAGCAACTAAGCCTTGCGCGTCCTTTGTTGAGCATTACTAAGTCTCAAATTCTAGAATATGCTAAACTGCATGGCTTAAGTTGGGTTGAAGATGAATCAAATCAAGATCAGAGTTTCGATCGTAACTTTGTCAGAGCGAGTTTGTTACCGCTATTCCAAAAGCGTTGGTCTAACGCAACAAGAGCAGTGGAAGTATCAGCTTCTTTGTTAGAGCAAGAAGCAGAGTTACTGCAAGAGTACTTGGAGCAAGACTTGGAAGTGCTAGTCGACAAAGCTTTTGCAGGTATTGAATGCTTGAATTTAGTAAAATTAAAACGACTCAATAAGAATAAACAGGCTTCATTAGTTCGTTTGTTTGTTAGCAAATACTCTGGTTTGTATCCAAGTCGAAATGCTATAGATGAGCTATTAAATAATTTACTTCACAGTCGCAAAGATAGTCTGCCAGAGCTTAAGTTAAACAGTGAGATTTCATTACATATTTATAATGAGCAGTTATATGTAACTAAGCAATCACAGTTTTCAGAACAAACCTTAGAAGTAAAAGCTAATGAAAACTTAAGTATTGGAAGTAACAGACTATATTCTAACTTGATGATTCGAAGTAATGAGATTAACTCTTTTAGTGTGAAATTTGCTTTGATGTCAGACAAGCTAGTACCAAATCAAGGCTCAGGTTCTAAAAAAGTGAAAGAAGTCTTAAAAACACATAAATGCCCACCTTGGTATAGGGCTGAAGTACCACTGATTTATCAACATAATCAATTGATAGCGGTAGCAGACTTAGTGGTGGATAAAGACTTTAAAGATAAGGTTTTTATTGAATTGTGTTAAAACAAAAGTCATAGCTGTAATTGTAATTCAAGCTTAAAAAAGACTCTCATTTTGATCTAAAAAGGCAGTCATCCTGAACTCGTTTCAGGAGCTTCTGTCGATAACTCAGAAACATTTACAAAATCACACAAAAATAAATCAAATTTAATCATTTTTTCTGCAAGCTGAACCTCGCTATTTAAGGTTGTTTGCGTATAATGTGCCGCGCAAAATATGACAAAAAACCCGATTCGGTGGAAGTGGTTGGAACTGAACAATTCAACTTATTAAATTATTTGGTTTAATACAACCGTAACAAGGCTTCCCTAAGATAGTTGCCGGATCAAAATGAAAGGAAAAAAACGTGACTCCAATTATTAAGAAATTCCAATATGGTCAACACGAGGTCACTCTAGAGACTGGCGTTATCGCACGTCAAGCAACAGCAGCTGTAATGGCAAGTATCGGTGATACTTCAGTTTTCGTATCAGTTGTTGGTAAAAAAGAAGCGAAAGAAGGCCAAGACTTCTTCCCATTAACGGTTAACTACCAAGAAAAAGCATACGCAGCGGGTAAAATCCCAGGCGGTTTCTTCAAGCGTGAAGGTCGTCCTTCAGAAGAAGAAACACTAATTGCACGTCTTATCGACCGTCCAATTCGTCCATTATTCCCAGAAGCATTCAAAAACGAAGTACAAGTAGTATGTACTGTTGTTTCTGTTAACCCAGAAATTCAACCTGATTTAGTAGCTATGTTAGGTGCATCAGCAGCTCTAGCTATCTCTGGTATTCCATTTAATGGTCCAATTGGTTGTGCTCGCGTTGGTGTTGTAGACGGTCAATACGTATTAAACCCTTCTCAAACTGAGCTAGCGACAAGCGACCTAGACTTAGTTGTAGCTGGTACTGAAGCTGCAGTATTAATGGTTGAATCTGAAGCAGCAGTGCTTTCAGAAGAAACTATGTTAGGCGCGGTTGTTTACGGCCACGACGAAATGCAAGCTGCTATCAAAGCTATCAACGAATTCGCAGCAGAAGTTGCTACTCCTGCTTGGGAGTGGACTGCTCCAGAAGAAAACACTGAATTAAAAGATAAAGTTGCTGCATTAGCAGAAGACGGTATCAAAGCAGCTTACTCAATTGCTGACAAGATGGACCGTTATGCGGCTGTTGGCGAAGTTAAAGATGCAACTATTGCTAAGTTAGCTGAAGAAGCTGGTGAAGATGCAGAATTCAACGACAAAGAAGTTGCTGAGTTAGTTCATGACTTAGAAAAAGACGTTGTACGTTCTCGCATCTTAGCGGGTGAAAAGCGTATCGACGGTCGTGAACCAGACATGGTTCGTGCATTAGACGTTAAGACTGGTATCTTACCTCGTACACACGGTTCATCACTATTTACTCGTGGTGAAACTCAGGCAATCGTTACTGCTACTTTAGGTACAGAGCGTGATGCACAAATCATTGATTCATTATTAGGTGAGCGTCGTGACAACTTTATGTTGCACTACAACTTCCCTCCGTACTGTGTTGGTGAGACTGGTATGATTGGTTCTCCTAAGCGTCGTGAAATCGGTCACGGTCGTTTAGCTAAGCGTGGTGTTCTTGCAGTTATGCCAACTCAAGAAGAATTCCCGTACACAGTTCGTCTAGTATCAGAAATCACAGAATCTAACGGTTCTTCTTCAATGGCTTCTGTTTGTGGTTCATCTCTAGCGCTTATGGACGCTGGTGTTCCAATTAAAGCTTCTGTTGCTGGTATCGCTATGGGTCTAGTTAAAGATGACAACAACTTTGTTGTTCTTTCTGACATCTTAGGTGACGAAGATCACTTAGGTGACATGGACTTTAAAGTAGCTGGTACTTCAGAAGGTATCACAGCTTTACAGATGGACATCAAGATCGAAGGTATTACTCGTGAGATCATGGACAAAGCATTAGTTCAGGCTAAAGCTGCTCGTCTACACATCTTAAGTGTAATGGATGAAGCTATTTCTGGTCACCGTGAAGAAATGTCTGAGTTCGCTCCACGTATCTACACTGTTAAGATCCCTCAGAAGAAAATTGCTGATGTTATCGGTAAAGGTGGTGCAACTATCCGCGCTCTTACTGAAGAGACTGGTACAACTATCGAAATCGAAGAAGACGGCACAGTTAAGATTGCTGCTACAGACGGCAACAGTGCAAACGCTGCAATTGAGCGTGTTAAGCAATTAACTGCTGACTTAGAAGTAGGTGCTATCTACAACGGTAAGGTTGCTCGTATCGTAGACTTCGGTGCATTCGTTAACGTATTGCCAGGTAAAGACGGCTTAGTTCACATTTCTCAAATCTCTGAAGAGCGTGTTGAGAAAGTATCTGACGTATTATCTGAAGGCCAAGAAGTAACAGTTAAAGTTCTTGAAATCGACCGCCAAGGCCGTGTTCGTTTGAGCATGAAAGAAGCAGTTGAAAAGAAAGAAGAAGCTGAAACTGCTGAGCCAGGAAACGAAGCTTAATTGCTAGTTTCGACAGAAACACTTCTATGAAAAAAGCCCGCATTTAGCGGGCTTTTTTTGTTTGCTAATTGGCCTTAAAGTTTAAGTTCCGTAGTACCTTTCTACACCTAACTAATGTTATCTTTCATTAGATTCAGCTCACAATCTACTAATTATAAGTTGCTGTTTTATAAAATAATTGATAACTTTGTTTCTGTTATATGGAATGTGTTAGAACTTTCAGACAAGAAGACAGGGATGTGTGTTACCTATTAAATTGGCTTCAAGCTAATTTGCCCAATAAATAACCCATTTTCCTTTCAACTATTGTTAATAATAAGCTTAGCTCGAGCATTTCAACTTTAAATTCTATATTGCTCTGAATAACTTCTGATGAACTTATACAGAGTAGAAATAAGCTCTCGAAGCAAAACTCTTAAGGTAAGTTGGAGTACTTAATGGAAATTGCAATCATTGTAATCATTGTCCTAGTCATTTTAGCAGTGTTAGGAAACAAAATTGAAGAACAAAAAGCAGAAAAACAAGCACTTCTCGAGATCGTAGAAGAAAATGGAATGGAAACTAGATTAGTTTCTGGAATCGTTAAATTTGATGATGGTGATGAACTCGAATCCTATGATGTAGAATTTAAAGGTGCCTATCCTGTTAAATTCGATACTGAAGTTGACATTATTGCAACCATTCATGACGACTTTGATGATGCATATCATCCAATGATATCTCTTCTTGATAACTATCAAGAAAAAGATTCTGTGGCCTTCTTGTATAGAGCTGAAGTTGGAACGGTGGGAATCGGTGATGGATACTCAGACTGGACCCCTGGCGTTACTGTGTTTCCAGAGCTATTGGTTCCTCCACATTCTGGAAAAAGAAATTTATCCCTGCACGTCTATGTAGTAGATAGGGCTTATGATGTTGAATTTGATCACGGTCGTTGTTCAGATAGTGATGCTATTTTATGGTTTGAAAAGATTGAATTTAGTTATCATTATACAACTGATGGTTATGAAGATGAGTCTGATGAGAAAAGCGATGCTATGGCATTGTCACTAAAGGTTGCAATGGCGGTTGCTATGGCTGATGGTTCATTAGATGAGGAAGAGTCAGAAGTAATTAAAAACTGGATATCGAAAGCAATAGCTCCACTTTCTGAAGATAAGGCTAATCGAGCTAAACAAGTTTATATTCAAGCTATGGAAGAAGCTTACAGTGATTGTCTCGATAAGACTTTAGAGCTTGAAACTTTAACGAGCAAATTGGGTGAAGTATCAGATAAACAATTCAAGTATGAAGCCGTAGATCTTTGTTTTGAAGTAATGGAAGCTGATGGTGTAATTGAGAAAGAGGAACTGGAAGTAATTGAAGAAGTTGTTACTGGTCTGAATTTAACAATGGCAGAAGTTCAAAGATTTAGAGGTGATTCGAAAGAAGATAAAAAAGCCTTAAGTGATCTTACATCCGCTATTAGCACTATGTAATTGCTTACGTAAGTTTATTGTAAGTAACAGAGACACCCATAGTAATTTTGTGATGGGTGTCTTCATAAGACTCTTTTTATAAGGTTTAAATGTCTTAGTTAGATTTGCTCTTACTGAAAGAAGCCAAAGCTATGCCAATGCCTGCTCCAAGACAAAGCCCAACAACAGCATTGTCAAAAAGTCCAGGTCCAAGCACTAAGCCGATGCCTGCTCCTATAGATATAGCTAATCCTTTGTTTCTCTCTTGTTTTTCCATTTTGCCTGACCCCTTTAATTAACTTGCTTCTTCATCATCAAAAATAGCTTCAATTGGCATTTCAAAAAGTCTTGCTGCTTTGAACGCCAGAGGTAAACTCGGATCAAACTTACCTTTTTCTATAGCATTGACCGTTTGCCTAGATACGTCTAAAGCGTTGGCTAAGTCTGCTTGAGTCCAGTTTCGCTCTGCTCGTAAGACTTTCAATTTGTTTTTCATAAATACCTTCTGAAATTCACTAATACTGCAACCATGTAGCTGATGCCCATAATAAAAAGCACATTGGAAGGGCTAGGAGATTGTTCTAACAACCCTGTAGGTTTTAACATGCCCATTATACTGCCAAGTACCATAGTTGCGCCTAATGATATTGCCATTGCATTAAAGTGAATTTTGCGTTGCATCTCATCCATATCAGCTAAGTGTTGTTTGAAGGTAAGTAGCATTTTTATTCCTAAGATAAGGTTTAAAAATATTGCTGCTAAGGTTAACTCAGTATCAAAGTTCCACAGCATCTTGCTTCCAAAAACAACAAAAGCATTGCTTACGACCCATGCTAGTGTCCACACAAATATCTGCTTAGTACCTCGACTCATACGATCGTTTAGTTTCTCGCTTTGCTGCATTGATCTTTCTCCATTATGTAGTTTGGGAGTTTTATATTGAAAGTAAAGTTGGCTTTACTTTTTGTTAAAGTTAGTTGTCTTCGTACTTTATGTCAAGTGTGTTTTACTTTTTGTCTTGTTTTAATGTCTTTTTACTAGAAGGAAAAGAGGATTTAACTAAAATTATTTGTGCAGAAAGGAGAGTGAAGAATTAAAAAAGCTGACTATTGAGGTCAGCTTTATTTTGTCTTGAGTAGTTAGAGTTAGCTTAAAACGCTTTTTCCATAAACTGGCGCGAAATCTTGAGCACGCGTTTTCTTGAAAGCAGAGGTACAATCCAGTTCACTAAAAAACTCAAAGACTTCTCGTTAATAGCAATTAGTTTACCTCTTTCCATAGCCTTATAACCGAATAGAGCAACAGACTCAGCAGTTGCAGCTGTATCCCATGCTTCAATACCGTCTAAATCCCCTGCTTCAACGAAGCCAGTATTCACAGCTCCTGGACAAAGAGCTGTCACTGTAACATTAGTGTCAGATAACTCTTCGGCAATAGCTTGTGAGAATGAAGTAACAAAAGCTTTAGTTGCGTAATAGACAGCTTGTAAAGGCCCTGGCATAAATGAGGCAGTTGATGAAACGTTTAAGACTCGTCCTTTATTGCGGGCAACCATGCTTTGTAGGTAGTAATGAGTTAAGTTTGTTAATGTAACTATATTAAGTTGCATCATCTCTTGGTCACGTGTTAATTCTCTTTGGTGAAATTTGCCATGGCCGCCAAAGCCGGCATTGTTAATTAGTACATCAATTTCTAACCCAAGCGCTTCTGTCGTTTCGAATACTTTTTTCGCAGCGTCCGATTCTGATAAGTCTATTGCGATAACATGAGCAGTGATCTTGTAAGATGATTCAAGTTCAAACTTCAGCTCATTTAACTTATTTTCACTGCGAGCAACCAAAACTAAGTCGCCACCTTTTTGCGCATGTACTTTAGCTAGTTCTAAGCCTATGCCATTTGAAGCTCCTGTGATTAACGCTGTATTTGCCATATGAATTTACCTCTGATTAAACTTTTGTGATGACAGAGCGAATGGTAAAGCTAAGTGTCTATCTGGTAACTAGCAAAATGTGCCTCCCTACATGCAAAACATGACATTCTAAGTTGAGTTGTGAACAGAAGAAATGGGTTGGACGTTTTACTCACATAGATAAAGGTAAGATTTCGCTTCTATATCTTTGCTTTTTCGAAGAAATTGCATTGTACTAGTTCTATCTAGTCTCAAGTTGGAAACCTTATGCTGAAGTTACTTGCTTTTTTATTCGCGCTATTACCGCTATGTATCAACGCAGCTGAAGTAACACTTATAGTTTCCGTCCCTAGCAATACCCCAATTGACGCTAGGTTAAGTTTAGGTGGTGATTTTAACGGCTGGAATCCAGCTAATCCTAGATACAAAATGAAAAAGTTAGACTCAGGTAAATACCAATATGTTTTCACCAATATAAAACTAAATAGCTTACTTAACTTCAAGATAACAAGAGGCAGCTGGCAAACGGTTGAAGTTAATAAAGAAGGTTTAGAGAAAGAGAATAGAAGCTATTTGATTGATAAAGAAAGCCAGCTTATCGAAACTAGTGTGACAAATTGGGCTGATCTACCAGAGCAGTAAAATATTACCGTTATAAGCGCCGAAAGTGGCTTAACTTTTTATAAATAAGACCAAATAGTTATTAAGTTGCACAAAATGTAAGCTTTTGAAAAGTTTTGTAACAAATGAGTAAGTTTAAACCAAAATTATTCTCATTATCTGTATCTTATCCCTTATATCCTATTACAATACGCCATTCCTGCATCATAGATGTAGAACAATTTTTAAGGACTAAAGGTTATGCTTACTTTAGATGAGAGTATGTTTATTGCGAAGGGAAGCGAGCGAAAGTGTTATATACACCCGGAAGATGACTCTAAATTAATTAAAATCCAATTCGATAATAGTATTGGTAGAAACCAAAATGATGTAGATGTTTTCTACTACAACTATATGACAAAGCATAAAAAATCTTTTAGTCATATTCCTGCATTTCACGGAGAAGTCGAAACTAACTATGGTCCGGGCTTGGTATTTAGCTTGATTAGAGAGTATGACAAACAGCCCTCCAAAACCTTCGAACAAGTGGTTCAGGAAAAACTGTTATCACCAGAACTAGAAATCAAATTATTGAGTTCTCTAAAGCGTTATTTAAACGAAAACTCTATAGTGTTTGGTGACGTGGTACTATCGAATGTATTATGCCAAGAGTATGAGCAAGGCAAGTATAGGCTGATGATCATTGATGGTCTTGGCTCAAGACGATTTAACTTCAAGTTTTGGTTACAAACCCATTCTTCATTCTTTACTAAGTTAAGAATTAAGAAACAATGGCGTAAGTTTTTATCAAGATATGAATTGGTGAAATCAGGTTCAGATACGAGCTCCAACTCTAACTGCTCAGCTTAACGACAAGTTACAAACTCCTACCAAACAAAACTAAATTGACCGCCGAGTTAATAAGTGTAGTAAGCTAAAGGTTGCCTTTAACAAAAAATAATACAAAAAGTAACGCAAACTCATGTTCGTTTTTATTATCTTTGGCTTGTTAACTATATGTTTAAGCTCAATCATGGTGATAAGTCCACAAAAGTGGTCGAATGGCATTGTTGTCTTTAGTGAGAAAAGCTACTTTCACTGGTTTGAAGTCATTAGCCGTTTTATTGCTGGTGTATTATTTATCGCTTTTCGTCAGCACACATCTTTCCCGCAGCTCATGTTAGCCATAGGTTATTTACTATTGGCTGTTTCATTTGGATTAATTGTAGTGGGCAGTGCTAAACATAGAGAATTTGCAGTATGGTCTGCATCTAAGTTTAAAAGTACTTTTAGATTCGCAGGGATTTGTTCGTTTTGCTTTGGGGTATTTTTGATTTACATAGCAAAAGGATAGCCCTCGCAGAGTTATCCAGAACATGCGCGAGAAGGGTGAATTTTAGGAAATACAACCTTGGTAACAGTGCCTTTGCCCAATTCACTTTCTACTGAGATATGGCCGTTTAGTTTGTGGGTAACCATATTGTAAGTGATATGCATACCTAAACCACTGCCGCCTTTGCCTCTTTGAGTTGTATAAAAGGGCTCAAAAACTTTTTCTTTTACCTTTTCCGACATACCAACACCATTGTCGCCTATGATCAGCTCGATATGTCCGTCTATCAGCTTGCAACTAACCTTAATGTTTTTATCCGTTTGATTGTCATCTTTAAAAGCATGTAAAAAGCTGTTCATTATCGTGTTAGAAAAAATATGAGCTAAGCTACCAGGATCACAGCAAGCGCTTATATTACTCTCTATATCTACCTCAAGAGAGACATTATACTTTTTAAAGTTGGGCTGTAAGCTAGCAAGTATTGTTGCTATGTACTCATCGAGTTGAACAATTCTTTCTTCTTCATGACTTCTATCTACAGCTACCATTTTAAAGTTAGTAATTAGACTCGTTGCACGTTGTATATTGTTCTCGATAATGGTGCACATCTCCATGCTAGATTCCACATATTCATCGAAATCTGCTCTGCGTAGAGCTTGTGCTCGCTGTTTTGTTCTTAAGTTCTCCGTTGATTCTCGTAAGTGGCTCGCACCTGTTAAAGCAACGCCTATTGGCGTATTGATTTCATGAGCGACGCCCGCAACCAAATTTCCTAACGAAGCCATTTTTTCTGTTTCTATTAGTTGATTTTGAATTGCTTTCTGCCGAGATAAGGCTTCTTCTAACTGTTCCGTTCTTGCCGTAACACGCTCCTCTAGCTCATTGTTTATAGCGATAAGGTTTTGCCGAGACTCGTTTAATGCATCAACCATGTTGTTGAAAGCGTGTGCCAAAGTGCCAACTTCGCCTTTTGAAGTTTCTGGTACCTTGTTTAGTAAACCTTCTTCTTTATTTGTTGTTTCTCTGATTTTGTCTGTGATTAAAACTAGGGGTGCCATGCCTTTTGTGACAAAGAACCAAATTAGAATTAGCATCACAACACCTGAAACTACTGAAATAGTTAAGATCAGTTTTTCTACCTCTTTACCTGAAGAGTTAATAACTCGCATTGGGACATTAATTACTAAAGCCCATGGAGTGTCAGTATCTTCCACTAGGATAGGAACTTGTATGCGAAAAGCCTGTTCATTCAAATGCGAAGAATAAAATATCTCTTGAATCATTTTTCCATCTTGCACCGACTGTGTGATCTCATCCGTCGCTAACTTACTTATTAAATCTTGGTTTGGGTGGGCTAAGTACATGCCATTGTGAGCTATGAGTTCTGCGTAACCCATATCTTGAATTTTTACTTCTTCTAGCATTTGCTGCAAAAAGTTAAGTTCTAAATCGACACCAGCAACACCCAAAAATTCACCGTCTAGCATAATAGGTTGAATAGTACTGATTAATAATTTGGGCTCGTTAGATACTTCGTAAAAGTAAGGGTCTTCCAATGTTGTTGTGCCATTTTGTTTTGGCACTGTATACCAACTGGAATCTTCCCAACCGACATTCACTTCATGGATTACTTCGCCTTGATGCCAATGCCAATATGAATTAACCCTACCAGTATGATCGTGCAATTCTGCATTTATGTATTTGCTATCGGCATTATCATAGGCATTGGGTTCCCACAGCGTCCATGTACCAAAAATACGCTGATTCTGATGTATAGCCTCAATTAAAACGCCATCTAAACTTTCTCTTGGGGCTTTGTCTTGTTTCGCATGGCGAAAACCAATATCCATTAACCTTGCTGTTGTCATTGCTTTTTCAAGCACTAGGGTGATTTCTGAAGCTATGTGTTTGGCCATTTCTTCAGCAATAGCAAAATTCAGCTTCTGGCTGGAGGTTTTAACTTGAGCACTAATAATCGCCATGGTTGTTGCCATGCTGAGCAGGATCATAATGCCGACTACAAATGAGATCTTAACTTTTAAACTCATTGCTCACACCGCTAAGGACTAAGGCAACTAATTAAAACCTAAAGGGTTGTTTTAAAAAGTGATTAATATAATAAACTCAATCTAATACATCTGTTCATTTTGTCAACAGAGCGACAAAAACTGCAATTTTTATAAAGTGACTTTGTCTACACTTCTAGATGAAGGTAGCTTGTTTAAGTGCTTAAAAACAGCAAGTTACTACTATAGGAAAAAAAGTCTGATATCAGGTTTATTTTTCTACTATTTACTTTATAAATTGATAACTTAACTGAATTAATATGTTGGACTAACTATTTTTGATAGGTTGAAAATGTTGATTTGGTGGATTTTGCTCATCCTTTTGATGTGTGCTTTTACCCTAACTTTACTTGTTCCAATAAGTAACTTTATTTTTCCGTTTTAAGCTTTTGATTTATATGCTTTATTAAACCGTAATTATGAGTTGCTATAGCGCCTTGTTAAATTATTTTAATCGACTAATTTAGAGCCTTTAAACCCCCAAGGAATGTGAAAATGAAAACACAAATAAGCTTAGCGGTTGCATTAGCATTAGCGAGCACTCAAGCGCACTCCAGTATCATCATATCTGAGTACATTGAAGGCTCTAGCAATAATAAAGCGATCGAGCTGTATAACAATGGTGAAACTAGCGTTGACTTATCGGCGTATCAACTTAGATACTTCTTTAACGGCAATACTACTGCAGCTAATACCATCTCGTTAACTGGTGAAATAGCTCCATCACAAACATACGTAATTGCTGAAAATGACGCTGTTGCGGATATCCTAGATGTGGCGCAACAAACAAATACAGCATCATGGTTTAACGGTGACGATGCTATCGTTTTGTACCAAGGTGAAACTGTCATTGATTCAATTGGTCAAGTCGGTGTTGATCCTGGTTCAGCATGGAGTGAAGACGGTAAAAGTACGAAAGATAGAACGTTACGCCGTCTTGAGTCGGTAACTGTAGGTGATACTAATCCAACCGATGAATTCTCCTTAAGTGAGTTTGAAGCGTTTGATAGAGATACGTTTGACGGTTTAGGCTCTCACCTAGGAAATGGTGGTGGCGACCCAGTTGATCCAGTTGACCCTGTCGATCCGGATGAACCTGCACCTGTTTTAGTTTGTGGTGAAAACACAGTTACTATTGGCGCAGTTCAAGGAACAGGCGAAGTAACTCCATTTAGTGGCGAAGAAGTTATTGTTGAAGGCGTGGTAACGGGTGATTATCAGGATTCATTGAATGGTTTCTATATCCAATCACTAGAAGCTGATGCTGATCCTCTGACATCTGAAGCTTTATTTGTTTATGACACTAGCTTTGAAGTTAATCAAGGTGACCTAGTACAAATCCGTGCTACGGCAGAAGAACAATATGGTGCAACTCAATTGTCTGATGTTGCAGACTTAATTTCTTGTGGTACTGGTACTGTTGCTGCAACAGCAATTTCTTTACCTGTTGCAGATGAGTCTGAATTAGAAGCTTATGAGCACATGGTTGTTTCATTAGACCAAACACTTTATGTGACAGATCACTATGGCTTGGTTCGATACGGCCAGTTTACAGCTGCAACAGAAAGATTATTCCAAGGTACGCAAATTGCTGCTCCAGGTGCTGAAGCAAACGCAGTTGAAGCAAGTAACCGTCTTAAATCAATTGTTATTGACGATGGTTCAACTCAGCAAAATGCGGACTTAGTACCTTACCCTGCGCCTGAATTATCAGCTCAAAACTCATTGCGCCTAGGTGATTCAATTGAGCAAGTTGAAGGTGTATTAACTTATAGCTTTGGTGCTTACCGCATTCATCCAACAGCAGATGTTGACGTAATTCAAACTAACCCTCGTATTGATGCTCCTGAAGTATTAGGTACTGGCAACTTGAAAGTAGCGAGTTTCAATGTATTAAACTACTTCAATGGTGACGGTTTAGGTGAAGGTTTCCCTACTCCTAGAGGAGCAGACTCGTTAGTTGAGTTTGAACGCCAACGCGATAAAACAATTGCCGCAATTGCTGGTATTGAAGCTGATGTACTTGGTTTAATCGAAGTTGAAAATGATGGTTTTGGTGAAAACAGTGCATTACAAGACCTAATCAATGGTATCAACGATGCAACAGGTTTGAACTACCAATTTGTTTCTATGGGAACGGATAATGTTGGAACAGATGCAATCATGTCAGCAATTATTTATAACGCTGATAAGGTTGAGTTAACAGGTACTCCTGCATTCACTGATGCTGTTCCATTTGACTACGGTAATCGTGCGCCGGTAGCCGCTAGTTTCAAAGAGCTTTCTACAGATGAAGTATTCACATTTGTTGTTACTCACTTACGTTCAAAAGGTAGTTGTTCAAGCGCTAGTGATTTAGACCAAGACCAAGGTGATGGTCAAGGTTGTTGGAATGCTACACGTGTTGAAGCGGTAAATCAGTTAAATGCATGGTTGCAAACAAACCCTACAGGCGTAGCAGATGAAGATATCATTATTTTAGGTGACATGAATGCATACGCTAAAGAAGATCCAATCGCACAGTTAGAGTCTCTAGGCTACATCAATACTATTGCTG
Source organism: Psychrosphaera sp. (assembly GCA_965221615.1). Taxonomy (GTDB): domain Bacteria; phylum Pseudomonadota; class Gammaproteobacteria; order Enterobacterales; family Alteromonadaceae; genus Psychrosphaera. The sequence continues at coordinate 2,574,521 of OZ244904.1, read as the reverse complement.
ATCCTACTCAGTACTCGTATATGTTCCAAGGCCGTTTAGGTAGTTTAGACCACGCATTTGTAAGTAACTCGTTAAATGCGAGTCTGATTAATGCCACACATTGGAATATCAATGCTGATGAGCCATATGGTATTGACTATAACGTAGAATATAAGAGCGAATATCAACAAGCTAACTTATACGATGCTGGTCCTTTCAGAGCGTCGGATCATGATCCTATCGTATTAGAATTTGAATTCGAAAAAGTAACAGAAACTGTTATTACAGATATTGAAGGCTGGTTAGTTTTTGGTCCTGAATTCGAATTTGTAATTCCTGAAGGCGCGAAGCGATTAGAAGTTACTTTGACTGGTGGTGAAGGTGACGCTGATATCTTTGTTGGTGACAGACCTAACTCTTGGTACTGGCGCACGCAATGTTGGTCACATAACGAAGGTAACAATGAAAGCTGCGTTATTGAGAACCCTGAAGCTGGTAACTGGTTTATCACAGTTGAAAGCTGGTGGACTTACTCAGGCGCAACTCTAACGTACCGAATTGTTGAGTAACAAGTACAAAAAAGTGAAGTTTATTTTAAATACCACGCTTAACGCGTGGTATTTTTTATAAGAAAAACAAACTTATTTTATGTGGCTTTACTGTGTTGTATCTTTAAAGGGCAACCTTAAATCACACTCCGCCATATAAGCTTGGTTATGCTCTTTTTCTTCAAGACAGAATTGTTCAACAGCTTGATGAAAAGGAGGCAAATTTAAATGATGATAAGAATAGGTAGTTACAGGCTTGAATCCCCTTGATATCTTATGTTCCCCTTGAGTTCCTGGATTAAAGCAAGATAGTTGATTTGCTATGGCGAACTCTATTCCTTGATAATAACAAGCTTCAAAGTGCAGCAAGTCCGCTTGCTCCAAACTTCCCCAGTAACGGCCATACAAGCTATCTTCTGTTTTAAAGTACATAGCTGCGGCAATTATTTCTTGTTCCTTTACACAAAACAAAATTTGTACTTGATCTTTTAAAGCTTCGCAAACAGAGCTAAAAAAGGACCTGTTTAAGTAACCTTGCTGCCCTCGTTTCAAGTAAGTTAAGTGATAACAATGATAGAAACACTCTAATTCAAGCTTGCTAATATCAGCTCCCGAACGCCAATAGCAAGTGATACCATCCTCTTCAATTTTAGCCCTTTCTTTTTTTATGTTTTTCCGTTTACGAGCCGTCATTAAGGCTAAGTATTGCTCGAAATTTTTTAACGGTTGGCCTTGCTCATCTTGATTAAACCAATGGAATTGATGACCTTCCCTGTGTAACCAGAAATTGTCTTCTAGCTCGATGGCTTGTTCAGGGAATAAATAATGCAAACTGGAGTAGCCTTTAGCTTTAAGTGCTTGTGCTACTTGTTCAAAAGCTTGTAATTCGGTTAGTTCACTAGTACCAATCCACTTACTGCATGGAATAGGGGAAAAAGGCACAGTAACCAAGAGTTTTGGATAATAATTCAAACCATTTCTGTGGTAAGCATCGGCCCAAGCCCAATCAAATACATATTCACCGTATGAATGTGTTTTTTCAAAGCACAATAGCAAAGCCGTAGTTTGCTCCGTTTTGTGCACAAAATACATAGGATGCCATCCTGTTCCTTCACCTATACAGGCAGAGCTCTCTAGCGATAATAAAAAGCCTTCGCTAGTAAAAGGATTCTGATTGTGGTTAAAAATTTCTGTGCGCCAGTCGGCTGGTATTTGGCTTAATGTCGGAAAACAGAACCAATTTTCTTCTGTCGTGGTAAATGCTTGTAAATTTGTCATCTTGATTGATGGAAATCCCTTTAGGATCAGGTATGATTGCTGACTTTGTCGAATACACCAAGTCTTGATTTTTACTTGGTGTAGAACTTCTATTTAATAAGTCGAGTTTATGCAACTTGTAGTAACTAAGTCTAATACTTTAAATGCATTTTCCTGGATTAAGCAAGGCTGGCGATTATTTACTTTGCAACCTAGCGTGTTTATGGGAATGAGCGGTATTATTATCGCAGCAACATTGTTAGCGAATGCAATTCCGGTTCTGGGTATCATTGTTGTTTTACTTTCTCCATTTTTAGCGGCTGGATTTTATCGAGCTGCGTCATTAGCAGAGCAGGGCGAAAGCCTAGTTGTTACCGACATTTTTGCTTTGCTTTCAGAGTTAGGTAAATATCGAATTTTAATCCGCCTAGCTGCAATTAGTGTGCTGTTAAGTATTCCGACTACTTTGTTGGCAGAAGATATACTTGTGAGTATTGAACAAGGTGGTCAGCCGCAATTTGAGAGCTTATTGCTTTTTGTCGCTTTGTTAGCCTTTAATTTTATGGCTTTTGCTTTTGCTATTCCCGCAGCTTGGGTATCTCCTGAGTCAACGGCTTTACAGTTAATAAAGCAAAGTTTTCAAGCTTGTTGGATAAACGTTGTTCCGCTTACTGTTTACGGCATTATGATCATGGTTTTAGCTGTGATTAGTGCTCCTATTATTTTAATAGGCTGGTTGATCATGTATGCGGTAAGTGTTTTGTCTTTCTATCAGATGTTTATGACCATTTATCAACCTGTAGTGGAAAACAATTCGGTTGAGACAAACGACGAACAAAGAGATGAAGAGCAGAACTCAGAAGACTTATGATCCAATAACCGAACCTGACAAGTTGCGCAATCGCGCCTTGTATTGGTTAGGACAAAGAGAGTTTTCTGTTAAAGACTTCCGAACTAAGTTAGAAAGGGTCTGCGAAGACACTGAAATGATTGAAAACTTGTTGGAGGACTTTATTGCTAGGGATTGGCTGAATGAACAAAGGTACATGACTTCTTTTGTCAGACAAAAGATCTCCGCTGGTTTAGGTCAGTACCGAATAAAACAAGAATTAAACCAGCACGGAATTAAGCAAGACCAATCCGAACTGTATTTTGAAGAATTAGAGTTTGATTGGTTTGAACAAGCTCTTGCTACATATCGCAAAAAGTATGGAGTAGGGGATTGTCAGGATTTCAAAGAAAAAGCAAAGCGATTTCGCTATATGCAGTATCGGGGTTTTAGCCCAGATCAAATAAAGTATGCAATGGAAGCTCAAGCAGACGATTGAGCCTCAAACAAGAGTAAAATGGTATAACAATATGTACGAGACAACGGCCAAACTAAGAACGGCGTTTTTAGATTATTTTGCTAGCAAGCAGCATCAAATTGTTGCTTCTAGTTCATTAGTTCCAGGTAACGATCCAACCCTTTTGTTCACCAACGCAGGTATGGTGCAATTTAAAGATGTATTTTTAGGTGCAGAAGCTCGTCCTTACACTCGAGCTACAAGCTCACAGCGCTGTGTTCGTGCTGGTGGTAAGCACAATGACTTAGAAAACGTTGGTTATACTGCGCGTCATCACACTTTCTTCGAAATGCTAGGTAATTTCTCGTTTGGTGATTATTTCAAACAGGATGCGATTAATTACGCTTGGGAATTCCTAACAGAAGTTATTAAGTTACCAAAAGAAAAGCTAATGGTTACAGTTTATGAAACTGATGATGAAGCTTATGAGATTTGGAATAAAGAGATTGGCGTTCCAGCTGACAAAATTGTACGTATTGGCGATAAATCTCCAGAGAAGAAGTTTGAATCTGATAACTTCTGGGCTATGGGTGACACAGGCCCATGTGGTCCTTGTACAGAAATTTTCTATGACCACGGTGAACACATCTGGGGTGGTCCTCCAGGATCTCCGGAAGAAGATGGTGACCGCTTCATCGAGATTTGGAATATCGTATTTATGCAGTTCAACCGCAGTAAAGACGGTGAAATGAATCCTCTACCTAAACCTTCTGTTGATACAGGTATGGGTATTGAGCGTATCGCAGCTATCATGCAAGGCGTACACTCAAACTATGAGATTGATATCTTCCAAAATCTTATTAAAGCTACAGCAGGTTTGCTAAAAGTAACGGACTTAGAGAATAAGTCTTTACGCGTAATTGCTGATCACATCCGTTCTTGTTCATTTATGATTGTCGATGGCGTTATGCCGTCAAATGAAGGTCGTGGTTACGTATTACGTCGTATTATTCGTCGTGCTATTCGTCATGGTTATAAGTTAGGTTGCAACGAATTGTTCTTTAATCAATTAGTGAAAACGCTAGTTGAAGAAATGGGTGAAGCTTATCCAGAATTAGCGCAGAAACAAGCGGTTGTAGAAAAGATGTTACGCATCGAAGAAGAGCAGTTTGCTAAGACTCTTGAGCGTGGCATGGCATTACTAGATGATAATTTAGCATCATTAGAAGGTGATGTTATTCCTGGTGAGCTAGTGTTCAAGCTATACGACACTTATGGTTTCCCAGCTGATTTAACCGCTGATATTGCTCGTGAAAAAGAGTTAACAATTGACGAAGCAGGTTTTGAAAAAGAAATGGCTGCACAGCGTAAGAAGTCACAAGCGGCTTCTGGCTTTGGTGCTGACTACAATGATCAAGTTAAGTCTGAACACAGCTCAGAATTTAAAGGTTATGACAACACTGAGTATTCTGCGACAGTTGTTGAGTTATTCAAAAATGGCGAGTCTGTAACTGAATTGTCTGATGGTGATGAAGGTATTGTTGTTTTAGATAACACGCCATTCTACGCTGAGTCAGGTGGTCAGTCAGGTGACCATGGCGTATTAGCATTAGAAGGTGGTGAGTTCACCGTTAATGATACGCAAAAGATAGGTAACGCTATTGGTCACTACGGTAAAGTGGTTGGCTCTATTGCGGTTAACGCACGTGTAAATGCACAGATTGACCAAGTAAGACGTAGTGCAATCAAACAAAATCACTCTGCAACTCATCTATTGCATGCTGCATTACGTACTGTATTAGGCGAGCACGTAAACCAGAAAGGTTCACTAGTTGAAGCTGATAAATTCCGTTTTGACTTTTCACACTATGAAGGTGTTACAGCTGAGCAACTGCAACAAGCAGAACGCTTAGTTAATGCTGAAATTCAAAAGAACTTAGGTTTAACGACTGAATTAATGCAGATTGACGCAGCTAAAGAAAAAGGCGCAATGGCGTTGTTCGGTGAGAAGTACGACGATGAAGTACGAGTTATCACTATGGGGGATTTCTCTATTGAACTATGTGGTGGTACTCACGTCGAACGTACAGGTGATATCGGTTTATGTAAGATCATCTCTGAAGCTGGAATTGCAGCCGGTGTAAGGCGTGTTGAAGCTGTTACAGGCATGGCAGCTTTAGAATACATTCACCAAACAGAGAACAAGATCAGCAATGCAGCTGCATTGTTAAAAGGTGAACCAGCTGCGTTGGTTGAAAAGGTAGAGCAATCGCTAAACCGTAATAAACAGTTAGAAAAAGAACTACGTCAATTAAAAGAAAAAATGGCGAGTGAGCAAGGCGGTAACTTAGCTGAAAAAGTAACTGAAATTGCAGGAGTTAAGTGTCTTATTGCGAACTTAGAAGCGGCTGACCCTAAATCGTTACGTGGTATGGTTGATGAGCTTAAGAATAAACTAAGTTCTGTAGTGATCATGTTAGCGGCTGTTAATGGTGACAAAGTTAGCTTAATTGCTGGTGTAACTAATGACCTAACTGGCAAAGTTAAAGCTGGTGAACTAGTTAATCACGTTGCTTCGCAAGTTGGTGGTAAAGGTGGCGGCCGCCCTGATATGGCACAAGCTGGTGGCTCCCAGCCTGAGAATGTTGAAGGAGCGTTAGCTTCAGTAAACGAGTTCTTATCAGGTAAACTTGCTTAAGACTGCTCTTAATTACTAAGTAATTTAGTAAGAGGTTAAACGTTAATAAATGCCGCTATATAGCGGCATTTTGTTTAATGTTAATCATCTAAATTTTTTGGTACATACATATGAGAAAAATAATGACATCTAAACTGATTAGTATGCTGTTTGTCTTGTTGTGTTTATTGTCGGTTACCAGTCACGCAAAAGAAGCGGAACAGGTGTTTAAAGACTATAGTCCAGCGTTGGTACAAATTAAGTCAATCAACATAGAATCGGGGCAAAAATCTTCAATTGGCACCGGCTTTTTTATTGATGAACAAGGCTCGATAGTGACGAACTATCACGTTGTTTCTAGCTTTGTGCAAACCCCTGAAAAATACCGACTTGAGTTTATTAATCAACAAGATAGTAGCTTTCCAGTTACTGTTCTAGCGGTTGATGTTATTAACGATCTCGCTTTATTAAAAGCTGAACAAAGTCCAAAAATTCAGTTTCAATTAGCAGACTCGGCCCCTGTGAAGGGGGAGAATATGTTTGCGTTAGGCAATCCCCATGATTTAGGCATGATAGTCGTTCCAGGCACTTACAATGGCATTAAGCAGAATAGTTTTTATCAACGCATTCACTTCACGGGGGCCATTAATCCTGGAATGTCTGGAGGACCAGCGGTAAACCAAGCTGGTAAAGTTGTTGGGATTAACGTTGCAACAGCTGGAAATCAGATTGGCTTTTTAGTACCAGTAGCTAAACTTTGGGCGCTATTAGAAAGGTATGAAAGCTCAGAAAGTAACTTCGACTTGCTTGATGACATTCGTCAGCAGCTTATTCAAAGTCAAAAAAGTCTATATTCGCAACTATTAGAAAGCGATTGGCAAATGGATGAGTTAGGCGATGCTATTGTGCCTAATGAAATCTCGAAAATAATGCCTTGTTGGGGTGATTCGAATAAGGAAAAAAGCAATGTTCTGCATACACAGGCGTCTGCCAATTGTTCACTAGGAGAAAGTGTTTACTTAACTGAAAATCATACCACAGGCTACGCTCAGCTAGGATTCAGCTGGATAACAAGCGACAAGCTAACCTCTATGCAATTAGCTCAGCTTTATGAAGCAAACTTGAATAATAGGTACGGTAACAATAACGCGGATTCAGAAGAGGTAAGTAACTTCCATTGCTCAGAGAATCTGACAAAAAATAGTGCTCATGCCGTTATTAAAGGAGAAGTTTGTGTGCGTGCATATCGTAAATATGCCGACTTGTTCGATGTTAAATTTAAATCAGTATTGATGGGGAAAAACGAACAAGCACTAATAGCTAAGTATGTGATTCAAGGGGTAACAGCAGAAACTGCAAATGCCTTTTATCACAAGTTTGTGGAGCAATTGTCATGGAAATAATTGTCGAGCAGATCACCAGAGGTAAAAAGGTTGTTTCTTACGTCAAACTTAACTCTGACAAAATAAGAATTGGTCGTGCTTATGATAACGACATTGTATTACAAGAAGAACACGTAAATCCTTACCATGCTGAGCTTGATATTTATCCTGAAGATAATGTGATTGTGTTAACTGATTTAGACTCAGTAAATGGGATAAAGACTGAAAAAGGCGAGCCTGTTAAGGCTAGTATGAGAGTTAAATCAGGCGATATTTTTTCGCTAGGTAAAACTTACATTCGAGTGTTAAATGCAGATCATGAAGTTGCTCCTGCAAAAGAAATGAGTGTGTTGGAAGATTTAGCCGGTCGTTTGAATCAGTGGTACTTCGCAGCAGGAGCAATAGTTGTATTTTGGTTTAGCCTAATGCTTGAAGCTTTCTTTACTCGTTTTGATACTGTGATCTGGAGTAAAGAAGCTGCCCAGTTCTCAATGGCTTCATTAATACTACTGTTTGTACCGGCTGTTATGGCTGTAAGTGCTCGATTTTTTAAAAAGGAAGTTAGATTTTTTGCTTCCTGTGCTTTTTGCTTTGTCATCTTGTTATTGTTTCAAATGAGCTCTGCATTGGATGAGTGGTTGTTTTTCAACTGGCCAGAATCTTCGATGACTATGGTGGCAATTGAAGTTATTGAGTTAGTGTTAACTGTCTCTCTACTTTGGGGGATCTTCTATTTAGCGTCGAATTTAACGATGAAAAAGATAACTGCTACTTCAATATTTTTGGTGCTAGGCAGTTGGGGGCTTGTATTCTATAGCAAGCAAAATGACACAATATCACTGTATCCAAACAGCTATGTTGTGGTGTTACCTAATGAACTGTTGATTGCTGAAAGTCAGTTTATTAACAATCAAAATGCAACATTCGATAATTTGTTTAAGCAAGCCTCTGAGGAAGCAAGAGCATTAAATAAGGAAGGTAATGAGTAACTCTGCTTGGCAAAACTCAGTTAGAGTACTGAGGAAAGAACAGTTAAAGACATCCACTCGAGAGTTTAAAGCTAGAGGAAGTTTGTTGAAGCGTTGCCCGGAATGTCTATTGAGTGAGGTAAGGTGCGTTTGTGGGCTGATTGAGCCTGTACATGCTAATGTCGGCGTTTTGATGTTGATGTATCACGCTGAGTACTACAAACCTTCAAATACTGGCCAACTTATTTGTGATGCTGTATTTGATAACTTTGCATTTCGCTGGGAAAGAACTGAGTTAGAACAAGAGCTAGCAAGGGTGCTTGAAGACCCTAAGTGGTACCCAATTATAATCTTTCCACACGACAACTTAGTTGAAGAAAGAAAGATAGATGAAGTGCCAGATGAAACTGTGTTGCAAGGCAAAAGACCTTTATTGATTTTTCTGGATGGAACTTGGCGCCAAGCTAAAAAGATGTTTATTAAATCCCCTTACTTGGATGAATTTCCTGTGTTGCAAATATCAGGAATCAATAAAGGTGAATATCAACTAAGAGAATCTCACCATGAACACCACCTAAGCACTGTGGAAGTAGCTGAGGCTATTTTGCAACAGGCGGGGGAGTCACTAGCTGCTGATAGATTAGGTTATCTATTTAAAACTTTCCGCACTGGCTATAAAGAGTTTAAACGATAAGCTTTTCAAGACTCAAAATTCCCATAGCATCACAAAATTAATAGAGACACCCATGTTTATTTGAGTGGGTGTCTTCGTTATTTTGCAGAGACACCCATGTTTATTTGAGGTGGGTGTCCTCGTTATTTTGCAGAGACAGCCATGTTTATTTGAGGTGTGTGTCTTCGTTATTTTGCAGAGACAGCCATGTTAATTTGAGGTGGGTGTCCTCGTTATTTTGCAGAGACAGCCATGTTTATTTGAGGTGGGTGTCCTCGTTATTTTGCAGAGACACCCATGTTTATTTGAGTGTGTGTCTTCGTTATTTTGCAGGGACAGCCATGTTAATTTGAGGTGGGTGTCCTCGTTATTTTGCAGGGACAGCCATGTTAATTTGAGGTGGGTGTCCTCGTTATTTTGCAGAGACACCCATGTTAATTTGAGGTGTGTGTCTTCGTTATTTTGCAGAGACAGCCATGTTAATTTGAGGTGGGTGTCCTCGTTATTTTGCAGGGACATCCATGTTAATTTGGGGTGGATGTCTTCGTTATTTTATAAAGATGTACGAGCGTGAATTCGCAGTTTGAATAAACGATGGATTTTTTGTGAAGTTTTGTTGGTATTGAGTCAGTTATCTCAAGTCAACATAAGATAAGAATCTTGAATTCACTGAAACAGTTGAGTTTTTGAGGTTGTGTTTACTGATGCTCAATAGTGGCTTTTTATTGTAAAGCTCGATGCTCGCAATAAAGCCTTTTTCAAGAGCCTTACTGTTATTGCTAATGGTGAATACATCCGCTGGCAAAGTTTGTAACTCATCAACTGATATATCTTTGTTATGAGGTGCATAAATTATATTACAACTCGCCAACTCACTAACATCTAAAGACATAAAGTTAGTAACTTGAATTGGCTTAGGCAGCTCGCCTAAAGATTGTTTTTGGTCCAATACTTTAGAAATTGGCATACTGGCCTCACCAACAAAGCAATAATTGACTTGTTGCTTAGGTGGAATCCAACTTAAGTAACTTCCCATCTTATAAATTAAAGCTGCTTTAAAGTTAGCTTCTTTAGCTGATATTTCGCTATTTTCAGCCATTGAAGCAAAACTAACTATAGGCAGTGAAGCTGCAATTACAGAAGAGATAACTGCTATGTAATTACGCAACATAGTCACCTCCCTCAATATTTATTGGGAAGCTGATATTGAATGTTGCCCCTTGGCCTAATTCACTCTCCACCGAGATATTGCCACCTAAAGCTTGGGTAACTAAGTTATAAACTAAGTGTAAGCCTAAACCTGAGCCGCCTTCGCCTCGTTTTGTGGTAACAAAAGGATCGAAAATACGCTGTTTTATCTTCTCTTCTATACCTTTACCGTTATCGGTATATTTGATGTGACAAATGTCTCGTTCACACCAAATTTTAATTGTCATCACACCGTTATCTTGAGAGTCAAAAGCGTGTAGCAAAGAGTTCATGATCATATTAATTAGAACTTGGTTAATAGGACCAGGTTTAGTTCTAATTTCTAATTTAGGAGGGCAATCAACAATGATCTCATGGTCAAACTTTTTCAGTGTAGGATGCAAAGATAAAATAACTTCATGAACAAAGCTTTCGAGTTTAACTTTACGAGTGTTATCCGCAGTTTGGTCTACAGCTACTTGCTTAAACGAGCTAACTAAGTCTGCTGCTCGACTCAAATTACGGTAAATAATTTGGGTGTTTTCTTTACTCTCAGCTAGGAATCGCTCTAGCTTTTTTGCACTTAATGAGCGGTTATCCAATTCAACCTGAATCTCATCAATTCTGTCACTAAGCATAGTTGAAGCGGTAACACCCAAACCAATAGGTGTGTTTACTTCATGTGCCACCCCTGCAACCATTTGGCCTAAAGATGCCATTTTTTCAGATTGAATAACTTGTGACTGATATTGATGAACCTGTTCTAAAGCGTCAAGAAGCTCTTGGTTTGAGTCGCGTAAAGCTTGAGTTCGAGTCACTACTTTTTGTTCTAAACTCTGGTTTAACTCTGTGATTTCTTGCTCTGCAACCTCAAACTTATCAATCTGTTGTTGGATTTTCTTCAACATAGAGTTTACAGAATCAGATAAGCCCTGAAGCTCAGTTAGATTCGGCTTAGTCACAGTAGTGTTAAAGTTTTTATTAAAGGTAATGTCTTGTATTTCTTTTACGAAAGCCTGAATAGGACTCAGTACTCTACTGCGAATAAACTGTGAGATAATATAAGCAACTAACGCTAATACTAGCGCCATTAACAGGTTATATTGCGCCAGCTCTGCGATGCTTTGTTCAAAGCTAGTACTACTCATTCTTATGTAAACGTAACCTAGTGTTGCACCACTTTCAGAGTCGGCAACAGGCAAACTATATTCAATATATTCGTTGGAAACGACTGGCTGAGATAATTTTTTAACTCGATGAAATTGAGGAGTTACAGGAGATACCGCTTTTTTATTAAAGCTAGTGAAAAACTCTAAGTTTTCAGAAAATTCATCTTGGCGATAAATATGAATATTACTAAGAGAATCTATATCTTTGAGGGTGCTTAAAAACTCGTTAAGTCCAGTTCTTTGGTTAAAGGCAAGCGGGATTTCAGAGTTAAAAGAAACTATTTTGGAAATGGCTTTGATGTAGCGAACCGCTTCGTCATCATTCTTTTTTTCGGTGTAATAAGTGGTTGTCACTATGCTGAAAATAAGAGACATCAAAGACACTACCACTAGGGTAAGTGAAATGGATGTTCTTAATGACACATTCGAGTTAAACAAAGCCACAGATTATACTCTTTTGTCCAAAAAAGTTGGGTTAATTCAAGTAGGTCAAAGTTAACCCGCAGACATTATTTATGCAAACCTTATTCGTCTAATTTGTTTAAAAAATTATCGTTTTATCAAGGCTTTCAGTTGCTTGTCGGTATAACCTGTTTCCGCCAAAATTTGCTGCCATTCCATTTTATTGAGAATGTACTCTTTGTCGGTTACATCGAGCTTTAGAATTCGATCAAAGTCTTGTTTACAAAAACAAAACAGGCGCTTGCTCTGAGTTTTTGGATCTTCTACAGCACGATAGACCAAATTACTGCAAGGCTCAGTTCTAGCAGGTGCTGCCAAGCAATTAATAGGTTCAGCTAAAGATGGCAAGCCAATAAATAATAGAAGGCTAATCACCTGTTTGTTCATAAAGCTCCAAGTACTTTTTCGCGCTGTCAGTCCAAAGAAACTTAGATTGCATGGCTCTGACTTGGGTTGCAACAAATTTTTCTGGGTATTCGTGATAAAACAATAAACCTTTGCGAATTGCAGCTAATAGCTCTTGCGCATTAGGCTCAGCAAATACAATTCCTGTAGCATCTGGTTGCTGAATGTCAGTAACAGTATCTTTCAAACCTCCAACTTCTCGCACAATTGGTAAGGTGCCGTATGCTAATGAATACATTTGCGTTAATCCGCAAGGCTCAAACAATGAAGGCATCAAAAAGAAGTCAGCTCCAGCCATGTATTGATGGGCTATTTCTTCCGAGTAGTTATTCACAAAATGAAGCTTTTCAGAGTATTTGCGAGAGAAAAACTCTAGCTGGTCGACGTAAAGAGGGTCGCCAGTACCCGCTATAAATATATGAACTTTGTGTTTCACCAACTCCTTGATACTAGGGAGTAGAAAGTTCAAACCTTTTTGATCAGTTAAACGGCATACCATGCTAATAACAGGAGTGTTAACAGAGGGAACAAATCCGAGTTGCTCTTGCAAAGCTAGCTTGTTTTTTACTTTGCCAGTGACATTATCCGCTGAGTATTGTTCTGCTATGTATTGATCCGTCTCAGGTGACCAGTCTTTATAATCACAGCCATTTAATATCCCTGTCACTTTATCGCGATGAAAGTTAAAAACATCAAAAAGGTGATGAGAACCTAGCTCTGTCAGTAGCTCATTAGCGTAGTTAGGACTTACTGCCACAATATTGTCAGCATATGAGATACCTAATTTCAGATAATTAACTACATCTTTTTCGTAACTTGGATGATCTTCACCTAGTTTGCTGAGCAAAGAAGGTATCGTCGTTTTGGCAAAAATACCTTGATAGGCACCATTGTGAATTGAGAGTAACGTTTTGCAGTTACTTTGTTGCCAGTAGGGATCACTATTAAAAATTGCTGGTAATACAGCGGTATGCCAGTCGTTGCAATGAATGACTTGCGGAGCAAAGTTAAGTTGGCCAGAGAATTGTTGGAAGAAGTTGAGTATGGCTATAGAAAAGAGTGAGAACCTTTCTCCGTTGTCTTCGTAGGCTTGATAATTTTCACCATAAATTCCAGGTCGGGTAAATACTTCAGCAATATCAAAACAATACAATATTACTTCGTTGAATTCATACTGGTGAACTTTAACTCTGAACTCTTGTTGGGCGAATACTGAAAAAGTGAAACTACGTTCGGCCTCGCAAGGAGGTAATATCTCAGCAACCGTTTGATAATAAGGCAGTACAATACGAGTGTCTTGGTTTTGCTCATTTAAGGCAATAGGCAAAGCTTTGGCAACATCAGCTAAACCGCCAGTTTTTACCAAACCTTCTAATTCTGATACGGCAAATACAATATTCATAGATTACTCTTCCACTTTGGTATTTTGTGGTACAACTGTGATCCCGCACGGAGAAATAGTAAATCCTCTGGCTCTATCATGCTCAGGGTCTACACCTATTCTTAAGTCGTCGGCAACATCAACATTTTTGTCTAACACACATTTATTTAGCACTACACCTCGGCCAATTTTATTGCCACCCATAAGTACTGATTCGGTTATCTCAGAGTTTACTTTTACCTTCACACCGTAGCCTAAAACTGAGTGATCAATTGTTGCTCCGAATATTTCGCAGCCCGAAGAAATGCTACAGCTTTTAATCACGCTTTCGCGGCCTTCACGAGACGCCCGGATCTGTGCAGATGGAAGAGGAGGATGATAAGTACGCATTGGCCATTGAGTATTGTACATATCAAGTTCAGGCTCTTTTATCAGCAATTCCATATTTGCTTTCCAGTAACTATCTATGGTTCCAACATCACGCCAATACATGAGATTTCCGCTGTCGTTATTTATGCTGTTTCTGGAAAAGTCATAAACAAACACCTGACCTTTGTCACAAAGTTTAGGAATAATGTCTTTGCCAAAGTCATGACTACTAGCTTCTAAATTGGCATCCTCTTCAAGCTCTTTATATAAGGTGTTGGCTTCAAATACATAATTCCCCATGCTAACTAGAGCCCATTCAGGCTCGCCTGGAATTGGCTTAGGGTTAGCCGGTTTCTCGACAAAGCCAATCATGCGCCAATTATCATCAATTTCAATTACGCCAAAAGAGGAAGCTTCCTCAATTGGAACTTTAATTGCGGCGACTGTGCATTTGGCTTCAGCTTTTCTGTGAACATTAACCATTTGGCGAATGTCCATTTTATAAATGTGATCACTACCAAACACGCATACATCTTGTGGCTCGTGCAACTGAACAAAGCGCATGTTTTGATAAATTGCATCGGCGGTGCCTTCATACCAGCGTTTTCCCATCCGCATTTGAGCCGGAATTGGATCTATAAATCTATCTGTGATCCCAGACATGTGCCAAGCCTGACGCAAGTGCAGATTTAAAGACTGTGATTTAAATTGAGTGAGAATAAAGATCTTAAGAAAGTCAGAATTGACAAAATTATTGAGAACAAAGTCGATGAGTCGGTATTGGCCTGCAAAGGGCACGGCTGGTTTACTGCGACTTCTGGTTAATGGAAATAAACGAGTTCCTTCTCCCCCTGCCAAGATCAGGGATACAACGCCGGGCATAATCGCTCCTTATTGAAAACTTTAAATAAAGTTACTCCAACGCGACTACGTTCCTGCAGTTTGAGTAAATGCTCAAATTTTATAGATTAAATACTAGACTGTGTAAAGTAGATATTAAAGCGTTTATTTTTATTTTTTATGACAGCCGGCTTAATGTAGCGTTTAAATAATTCTGGGTAAGGCAAAAAGGCATTTGCCACCATCCAAACAGAGAAGTTAGGCTTCATTACTTTATTGCTGTTTTTCAATAAAGCTTCGGTAATGCCGTAATCTGTTTTTAAGCCAGTGTGGAAAGGAGGGTTTGTAAGTATGAAGTTAAATTGTTTACCTGAGTTTAATAACTCTGATAGGCCATTTGAAGCAATCGCTTGGGCGTTAATATCATTTGCTGTGAAGGTTTGATTGGAGCTAGCAACAGCTAAAGCATCAACGTCAACAGCAGTTAATTGGCAATTAAATGCTTTAGCTACAGAAGCAGAAATAACTCCGCAACCACAACCGAAATCTAAGCCTTTACCCGACACAGGCTCCATCGTATCTAATAACAACTTGGTACCTTCATCGACACCTGAAGCACTGAAAACACCAGGAAGAGAGTACAACTCTAAATCTACTGAAGTATTGTTTACTTCAACGCTCACAGACTTAATTTGGAACCAGTCTGCCATTTGCTTATTGCAAACTTGGCCATTAAACCAAGCAGAATAAAGCTGACAGTGTCTTGCTGCGTCCAACTTGTTCGCTTTCGGTGAGTAAGCCTTTACTTGCTTTTCACAGCTCTTAACACCGCCTTTTTTCTCACCAACTACATATATAGTGGCATCGGTATTAAGTAGTTTACTTACCATAGATAAGTAATAATCAAATCTCAGCTTAGTTTTTGGGTAGTAAATAATAACGGCGTCGAAGCGGGTATTAATTTCACTTTCAGTTAACCAAGCTGAGAAAAATACTTGGTCTTTATTACTGCGTTGCCAAGTATCAAAAAAAGGTGTGTAACCGTACCAAGTGATATCACTGCGTTGCTTAGCAAACTCTGCTAGAGCATCATCATTTAACATATCAAGCAACAGCACATTACCGGCTGGTAAGTGGTCGATGTTTCTTTCTATAACTTGGTTTTCAGCTAACAACACTTAATTAATCAACTCTTTTGTACATGATGTCCCAAACGCCATGACCTAAACGGTGGCCACGTTGTTCAAATTTAGTTAAAGGTCTGTGCTCTGGACGTTCAACAAAATCGCCGTTAGTTGCAATATTGCTAAAGCCTTCAGATTCATTCATCACTTCAATCATGTGCTCTGAGTAATTTTCCCAGTCTGTTGCCATGTGGTAAATGCCACCTATTTTTAGCTTAGAGCGTAACTTTTGCACAAACTCAATTTGCACAATACGGCGTTTGTGGTGCTTCTTCTTGTGCCAAGGATCTGGGAAGAATAATTGCACTGTGCTTAGTGCTTCATCTGGAATACAGTCTCTTAAGATCTCGATAGCATCGTGCTCATATACTCTTAAGTTAGTAACACCTGCTTCTTCGGCTGCCATTAAACAAGCACCTACGCCAGGTAAGTGAACTTCAATGCCGATAAAGTTTTTGTCTGGGGAGTTTTTTGCCATTTCAACTAGCGATGCACCCATGCCAAAACCTATTTCTAGGACAACAGGATTGTCATTGCCAAAAACTTGAACCGGATCAATTAATCCACCTTGGTGCTCTAGGCCCATTGTTGGCCAGTGTGCGTCTAACGCCGCTTGTTGACCCTTAGTTAATCTACCTTCGCGCTTCACAAAGCTTTTTACTGTGCGGATGTACTTTCCTTCCGCTTTTGCTTGCTCAAGTGACTTATGAGTTTGCTCAGTTTTTGGTTCTGTCATTTGGCTTGTTTTAACCTGTACTAAAAAGAGGGCGCGTATTATCTAACAGCTAAGCCTGAGTCTCAAGCTTTACCCTGAGTTAATAAGTTTTATATAGCTAGTTGGCTTATTTTAGTGCGGTTATTCTGAGTTTACTTAGGATAGAAGATCTAATTACTGGGCTAGGCAGTAATAACCTTGTAGTATTCGCGAAAAATAGAAGGTTTTGGCCAGAATAAAGCCCTTCGCTAAAACAAGAGCCTTAAGCTTGGATAAGAGCCTTCAGCTTGGATAAGAGCTTTCAGCCAAAACAACAAATACAAAAATCTATGAGACAACACAAAGAATTAACCACTTGGTTTAGCGAGTCTGTACTGGCTTGGTACGACCAAAATGGCCGAAAACATTTACCTTGGCAACAGCAAGTCACGCCATACAAAGTTTGGGTGTCTGAGATAATGTTACAGCAAACTCAGGTAACAACCGTTATTCCTTACTTTGAGCGTTTTATGCAACGTTTTCCAACAATTGCATCGTTAGCTCAAGCAGAGCAAGATGAAGTTCTGCATTTATGGACTGGACTAGGCTATTACGCAAGAGCAAGAAACTTACATAAAGCTGCGCAAATTATGCTTGAGCAGCACAATGGTGAATTTCCAACTGATTTTGAGCAAGTACTAGCTTTACCTGGTATAGGACGTTCAACAGCTGGCGCAGTTTTATCTTTATCGTTAGGTCAGCACCATCCTATTTTAGATGGCAATGTAAAAAGAGTACTAACTCGTTTTGCCGCAATCGAAGGTTGGCCGGGACAAAAGAAAGTTGAAAATGAACTTTGGCAAGTTGCAGAAGCTTTTTCTCCTAAACAAAGGATCAACAACTACAACCAAGTAATGATGGACTTGGGAGCTATGGTTTGTACTCGTAGCAAACCTAAATGTAATGAATGTCCTGTTGAAGCTAAATGTGAAGCATTAAAGCAAAATAGAGTAACTGACTTTCCATACTCCAAGCCTAAGAAAGACAAACCAGTTAAGTTTGCTTACATGCTACTTATGGTTCACAACAACACTATATATATGTACCAAAGACCGCAGACAGGGATTTGGGGAGGATTGTACTCTTATCCTGAGTTTGAAAGTTTGGATGAGCTTGCAACTTATATGGACAAATTAGGTTTAGCTGATGAATTTGAGCATTTGAGTTTTTCGGAAGAAGCAATCTTCCGTCACACCTTCAGTCATTATCATTTAGATATTCAACCAATACTGCTTAATTTAAAACAGCTTCCTAATATAGTGGCAGATAGCAAAGACATTTGGTTCGATTTGGCGAGTGAAGATAATAAAATAGGTAAATCCGCAGTAACTGAGAAGTTAATTACTAATTTGAAAGCTGGTGCTTATTAAGCTGGCGGATTACAATACTGGATAACGAGCGTTCGGCAGAACTAATTCGGCAGAACAAATAAAGAGAGATTTAAGAAATGGCAAGAACTGTATTTTGTGAATATCTAAAAAAAGATGCGGAAGGATTAGATTTTCAATTGTACCCAGGTGACATAGGTACGCGCATTTTTAATAACATTTCTAAAGAAGCATGGACTGAATGGCAGAAAAAACAAGTCATGCTAATCAATGAACATAAGTTATCTATGTTAGATCCGGAGCATAGACAATTACTTGAAGACACTATGGTTGGTTTTTTATTCGAAGGAAAAGAAGTAAAAATCGACGGTTACGTACCAAAACAGTAATCAAGCGCAAAAATTCAGCACAAAGCCAAACAAAAATGTTTGGCTTTTTCGTTTGCTGTGACTCAAATACAAATTAACTTTTAAATTTGCTTGCCGCTTTTTAGCCCGTTTTTTATTAATAAATGCCATATTTCATAGTTTTCTTAACAAAAAAAGCACAAAGAGCTTAAAAACCAGCCAAACGAAAAAAAGATTTAAAAAAGGTATTGACTTAAAACCGCAAAATCCGTTTAATACGCACCCACAGCAGGGGCAGCCCTGTTGGAAGCCTGAAAGGCCTCGATAGCTCAGTCGGTAGAGCAGGGGATTGAAAATCCCCGTGTCGGTGGTTCGATTCCGCCTCGAGGCACCATCTTTTCACCAAAGAAGATGGACCAAATTTCAGCGCTTAGCACTCTTAGAGAATAGTGTGCCGACTTAGCTCAGTTGGTAGAGCAACTGACTTGTAATCAGTAGGTCGCCAGTTCGATTCCGGCAGTCGGCACCATCTCTCTAAACTTCAAAGATGCACATCTTTATGTGCCTCGATAGCTCAGTCGGTAGAGCAGGGGATTGAAAATCCCCGTGTCGGTGGTTCGATTCCGCCTCGAGGCACCATTTACTTTTCCCTTACATCCCTTTATTTATAAGACTTTCAAAGAATTCACTTTCTTCGTTTACGTTATCTGTTTTCGGTAATTTGTCACAAGTGAGACGATTTTCTGCCATTCTTGTCACATTAGCTGTCACATTTTTAGTGTTAAAAAGTCGTCCTAAATCGCTAGTTTGAGCTTCTATATTCTGGGCTTGGCGGTGAAGGTAATCAATGCTTGGGTGAGTATATCTTTGAACCATTCCTAGCGTTTTCCATCCCCCTAATTCCTTTATTGCGATAATGTCAGTTCCTGCCTCTGCATGACGAGATGCCCAGTTGTGACGAAGGTCATGGAATCTAAGACCTTCTAGATTAGCTTTCTCACATATTCTGTACCAAACACGCCTATTTAGATCGAGTAGTTTCTTTTGCTTATCGTTTGTAAAGACAAAAGGAGATTGCGATCTATTCTTTAGCTTTATCAAGAGACTTCTAACTGATTCACAAAGAGGGTGGACAACTCTACTTTGGCTCTTGTGGTCTTCAGCTTCGACAGTAAGAAGTCCTCGTTGCAGATCTATGTCATACCACATCAAATTAATAATGTTAGACATACGCAGGCCTGTACTAATCGCAAAGAAAATAATTGGCTTCATGTATGGCGGCGCAGCTTTAATCATACGAACAACATCGTCATTGGTAAGGCGCATGAACGGGCGACTTGTTTCTCTATTAAGTCGAATATAGGGTGTATATTGTAGCCAGCCTAACTCCTTATGAACGAAATTAAGGAAGCATTTAATTTCAGATAGATAACGGTTCTTAGTCGCAACCGACAATTCATTTCTCTTGGATATAGCTGTGAGTATATCGCTAGAAGTAATCTCGTTAAGTGTCGATACCTTCAGTTGCTCCCGCCACCACTTAAGATGCGCTTGCTTTTTGTCGATGGTTCGATTTGTTCTTCGCGAGTCAAGGTAAAGAGCTTCCGCCCGCTCCCAGTTTGAATTGTGGAATTGAGGAGTTACTAATTTATCCCACTCTACTTGTCTAAGATGAGCCTCTACTTGTTCAGCTTTCTTCTTTGTTGTTTCTTTGGTGCTGCGGTTGATGCGAACTCGTTTGCTGCCGTTGCTGAGTTCAAACTTACAGATCCAGTATTTAGAATTCGGCTTTTTGTAGAGCATTGAGAATCAGGCACCTCAGTTCGCGGAAAGAATTGAGACGATAAGTTAGCTTTAGCTCTCTTTTTGTCAAAAGATGCGCTGCTCGTCACTGCGTCAATTGATCGTTGCGTTTGCTTTCTGTGGCCGTAGAACATCTCTACCATCTTAGTTGAAGCTAAACCCAAGGCGATACGAACATCTTCAAAATCAAAGCCTGCATCCAATATTGCAGTTGCTCGGTAATGTCTAAAATGGTGGAAGACAATGTCATCGTTTAGATAAGCCGTGGATAATGCTTCCTTCCACCGCTTAATATCCCGAGTGAATATTTTTCCACTGTTATCGAGTGCTAGGAGATTAGTGTTTCTTATACCAAGTCTCTTTCTTTCAAGTAACAGCTTCTTGAGGCACTTTTCGGCTTCTTCAGATAGTGCATATTCGACTTTGCGGCGGTTCTTATGTCTAAACCCTTTAATGTGGATTGCAGTATAGTTCTGTCTACTTATCTTTTGACTAAAGTCACGCCACACTATGCAGCCTTCGGTAATGTCTTTAAACAGGTTAGTGAACCTCATTCCAGTCCAGTATCCTAGTTCAATGCCTAATTTTTCAATTGGGTGGTCAGTGTATGAAACTAAAAACTTCATTAATTTATTGAGTGGGATATCTTTGAACTCCCTAGCTGAACTTTGGAAACTCTTAACTTCAAAAACTTCAGGATTGGAAGTCATCTTATCGACTCGTTTGCAAATGGCTCGCAATTCAATCAAATAATCGTTTACAGTAGATTTTGCGAGATGCTCACAGAGAACACTCGTCAAATAATCAATAAACTCTTGATCAAACTGTTCTGGGAGCAGCCCATCAAATATGTAAGCCCAGACAGCTAACAGTCTGGATCTTTCTGTAGCACGGTCATTTTGAGTTTCACCTTGAGCTAGGTCATTGTTAATTCTCTTTTGTACAGAAAGGATAATGTTTTCAAGTGGCGATATGGACGTATCTGACATACTGACCTTTCCTGCTTCAATCATCTTTTCATGTATGAAGAGGTTCGCAGCTTTGTTGACCGAGTGCTTGGTAGTAAGCGGTTCTGGTATTTTAGGTCTTTTTTGGCCGTGGAATAGGGAGTCTCGAATGGTTTTGAGTGCCGTTTTTCTCAGATCAAGCGAATAGTTCTTTCTATTGCGCCCAACCTTGGTAGGCCTTAACGAGAACTGTGATAAGTAGTCAGGGATTTCATCCTTGAATGATGTACTTATTTTATCGCAATATTGATCGATAACTGATGTCCTCTCAGATCTGCGACGTATAGTTAGGTAATTTGTCAATTTGGTAATCGCTAATTCTTGTGATGATTCAGTCTGATGTGGGTTATTAGCAGCTTTGGGCTGCGATATTGAATCATGTTGAATATTGATCTGATTAAGGCAATCAATTGAATCAGTCTCGGCTGCTTTTGGTTCAGATGAGTTATTATTAGCTCCTAATAGCGCTAAATACTCCTCCAATGAATGATTCAAATACCTAGCTAAGTGTGACTGTGTGGTGATGTAACCACCATCGACTTCTTCGTTAGGTATCGCAACTAAGTCACCATTCTTGATCGCACACAGCAAAGCACTGACTGATATGCCAGATTCAAGTGCTGCGTTTTCAATAGTTATCGCGATCAAGTAAATACTCCACCTAATTCGTGCGGAGAATATCGCTTTAATAAGTGGTACTAAATTAATCTTAAATGTCGTAGGGAAGCTTAGTTAGAACTAGGGTGGGAGCGAACAGAAAATAAGATTGAAAGTGCCCAGTAATATTATGTGATTGAAGGCTTTTCCCTTCAATTATAAGAAATTTATCAGCGAGGTATTGCAGAAAAGCATGCGTGAATCCCTTATTTCATATGACTTGCAAGCTAGGCGCATGAATTATTTCCTGCGATATATAGCAGGGTGACGACGTCTCGGCGAGACGCAGGATAACAGATACTCTGCGAGGAATAATACGCTGAAAGAGGGAATTATCGTTTTTTGACAGACCTGAGGTAGGGAGTATTCTCTCAGTATGGATAAATCTCCAATTGAAATTTACAACTCTCCTGAGGTCGCCGATTTATGGCGAATGAAAGCAGAGTGCCACGAGTATTATGTAAGCTGCTTCAACCGTTTTAAACGAGGGGAACAGTTTTATCCACATGGATTTGCTCGAACTGACTACTCGACAACTGCGCAATTGCTCGTGCGCACTCTCCACTCTCTTGGCAACAGAGATGTATTAAGCCAAAGTGGCAAATTCGTCCTACGGCTTCATTTTAATAAGAACTTTGAATATGTTCCGATATGGAATGTTGATTGGTCACGACAGTATTACTTACCTAATTTTTGGCAGTTATGGCAACCGTATGAAGTCCATCATGTAAAGCGAGTTCTTATTACAAAAGAAGAAGGTAGAAAATGTCGTTCCGTAATACTCGGTGATGGTCAAGTCATCCCTATGGACTCAGCTTATTTCCTTCGCCAGCCTAGACAAAGCTTCAGCGAACAACCTATACAAGACAAACTATTAAGGAAAGACTGGTTGCTAGCATTGAACAGAGAAATAGCCGACTTCTACCGAGCTCCGAACCAGAAAGGAGTCTCTAGATTATCCGCTGACATCCTTCCTTTTAGGCCTGCAAACAAATAACTACTCCATTTAAAAAAAGAAAAAAGAGATTAACGCTTGATATTAAAACTTTGGATAAACAAGGTTTCTTTGTCGACGCACTCGCGAGTTAGAACAAAGAGGGAGGGCATTGGAAGCAGTAGAGATATAATAGCGCTATAAACTCTCCACTTTATGGATACCTCCCTCGTCGTTCGTTTTGTCGATTGTTCTTTAACAATTCGGATTTTCTTTTTGGAGAAAATGCAGGGAAAAAAGCTTAGTTTTAGCAACTAGTTTGCCAATAGGCGGCTACGCTGTGTCTGTCATTCAACTATAAGGGGTATAAATATGGCGAACAGTAAAAACTATAAAAATACATACGATGAGAGGGAAAGATTGATCTGGGGATTAGTGATTTATGCTGGGTTACTCAAGCAGGCGGATATGCCAAAAGTTGGAATACCTTCGAATACTGCGGGTAATTGGAAGAAGAAATTTGAAACGGAACTTCGCTTACTTGCAGGTTTGGTAGAATTACTAGCGGAAACAAATCAGGATTGCTAAAGCTTTGTAATTATTGCAAAATGATTTCAAATACTTTTAATAGGCTGAGGGTGAAGTGGATCGTAATCACCAGATGGAACTGATGAATGCTTCAATGGCAACTGCTATTTGTGCTCAGGTAGGATGTACTTGGTCAACTAGAGTGCAAGACTTTGGTATTGATTTACAAGTACATGGCGAAAAGTTCGACACAGACCCGCAAATAAACTTTCAACTTAAAGCTACAACTAATTTTTCAATAATAAAAGAAGGGGCTGGTGTAATTAAGTACCCACTTGATGCGAAAAATTATGGTGACCTCATCAAAGAAAAAGTACGTAATCCCAGATTACTATGTTTAGCAATTTTGCCTAAAGATCCAGAGAAGTGGGTTATTCAAAGACCATATCAGTTGGAACTAAAATATGGGATTTATTGGGTTGACCTTAAAGGTTTTCCAGCCAAGTCAAATACTAGCAAGGTCACAATTGAAATCCCGCTAAGTAATAGGCTGGACTCTGATTCTTTGACTAATCTTATGAAAGTTATTGATGAAACGGGGGAGGTGTCATGAAAAATTTCGAATATGAGTTGTTGACGGCTCCTGCTCTAAATTCATTTCTAAATTCATATGGCTGGGAAGTCATTAAAACTTTTGGAAACGGCGTACAGGTATGGAAAACAAATGAAGGCCGAAAAAAGCTTTGGATACCGACGGACAACACATTTGATGATTTTGAAGATGCTATCGAGGAGGTAATTCAAGTTTTGGCTTCTGAAGAGAATATATCTGAAGAAGAAGCAATTCTGAGACTCAAACAGGCTTATATTACAAAAGATCTTCTTCAAATTAGAGTTGACGCTAGTGACATAAAGTCCGGAAACATCTCCTTCAATGATGGGGTCAATGTATTTAACTCTTTGAAGAACATTGTTCTAGGGGCGATCAAGGAGTTAAGTGGCTCTCATGCAGGTTTAAAAACTAAGTACTTCTTAGAAACGGATCTTGGTCAAACGGCTCAAGGTAGTTACATAGTTAATGCGTACTTACCTCTTTTAGATGAACCTGAATCCGATTTAGATCAATTGCAGCTTGAGAATTTAGAAGGTGAAACAATTGGCAGACAGGTCAATAAAACACTAATTAACAGACTGGTAATCTTAAAGAAAATCCTTAACGACTACTCTGATAACAACTCTAACGCTCTCATTCAGCAACTATTGACAATAGGCTACACGAAACAAGAGTGTGATGCTGTAGCTAAATTGTTTGGTGAGGTCGGCAATAGAGATTGGCAAGTAAAAGTGTTGTGGTCGCATTCGCAGGAAAGCGCACCACAACAAGTTTCTTTGGTTGAGTTTAGTAATAGAGACGCTACTAAGATACGAAAGATTTCAGATAAACTAAAGTCCACTGATATCAAAGAAGGAGTATCGATTGCAGCCCGAGTTGTTGGGTTGAAGCGAGACCATGCCTTAAACGAGACTACAGGTACAGTATCTTTAAAATTTATGATTGGTGACGTTGAGAAAACTTTAACTTCTGAAATGGATGAACAGGCCTATACTATCGCGAACGAGGCGCATAAAAGTAAAAAATATGTGCAAGTCGAAGGAAATTTAATGAAAGCAAAGATTGGTAGGTCGGTCAGGTTCTTTATGCCGAAAGTTACCAATGTTGATATCATTGAAAAAGATTTGGAACTTAACGAAACTAACTCTCAACTTACTCTTCGCGCCAGAGATGTTGAAAGTGATGATTAAGCATTGATATTGCTTAATAGTTGTTTCTATTAGTAATAGGGCAGTTTGCATGTTTAGAGCTGTAGGCTCAACAAGTGAATATCATTTCTAAAGAGAATTATGGCTTCAGTTTTTGATAATATTCCTAGTGGAACCAACGAAAGTCGAGAGTATTTGGTTGCTTTAGAAAGTCATTTGTTAAAGCTTTTTTGCTTATATATAGCAATCCTTTTTATTGGAGTTGTGCCTCAACTTAACCCTACAAATTTAGCGCAAGGGGATTGGTTTCAGAGGGCAGGTAGTTTACTTTGCGTACTTTCGATTTATTGTGAAATTAACTTATCTCAGTTTAAATATGGCCTAAGTAAAATTTATAACACCGAAAAAAGTAGATACGAAACCTACAACATAATAATGATAAAGCGTAGTGATTTTTCTAAATCTTCAATAGGTTTGCGTTTAAGTCGAGGTGTTAAATTAATAGAAATTATAACTCACTCCTCTCTAGTTGTAGGGACGTTAATTTGGGGGTACGGAGACCAACTTTATTTTTATCTAACCAGCTAATTCATTCTTGCCCAATTATGAGTTTAAAGCCCGAGCTATGGTACTCGGGTAAATAATTCCTCCTCGTCGACTTTTAACTCCCATTTCATTGAGTCTGTCCGCGATGGCTTGGTAGGTAATGTAACCTTCATTTTGAGCGGTTCGAATAGATCTTAATAGAGCGACTCTGTATTTATCCGAATTCTCTTTAAATTTTGCTCTGGCGGCTGAAGTATCACCAGTTCTGGCTTCGTGCAACCTAGGGTTACCCAACTTTACCCCTCTCGCTTTAGCCGCCGCTAGAGCTTGTTTTGTCCTTAAACTAATAGCATCTCGTTCAAATTGACTCAAGACCGCCATTATGCCAATTGTAACGGAGTTCACCGCTGGTAGCTCGGCGATCACGAACTTAACTTTGTCTGATTTCATTAGAGCAGCAATAAACTCTACATCACGAGATAAGCGATCGAGTTTACTAACAACAAGAGTTGCACCTGTCATCTCACAGTGATGTAACGCAGCGGAGAGTTCTTCTCGTTTATTGTTCTTGCCAGACTCCACCTCTGTAAATTCTAATGATACTCGGCCATTGGGACGTGACTTTACATAATTGTGTACAAGTGCTCTTTGTGCTTCCAAGCCTAGTCCGCTGGCTCCTTGTTTAGTTGTAGAAACTCGATAGTAAGCAACAAAGTCCATAAATTATCCCCTTTTCCTATCTTGATTATTGAGCGTTTTACAGGTTAGGAAATGATATTTGAGTTTGCAGGTTTGGCAAAAAACATAGAAAGGTAAGTGACGGTCCTGGCAAGACGGAGGAGATTTGGCTAAGGGTTATAGAGAACTCTCTTTGTTTAGAAGGCTAGGTTACCAATTGCATCAACGTATCTTTATACGCCAACAAGACATCAAACACCCTATCTATTAGCCAAATCAAGCTCTCTTCAACATAAATCGCACCCGCAACACCTGCGCTGGTTGCTAGCTTCTTATCTGCTTTCATATCTGTCTCCACGTTTTGATAACCCATTCTCCCACCGAGTTTGGGAGGGTCAAAAAAGGCAGAAGAAAGTCGGCTTTTCAGAACATGAAGCGATATATTTTTAGATAGGTTCTTCTCGTAAGGGGGAACCTATGAAAGATATGATTTATATAGATTTAGACAATGTGTACGGCAACATGAAGTGCCGTAATGATGTAGAGGAGCATCAAATATCTAGGAGAATAAGTTGGTCGATTCAGCGCGTTAAAAAGTATCTAGGCTTTAGTGGCTTCACAAAGTCTTTTGGCAATGAAGAATTCTTAGTCGACAAGTTGAAGCTTCAACACTTTAAGCTAGGAGACAATATATTCACGAATACACCTGTTGTTAGTGGACATGCCAAAACCTGTGCTGACGGTCTTATCATGGCAGAGATACTCCGTGACCTAGATGATGTTGATAGAGTAATTCTCTTCTCGTCAGATGTCGATTTTTACCCAATATGCGACCTATTATTGGAGAAGGGAAAAGAAGTTGTTGTTGTCAGCCATGGATTTGCTAACGGACTACTGAGAAGGCATTGTAGTGAATTTATTCCAGTCCAGCCTTACGGACTTTATTGGAAGGACATGAAAAGCACTCAATTTTTCAGCGGCAAGCAGCGGAGTCGCTTGAGAGCTTTACCTTCATATAAACAGCTTGAGTTGAAGTTAGAAGAAACAGATAAGGAGCCATAAAGGCTCCACTATTTTTAATCACCGCAGGTTAGAGTGAACCTGACAGGTGTAGGCTTCTCTATCTTACATTTGCCTTCCACTCTAAAAAGCGCATTATTTTCATTCCAGATATGAGTTCCACATTGCGTTTCATTTCTATACTCTCTGTAAAGGCAGCCAAAAATGTCATTGCGGCCTCTGAATTTAAATATGGACTCTCTACCATCTTTTTGAGAGCCTGCAGCTCCCATAGTTCCGAACCTCCAGCCAGCATCTCGCATGCCTTGATTCCATTCTCCATACTCTTTAGTTTGGCTTGTGTGATTCCAAGTATGGATAACAACTTCTCCTGCCTCTGCCAAAAATGAAGATGAGGCTACCAAAGCTAATATTATTGTTGTTCGCAAGTTCATACTTCTTACTCTCCGTTGAAATTTATTGCGATTGTTCCAGTTCATGACAATGCGTCAAAAATCGCATTCTTGCTTAATTTAGGAATACAGCCTAGCGGAAGCCTTTCTTAAACCTTACCGTATTAATGCTTTTTCGTTGTATTTACTTCACCCCTTTAATTATGGGCTTTCCAGCATATTAGTAGATTTTTGACAGAGCGTTGATGTGTGGATAATTAGGGACATTGTTAAAACATAGGTAAGTAGATTTTGTATCAGATTGGTGACTTCAAATTTAACACCAAATTAGCGCAGTTAATCGCATCCTGCGGCAAGGTGCACGATCTCACCCCCTTAGCATTCCACTTGCTAACTTACCTTGTTGAAAATAACGACCGCTTAATCAACAAGCGAGAGTTAATCTTGAAGGTCTGGAAGCATGAAGTCTCAGATAGTTCTATTAACAAAACAGTATCGATACTACGAGCAATGTTTGGTGACTGCGCGCAAGAGTCGCGGTACATAATCACGCGAAGGAAACTAGGTTATAGGCTGATTGCGAAAGTCTCTAGATATGAGTCCATTAGTGTGGCAGAGGGACAAGTCAATGCAGCTCCTAAGATTGAAGACTTTATTACTAGGTAGTTAATTCAGCTTCTAATTTTGTCAGTGGTGTTAATGCAAAGTGCTCTTTATAGGTCTTAATTAAACCTGTCGAACAATTTTCTTCAACTACTTTCAGCACTTGTTCTTTGCTTTTATAGTCTATTTTATATTTCTGAGTGCTAGCCTTAGCTTGTTCTAAGAATTCTCTGGCTTCGTCGCTAAAAACTCCAGTCGTCCAAAACTCAAAAGTAAGGTTTTGTTCGTCAATGTCGCTATGTTCGATAGCATAACGCCTAAATACTGGAACTTGTTGATGAAGCCAGTATTTAACTTCGTCTAATGACACTTCAGCTACAGGATTATACCCTTTTCCTTCTACAAAGGTTGTGGTACGAGGCGACATGGCAACAACATCGGCTTCCTTCGTGCCTATAGATGATTTGCAGGTTTTGTTGACCGTTATATTGGCTGGGTACATGTCGCGAAGAATGTCAGCAATTATATATTCAAAAAAAGCTCCTCTTAGGCGATTGGCTGCACCTTCTATTTTTCCAAGAGAATTGAATATCTTATCTATTTGCTCAGTTGAGATGGCTAAATTGGCGACAAAACTAAGAAGGCTAATTAATTCCAATAGACCACGGCCAATGTCTTTACCAAATAATGTGTCGACTGTTACAGGAGATATACCAAGAGCTTTTAGCTTTTTGAAAGCTTCTTTGCTGTACGTATTCGCCAAGAAAAAGGGCATTGTTTTTCCGACACGCTTCAAACTTCTCAATGATGCTAGTTTTTGAAGGTATGGAGCAAGAGCTTTCAGCCCAACCTCTCGATTCAGTAGTAAGTCGCAGACTATAAACCCTGACTTCACTTTCTCTTTGTCATAAGTGGTAAGTGGTGCCAGATATGATGGTCCAGCGAGATCCCATGCTGTAGTACTAACAATTGGGTTATGTTTCGCTGCGCGTGTCGCAACTTGTTTATATGAGATAAACCCCATTTTCCTCATCCAGTCTGATAAGCCTTTTAATATAATGTCTTCAGCAATTAATCGAGCTTTCATAGATGGGATTAAGCTTTCTATGTGATATTCATGTATACCTAAATAGACACATTCGCCGACACCCTCAATATTGATTGTTTTTATTAAATTGGCATCTTGGAGCTGTTTTAATATTACATTTGCGGGGATATGCTTTTTTTGTTTGATTGGGGAGCCACACACTATCTCAAAGTGTTTTAATGGGATAATCCCTTCTCGCTCTCTTATGGCTGAAATCGCGTTCCCAATTGCAGAGTTAGTTTTTAATAATGCCTGCTCTAGGTTTTGCCAGTAATTGAAGCTACCAGCCTGCTCCTGCAAATAAAGAAACTTGGCATTTCGAGGGAAGAACCTGTCTAACCTAAGTAACTCCTTGCCTTCTCGCGAGACCCTCTGTCGTGCAGCAGCAGAGGTAATATTTAGCTCCCGAACTAGATGTTCAGATATATCGGTACTTAAGCTGGGGCCCTTAACTTTAAGGAATTGTTTAACTAAATTTGGCATTTGTCACACTGCGCTATATATACAAGATGAATATAACACTAGCAGATAAAGAAGCGCCTTTTAACCTGTTCCTTAAATTTAAAGTGTTACGGAGGTGTTTTCTTTGATTTTGATTCTGATTTGTCACAGTGATGTTTTTTTGTTGCTTTGTGTGGTGATGCGCAGTATATTTTCGATGGATATGTAAAGAATTACCAGCTAGGGCTGGTTACCTTCCAGTCGGGTTACTGCCACCGAGCGACTGGCGCTAAATTTGAATAGGCAGTAAAGTCTGAACAGCTTCCTCCCGACTCTTCATGAGGCTAGGAGGCATCGTTAGAGGAGTAGCTTATGACAAGACCTACTTTGGCGGGTTCAGCAAGTTTGCATTTACGTTTAGGTGCGTTTGGTGGTTTGTTTGTAGTACTTGGTGCTGCGTTTACACCAATTGTAGCGTTTGCACTATGTTTGACTGCGTCATTCGTCCTAGCTAAGTTGTAAACTTAGGTGTGTATTCAGTTAGGCTGGCACGCCGCCCTTCAAACTATTTGCCTTACCTTTTGTTGTCTACTGCCACACTATGATGGAGCTAATATGGTATACGTTTTTGCATTTGGGATAGTTGCGATTGCCGTAACTTGCCTTATTGCGAAGTTAGAGCGCAAGAATTGGATTATTGAGCTTGCTAAATTACTGTCGGCTAGTTTATTGGTTTTTATAAGCGTTTTTGCAGCTCAAACATTAAATAACTTCACGCAAGCTGAGAAAGAAAGAGAGCACGCTATCTCATTACTTCATGCAACTAATAGCCAAATTTCTAGCTTCATTAGCCATTTATCCGTTATACCAAACGCTTATCAGGAAGCTAAGAGCTTTTATGGTGCTAAATATCAGCCCATTGATCTATTTAGGTTTAATGAGCTTAAGATTCCTTCTATTATCACCTTAACACTATCTGATACTAATGTAGTACGCGTAATGCACCCACAATCATCTTCCGCTATTTTTACTGAGCTAGAAAATGCGAAGAAGGCTTTGGAAATTATAAATACAGGAGATATTCATGAGGCAGTTCTCAATGAAGCAATTCAGAAGGCTATTAGGTTTTTATCAAGCATATCGATGAGCTTGGAGTACGATATCAGATTTCAAAACAATGAGATAACTCAAGACGAATTGTTTGACTTTCATTTGGAGCAACAAGAAGAGATGAAGAAAAATCCACCTAGTCCTCTAATCAAAATAAACTCAAGGACTGGTTAGCGCGGTGAGACGATTTCCTGCCTTTTGTGACACTTTTTGTCACAAAGGGTTTATTGAAAAGTTATTTAAAATCAATGGTTTGTTGTTTGTTGCGGCTGAAGTTCCCGATTGAAAATCCCCGTGTCGGTGGTTCGATTCCGCCTCGAGGCACCATTTAACTCCCCAATATATTTTACTTCCAAATTTAATTTTTTTATTTATAGTTTTTCTGTATAGATCTATATTCTCTGTCCGTTCGTTGGGGGAGTGAAATGATGCCTAAGGCAACCTCACAGAGCTTCGCTCAGTTCGATTACTCAGACCGTCCATGGCCTTCGCCCTTCGGGTCAGCTAAAGCTGATGATAAATGTTCCAGACATTTATGCTCCGCCTCGAAGATTGAGTTACTTCTATTAAATTTAATTTTAACTGGAGCTAACTTATTGTTTTTCTTTATTTCTAAAAAATTAATAGGGTCTTAAATCGTCTTTCTATCCCGCAGTATATGCAGCTTTCAATTAATAGGGTCTTAAATCGTCTTTCTATCCCGCAGTATATGCAGCTTTCAATTAATAGGTTGCAGGCTAGCGCTGGTGTAAAAAACTGTGAAGGGTACTAGCACCACAAATATCCGTGGCTTGGTAATCACTAGTATTTTCTCATTTCTAACTGGTATTCCATTTATCAAAAATTTAATCGAATAGATTTAGTTGTGCTGCTCTAGTATAAATAGGGTGTGTATTAGTTGGGTAATCGCTTTCATATATCCAGCCTGATTTGTTAACCCTCCGGACTAACAGGGTTACAAGTGATTTTCCAAATCATCCTGCAACCCATTTCTTAGTGGTGCTCTCTTGTGTAAGTGAGGTGTAATTGATTTTAGATTGCTATCTTACAAAGCAGAAAAACCAGAAGATAAATTTACAACTCTTTGTTTAGCTCTTATCTGCTTTCAAGTATCTCTCAAAGCAGTTTTCTTTTTTATCCGCCGCTTCAATATGTACTCTATTAGAACATAAATATAGCCGCTTACTTTTATCAAATACTAGAGTGTCAGCATTAGTGAGCATAATCACATTTTTATCGTCTGAATGAAGTACTTCTCCGTAGTGAATTGTTCCATTTGCATCAAGAAATTGACTACAAGTCTTTAATACTTTTTCTGAGCCTTTGTATTTGCTTCTATTAATACAGATGTCTCGATGGAGATCTTTTTGGGCTTGTTTATAACCAGCTTGATGGGCGATAGATAGTAAATCTCTAGTTAGGTTTATGCTCAACAGCAAAAATAAAATGACTGAGATAATGAGTAAGTTAAATAGTGCTCCTCCCGTAACAAATGCTCCAGAAATAGTGAACCATTTAGGTTTGGTCTTTGACTCTGCTATTTCTTTAGTTTTATTTTTCACATTATTCGGAAGTATAAAGTTATAAAATGCTAAACCACCTAGTATGAAAAATATTATCCACAACTCGACAGGTTGTGCCATCAAATCTATAAGTTCGCTCCGTAGCTCATCAGATATGATACCCATAGCTATTATCGATTGTGTTAATGCTTGATAGGTAGATATATCTACACTGTAATAGCCAATTCCTAATCCATTTAAACGTTCGCTAAAAAAGATATTTCCAGTGTAGATCAATATAGCAGTCGCAATTGCGAGAATCGCAGGAAATATTGGCCAAATTTTAAGTAGTCGCAACAGTGAAGAGGATGTAGTCGGAGGATTATTTGAATGATTACTCACTTAGTTTCCTAATTTAATATTTAATATGGAAAATTTAACACTTTATTTGAGTTTTGTAGTAAATAGAGCACAAAAATAAGCTCTATCATTTCAACAGCTTGTTAGACTTACCACGCCTCGTCTAAGTTACTACTTATTAAGTTTAAATTTGTTGGCCGACCTAAATCGTCCATTATTTGAAGAGTTGTTATGTTGTTTTTCATAATCTCTTCACACCAATGACGACAAATCTCTGCAAGATCTCTATATGCAGGTATTGAGTTGATTTTATTTATTAGGTGTTCAGTAAGTTTTTCATTACCACAAAAATAAAAACTTCCGACATTATTTAAAGAGTATGGATCAGTTGACATACTGTCTTTATCTTGTTGAAACATTTTCTGGGGTATAACTTGGCCATGTTGTTTGCATGCGGCTGTTTCGGAATACTCAGGGGCGGTAAAGTCTAAAATAGAATTTTCTGTTTCGACCCAACAATGAAACCCATTGGGTCCACTATAAAATTTGTCACCTTCTTTTTCAGCGAAAGATAATATGAACCTGTTTTCATTTAATAGAATAAATGCAGCCCCCATAATTGGGTGAGCTTCTATATTAAAAAGGCTTTTCATAAGATAGGCCGCTGTAACATTATAAAATTGGCATGAGCTTCCCGCTCCGTGTGAGAATTTAGAACCAACACTGGAGACGACTCTATATATTAAGTTGTATTGTTCAATAGATATATCAGATTTCATTATAAATTTAAGACTCCATTCTATAGGTAAGCCTAACGCGGCTATAAAAGGCGCAGCGGAATGATTTTTAATGGCCTTGTTAGGCTTTTACCCTTTGTATACAAGACGTTTTAGAGGCTTACGCCTACCAGCTATGTGCATATTGAGGTATATCCGCTTACCACCTAGCACTTTATGACCCCACTCAAAGTAATCTGGGCCACTAAAATTGAGTGTTTTGCTAGAGTGGGCAGCAATGTAAATGTCGCTTATATCTTCAGCTGGATTTTCATTTCGATATGGCAACCACTTTAATCCTTTCCGTTTGCAAAATAGAAGCTCCCAATAAGAAAGGATCATTGGCTTATCAGATAGATTTCTAATTATGATGTCGTTTCCGACTTCGGAAAGGCCTACAAAGCCATAACTAACTTCTATCCGCCTGCGCGATGACCATATTTCCCATATTTTTATGAGGGCTAACAAAGTTGATAATCCAGCCCCCCACAGGGCAATAATTTCTTTACTGATTTCCATGTCTACTCCTTTGATATCAATGGTAGTATGGATGTCCAAATCTTTCTGTTCAGGGCAATTGGTGAAGGCATCAAAAGACACGATTAAGAATGCCAAATTTAAACCTTAAACATATGTATATAACGCCGAGGTAAATGGTTTATTTAAACAATTACCGCCTTATTATGGCCTCCCTCCGTATCCAACTAAATTATTACAGTGTTCTCTTAAAATTGTAACCAACGTGGAGATAGAGTTTCCCGATAGTTCAGAGTCAGGCTCTGAGGGAGACAACCATTCATAGAATTCGTTTAACTCGCTAATATCTTTGCCAACGATGTCTGTTAGCAACTTATAACCATAATCGATGTCGACAGGTTTCTTCGTATCATCGTCAAAAACATGTGCGACATACTTACTTCGAAATTTATATACGTTTCTTGCTTCGAGTTGTTGCTTAACCCCGTATACCTTCTCTTTTAGAGAGTCAGGAAAATTTTTGATTTCCTTACCATAACCATTGAACGCCTCAACTAGTTTACTTAATGCGATTACAGCATGGGAGTTATACATTCTGCATATGGAAATAGTTCGCACGGACGATATATCAAAGTTCTTTGAAGAATAATGCTCTCTGAATATTTCAGCGGGGGCGCACAAGTCCAGTATCAAATCAGTTAAGACCCATTTCAGTTCTTTAATCCTTTCGCTCACATATTGCTCCATTTTTTCCATAATGCCCGACTAAGAGGCAAATAAACGCTTGGCTAAAATTTTGAACGCAGTGACAAAAGCCAAGCTTTATTTGTCCTGCTTAAATGGCTTGTTAAGTTTCGCATGTTGCTCAACTATAGATTCTAAATGATCTTTGCCTGATTTAACCAAGCCAATTAAATCAGATATATCACTGGGGTAAATGGAGCGTTCATTTTCTCTACGTTTTTGAAAGAAACCCTGCCATCCAATAAGTTCATTTTTATAAAACTCATTTTCAGTTTCGAAATATTTTTTATGCCGAGAATAAAATCCAGAAATTTGATTTAAGTAACCAAGGTCAACTCCAGGGGACTCGCCACCCCAGATAACTATTGATTTTGAAATAGACTCGGCATCTTCAATAACAGCCTTAGGAAAAACAAACTCTTTTTGTTCCGCTTTAGTTATCTGTTTATTACTAGTTTTTGAATCAAAATGAATAAAGAGAGACACATATGCACTGATAACAGCAGCAAGCAAAGTCGCTCCAATTGCGTATCTCGCATATTTTTTACTTTGTTCCGTCAATTACGAAATTCTCCAAAGAAACTTAACAATTTAATAGTGCGCAAATCGCGTATATTTCTGATTTACGAACATGCACTTATTTTAGTGGGTTAGTTTTAACAAAGTCGATAGCTTCTTGCTAGTATTATTAAAAGTATCCGTTGTTAATTTTTATGAAGGACAGAAGCGAGAAAAATGCTAATTTCTTGAATATAGGAGAAAATCACTAGATGCTAAGTTCATATACTTCATCTTTGAATGGAACTTCATGAGTTAGGTAGTTACCCGTTCTCTTTGTAGAATAAAACCAATAGCACTGGATGGCTCCGACCGTTTTTTGGGGCTCTTAGTGCTTGTCAGATGAAGTCCAAATCTATTCACCTAAACTTAGATATCAAATAATGAGTTAATACCGTCAATCACAATAGCTTATTGCAATTACACACCTATCAGTAGATTTAACAAGAAGACTGCTTATTAAGTCATCTGCTTTTTCTTTTGTTTATTGGCTTGATAGGTTTCTTTGGTTTAGATAGTTTTCGAGTTTTCAAGGGCTTCTTAGGCTTGAGAGGTTTTATTTCTAGCAGTGTCATGATGTCGATTAGGTTGTGTTAATTTACGTTTATTTATTCACTCCATACCAATCATACTCAGCAAAGTTTAGTTTTTATAGTTACTTTTTTGACGAAGTTAGGTGTAATGAAATCAATAAAATTTAGTTGAATGGCAGGCGTTACTTATTTACCATGTCGAAAAAGTGTAATTTGATGGAATATTGAGTGAAGTATCAAACGGATATAGTTAAAATACCAAGTTGTCCTCCTGACGCAGCCGAACCCAAAAGCTCTAAGGCATTTAGAATTGTTCACAATCCTCTTTGCGAAAAAAGCTTTTTGCCACCGGGGAAAATATCACCGAAGAGAATGCAAAGCGAATGTAATAACAGTGAAAGAAAATGCTCAATGCTAGCACTTTCTCTTTTTTCGACTAAAGATAAAGCTATAAAACGCTTTAAATATTTAGAGTCTAGTTTTCAGAATATTCGTAAGCGTATGGGAGACTGTATTGCAGAAGGGACAATTTATCCACAAGATGGCCTGCAAACTACTCCATCTAAAAGTGGGCATTTTGATTTATATGAATCTTCTCAAGCTAAACTAGAAGATAAGTTTAAGATAATTGAGCAAATTTAGGGGGAATTAGGTAATGAATGATCTTTCTAACTTTAAGATATCAGAATTTCCTCTTAATGAGCTTAAATGGTCAAAGGATTTGCTGTTTTTTGAGGGGCCTTTATTATCTGAGTACAAAAGCAGAGATAGTCAGGTATATTTAAAATACTGGTGTGATTGTAACGAAAGCTTTAATAGGTGGATTTATTTTAAGGTCTCTGAACAAGATCGACTTCGTTTAGTTTTAGGGGAGAGTTCAATCCGAGAGGTAATGATTAATCAACCTGAATCATTCCTTTTCATTACAGATGAAAATGCAGATGTCGTTAATACTTATATGGTATCTAATAATTTAATCCCTGAGACTTATATACCTTCTGATAATTCTTATTTAGATATCAGTGAATACTTGGGAGATGAGAATATTACATCTATGGTTTTTGAGGATGAGTGGAACATAGATTCTCTTAAAGTTTTATATAGAAAGTTTTCTCAAGTATTTGACTTTATTTACGTGTCAAAAAACAGAAGTTTAAATAGCTCTACTTTACCTTGGAAAGGAGGGTTTAGCTCTGTTCATTTTTACAATACCTTAGCTAGCTTTGTTCCGAAGAATAAGAGCTGTTCACTGAATGCCGTTCACTATGCTTCACCAGGTTATATGAAAATAAAATGCAATTCTGATTCAAGTTCAGAAGCCCTTAAATCAATTAATGATTACATTCATAACGAAACTCATATTTCAGAATTATATAATTCTCTTCAGGGGAGATTTAGATCTTTAGAGCTTAATCATAAGTCGAGTGAGTTAGATGCCGTAAATGCTTTCGACAGTGATTCAGAATGTATCCGATTTTATGAACAGCTTTCGCAATCTCTGCTTGGAGATAATGTTGGCTGGCTGAATGATGGATTTGGCAATAACTTTGTTAGAGCTAAAATAATCATGGCTCACAAGAGACGCTTAGAATCATTTTCCGAATTTATAAAGGATAAGTCGGTTCGAGTTGTTAGCGATATATTTAGTCAATAGCAAATTGTACTTATTGAGTAGGAACTAGGTTACTCCTCAGCTTTAAGTTGTAAAAATTACAGAATAGGTATTAAGCTTTTCAATACATTATTAGTGCTTAATTCAAAAAGTGTGCTCCGCAATAGTCCCATATCATTTTTTTTAATTGGACTTTTATAGCCAATTTTTCTCAGTTTTTGTAGTTTGATTGACGGAAGCAATTTAATGCATTCACGTAAGTGAATTTCACTAAACTCGAGAATCAGATATCTAAAAATTAAGGTGCTAATGACTTTGAGTGGAAGCACGTAAAGCTATCTGATCATAGTTTAGATAATAGGTTGCTCTGAAGAAATCAAGGAAATATCTTTAATATCTGCATTTACCATTTATTAAAGGAAGTGAACTAAAACAATGTTAGTGCAATTTACTTAATATTTTGTTTGCTTTACGCTATTGCTTAGCGTCAAAGCTTACAGCAAACTAAATCAAAGAAAATTGTGGAAATCATTCTTCCATTTAAAGGAAAAAGTATGGCTTTTGGTAGTGAATCTAACAACGCGAAGGAAATTGGCTTAATTTGGGAAAGATTTGTTCCAATAGAAAGGAAGGTTGGAGAAATTGATAAGTCGCTTGTTAATTTAAATGACAGCCTTAATGATATTAGAAAAAAGTTAAAGCAGCCATCTGAAAGCCAAGCTGAAGCCCAAACCGCTGCAAATTCAGCTCGTAGCTACCGAACAAATGTTCGAAAAATGAAGGAAGAAGTAGAAGAGCACTTGGGAAGCATCAGAGAAACTCAAAATTGGCTTTCTGAACTGAAGCCATTAATTCAAGATTCAAGCGAGGCAGTAAAATCTAGTGAATTAGATGCAAAAGCTCTATTAGAGCAAGTTCAGAAAGTAGGGGCAGAAGTTGAAGAGTTAAAACGGAATGTTAGCAGTGATACTAAAGAACTAGTCACTTTATTAGAAGGACAGAATAATTTACAAGAAGAGCTGGAAAATGCTAGAGAGCAAATATCTCAAATTGAAGAACTAGAGTCGAATGCTCAGAGCATCCTTAAAAGTGTTACAACTAACCATAGTAAAGTAAGAGAACTAAAAAACGAAATACTGGGTCATGATAGTGAAGCTGAGGATGGTACTAGTGAATATATCGAAGGCTTAAAAGATCAATTAGAAAACTCTTATAATCAGTTGCAGGAAGATAGTTCGACTCTCAGTGAATATTTGTCTCATCTGAAAGATCTAAGTGAAAAAGCATTTAATGAATTTTCATCGCAGTCGGAAGATACATTAAACAATGTAATTAATGAACAAAAAGAACAATACACTGACGTTTATGAGCAAATTGTTAGGTTGTTACCAACAGCTCTTACGGCTGGCTTGAGCGGTGCTTATGACGAGAAAGTTGTTCAGGAAAACACCGATTTAGAATCCTATCGAACAACTTTTTCAAGAGCTATTATAGGCTTAGTAATAATATCACTTATTCCGTTTGCTGTTGATAGTTACTTATTTTTGTACTTAGGAAATGATTTAGTGCAAGTTATTTCTGACACTCCTAAATTGATACTATCTATTTTTCCGTTATACCTGCCAATCCTATGGATTGCATATTCTGCGAATAAGAAGATCAACTTATCTAAACGACTTATAGAAGAATATACTCATAAAGGAGTTTTAAGTAAGACATTTGAAGGGTTATCTAAACAGATTGAAGAACTAGAAGATGGGAATATTTCAACTGAACTTAGAGAGAAATTACTCTTGAATATATTGAGTGTTAACGCTGAAAATCCAGGGAAACTAATTTCGGATTATAAAACTACAGATCATCCATTAATGGATGCACTAGATAAAAGCATGAAGTTAGGCACTGCACTTGAAAAGCTAAGAAATATCCCTGGTTTTTCTAAGCTAGTTGCAAAACTGGAGAAAGAAAATCAGGCGTTAATTGCTAAGGCAAATCAAGTATCAGCACAGGGATTAAATGGGGCAGCTAAAACTGAACAAGTTGTGGATGAAGTATCTAAAACCTCTAATAATTAATAGAGTCTGAGTCGTTGATAGTTTGCCTCCTGTATAGTTACTCAAAGTTTGGGAGTTCAAGTAACAGTGAACAAATTAAACACTGATGAGTTTCCAGCTGAGGCCTTTAGAACACCGTCAAATATTTTGTTACCCGATGTGCGCAATATTGAATTTGGTGACACTGGGATTGAGCAATTTCATCAAGCGATAGCCAAGTATGAGTTGGGTTCTCATGTCCCAGAAGAGTTAGTTATTCAATTTGATACAGCTCGAAATTTATTTCTACACGCGTTTTATGTTTATAGGTTTTTTCCTGTCGCACAACACCAATTGTTTGTAACGCTTGAGCAAGCAATTCGTGAGTGCGTTGGTATTGTGGAGCTAGAGAATTATCGCAAAAATAAGAATAAGCAGTTACCTAAAGGAACAGGGCGATTTTCAAGGGGATTAAAGCTGAACTTAACATATATTTCTGAACACAACTTGATCAGGAACGAAGATTTCAAAGTATGGAGAGACGGAAGAGCTCGAAAAGCTGAAAGGGAATATCGCTTTTACGTTTCAAAAAAAATGAATGAAGAGAACATATCATCATATGAATGGGATGAAGCAGAGATAGATTATGCTGGCGTTCAATATGATTACAATTACTTAGATGTATTGTGCGAAACATTACCGGGATCTAGAAATATAATGGCTCATGGCTCTAACTGTTTACATGGTGGCGCTGTTGGTGATTATGAAATTGTTTCTGTGATCATTAATAAAATATTTGAAAGACATAGAAGTAGTTAATAGATGGATACAAAATACACCAAAAACCTTTGTTTATTTTTGGATATTCTAGGCTTTAGCAATTTAGTTTTGAATGAAAAAGGGCATCTAGTATTGAAAGTTGTTAACTCAGTTAGACAGGAATTAATGAATAACAAACAAGAGTTGAGGGGCGTTGGGTATGAACCTAAAGCTACAACTTTTAGTGATTGTATTGTTTTTTCAATTGAGGCGGAAGAGTCACAAATTGTTGAGTCTTTAAACATGTTGGTTACTGCTACAGTAAAAATGCTACAAGATGTATTTATTGAGCACAAAATTAGCTTAAGAGGTGGAATCTCTTATGGTGAGTTATTCCATAAAGAAAGCAATGTTTTCGGGCGAGCAATGATCGAGGCTTACCAGTTGGAAAGTAAGTATGCTGATTGGCCTAGAGTGGTTTTTAGCAAAGATGTAGTGGCACACCTACAAAATAATCTCGATGGGTTACCTTCTATTGGCTTTCATGATTATCAAGATGGCTTTTGGGGAGTAGATTGCTTAACAAGAATACAGGATGAAATTGAGTACGAATCTCGCTTTGATGAGATGAATTTTATACATCATGATAGTGTAAAAAAGTTAAACGTTATATCTGACTATGTGGATGAACTGTTACGAAATAATTATGGAAACCCTAGTGTTTACTCTAAATATGTCAAATTAAAGAGCCGAGTTGATTGGTTGATGAAACGATTCTTTCCACAACCTTTGTTAATTCCTGGGACGTAAATTACTCTTGGGATTCTTAGAGTGTAATTAGCTTAGTTTGAGAAAATGTAATTGAAAGACGATAAAAGAAATAGCAAAGGTATGCCTATATATGCTGAGCAACCTAAAAACTTGGTAGATGCGTTGTCTAATAAAGAAATTGATGCTTGGTATCCATCAAACGATGCAGCTCGTAAGTGGTGGCGATGTGTAGAGTGTATCAAAGATCTCGATTTACTTCTTGAACCATTAGATAACCTAAAGAACTCAACTAAAAGAAAACGGTTGTTAAAAACAGCCATAACCCCACTGCATTCGTTAGTGTTAGCTATCAATGATTTAATTAATGATTGTTTGTGTAATAAAGAAACAAAGAGACAACTCAAACAGCAAGAATTGGGTGAAATTAAAGAAATGAAAGCACTATTCAATCACTTGCTACCTCACGACCACAAATCAGTCATTACAAATGTAAGGAATAAACTTTCTGCTCACATTGATAAGTCTCTTCATCCATATAACGCTCAGGAAATAGCAGAAAAATTTAGCGTTGAAGAGTTTGGTAGGTGGTTAGATATGACTATTCATTTGGCGATAGAATTAACTAATCTAAATATATACTCTTGGTCTTGTAAAGCACCTTCAGAAGAGTACATAAGGTTTATGACAAATGAGCCTTATATAGTTACTTTAAAGGTGAAAGAAGGAGAACCTACACAGTTAGTAGGCTTAAACATTTCTAATTCATCTCCTAAAAATGAAATGCCAGAAGCAATAAGTTCATTATTAAAAAATACAAGAAAAGTATTAAAGCATGGGAAGCTACCTCCAAGTAGTTTTAACTTTTCCAAATTAGAGAAAGGGAATTGGACAGCATTTAAAGAGTTAAGCTGGCTTTATGAAAAGTAAGCTGCTTAAGTTTCATATTTTTAATATGGAAAGCTATACGTAAATAACGTATAGTTTATGGATGAAAGCATTATTTGTTGAGTCCAGCTTATTCGAAAGGCTTCGTTCAGATTATTTGTCTGACGAAGATTATAGGCAATTCCAAAATACTTTATTGCGGTCTCCTGAACTGGGTGATGTTATTCAAGGGACTGGTGGCCTAAGAAAAGTTCGAGTTGCAACTAAAGGAAAAGGCAAGCGTGGTGGGGCTAGGGTAATTTACTATTACTTTGATAGTCATCAGAGATTCTACTTACTAACAATTTATGCCAAAAATGAAATGTCAGATTTAACTGCTGACCAAAAACGTCAATTGAAAACCTTTGTGGAGGCGTGGAAAGATGAGCAAGCGTAATTTATTTGATGAATTAACAGCAGCACTAACAGAGGCTAAAGAGCACTCTGAAGGTAAGCTAACATTAAAAACACATAATGTAGAAGCTGCTGGTGGTTTAGATATAACTCCTAGTGAAATTCTATCAATCAGAGAGCAATTTAATATGTCTCGTGGTGTATTTGCTAAGTATTTACATACATCAGCAAGAACGCTAGAGAACTGGGAACAAGGAAGAAGTAATCCAAATGGACAAGCTATTACTTTGTTAAAGTTAGTACAAAGTCACCCTGAAACTTTGAGCTATATTGCTGAGCTGTAAATTTCTCTAAAATAATTGGTAGGGCTATTATCGCTGTAATTGAAAATGAAAGTTGCTTTTAGTGCGCAGATGTAGCCGCTAATTTAGATTAAAGTGACGAATTAAAAATCCCCGTGTCGGTGGTTCGATTACTCAGACCGTCCATGGTCTTTGCCCTTCGGATCAACTAAAGCTGTTGATAAATGTTCCAGACATTTATGCCCCGCCTCGAAGGTTGAGTTATATTTATAAAATTTAATTTTAACCCGCCCTTATTTATTTTGCGGATAACCAGAACCAGAAACTATTTATTACAAGCTTTTAAGGAGTATTCATTTGCTATGGGATTAGTTATATCAAAGCCAGATTATTCTTCATACTCGGTGAAAGAACTCTATGATGTCTACCACAACATAGACAGAGAACGTTTTCCAGAGCGGTTCAAAATTGTTTGTGATGAGTTAAAGAGACATGGAGTGTTAGACGAAGAGGAAGTAATTGTTCAAGACAAAGAAGTTGAGATATTGCTTAACGGAGATGAGCAAGAAGACTGCTATACAACTAAGGTTCCTGAGCCCCAATATGATGACGATGGGAACTATATACCGAATGAAGTACCACTTAAAAATAGAGTTACCAATGCTGCGTATTCAGCAGGCATAATCATTTATGGTGGGCATGGTATATACACTAATGACTTTTACCTTCCTACTAAAACGGGAAATGGGCTTCATTTAACAGATGGAGCTGCGATAGTTATGTTTTTGGCAATCATATGTGCAGCAGCAATGATGATTACAGAAATAGTTGATCATTACGATAAGAGAGATAATGAGCGCAAGTATTTTGAGTTTGCCCATATGGCCAAATATAGTGCTTATACATGTTTCTTTACTGCTATCGTAATAGCTTTTATTTATCGCTAAAGTTTAATTTTAATCTGACCCCATTTATTTCAAATGGTTATATTTAAATTGAAAAAAATGATGCTAACAGAAACGGCTAACATGCCCGCACTAAACTTATTTTTCCCGTGTTTGAAATACCTTCGTAACTCTATAGTTACTGAGAAAAGTACAGCTAAGATGGAAGCTAATGTTAATAGGTATGTTGCATTCTTTTCGTTTTGATAGAAGGGTGTAGGGCTGAAAGAAGGAATGGTTTGCTTAGGTGGCTCAGCAAAGTTTAAAGTTGTCACAGCTTTAGTCACCAAATTTTCGGATACTGCGTTTTCGAACCCATATTTAGCTAGCAATGCAAATATCAGCCCCGCTACGATTGCTGCTAAGCTTAAATATTTGTTCATTTAATTCTTCCCTGTTTCATTTTTTGGCCTAAATTTCAGACTGGCTTGAGCGAATGTTTAGAGCTAATTCTTCATTAGAG
Source organism: Psychrosphaera sp. (assembly GCA_965221615.1). Lineage (GTDB taxonomy): Bacteria > Pseudomonadota > Gammaproteobacteria > Enterobacterales > Alteromonadaceae > Psychrosphaera. Next base: position 2,530,645 of record OZ244904.1, on the reverse strand, counting down.
TAATTCCCTACTAAATGAATTACTGCATGGCTAATTGCTGTTTGCGATACTCGCCAGGAGTGCAGCCAGTAAATTCCTTAAATGCTCTTGTAAAAGGAGCGGCAGAGGCAAAGCCACTTTCTATTCCGACAACAAGTACTGGCCAGTCGAGCTTATCTGGCGCAGCTAATATGGTTTTAGCGTGTTCAATACGCATTTGATTAACATAGTGATTGAAGTTTTTGGCGTCGAAGTGATTGAGCATAAGAACGCGGATACGGTACTCAGGCACGTCTAGCTCACGAGCAATATCCGCTACGCGTAAATTTGGTTCCAAAAAACGTTTTTCTTCAACTAAAAGTTGATGGATTTGGCGAGTGAGTATGTTTTCTTCTTGAATACTTGTGTCGTCCAGACTTCTTTGTTTTTGACCAAGTTGTTGTTGGCGGAATCGGATCAGCCCTTGTGTGCTGATAAATATCAACATGTAAGCACAGACAACAAGCCAATTTCGGCCTTCCCCTTCTAATACGTCAGTTGGAAGTGCTGCTGCAATTAACATGACACTGGTAACACTAATTATGAATGAACAGAGATAAATACTGGCTATTTTTCGCTGTATAAGAGTAGCGTTTTGTAATACTCGGTAACCTTCCCAAAATGCGAGAATCAGCATTCCTGAAGATAATATCGTAATGGCTTCGGATAAAACGGTTGCTAAAGTGGGAAGCCAATCTGTACTTGCTAGCCACATTTTTTCAGCAAAGCGTATAAGGTGTCGCAATGTTAAACATCCAGCCAGTAGAGCCACAAAAAGGAGATGGTGACGATTAATAGGATTGGTTTTACGAAAAAATGTACGAGCAAATAACCAATACCCACTACAGGTAGCAAACCCCAAGACTCCAATCAAATGGTGGTAAGGTGACCAGTAGTCGGCTGTCAACTTATAGGTAATATGCATAGACGAAGATGCACAAAAAACGGCAAAAGCTAAATGCAAAACATGTTTTTCTCGGAGGCGATAATGAGTCAATGCTAGTGTAAGGCCTAGTAACACAATGAATAGCTGTGCAACTTTTAATAAATCCAATTTTTATTCCTCCTATTTGGACAGTAATTCTACATCAATTTAATTCTTTTTTGAGGCCCTTGTTATTTATAGTTTGTTTCGTGCATCGATTTTCAAATGTGATGCTATTTGCATTAAAACGCATGGCAGCATGGAGGCGAAATTTAGAAAACAAGGTGTAGTTATGGAAAATAAATCTGTCATTGAGAACGAAGATGTTAACGCAAATAGAGAGAATAGTGACTATGAGTCAATAGATAAAGGAGCTCCTTTAGTTCCACTGTGGAAAACATGGGGTCTTCGAATCATTTTTGCTGCAATGGTAGTAGTTCTGGGCTCAAAACAGTTAGATTATATTCTGGATGGAGCTGCTGATTGGAGTAACTGGAGAGGGTTAGGGCATTCGATGTTGTTCACTCTCGCTATATTGGCAATTGGAGGTGTGTTTCGTCCCTTAGCGTTTTTACCAGTAATGATCTACGAAATGGCTTGGAAAATAGTTTGGCTTCTAGTTGTTGCACTACCGCCTTGGTTAGCTGGTCAAGACATTCCCAGCATAGTTAACGCCAAATCCTCAATAATTGGAATTTGTCTATTGATAGTTTTGATCCCTTGGAAATATGTTGGGTGGAGATATTTTACTCAACCTCTTGAACCATGGAAGCGTAAAAAGAAAGCTAACAAATAGAGTTAAGATAAATTAAATCTCCTATGTATAGACAAAGGTAAGAAGTTAGATAAGGATAAACTTAGATATGGAATGACATGCTAAAAGGAGTAGTAATGTATTTTCTGAGTTGTTTAATTTTTATTGCCTTTATGACTTGGGGATTTTGGCTAGGAAGCTCGTTAGAGCTTTTTACCGATCTAGGATTTCCAACTGTATTGATGCTTGTTCTTCTACCTAGCCTGGTATTCACAATCGCATCCACTTCTCTTCAAAGCTTGAAATTAACGGTTAAAATTCTTTGCGAAGGAGAAGGAAAAGGAGAAGAAAAAAGAAAAGGGAAGAGAAGTTCGGAACAGTTAAACAAGGCAAAAATAGTTTTGAAGTCGCTTGGTAATATATCATTTTCAATTGGCTTCTTAGTAGCGCTGCTAAATGCGATGTCATTAGGTTTTAACCTAAATGATAAAGTCAGCACTTCTTATTTAAGCATTGGTATTTCGCAAGTGTTAATGTCGATTTTTATTGGCCTTATCATCAAAATTATATGTTCAGTTGGCACTTACAAACTGGATTTTAATGAATAAGAGATTATTCCTGTCGAAAAATTGCTGAAAAAGTCGCTCATCTTCTGGCGAGCAATAAGAAAAGTTAACTTTAATTTAAGACCATGGAGTAAATTAGTAGTGTTACTTGCATGTGTGATGTAACCTGCCAGCCACCTACTTTAAATCAAAATAACGGTAGGTTGAGCACATAGTCCTCAAAACGAAATTCTAAAGCAAAGGAAATATCTTGAATCACATTACTTGGAACGCAGATCCTATTTTACTTTCATTCGCTGGTTTAAACATAGGTTGGTACGGTCTTTTGTTTGGCCTTGCTATTTTCTTGGGCTCTAAAATCATGGAAGGGATTTATCGCAATGAAGATAAGGATATTAAATCGCTAGACTCCCTATTTGTACTGGCAGTTGTAGGCATTATTGTTGGGGCTAGGCTAGTTCATTGCTTGTTTTATGAACCTGAATATTACTTAAGTAATCCAGTAGAGATTTTGAAAATATGGAAAGGAGGGCTTGCCAGCCATGGCGGTGGCCTCGGTGTATTGTTAGCTACCTTGTATTATTGTAAAAAGCACAAAATTGGTTATTTGTGGATAGTTGATAGGCTAGTAATTCCTACAGCCTTATTTGGCTTCTTTGTTCGTACGGGCAACTTTTTCAACTCAGAAATTATAGGTAAACAAACAGATGTAGCATGGGCTATTGTTTTTGAACGAGTTGATTTGTTGCCAAGACACCCAGCGCAGCTATACGAAGCTTTTGCTTACTTAGCCATCTTTGCAGCTTTAATGATCTTGTATAAGAAGTTCCATAAATCTTTGCCTGCTGGAACCTTGATGGGAACTTTCCTGATCAGCACCTTTGTTGCTCGCTTTATTGTTGAATTTTTTAAGCAGCGACAAGCTTCATATAATACCGACTTTTTGTTGTCTACAGGCCAAGCTCTAAGCATTCCTTTTATTCTCGTTGGTATTGTATTGCTGGTAAGGGCTAAGGCAATTAAATAATAAAGAGTCATTTATCTATCGATAAACTTTTCTCGGTAATGAATGGGAGATTCCCCTACATTCTTTTTAAATGCGGAGCTAAATGCGCTCGGTGAACCATAGCCTAGTTTATAGGCTATTTCACTGATTTTATGTTTGTCTTGAGTTAGCATTTTTTTTGCTAATGTCATTCGCCAGTTTAATACATATACAAGTGGTGTGACACCTAGCAGTTCACCAAATTTTGTGAAAAAAGAAGAGCGCGACATGCCTGCTTCTTTTGCTAGCTTTTCTGCTGTCCAAGGATAACTGGGGTCTTTGTGAATTAATTGCAAAGCTTTTCTGATATGAGCATCTTCTAAACCTTTTAGTAAGCCAGATGCATTATTTGTATCAGTAGTGGAACGGAGTGCTTCGATAAGCAAAATATGTAATAAGTGTTTAACAACAGCCGTACTGGCTGGACGGGAAATAGATGTTTCTTCTTTCAATAAACTGGAAAACAACGCAAGTCGTTCGTTAGCTCGGATAAGAATAACTTTTGGCAAAAATGACAACAATAGCTTTTTGTCTGGATTAGTGAAATAGCAGTAGCCCATCAGCTGTTTTAAATTTACAGGTTTATCTATTTCCCCCATGCGGAATACGCCATCACTTCCCTGAACGGGGTGGCTTTGTAAATCAACAGGGGCAATAGGTTCAGCACTTGAATAGATGAATGGAATAGGCTCTAAAAGCAGTAAAAAATCACCAGAATAAATTTCAATTGGCTCGAAACCACTAATTTCTATACGAGCTTTTCCTTCTAATAACATACAGTAATACAGCCCCTGAATGTCGTCTCTGATTACTCGAAAAGCACCAGAAGCTTCAGCAAACTTAGCTTGTGAAATTTCAGGTTCTAACAAAGAGATAATATCGGATAAAGGATCAGTATTCATGGACGATTGATAAAGTTTTTTGCACTTCTAATTATCGATGGTTTTAACTTTACTCATTATAGTAGTTCAACACTTAACTAAAGGAAATACATTATGAATACCGTTATGATCACAGGTTGCTCTTCGGGGGTTGGACTTCAGACTGCTAAATTTTTTCTTGATAAAGGTTGGTCAGTAATAGCAACAATGCGCACCCCAAATGATAGTCTTTTGCCTAAATCTGACAATTTGAAAATTGTAGCTTTAGATGTAACAGATGTTAAGAGCATTAAGTCCGCAGTGAAAGAAGCTGGCCATATTGACGTGCTAATCAATAATGCAGGTGTTGGCTTTATGTCACCGTTTGAGGGGACTGATGAAAATACTATTCGTAACCTTTTCGAAACGAATACATTCGGTGTGTTTGAAATGATCAGAGCTGTGTTGCCTCAAATGCGAGAAAGAAAATCCGGCACTATAGTTAACTTTTCATCAAGTACAACTCTTAAGCCTCTATCACTAATGTCAGCTTATACCGCTAGTAAAGCCGCCGTTAATGCCTACACTGAGTGTTTAGCTTTAGAGCTTGCTCCTTTAGGGATTAAAACCAAACTCATTATTCCTGGACTTTCTCCGGCTACGAACTTTGGTGATGTTGCTCGTCAGAAAATGTCAGAAGCTGAGCCTGCCCCTGTAGAATATGACAGTATTAAACAAGCTGTAATGGAGGCATTTCAAGAAGAGATGGCAACTCAAGAACTCACTAAGCCAGAGGATGTAGTTAACGCAATCTGGCAAGCCGTGACCGATCCTAACAGCCCTGTTAAAATTCCTGCAGGAGCTGATGCATTAGCTCTTAGTAATTCGAGATAACATTGCAATTAAGCAAGATAAAAAGATATTAATGTTATTAGTAGTATATGCGTGGGGGCGAAATTGCTGATGCTTGTGGTTGAATAAGTTAGTAGGTAGAAGTTTACTTTACTTAGTAAAAACTTAGGAAATTTGTTAAAAGCGCAGGGGGCAGCAATTTTGGGAGCTGAACAGCAGAAAATAGGTTACGTTCTGCTGTTTTTCATTCGGTTTTTATCATAGATTGATATAGAGAGTACTTCGATGAAGAGCACTGGTATTTATTTCAATAAAGCCCATATAACGAGAAAGTCAGTACAAGATTCGAGGTATGAAGTCATAAGATGCAAGTTTAAGTAAGGTTAAAACTGTGAAATTTATGTTTGCCAAGACCAATTTAATCAAGTTCTAGAGTTAATATTTTGAGTAACAAAACGAAGTGCATATGAACCTATTTTCTGAACGTTTAGCTTTAAGGCAATTACAAGAATCGGACTGGCCGTTGTTTTTAGATATAGAAACGGACAAAGAGATCCAAAAGCACATTGCTGATATTTCAGAAGTGAATACTCTGCGCAAGCGGTTTGATGGTCAGCTAGGTCAGTGGGACAAGGAAAAAGAAAAATGGACAACTTTAGTTATTGAGTCGAAAGACGAAAATAAGGCTATCGGCTTTATCGGGATTTACTCTGAATGGGAAGAAATTAAGCATGCCGAGGTAGGCATTAAGTTATTAGCTGCATCGCAGGGTCGAGGATATGGTAAAGAAGCGTTAACTTTAGTGCTTGATTTCTTAATCAACCAATGTCGCTACCATAAAATAAAAGCGGTTATCACAGAGGGAAATGAAGCATCTTGTAAACTGTTTCGCTCTTGTGGCTTCTTATTGGAAGGAACATTAAGAGATAACTGTGTGATTAATGGTTCTTTCCATAATGACTTGATTTATGGTTTATTAGCTTCCGAATTTTCTGAGTAATTTTAAGTACTTGAGCAGATAAAATTAAATCTGCTCTAAGAAGGTTTTGAAGCGCTTGATTAACCAAGTTTGGCCTATTCCAGTGTTTGAGCCTTTAGGTGTGACTAAGTCAACAGAAGGACTCCAAGGTTTGTCATCTAGGCGAGTAGAAATCACACTTAGAACTCCTTCGTCGATATGCTTTTGCACTAAATGACTAGGTAAATAGCCCCAACCATTGCCTTGAATAAGCATTTCAATAATGCAGTGAACGTTGTTAGAACGCCATTTGCAGGCTGAAATTGAAACTTCATGGTCGAGCTTTCCTTGGTTTTCACCTATATGCACCATCTGCGTATATCCAGCCATTTCTGATATTTCTACTTGTTGTTTATTTGATAGAGAATGACTAGCAGCACACACAGGATAAAGTTGAATATTGCCAATGTAACTCAAGTCTACTTCTCGTCTAAAAGACATATCTGAAAACATCAATCCTAGATTGGCTCTGCCTGATTCAATCAAACCAATAATATCAGGGCTTGCAACCGTTAAAATTTCAATTTCTGTCGTTGCAAAATGATGGCTAAAGTCGTGCAGAATTTCACTAAAAGATGGCGTCAAAAGCGCATTGTCGATTGCTATAGTAATTGATGCTTCTTCTTGTCTTGTTATTGATTGGGCTACCGCCATAAGCTCAGTAGACTGTTGCAGAATAACTTGAGCATATTTGAGTAGTCTCTTTCCTTCTTCGGTTAATACAGCTTTGCGAGATTTTCTATCAAATAGTTCAACGCCAAAATCTATTTCTAAATTTGCTATACCTTGACTAACCGCAGATTGGGCTTTTCCCAAAGCTCTAGCACATGCTGAAAACGATCCTGTTTCTGCCGTTTTTATAAACATTTCTAATTGACTGAAATTAACCATGTATAAGCAAATCTGATGACTGTTAACTTTTTGTAATCAGATTAATTTATATAATGTGCTTAATCAAGAAAAGCGCTAGGAAAGCTAACCGAAGCAAGGAAGGCTAGATTAAACAAGAGCTAGATTAAAAACAGGAGAGCTAAATGAAACAAATATACCCAGACCTTTGGCAAACTAAAATTTACAGCTCTGGAATGCTCAACTGCTATGCATACTTCTTAACTACTCCAGCTGGCAATATTCTTTTTTACAATACCAATGATGAAGCAGAACTCACTCATATGGAGAATCTTGGTGGCATTAAGTACCAGTTAATAACGCATAGAGATGAAGCTGGGCCTTCGTTAGCACGCATAAAAAATCGTTTTAATTCAAAGCTAATGTTCTCTGAGCTTGAGTCTGAAGCTATTGCAAAACATGCTCCAGCAGATCAGTTTTTTGAACAAGAAGATCATAAGTTAGATGACATTCAAGTTATTCATACACCAGGGCATACGCAGGGTAGTGTTTGTTTCTTTTATCCGTCACCTCATGGCAAAAGCTATTTGTTTACTGGTGATACATTTTTCCAATGGCATGGTGAGTGGGCAACTTTAGTTTTGAACAGTGCAGGTGGTAGCAAAGAAGCTTTGCAAAATAGCTTACAGAAGTTAAGAGATTTAAAACCTGATGTAGTTATGAGTAGTGGCTTTGTAGGCGATGTCGCTTTGGTTGAACCAACAGAGATGGAGTGGAGACAAGCTATTGATAACGAAATTAATAAATTAAGTTAAATAGAGAATTGGAGAAAATGATGAATAAAGTTACTAATACCAGTGAAGCTACTAATACCAATAAAGCTAAGGGCACGGAAATTCCTGCATATTTAATTGCAAGTTCTTTCATGCCTGAAGGGCATGGCTCACTACTGCCTTATGGTGAAGCAACTCACCCATTAATGGAAAAGTGGGGAGGTGAGTTATTGATTGCTGGTGAAGCAGGTCAGTTTATGGAGCTCTTCGAAGGGGAGTGGAAACAAGATGCCCGTTTTACGCTTTTCAAATTTCCATCTATGGCGCATTTACAAGGTTTTTGGAAGTCTGAAGAATATCAGTCTGTAAAGCATTTACGAACTTCGGTAATACCACCTAACTTCACGTTTGCTGTGAGCGGTTTTGATCAAAGTGAATGGGAAGGGAGAAACCTCAAATAAAAGAAATCTCAAATAAGAGAAATCTCAAATAAGAGTCTCAAATCTCAGGTAAAAGAAACCTCAAATAAAAATTCGAAAAAATGAGAGCAATAGCTTTCATACCTGAACTCAAAAGCTATTTAAAAATACTTGTCAATTTTTCGGTTGTTGGTCGTTTTACGAATACGGTAATTTTCACTCTATCTTGATGATATGGAGAAAATTATGAACTTTAACCAGCTATACTCGAACTTCAAACAACTACACACAAACTCTAAACCATTAGTTATTTGTAACGTTTGGGATGTTAAAAGTGCTCAAGTTGCAGAGAAGTTGGGGTATACCGCTATCGGTACTTCAAGTGCAGCCATTGCCAGCTCATTAGGTTATGAAGATGGTGAAAGTATGTCTTTTAATGAGTTGTTATATGTTGTTAAACGGGTTTTATCTTCGGTCAAATCACCACTTACTGTTGATATTGAGTCTGGTTTTGCCGAAACGGAAGATGAGCTGTTTAACAATATTGCTACTTTAGCAAAAGAAGGTGTTGTAGGCGTTAATATTGAAGACTCTAAAGTAGCTAATGGAGTGAGAACTTTGGTAGATAAGTTCGAGTTTGCAACTTTATTGAAAGCCGTGAAAATGAGGTTGAACGACTCCGATATCGATATGTTTTTCAACATTAGAACAGATACTTATCTATTAAATCTTGAGAACAAGGAAGCTGAAACGCTTGCTCGAATCCAGCAATATTCTGACGCTGGCGCAGATGGTATTTTTATTCCATGCATTGAAGCTCCAGAAGATATCGAAAGAGTAGTGCAACAGTCGAACTTACCAATCAATGTAATGTGTATGCCTAACTTACCTGAATTTGCAGAGCTTGAATCTCTTGGGGTGAAACGTATTAGTATGGGTAATTTCTTATTTGAAAAACAATCAGAACTGTTGGAACAGGAGTTTACTCGTATAATTAAAACTCAATCATTTAAGAGTGTGTTTTAAATGCTGGTAACTGACCAAGAGCAAATCAATAAGTACTATAAAGCTCTACTAGAAAGAGATGCCAAGTTTACAGGGGTGTTTTATGTAGGTGTGAAGACAACTTCTGTGTTTTGTTTATCCATATGTCGAGCTAGAAAGCCCAAACTGCAAAATGTAGTTTTTTATACCAGCTTTAAAGAAGCTTTAGATGCAGGCTATCGCCCTTGCAAAGTGTGTAAACCAACTGAAAATGCCAATGAAGCGCCAGAACCTGTTAAAAAAGCGATGGAGCTAGTTCGGCTTAATCCAAAAGAGAAAGTCTCTGATCAGCAACTTAGAGAAAATGAGATTAGTCCCGATTTAGTGCGAAGATGGTTTAAAAGTCACTTTGGTATGACGTTCCAAGCTTATCAGCGCATGTATCGAATAAATAACGCATACAAAGAGCTGAAAGAGGGTAAGACAGCGACAAACACAGCGTTCGATTTAGGTTATGAATCGTTAAGCGGTTTTGGTTATACCTACAAAAAGCTGGTCGGCAAATCACCTGCAAATAGTGAAAATAGCAATATCATTTTGATCAGCCGTATTACTACACCCTTGGGTCCTATGTTCGTGTGTTCAACAGAGAAGGGGATATGCTTGTTAGAGTTTGTCGACAGAAAGATGCTAGAAACCGAGTTCAAAGATCTCCAGCATAGGCTGAAAGCAAATATAATAACGGGTGAAAATAATCATATAAAACAAGTCAGAAAGGAGCTTGAAGAGTATTTTAAGGGAGTCAGGACGGAGTTCAATGTTGCTTTAGATACTCCAGGTACGGATTTCCAAAACAAAGTTTGGACTATCTTACAAACCATTCCTTGCGGACAGACTGCGAGCTATAAAGAACAAGCTGAAAAGTTGGGTAACTCTAGTGCGATTCGAGCTGTGGCTAATGCAAACGGAATGAATCGAGTATCCATAGTGATCCCATGTCACAGAGTAATTAGCAGTGATGGCAATTTAACTGGTTACGGAGGCGGAATAGAGCGTAAAAAGTGGTTGCTAGAGCATGAGAGTGAGATGAACCAATAACCTTTAGTCAACTGCTATTACATTACGTCTCGATATTTACCTTTTCGCGTAAATAAAGCCTGCAAGATGGACTGCAACCGACCACCAAAACAATGTTTGTACAAGCAAATGAAATTCATGAAGCGTTGGAAATACTGTTAAAAAGTTCTCCCGAATAGGCACGAGTTCTATGCCATATATGGTCAGTGGTATTTCATAGTTGTAAACCAAACCTAAACCTGTGATGACGAGCAAAAATAAACACAAATACATGCTTGCATGAACGAGTTTAATGAATATTTTGTGCTTGTTACTTTTAGCTTGTAAGCGAGGGATTTTGTCTTTCATTAGTTTGCTGAAAATTGCTCGAATCACAATAGTTAGAAGTATCAGCAAACCAATAGACGCGTGAAGTTGCACTGCATCTTGTCTATGCAGAATAGGTCCTTTTATTTCCCAGTTCGTATAGTGCAGCTCAGTAGAGAGGTTGAGCATAAAAAGTAACATCAGAACGACTGACCAGTGAAGCAACTTATCAAATATATAGGGTTTGTTTTTCATCTTTTATTAAATTCCTTTTCTCAATAAATAGCTTGAACAACACTTCACAAGTTAGAGTCACAGAGCCGGCTTTCATGGCCTAGCTCTCGCTGTTTAGTCTTACAGTTGTAACTGCAGTGGTCAATTTAATTTAACCACCGCGACATTTTTGCGTTATGAAATGGCTTATCTTACCCAAAGAGTGAAGCTAGCATTGGTAATATCTTCTACAGTGACATTACCATGCCCTGCATAGTCACCTCTTTTCCAACCATCAGCTGCGCTTATCCATCGGTTTTGGCCCGCACCGATAAACCATACTCTTGTTCTACTATCAGAAGTAACAGCATTAGCTCCAGGAATTATGTGATCACTAAGTCCTCTAAACACTACGTTTGATGTACCACCTCTCTGATCTGTCCAGTTTAAGTCTGCATAAGATAAGTTACATGCACTTCCTGCTGGAACCTGAGTTGTATGGCGATATACACATGTAGGTTTAAAATATCTGTGAGTTTCTTGGTTACCGTCATAACCATTATGACTAAATCTGTATGCTTCAGATACTAAAGCATTGATGGCATTATCGGACATTTTAAATGTAGGTTCATTTGTGTCATTAGCATTGCTCAAATTAAAACTGCTGGTAGTTGCCCATGTAGTTGGAGATGGAGTATCTAGGTGAGAACCTCGCATAACTAATGTCCAGCCACCTCCATTTGTAGTCATATCACACTGAACTGCAACAGAGCCTAAAGTCCCTGGTCCATCAGGGTCGATAGTATAAATACCATCAGAAGCCGCTGGGTTCTGTTCTAATATTTGCGCACAATTTCTTGCCGGGTTTGTGTCTGAAAGACTTGCTTCAATTTGATGAATACTGATCCATGATTCACCTGGTATGCTTAAAGCTTGGTTGGTGATAGTACTGTTTCTAACATGCATTAATTCTAGATAATCACCGGCTTGTAGCTCCACAAACATGGAACTGGTGTTTGTTGCATCACCAGCTTGATCTTCTCTTCTGGCATAACCATAAGACGAGCCTCCTAGTTCAGTAATACCATTTAAGCGAAGAGATGTTTTCACTTCTCTGCGATTATTATCACTCGTTCCCCAGTTGAGCGAGTACATAACTTGATATAGACCAGCTTCATTGATCATTATTTGCGAGCCGCTGACAGAAGCTTTGTTTGATGAAATATCAGTTGTGTTGAAGAAGTAAGGTGCAGGTTGGGAAGTGTTAACATTTACATTTCCTGTTGAATCCGAAAATTGCGATACTGTTGTAGCTGCAACGGCTGTTGTTCCATACAAAGCTATTGCTGTAGAAGTTATCCAATTCATTGTTTTCATTTATATTTTCCTTTTTGTTGAGTGTGCAACTCCTTTATATCAGGTTTGTTATGGATTATCTTCCTCCTAGTGTGGAGGAAGTGTTTTGTGTCGTTTTTTACTCTTTTTAGGAGAAAGGAAACTTACTTCAACTGTGAAGGCGAGAAGGTTCTCACAGTTCTTGCATTAACTGGATATAGTTACCGCAGGTATCGTCAAGCACTGCTATCATTACCGTTCCTGCTTCTCGTGGCTCCATAGAAAACTGGACACCTAAATCACTAAGTCGTTTGTATTCTTTTTCAATGTCGTCAACAGCGAAAGAAGTCCATGGAATACCCGCTTCTTTTAAGGATTTTTGATACGCTTTTGCTGGCTCGAAAGCCATAGGCTCTAACAGTAACTCAACCCCTGATTGTTCGCCTGCGGAAACCACAGTGAGCCATTTGTATTCGCCTAAAGGAACATCCGTTTTTTTTACAAAACCTAATATTCGGGTATAAAAGTCTAGGGCTTTTTCTTGGTCGTCTACAGGGACACTAGTGACGTATATTTTTAGCATAGAGATGAACTCATTGATGATTAATTATGAGTTAAGAATAGCCAAAGTTTCGGCTAAAAACTTATTCTAGTTTGCTGTTATGGAGTTGTTGATATTTTTTAGGTGAATTACCAGTACACTTTTTAAATGCCGTTGAAAAAGAAGGCAAACTCTCGTAACCGACATCAAAGCAAACTTGAGTGATGGTTAAGCCACATTTGAGTAGCTCTTTAGCTTTGGAAATACGAAGATCTCGCAAATAGATTCTAGGCGTTAAGCCATACATTCGTTGAAACACTCTTGTGTAATGAAAGCGAGACATATGAGCTGAATTGGCAAGCTCATCTAACTTTATAGTTTGAGCATAATGTTGCTCCATGTATGCTTTTGACTGGCGTACTCGTGCGTATTGCTCTGGCCGAAACAGAGTTTTTCCATATAAACGCTCCACTTCAGCTTGATAGAATGTCTTTGATTTTTCAGGCATTTTCTATTTTTTACGACTCTATTTTTTTATCTGCTTCCATTTTAATGTACAAGACTAAAACAGTTTGTTCGTGAATTCACTTCTGTTCCTTAAAAATAAAAAAAATAGAATTTTTTTTAATCACTTGTAAGCCTTTTGGGTATTGGGTTTAACAAGTTATTAACGGAATAAGATAGAACCTAGGTGAATAAACAGGGTTGAAATCGGTTTTTTTTTAATCTAGTGTTGAGTTTCACTTGTTGTGGATCTGGATCCATGGTTAGTGTGTAAATTATAAAGCGTACCCTACAGAGGTATGCAAAATCATTAAAAGGACATGATAATGAAAAATCTAAATAAAGAATCAAAAACTTTTGCATTTAAACTAGCTGAAAAAGCAGATAAATCTAAGGCTAACTCTAAGTGGAAAGCTCGTGATGGCGTTTCTGTAGCAGGTTGTTCAGGTCCAGATGCACGTGGTAATGACAGATACTGGGGTCGCGACAACGGTATTTGGTGTTAAGCCAAAACATATCTAAAAAGCCTTATTAGTTAATGAGGCTTTTTTATGGTTGAAATCTTCTTATTTTATGTGGTTTTTAATTAATTTTATTTCTATTTTTATTGGTTATTTGATCAGTTGTTTCAGCTTTTATTTACTGAGGTGAATAATTGAGTGTGTTATCAATTGTCTATAGAAGGAGTGAGATGAAATTGAGAAATATTAATAAGCTTGAAGTCGACTTTTTATTCTACTGTGTAAATTAATTTGTTGTGATTTTGGACTCATAGCGAGTGCATTAACTATAAAGTGTACTCTACAGAGGTTCACAAAATCATTAAAAGGACATGATAATGAAAAATTTAAATAAAGAATCAAAAACTTTTGCATTCAAACTAGCTGAAAAAGCAGATAAATCACAAGCTAATACTAAGTGGCAGGCTAAAGACAGCGTTTCTGTAGCTGGTTGTTCTGGTCCATGGGCGAGAGCGACAGATCGATTCCGTCCAGGTGGCTCAGATAATGGTATGTATTGCTAAGCAATAATTAAGATAAAAGCCTCATTTCAAAATGAGGCTTTTTTTATAGTTGAAATCTTTTTGCTTTAGAGTGTAATTTATTTGTTGTGGATTTTACTTCATAGTAAATGCGGTAAATATAAAGTGTACCCTACAGAGGTGTGCAAATTCATTAAAAGGACATGATATGAAAAATTTTAATAAAGAATCAAAAATCTTTGCATTTAAGTTGGCGGAAAAAACAAAATCAAACACTAAGTGGAGAGTTCGCAGCGGTGTCTCTATAGCAGGTTGTTCAGGCCCTGATGCTAGAGGTCCAGACATTTACAGGGGTCGCGATAGCGGCGTTTTATGCTAAATGTAACTAAGCCTTACTAGCCTCATATTCTATGGGCTATTGCCTTTGAAATTGTTTTTCTGGTGGCTTCAAATTAACAAAACTTAAATTTTACGATTACCACCTTTGCTATTCGTTCAAGCACCAAGTCATTTTTATTGAGTTGTTATTTATTGCTGTTACGGATGGGATGTTTGAATGGAAGAAGTCTTCAATCATGAAATTAAAAAAAATATTAATAGTAACTAATAGTCACGATATTCACGCCGACTTACTTACGGAAGTATTAGAGGGCAAAGATCATCCTTATTTCCGGATTAACTTAGATTGTTTTCCAAGAGATTATCAACTCACTCAACAGTTTATTGCTGGTGAAATGCATGCTGACATTCTTCATCTTATTACGGGCAACAAAATTAGTATTAATGAAATTGGTGCTACTTGGATGAGAAAGCCTGCGGAATTTGCTTACAAAACTGAGGACATGGAAGTTCAGGAAGCGGCATTTGCTAAACAAGAAACAGATCAGACTCTGTTTGGTTTTATTTATTCTGCAGACTGTTTTTGGATGAGTCATCCTATTGATATGCGCTCAGCTATGTGGAAACCAGAGCAGTTGCACAGAGCGAAGAAAATGGGATTTACCGTCCCTGATACGATAGTGACTAATAACCCGGAAGACGTTCATAGTTTTAAGCGAGAAATAAACAATGAACTTATCTATAAAACTTTATCTTCACCTACGCTTGCTGCAGAAGAGGTTGAAGGTGAACAGGTTATTGCTAGTTCTGTTCCTACAACCGTGATCACTGATGATATGTCTGAGTACATTGAAGCAGTATCTGAATTACCTTGTCAGTTTCAGGTGTATATTGAAAAGCAATATGAACTGCGTGTAACCATTATTAATAAACAGGTTTTTGCTACCAGAATAAACTCACAAGAAGACAGCAGAACACAAATTGATTCTAGGGATATGTCAGCTGAAATTTCTTATCAACCTGTTGAATTACCTGAAGATATTAAAGCTAAGTGTTTAGCTTTTGTTGCCAGTTACAATCTTAATTACAGTGCGCTCGACATCATAGTTACGCCAGATAATGAGTATGTATTTCTAGAAAATAACCCTAATGGGCAATTTCTCTATATCGAGCAATTGGTCCCTGAATACAAGCTAATAGATACTTTAGCGAATGTGTTAATTAAGGAATCTGCATGCTAGATGTTATCAAACCACAGTTATCAGAGCTGATCGAGCAAATTGAAACCTTGAGAAACAGCAAAGTATTGGTGCTTACAGCCTCTAATCTAGACATGGAAATTTTACCAACCTTGTATCAGCACTTAATGCAAGTAGGGAAAGTAGAACGACTCGATGTAGTTTTGCAAAGTAAAGGGGGAGTTGTTAATGCAGCTAGGCGTATAGCTTTGTTGCTTAGAGATTTTACTGAGCATTTGAGTTTTATTGTGCCTTATTACTGTGAGTCGTCGGCAACTATTTTGAGTTTGTCGGCTGATGAGATTATTGCTGGGCAAATGGCAATTTTCTCGCCAATTGATCCTCATTTGCAAGGTGGAGAAGGAGATGTTGGAGATTCATACTCAGCACTGTCTTGTATGGATATTAAAAAGTTCGGACAAATGAGTGAAGATTGGTTTGGTCTTAATAAAGAAGAAGTACAACAAGAAGCCTTGCCTCTTTTATGCCAGAGTATTTTTCCTCCAACCTTAACAACTTTTTATCGCACTACTTTGGAAGCTCAGCAAATAGGTGAAGAGTTACTCAACTTTCAGCTACCTCATGTAAGTCCAGAGCAAAGAACATCAATTATTAAGCATTTGATGTTTGATTATCACTCTCATGGGTACGCGATAACTCGTGAAGAAATGCATAACATTGGTTTGAATATGCGAGTGGAAGAAGAAGTCGAGAAATTAGCTTGGCAATTATCTTTGGTTTCTCAACAGAATGTTGGTGGAGGCTTGCGTCAGAGTGCGGATTCACCGTGGAAGGACGCACTCATTGCTTCTCGAGAAACTATCTCAATTAGAGAAAACCGCGGTGGAGGTTTAATGCCTCAATGGCTCGAAGGTTAGAATAAATAGAGGTAAAGACAAATAATGAACGACTCGATTTATCTAAACGAAATCATACGGTTATTTATCGGTATGGTGTTATTAATGGCAGCCTATAGCAAAACACTGGATATTACTCAATTTAAAGAGACTTTGGTGAGCTCTTTTCATTTGAACAAAAAGCTCAGCAATTACTTGGCTCCGCTACTACTGACTGCTGAATGGGCGATTAGCGTCATCCTTTTGATTAAAGCTCCATGGCTTGAGTTGGCAATGCTAGCTGCTTTGTTAATGTTTATAGTGTTTACTAGTGTGGTTTCCTTTTTGCTCTATCGAGATGGCATAGTCAAATGTAATTGTTTCGGTGAAGAACAAAGACCAGCATCCATTTTTGATATGATCCGTAACTCAGCATGCATTTTGGCAATACTCCACTATCTATTTACGCCTTCCATGGATAGCCAGATATCGTTCGAAAATGGCATTCTGTTATTTGGTGTTTCACTTTCGCTCACTTTTGTAATGGTCAATTTCCACGAGATTGTATCAATACTGAGAAAGTCGGTTTAGGAGCTGAATATGGAAATGTCATTAATATATACCTGCTTGATTATTTTAGTGATTCTCGTTGCTTTGAACTTGAAGTTAACACTGCATCTATTTGAGTTAATCAAAGACCCATCTATTTTAAATCCGCCATTTTTGCCACGACAGCTAGGCGATGAAATGCCTGAACTTTTAGGCTCAAATTTAGACAAGCAGCCTGTTGCTTTATCTGAAGTTCAACAAGCTAGTGTGCTGCTGTTTTTGTCAAGTAAGTGCCCTAAATGCAAAGAGAAACTTATTGAAATTAAAGCTTTATTACCGTTGTTAGAAAACGCTGGATTAACAATGTTTTTAGTAACTAATGAGCCTAAAAGACATATTGCTAAGTTCTTAGAGAATAACGACTTACTCGACAAAGTATTTACCGTAGATAACAAATCTTATAAGCAAATAAATCCAACATTAAGTACTCCCTATTACTTGTTTGTTAATCATTTAAATCAGCTTGAAGCTGGTGGCGTGATTGGCGATGAAGACTGGTTGAGTTTTATCGAACAAATGGATGAAATTAGACAACAGGAAGCCGTAGCCTAATGACGAATAACGCAAAAGTTGAAGGGCTTCACAAGAAGCGTTTAAGTTTAATAACAGAGTTTTGGCGAAGATTGCTACTTGGCTTCATCATGATGTCGATTACTGTGGTGCTTCAGTTAGCCTTTCCTAAATTAATAGGTTATTTCATCGATGGAATTCAGCAGGAACAAAGCTCGAACTGGACAACTCAGTTTGCACTTATCGCTTTTGCTTTATTAATTGTGCAAGCGGTGGCTATGGCACTTCGTTATTATCTTTTTGAGACAACAGGCTTGTTAATCGTTACAAAAATACGTCGTATTGTGCACCAAGCATTAGTCAATCAAACCATAGGATTTTTCGACAAACACAATGTTGGTGAATTGATGAATCGTCTCTCGTCTGATGTTGATGTATTGCAAGATACTTTGTCCATGGGGCTCGCTATTTCCCTGCGTTCTTTGTTTATGATGTTTGGCGGTATAGTAATGCTATTTGTTATCTCGCCAACGCTTTCCTTAGTCTTGTTATTCCTTATCCCTATGAGTATTTATTTAGGAAAATGGGCTGGGGATAGGCTGAGAGTACGTGCTAAAGCAATACAACAAGCTCAAAGTGATTGTGCGAAAGTTGCACATGAAAACATGACGAATATTCGACTGGTGCATGCATATAACAGTCAGAAGAAAGCGCAACAAGGTTACATTGATGAAACAGAGAGCAGTTATCGTATGTCTGCATCTTGTTCTCGTTTTATTGCTAAGTATCAAGGTGGTTCATCACTACTAGTGTATTTAGCTTTATTGATCATGCTGTGGGTTGGCGCTGATTTGATCTCTCAAGGAAGTTTAACAGTTGGTGAACTAACTAGTTTTGTTTTGTATGCCGCAATGGTAACAACAGCCGCTCGTGTAGTAAGTGACTTTTGGAGTGATTGGATGCGAACAATTGGAGCGACAGAGCGAATTTTTGAAATAATAGATAGTGCGCAAGAAACGGTTGATGGCCAAGGTAAACCGACTGATTTACAAGGCGAAATTGCTTTTAGAGATGTTTCTTTTTGTTATCCAGAAAGACCAGAACAATTTGCTTTGAATAACTTTCAGCTATCTATTAAGCAAGGAGAAAAGGTGGCTTTAGTTGGTCACTCTGGAGCTGGGAAATCAACGATAGCCAAACTGTTACTCGGTTTTTATCAAACTGACGAAGGTAATATAGAGTTTTCTGGTACCGCAATGGATGAGTTAGATATTAGAGATATTCGACGTAATATCGCAGTGGTTGAACAAGAACCTGCTCTGTTTTCTGGCAGTATTTTAGATAACATTACCTATGGCAGCATCAAGGATGAAGTTAGTTTATCTAAGGTTCAAACCGCTGCAAAATTGGCAAATGCCGAAGAGTTTATTAATGAGTTTCCTGATGCCTATGATACTGAAGTGGGCGGTAGAGGTGTACAACTTTCAGGCGGGCAAAAGCAGCGTATAGCAATAGCGAGGGCGCTGATGCGAGATCCTCAGTTATTAATTTTAGATGAAGCGACAAGCGCACTTGATACGGTAAGTGAAACTAAAGTTCAGCAAGCTCTAGATAACTTGATGGAAGACCGCACCACTATCATCATTGCTCACCGTATTTCTACCATTACTAAAGCTGACCGAATTGTAGTAATGGACAAAGGCAAAGTAGCTGAACAAGGCAAGTACGAAGAGCTGATGAAAGATTCGTCCAGTAAATTCAGCCAACTTATGTCACATCAGCAAGATTGTTTGGCTTAATTTATTTAGCTTAGCTATTTAACTTAGTTGTTGTGAAATTAGTAACAATAGTGTGTTAATCTCACCTGCGTTTGAAAGCGAAAAATAGGACGTTAGGTGAGTCATTATCTGGAAACTTGTGGCCGAAAAATTGATGTTGTAAAACAGCAGATAATTTTTAATGGGGAAGTTAAACAAGTAAGGCCTAAGGCGTTTCAATTGCTGCTGCAGTTTTTAGATAAGCCCCAAAAACTTATTGAAAAAAGTCAGCTTTTAGAGCAAGTTTGGGATGATGTTGAAGTATCAGAACAAGTCTTGTTTCAAACTATCAGAGAGCTTAGAAATTTATTTGCTGGGGAAGACGTAATCTCGACCCAACCTCGCAAAGGCTATGTTTGGGTTGCGCCTGTCAGGTCGTCAACAATTATAGAGAAACAAGCAGCAGACTCAGAGTTTATCTTTCCACTAAGACCAAAGTTCGTCGCTGTATTTTCTGCCGTCTTTGTTTTGTTGTTAGCTTATTTTTTTCCTTGGCAAAGTTCTGAAAAGTTAGATGGCTCTTTGGTCGTTTTACCTGTTAAATCTGAATTGCCCGATAACAATCATAATTGGGTTTACTTAGGTGCAATGCACCAACTGATTTCTCATTTTTCCTCTGACAATAATCTTGTTGTTTTACCTCCTGAACATGTATTGAATGTTATGCGTAAAGCTGAGTTGCCTCGTCTTTATAATGCTGAACAATTAAGTCGAATTTTTGCTGTATCTGGCGCAAATTTGATTGTCGAAGCTACACTTTCGGGCAGTGTTAAAGACTATAATTTGAAGTACAAATTACATTTTAGGAATGACGTTAAAAGGGGCATTGTTTTCGGTGATACAGTTAATAATGCGATTGATGAATTAGCAAAAGTGTTAACTAAGTACACAGGTCAAAAATTAAATCGCGCAGATCATTCAAATGGTTCTGAGTTTGCAAATGAATTGATGGCAAGAGCTATTGAACAAAGAGCAGCAGGTAATTATCAAGAATCCAATGACCTTTTATCTGGCTTGCTCACGGTAGAAAGAAATAATGTGTTAGCTCACCGTGTAATGGCTACTAATTATCTTGCTCTGAAAGCTTTAGACAAAGCAAAGCGATCTTTGAACATAGCTGAATCCTTGGCAACTTCTATCGATTCAGAAGAACTTCCGATTATCTACTATTACAAAGCGGTTGCTGCATTTATTGAAAATGATCTTAACAAAACGTTGGAGCTACTAGATTTAGCAGATGAAAAAGCGACTGAGCTAAATAATTGGTTATATAGAGCTTTCGTTAGCGGCTTAAAAGGCAAAATTTATATGAATACAGGAAAACTTGCATTAGCTAAGGGTTCATTCAATGATGCTTTGTCTCATCATTCTGTTATTCAATGTCCTGTCGGTAAGAGCCAAAGTTTGTTGAGTTTAAGTCGAGTTGCAAAACTGTCGGGAAATGACCTGCAGGCACTGGATTATTTGTCCCAAGCTGAACAAATTATTAAACAAAGGGCACTGACATTTATCCAGCGAGATTTTGACTTTGTGAAACAAAAAGTCATTTAAAAGTTGTTTTAAAACAATGGTTTTAGATAATTTTAGAAAGCTTTATTTGTTATTTATCTGATTGTTACCGAGATTTGATGCTACTTATATAACAAGGCATTTAAGGCAAACATGCAGGTAGCAGAGAAAGATTATACTGTAGAGCTTGAAGCTCAATGTGAACAATGTGGTTCCGATAAATTAACAGTAATAGGTAGACTTAGATATTTTGAGTTTTTTGTAATTCCTTTATTCCCAATAACAAGTACATTCAGAAAGCTATGCGGGACTTGCAAGCGAAATACGATTATTGACTATCCTAAACATAACCCGATACCCAAATCCTATTACCTGAGTCGATTTGTCGGTTTATTGCTTATTCCAATTTTTCTCCTTTTATATAACTTGGTACAGCAAGAACAGAGGCAGCTAGAGCTGGATATTTTAGCCAAACCACAACCTTTTGATTTCTATATCATTGATTTAAAAAAACTTAACTTAGACGTTACTCATAAATTTAGCTATGGCATAGCTAAGGTTATAGCGATAAACAATGAAAGTATTGAAATTAAGTTAAGCAATTATTCTTACCAAACAGAGCAAAGTCTGATCAAAGACATTCGCTCAGATACCTTATTAATTAATGATTACTTCTCTACGAAAGTTCATCGCTTGGCTAAAAGTGACTTATTAAAATATGAAACTGATAACGCGATTGTAACGGCCTTACGACCTGAAAATTTGGTTTTATTTGGTGGTCTTGTTGTTACACCAAAAGAGATTAATGGGAGATAGAAGTTGTCGACTAATAAGTTGTGGTTAGGAGTAAAGGTGTGAAAAAGCGTAGTTTGGTCATTTGGTTAATAGTAATGACAGCCAGTCATTTTTCATATGCAGCTGGTAAAAGTTTAGAGAAGACGTTGCTGGAACAAATTGTTGCTGAGTTTCAGCTAGCAATAGTCAATAAAGATGAAGAAAAGTTTCTCAATTTATTTTATGACCACACAGTTGTATTTATGGGGATCAATCCTGACAAAGTCAGAGGAATAAAACCTAGTAATAATGGTTTAATGTACTCGACTCATCTTGGTTTTATTGGCTGGATTGTTAACTCGCCAAAAGCGATGGAAGAGAAAGTTTGGGATGTAAATATTCAAACCGATGGTCATTTGGCTTCAATATACTTTAAATATGCGCTTTATATTGACAGCAAAGAAGAAAACTATGGCGACGAAACTTGGAACTTAGTTAAAACAGTTGAAGGTTGGAAGATTGTGTCGGTCGTCTATTCGGCAATCTACACTTAAACCTTACTGCTTGTGTTATGTTTGTAAGCTTGTTCAATTTGCAGTAAAGCTGTGATACTTGACTATCACAGCTTTATTATTTGTTTTTTATTATTAGTTCTAAAACAGAGAATTCGTTCAATAACTTAATTAAAAAATTGTATTTGGTGAGTTTGGTAGTTGATTGTTGCGGCGAACTAATATTTCGCCAAATACTAAAGTTAATACTAAACCTACTCCTACTTGAGTTGCATAGCTCAAATCAAATGGCTCTCCAGGCACCCAGAAAAACAAAATAATGGAAGCTGAAAGTATTGAAATGCATAGACCTGCGGTTAAGTAGGCAGTTAGTCTTCCACCTGGGACTTTGAATGGACGCGAACGATTATGGTCTCTTGCTCTCAATTTTAAAAACGAGCAATGCATGGCTATATATGGCATTAAGAAGATGATTGCGCCAAACGAAAACAGTGTCCAATATAGCTCCTCCGCGCTGTTCGCCATAAGACCATAAACTATTAGCATTGCTGAGCAAATCATAGCAAGTATTATCGCTGCACCTTTAGGCATGTCGTGCTCTTTGGTTAAGACACTAAATACTTTTGGCATTTCGCCTTCTTGACCTGCTTCTGCCATGGCTGCATTACCACCTAATGTCCAAGCAGACATAGAAGCAAAAAACGTGAATAAGGTCGTAATACCTAAAATAGTAACTAAACTATCTCCAAAAACGGTGCCTCCGAATAGCTCTTGCAAGGTTACTGCGAAAATACTCACTATCTCAGCTTCTTCGGCTGGAACAGCGGCTAAAATACCTATTGTTCCGAAGATATAAAGGGCTGCTGTGAATAAACCCGCAATAAACATAGCTTTAGGGATATTTTTATCTGGCGAGACAATTTTTTTACTCTCAGACATAATAAGCTCAAGGCCTAAACAGCCGTATACAATTACAGGTATATAAGCGAGTCCAGCAGATAAATCAGAACTAGCAGCCGAGAAGCTTAAATCATTTGCAAAGCCATGTTCTAGACCATAATTAATACCACCACAGCCTATAATAAGTATGATGGCGAATTTAAGAGGTGTAGCTAACGACAGCAGCCATTTAGTGTAATGAAGGGGTAAGCTGTTTGTTACTGCTAGTAACATGCAAAGTATAATAGCAATAGTAATTTGAACCCAAAGAAGCATTTCTGGGAAAAACATGGCCGATAACATACCTGAGAACATAATGAATACTGAAGGCACCCATAAAGCGATGTTTATCCAATATAACCAAGTGATACGAGCTCCCCATCTCGCCCCAAATGAATCTCTTACCCAAGCGTAAATTCCTCCTTGCTCAGGATAGCTAGCCCCCAGTTCTGAGGTAACTAGAGTATTTGGTAACATAAAGAAGATTACGGTAACGACCCACCAGAATACGGCGTAAGGGCCTATTGATGCTGACATAGCAATCTGTTCTATTAACAAAATTGCCGAAACGCAATAGAAAACGATGTCTTTAAATTCGAACATGTTTCCTAGGTTTTTTGACTGTGTCATAACGATTTCCTAATTATTATAGTTATATTTATAGGCTTAATTTGATTATTTGTGTCTATGGCTAGCGGTTTGATACAAACACAGCATATCTAGAGCTAACGAAGCTGCTGCCAAAGAAGTAATTTCGGCGTGGTCATAAGCGGGTGACACTTCAACTAAATCCATACCTAACAAGTTAATGCCTTCTAAACCTCTAAGCATTCTCTGGGCTTGAAATGTTGATAATCCTCCGACGACAGGAGTTCCTGTACCTGGTGCATAGGAAGGATCTAGGCAATCGATGTCAAATGTCAGATAACAAGGATTGTCTCCTACAATCTGTTTTATTTGTTTTGCAACCTGCTCAGGCTCTTGGCTCAATGCCGCTTGATTGTTGATGACGTTAAAGCCAAGGGTATCTTCTATAGCGGTTCGCATCCCTATTTGAACCGAACGCTCTGGCGCAACAATGCCTTGTTTTGCAGCATGGTAAAACATAGTACCGTGATCTATTTTTCCACTAGTATCATTCCAAGTATCGTAGTGCGCATCGAAATGGATAAGTGAAATACCTTTACCAAACTTTTTAGCATAGGCTTGCAAGATTGGGTAACTAATGAAGTGATCTCCTCCTAAACACAAGGTTGCGCAGTTCTGTTCTAAGATATTAGTAATGTGCTGTTCTATATGATGAGGAATCTGTTCTGGCAGGCTAGTGTCGATGCCACAGTCTCCGTAATCTACTACTGCTAAAGAGTCGAATGGGTCAAAACCCCAATGAGCAACAGTTCCCCAAGCTAAGTTGCTAGATGCCGCTCTAATTGCTCGGGGGCCGAGTCTAGCGCCCGAACGATTGCTCAACGCTAAATCGTATGGGATACCTGTTACAGCAACTTCTGCGTTATTGAGTTCTCGGCTATACTTTCTTCGTAGAAAGCTCAATACTCCTGAAAACGTAGGCTCTATTTCTGTGCCTAACAAATCTTCACGAGTAATACCAAAATCGGTGGGACGAGTCATAATTTTACCTTCTTCAAATTAGTCGAAGTCAGTATTTCATGGCTGTGTTTATTTGAAGATCCCCTGAATTAGGGATCGCAGTATCTGAGTTTTACAGGCACTTTATCTAAATGAATGAGACAACAACAAGCTGGGATAACTGGCATCAAAATCTGGCGAAAGTCATTAAAAAGGGCTATCAAGAAGAAGCGTTAACCTCTTTGCTGTTTGCGTTAGAACAACTTGTTAATGCAACCAGTGGGTTAGCGACTATGTATGTTGTTGGGCAAAAACCTGTGATCACTAATCAGCGTTTACTAGCCAATGAGAACAAACACCTGCTGATAAACGGCTATTCTGATGGAGCCTATTTACTCGACCCTTTTTACCGACTTGCGACAGATGAACAGCAGACAGGAGTTTTCTCCTTGCATCAAATTGCTCCTAATGGATTTAACGAGTCTGAATATTATCAGGTCTTCTACTCACAACTGTCTTTAGAAGATGAAGTTTGTATTATTGTGAAGCCTGAAAAGGATGTGATGTTCAGCTTATCTGTTGTAAGACAAGAAGGACTCCCGCATTTTTCGGCTCAAGAGCTATCCATCTTAGAGCGTGTATTTCCTGTTATTGAAGCCATAGTAGTAAACAGTTACTTGTCGAATCGCACTAACCGTTCAGGTCAATTAGATTGGCAATTAGATGAAGCTCTTAAATTATTTGGTAGCTCTGTATTAACCAAGCGAGAATGTGAAGTTTTGCATTTAACTTTGCAAGGTTATTCAATCAAATACATTGCTGATAAGTTGGACAATGCGCCTGAAACAATTAAATATCACCGCAAAAACTTATATCGAAAGTTAGATATAAACTCTCAGTCAGAATTATTTCATCTATTTATCACTGCATTAAAAGCATTGCCCAGAGGCCTAATGGATGATCCATTAACTTTTATTGAATGACAAAATTCGCTTATTTATCCAGTTTCTTTAATAGGCTACTTAAGGTTTTACATTCCTCAGGAGTGAAAGTTTCTAGCATTAAAGGATAAGCATTTGCTTCCATTGTTTTTAAAGCTCGCTCTAATGTTTCAATACCTGACTCTGTAATACCGATAAGGAAAACTCGACCATCTTGTTCCGATTTATTGCGAGTTACAAAGCCTCTTTCAACTAGCCGTTTGATGATTTTAGTTGCGCCACCTTCAGTAAACATCAGAGTTTTAGATACGTCGCTCATACGTATCTCAGTGCCTGACATATAAACTTTTGCTAGCAATTCTTTCTCTGACAAGGTGACACCACAACTATCAAGTACTGCTGTATTAAGTTTTTGTCTAAGTTGGATCCCCTGCACCAATATTTGATGCGCGGCTTCAATTTGAGTCAACTTTTCAGGTGATAATTTGGCTATTTTTTTCATGCAATTCCATTCGGTACTAAGTGATGTCCCACCTTTAAAACAAAGGTTGTGCTCGATAATAGAGCTGCAAATTATCACTTATTTTTGGGGGTAAATACACTTCCTTTTTAAATTTGCATTTACTTTACTGGTAAAGTAATCCAGAATACTAATCTAGTAAAGTAAATTATAAACTTAATTGGAAAACAGAAATATGTCAGCAGTTAGTAAACAACAAGAAAGAGAATTTGTATTACTCATTGCTTTGATGATGTCGTTAGGGGCGCTTTCTATTGATGCTGTTCTTCCAGCGTTACCTAGTATAGCGGCTGATTTTGCTCTGCTTGAAGGGAACGCAATTCAGTTAGTTATCGGTATTGTGTTACTCGGTATGACATTCGGACAGTTAGCTTTTGGGCCTGCATCAGATCGTTGGGGACGAAGGCCTACATTATTAGCTGGAGTACTCTTGTTTATGCTTGGAAGTTTACTTTCATTGTTTGCCGAAGAGTTCAATTTGTTGATTACTGGAAGGTTTTTACAAGGCTTGGGTGCTGCTGCACTACGTATAGTTCCTTTGGCTATTGTTCGGGATAGGTTTGAAGGGAAGGAAATGGCTAGAGTTATGTCTCTTGCTATGTCTGTGTTCATTTTAGTTCCTTGCATTGCGCCTTTGCTAGGGCAGGGCATACAAGCTATGTTTGGTTGGCGAATGATCTTTGCTATTTTGTCTAGTTTAAGCGCAGTTACTGCTCTATGGATAATACTACGCCAGCCAGAAAGCCTGAGATATGACTCTCAAGAGAAAACAAATAAAGCCAAAATATCTTTATACCAAAGAGTTAAATCTGTTTTATCTGATAAAAGAACCAGCAGTTGCATCGTGGCGATGGGATTGGTTCAAGGGATCTTCACTGGCTATATTTTGTCGGCCGAACAAATATTTCGGGATATCTTTTCAGTTGGAAATATGTTCGCCCTCTATTTTGCATTAGGTGCCATATCTATTGGTGCTGGAAGTCTAGTAAATGCAAAACTTGTTACTCAATTAGGACTTAGAGAAACATGTTGGTTTGCTCTGTGGAGTATAACTTTAGTGAGTGGAGTGATGTATCCATTAGTTTTGTTAGATGCGTTAGCACTTGTGAGTTTTGTGACTGCTATATCCATTATCTTCTTCTGTTTAGGTTTGTTAATAGGCAACTTAAACGCAATTGCCATGCAAGGCTTTGGTCACATGGCGGGCTTAGCAAATTCCGTTATCAGCTTTCTATCTGGCTGCATTGCTCTTGTATGTGGAGCGTCAATTGGTGCCGCATTCAATACAAACTTGTTACCTATGATAACTGGGATCTTAATCATCTCATTGTTATCTATGTTTGCTTTTAGATTGAGTAGTAATACTCACGAGAGAACAGATGAAAAATCACAATCTAATACCTTAACTTTAGGAGAACAGTAATAAATGAATACAACTCCTTACCTAGCATCTAAGCATTTAGTTAGACGCTTATTCACATGTATGTTTAGGCAAAAAAGCAAAACGAGAAAGTGTCCTCAGTTTCCACACTTTGAAGGGAAAAGGGTTTTAGTAACCGGAGGTTACGCAGGAGTTGGCGAATTTGTATCCCGTGGCATGCTAGAGCGAGGCGCGCAGGTAACCTCTCTTGCAAGAGGAATTTCAAAAGGCAAAAACGAATTGCCTGAAGTGGACTTCATAAAGTGTGACTTGTCAGATTTAAGCTCAGTTGTTAATGCCGTGGATGAATTAGAACAGCTAAAGTTTGATGTTTTGGTCTGTAATTCTGGCATTGCACTTCGTGAGCATGTGATGACGAACGAAGATTTAGAGATGACTTTTGCCGTGAATGTACTGGGGCATCATTTACTTTATCGTTTAATGCTCGAACGCGGCATGTTTAATGCCGGAGCTCGAATTGTGATGACTACAGGGGAAGCTTATTGTGCAGCAGATAAATGTGAATCTAATCCCGAAACGTACAGAGTAGACAAAGTTTATGGAGGCAGCAAATTAGGAAATTTATGGCAGGTATTGGAGCTGGTAAAACGCTATCCAAACATAAGCGCTTTTTCAGTTCATCCAGGTGTCATATTAAGCAGTTTTGGAGGAGGCATTCCAAAGGGAATAAGACGCTGGTTTGCTAGTAAAATTTTAATAACCGAAGAACAAGGTGCGCAAGCTGCTCTAATTGCCGCAACTCAAGAGTTAGAAAATGGTACGTATTGGCATAACGTATGTGGAGCTATGTCTCTGCCTGAAAATGATGCTGCGTTAGACCGAGAAAAATCTGCACTGTTATGGCAACAGCTAGAAGTGTTAATCCATCCTTATTTAAAAACTAAATGAATATTTTGTTGGGTACTATCATTATGAAATATATAAATATTATTATTCTAATTGCAATTGTCACCGCTTGTGCAAGCGGTTATGTCGATAAACGACATGAGTCACCGAATTTCACGAATGACGAATTCAAGAACGTAAACACTGTGCATTTCAAATCCTTGTGGGAAATGTTCCAGTCTTCTTTAGAGTCTGATGTTGAGCATGCAGTGTGGCCTGAATGGATTGATACAAATGAAGACAGTTCACCGCAAGAGCGTAGTTATGGCACTGATGTACGTATCACCTATATAAACCATGCCACTTTTTTACTGCAAGCTGGGGGTTTTAATATTTTAACTGACCCTGTGTTCTCCGAACGTACAAGTCCTTTTTCTTTCGTTGGTCCAAAGCGAGTACACAACCCAGGGATAACATTCAGCAATTTACCTAAGATAGACGCCATTATAATCAGTCATGATCATTATGATCACCTTGATTTAGACTCCATTAATATGTTGGCTAAACGCGATAATCCTAAAATATTCATGGGGTTAGGTGTTGGTGAAAGGCTCTCTGGAAGTGAGCAAATTATTGAACTTGATTGGGGGCAGTCTTTTCAAATCGCAGATAACTTCGAACTATGGTTCTTGGATGTCCAGCATTTCTCAGGTCGATGGTTAAACGATAGAAACTCAACGTTGTGGGGAGGTTTTTTACTGAATATTGAAGGAACAAAAATATACTTTGGTGGGGATAGTGGCTATGCCGACCACTATAAAAGAGCGTTCGAACAATTTGGGGCGATGGATATAGCCTTCTTACCTATTGGCGCTTATGCACCAAGAGAGTTTTTCAAAACCGTTCATATGGATCCGTATGAAGCTGTGAAAGCTCACCAAGAATTAGCATCTAAATTGTCAATTGGAATGCATTACGGAACGTTCCAACTTACTGCTGAGTCTATTAATGAACCTAAAGAGTTACTTGAAGATGCCAAAGCTAAGGCCGGTGTAAAACCAGCAGAATTTATTACTTTGGAAATCGGCCAACCTTTTGAGATCCAGACAGAGCAAGCTGAATCTAATTCAAGCACAGTCAGAGGAGGTGGAAACTAATGTCACTGCTAAAACAAAACGGAAAAACAGAAAGTGTTGTAGTTATGACAGGAGGCACTGCTGGGATAGGGAAGCAAGCATTAAAGCATATTGTCGACTCTAGTTCCTTAGTGATAGTTGGCGTTCGTAATGAATCTTCTGAGCTAGGGGAGTCTATTGCATTAGACTTAGCTTCATTGGAAAGTGTTAGAAGTTTTGCAGCTAAAGTTACTGATGTTCTGCAAGGAAAAAAAATAGATGTTTTAATTTTGAATGCTGGTGCAGCTTACAGAGATACTTTGCATGAAACAGAAGATGGCTTTGAAGCGACATTTGCTATTAATCACCTTGCTCATTATCTATTGGCTAGACTACTGTTGCCAAATATGGCTGAGAATAGCAGACTAATTATAACAACGAGTGACGTACACGCGCATGCACCAGAGGTACTGGATGTTGTTAAGTGGTCAACTGTTCGAACTCAAGGGGCGGGAATGCAAGCATATGCAGGTTCCAAGCTTTGTAATTTGCTGACAGCAAGAGGTTTGCTTGAGCTTCCTATAGTTAAACAAATAAATTGTGAAGTGATAGCTTATAACCCAGGTCTGACGGTAAATACTAAACTCTCTCGTAACTCGCCAAAATGGCAACGAGCATTAATGAACAATCCTATTTTGCATGTATTGCTTCGTTTGGGAAGTTACCTAATTCCTATGATGTACCCAGGTACGCCAGAAAGAGCTGGCGAAGCGTTAGCTCAACTAGCAATGAAAACCGCGACTCCACCGAAAGGTAAAGTTTATGCGTCGTTAGTGAGAGGCAAGCTAACTTATCCTAAGCCTTCAGAATTAGCTTGTAGTGATGAAGCTAGGGATAACTTATGGCAACAAAGCGCGAAAATGCTTGGGCTAAGTTAAGCTTAAGTCTCAGCTTTACTTTACAAAAGTGTGAAATAAAGCTGATGAAACCTGTTTTGCTATCAAAGTCCAAAACAATCATATTGCTAATAAGCTCTCAGTTGTTTATTCGCTTTGATCGAATTCGTAATCTATAGGAAAAATCATAGTAACTGTCAGTCCGCCTTTTGGCCTGTTGTTAGCTTGTACTGAGCCGCCGTGAAGTTTCATGGCGCGTTGTACAATTGCTAAACCAATTCCACCGCCCCCCATCTTGTGGGTTCTTGCTTCTTCAACTCGGAAGAATGGTTCGAACAATGAAGCCAGTTTTTCTTCTGGAACTCCAGGGCCAGAGTCAGACACTTTCACTATGAGGTGCTCGGCTTGCTTATTTATTAGTACCTGAACTTTAGTATTTGGTTTTGTATATCTGAGTGCGTTTCTGATCACATTCTCAAATGCGCTATGGATTAATGCACTATCTACTTTTGCGACAAAAGAATCTAAACCACTGACAATAATATCTTTATTTTGCTCTAAACCCTCAATAGAAGCGTCTTCTGCTATAACAGTCAGTAAATCGACTAGGTCAGTGTTGTGACGGCTGATTTCTTTTTTCGAATCTAGTCGAGTGAATATCAATATTCGTTCAATCAGTGAATTTAGTCTTTCTATTTCACATTCCATTTTATCGATATACTCAGGACTAAATTTGCTAACGTCATGCTCTAATTCTTGTCTTGTTAGAGACAGAAATGCTTGTAATCTTGCAAGTGGCGAGCGCAGCTCATGAGAGACATCTCGCATCAGCAGTTTTTGTTTTTCTAGTAATTCGTCAATGCGCATAGTCATATGATCGAAGTCATTAGCTAGCATAGCGATATCGTCGCTTCGACCATCAACTGTGTGGGCAACTCTCACGCTTAAATCGCCGTTGGCAACTTTTTGACCAGCTTCACGTAAGACTTTGACAGGATGAACAATAAAACGAGCTAATAAAAGTGATACTAGAATACTGATCACAAGGGCGGTTATGCCAAGAATAACTCTAGCTCCTCGTTTGGTTAGTACTCGATTAAAAGGGTAGTTCCGTTGGTAACCAACGACGGTGTAACCTTGTAAGCCTTCGTGCAGAATAATAGCTCTAGAATTATCACCGAAGTTAGCTAATAGAGGAATATCTTTATCTAGTGAACGGCCTAAGATTTCGGTGCCATCGGGATAAATAACAAAGACTTGAACTGTGTTATCTAGCTCTAATAAATTTCTTTGTGCAAAAGAAACGGGATCTATTCTCGATTTGGTTTTTAGTTGTTCTCTTATCGATAATGCTGCGTGATGAGCAAGTTGTTTAAAGGCTGGTTCTTGGTCATGTACAGGGAGTTTTCTAGCAACAAAAACGGTAACTAAAATAGTTAAAGTTAAGATCACCCAAATCGAGATAAATATACGCTTAAAAAATCTGTACATGCTGGTTTCCAAACAAGATTAGCTAGTTACATACAAATAGCCACGACCACGGAGAGTTTTGATACGTTGTTTGCCATCTGGCATAGGTCCCAATTTTTTCCTGAGTTGTACTATATGAGTATCGACACTTCTATCGTATGGACTTAATCTTCGGCCTAAAGCGTGACGAGAAATATCATCTTTTGATACAACTTCACCCACTGAAGTAATCAACTTTTCTAATATTAAAAATTCTGCACCAGTTAAAGGGACTATCACACCGTCTTTTTCAACTGTTTGAGAACCAAGTGTAACTCTCAAGTCTTCATAAACTAGGGCTTCATCAATAGCATCAGTTGTATTTTCTTTAATGCCAACTCTGCGCATGATTGCTCTGACTCTAGCGACTAACTCTCTTAGGTTACATGGTTTAGCAACGTAATCATCAGCACCAATTTCTAAGCCTAGGATACGGTCGAAATCATCGCCTCTAGCTGTCAGCATAATAACTGGAGTGTCCTTGTGTGAACGGATCATTTTAAGCGTTTCAAAGCCGTTCATTTTGGGCATAGTCACGTCTAATATGATGACATCAAACTGTTCTGTGATCGCCGCTTTAGCACCACTTTCACCATCATTGCAGCTAGCAAAAGTAAAACCTTCTTCAGATTGAAAATACGCTCTAACTGATGCTGTTAGTTCATCATCGTCGTCGATCATTAATACCTGAATAATGCTGTTGGCTGCCATACAAACCCCTTTAGTGTAGATAACGCTTTTGCAATCTTTACTTCTATTAATACTAGTGATTCGCAAGCAAAACACTAAGTCGATTTAAAGTCGTCTATCTTAATGATGGCGACGTAATTAAATGTTAGCAAATGCAAAGAAGTGCAAAGTTATGAATTGTATCTAGAAATGCAGTAATTTGGCTGCTAGCGGTTTGGCAAAAGTAAATTAATCGCTTTTTCATAGATTGCCCGTGAACATTGCACTTCTTTGCACAAGGTGACGCTTCTTCGCGCTTGCTAAGCTAGTATGCCGTTTCCACATTCTTTCATTTCTCAGATTGTGGAATCCTCAGGGTTTGGGCTGAGTAGTTTAGCGATAAGTTACTCAGCCCTCTTTATTTGCCCGCTACTCTTTATTTATTCACTACTTTTTATTTATTCACTACTCGATAGGCAATATTTTATAGTTTGCTACTTCTTTACCTATTTCTACACAGTCAATAAATGCAGAGCGTTGTTTCAGTCTCTCTAAATAAGCGTAGGTTTGTTCTTTGAAGTACTGGGATAAACCCAGTAGCTCACCTAGATACAAGGCGTAGCCAACGGCTATATCTGCCATGGTAAATTTATCAGCAGCTAAGTATGAGTGGTTTTCTAATCTTTGATTCACGAGTTTTAGGCGAGCTAAAAACCATATTTTGTAATCTTCGGTTACTTGCTGATTCTGTCTTTCTTTTGTTTCAAACTGCGAGTAACGCAATACAAGGGTCTGCGGAAAAGTGAGAGTTGCGTCGCTTTGGAACAAAAAATTTAGATACAAGCCATATTCAGAGTGTGACTTATCTACTCCGAGTTCATGCTCAGGATAGGTCTCTGCTAAATACAATAAAGTTGCACTTGATTCAGTAAGATTTGCTCTGCCATCGGTAAAGAAAGGCACAGTACCTAATGGATTTTTTTCTAAAAAGCTTTCGTCATAAGCTCTAGGCGGAAAAGCAAGATTATGAATTTTATGTGGTATTCCCATCTCTGCTAATGCCCAAATAATTCTTAAAGATCTCGTGTTATGGGAGTGCCAAACTTCAATTGTCATGCTCTACTTTCCTTTGCTAACGCTAGTCTAGTTTAATCAACAGTGCTTAATTGAATAAATAGTATCAATAACTTACGCGATTTCTACTGTAAATTTTTACATTGCCATTTATCGTCAATTATTGAAAAACTCAGTTGTTTACATGGCTGTCTCTGTTATTTTGTTATGGGTGTCTCTGCTATTTGTAAAATTGATTTACGTTTAGCAATGTTGGTGTTGCTTGCATAAATCGCATGTAAGTTAATCCTTCTTCTTTTACATAACCGTTAAATTTTAGGCCTAGTTTTTTAAGCACTTTTACAGAAGCAATATTGTCCTCCATAACGTCTCCAAAAAACTCAACGATGTTGAGTTCAGACTTGCAGTAATCTATAGCTGTTATGGCTGTCTCAGTTGCATAGCCTTGGCCCCAAAATTCAGGAAGAAAGCGATAACCAACATCTGGTATCCCCATTTCTGGTATATATTTGAGGCCGCAAAAACCTATTACTTGCTCAGTTTTTTTATCTACTACAGCCCATCGACCGTAGCCGTGCTCTTTATATTCTTCTAGCCAAATGTTGAATATTACATTTCTAGCGTCTTCTATGCATGTCACCATATTTGAGTCTCCTGTGTATTTGGTGACTTGTGTATTGCCATTAAAAGCTAAAACGGCACTTGCATCTGCTGGAGTGAATTGTCGAATATAAGTTCTTGCTGTTTCTATCTTCATATTGTTTATTGATTTATTTAGTCTGTATTGTATTTAATGTTATTTTTTATAGTTGAATCGATACAGATACAGTTTTGAACAAATTAACCAGTACAGATCATGAGTGATTTCAAATATCAAACTTTGCAACAGACAATAGAGGAAGGCATCAAATCAGGCGTATATACCGATAAGCTCCCTTCTGTTAGGAATCTAGCCAAAACAAATCAAGTAAGTATTGCCACGGTACAGAAGTGTTATGAAACATTAGAAAGAATGGGGCTGATCGAAGCAAAGCCTAAGCGTGGCTATTTTGTTTGTTCGCAGAGTAAGAGTGAATTGGATGACTATGGTTCTGATTATTATCTTGTCGAAGGTGGTTTGGTTGAAGAAGAACAAGTTCTATCGTCATTAAATGATGAGAGTTTGATCACTATGTCTTCAACAGCACCAAGCTCAGTAGTAAATAATGAGCCAATTATTAGTAAACATCACAAAAAGGTATTTGATAAGAGTATTTACCAATACCAAGTGAATGATGAAATACAGGGAAGTTCATCGCTAAGGCAAACCTTAAGCCAATTTTTGCTTCGTCAAGGCCAGCAAATTAGTCCTGCTGATCTTCACATTGTTTCAGGTCGCAGAGAAGGATTATTAGTTGCATTAATTGGAACTCAGTCTGTTGGTGGAACCATTGCTGTTGAATCTCCAACCTCATTTTATTTTAAGTCAGTCGTTAGCAGAGTCTGTAAAAATGTCGTAGAAATCCCTCTTCAAACCGATTTTCAGCAAGAGTTAGCACTGTTAGATGCTGCTTATCTAGAACATAAATTCTCAACCTATCTAGTCAATCCGAGCTTTCAAGACCCAACCGGTAGATTATTGTCAGACTCAAACAAATTAGACTTGTTGAATTGGGCAAAACGAAGGCAAGTTACTCTAATAGAATATGATAGGAGTGAGCTTTACTTGGGAAGTTGTAAGCCTAAATCTTTGACTCATTTGGCACGGGAAGTTAAGGGCGTATCCGTGGTGGGTATTCAAGACTTCTTCGATACGATTTCGACTCGAATCAATATGGGATTTTTATTAACTGTTAACACTGCAGACATGATTAGCAATGCGCAACATACGGTGACAGAAGAAGCCAACTTACACACACAAAATATACTGCAGTCTTTGATTCACTCAGGTCAATATGAAAAGTTGCTAGATAAACTCAGAACTCAGTTGAGGCAAAACTATTTTAAAACTCAGCAATTGTTAATTGATAACCTACCCGATAGCGCTAAGTATCGAGCGATAAAAGGAGGTCCTTGTTTATGGTTTAAATCAGAGCAAAAGTCGAGTTTAGAAATTTGGCGGATCTTGATAGAGCAGGGCGTTGCTATCGCACCGGGCAATATGTTTGGCTTTCATTGTAACTTTGAAGATTATTTTAGGATCACCTTTGCTTTGCCTTGGAATACTGAGTTGGCTCTGGCGATAAAAAAGACGTGTAAAGCTTTGGAATAAAGTAAGGCTGCACTTAAAGTAAAGCAGCACTGGAGCTTTGTTTAGTTGCTAAAACTCCAACTTACCCGGTTTGTTTTGTTTTGCTATATCGACAAACTTTCTGATTTTAGGAATGTTTATCATATCTCTGTGAATCAATAGCCAAGTATTTACAGACCAAGTATCTGCAATGTCTAGCTGAACTAAGTCTTTTGAATTCTCAATATATGATCGGGTTGCAATACTTATCCCTTGACCTTGCAACAAGGCATAATTGAGCACTTGAGGTGAAGTAGAAGTAATTTTGATATTTGCTTCTGGTACCTGCTCGTGCATCCATTCGTTCCAGGGTAAGTGAGCAATTCGCTCACGTAATGCCAAAAAGTGGTGACGTTTGAAGTTACTGTTGTTCGGTACCCCATGTCGTTTTATGTAATCTCGATGCGCACAAAATGCAATTTCAGAAGTACTAAAAGGTATGACTATATTGTCTAGGGTCTGTGGCTTGTTTCCAGCTCTAAGCGCTATGTCTGCTTCTCCATATTCCAAATCAAAATTTCTTGTGTCGCCTATGATATCGACTTTCATTTCAGGATGTTCAGACTGATATTGGACTATGGCAGGCATTAGCAGCTGTACGACCTCATTAACGCAAGTGATCCGTAAAGTTCCTTTGATTACGGTTGTTTCATGCTGCGTTTTTGCCGCAAACTGTTGAAATTGAGCTTCGGTCACTTCGCCTAGTCGCATTATTTCTAAACCAGCTTCTGTTGGAATGTAACCTTTATCATTACGCTGAAACAGCTTAGTTTTTAGATGCTCCTCAAGAATATCAATGTGACGCATTACAGTGGAGCGATGAACTCCAATATCTTTAGCTGTTGCGCTTAACGTTCCTAACTTGGCTAAGCGATAGGCTGTTCTAATTTCTGTCCATTTTTCCATAATTGATTGTTGTATATATGCACACCTTGGTTTTATATTTGCTCATTATGCGTTTATTTGCAACGTAGTAATATCTCGCTTATTCAAATTTGTGAGTGAGGAAGTGTTAATGAAAACTCAAGTGTTAGTAATTGGTGGTGGTTTTGCTGGTGTAACAATAAGTCAAAGGCTTGAAGCTAAAGGCATTAAAACTTTGCTAGTCGACAGAAAAAACTATTTTGAAGTTACTTATGCTGTACTTCGAGATGTTGCGGCTCCAAAGGTTAACGATGGACAAGCAAGACAGTTTTACGAGCAAATTTTAGCTGGTGAGTTTATTCAAGATTCTGTTGAAACTTTGACTGAACGAGAAGCCATTTTGGCGAGCGGAAATAAAGTCGAATTTGAACAAGTGGTTATTGCTTCAGGTTCTCGCTACCCAAGTTTGCCTCTAGCTAAGTCAGAACAAGCAAGGACAATGGAGCAAAGAAAGGCAGAGCTACAAAAGTATAATCGAAAGCTAGCTCAAGCTTCTAATGTGCTTATTATTGGAGGTGGTGTAGTTGGTGTGGAGCTCGCTGGAGAGATAGCTTATGCCATGCCTGAATTAGATGTAACATTGGCTCACAATAAAAGTGTGTTGTTAGAAGGTTATAAGAAAAAAGCTCAAATTAAAGCATTACAACAGCTTACTAGCTTAGGGGTAAATGTTGAATTTGATAGCGGCTATCAACCACAAGATGATGGTGTTTACCAAGATAAAAACTCAAACAAAAGTATAAAGCCTGACGTGGTATTTACTGCCACAGGTACTAAGCCTAACAATGAGTTTTTGTTAGAACACTTTTCTCATATTTTAAACCCAAAAGGCTTAGTGAAGGTTGATGCCAATTTAGCTGTTGTGGGGCAGAATAAATTCTATGCGCTAGGTGATATTGCTGATGTAGGAGAAGGAAAACTTGGGTATTTGGCGTCAAATCAGGCAGAGTATTTAGCTAAAGCAATTATTGAAGATAGAGCAGGTAAGAAGGTAAAAGCTTATAAGCGCAACCCATTTATGTCATTAGTTCCGACTGGACAAAAAACGGGAATAGTACAATTGCCATTTATGGTGACAAGTTGGAGTGCTCTTGTAGGAATGAAACAAAAAGATTTGTTTATTAGCAAAACCTTCAAAGGCTTTAGTCGCTAACTCTTATTTTATAACAAAAGCTGAAACTCATTTATGTTTCAGCTTTTGCTTTCATATAAGGTGTACCGTGCTTTTATTGTTCGTGTGATCTTGGTAGAAATTACTCAGGGTATTATTTCAATGTTTACGAGAGTTTTAGCCAAGTTGCTAACAAGTTTCATTGTTGTTAACAACTTTCACTCCTTCTTCTCAGTGCAGTCTCACTGACTTTTACCCAATAAAACAAATACATAATAATTAATTTAGTAATACCACTGGTCACTGCTAATACTAGCAAAGGCCAACCGTTAGCTATGCCCATAGAAAGTGCAAAAGCAATAGTTGATATATCCATCATTAAAATAAATTGACTCATTTTTAAGTCCACAGCCCCTGTCGAACCTGCCTTTATAATTAACCGAATCTGATGGTAATAACCCTGTGCGATTAGAGCACTGACTACAAGAATTATGCTGGTGGAAATAAGTTTACTTTTGTCGTTGATTTGTTCACCTAAGCCAAGTCCCAATAGGGCAAGCGTTAATGTTACAAGTGCAAACATAAAGCTCAGTCTAGAAGTCGTGCTTTTTCGGTCTTGCCACATTTCTAATAAGATTAAAGTGATCAAAATCGAGGCGATAAGCCTAGGCCAAACTATGTAATGATTAAAAGGTGCTATCGAATAGCCATAGACGAAAAATGATAAGTAAGCACAATAGCTTACGGTAAATTGGTTAAGTGATAGTAATTCAGTTGTGGCTAAGTTTTGTTGTTTTCTTTGCTTAATAGTTTTTAACTGAGAATAAACTCCGTACAGGCTAACAAAAATAAACAAGGTATTCACAGTACCGAATAGATTGTAATAGTTCATATTTTAATATTGTCGACAATTTTGTGTTTATTATGATTTTAAATTGTGTTTGATCAAGTTTTATTTTATTTTTGTCGACAAGTTTTTTTTGGGAAGAGGAATTGTATGGCTAATAATGTGGTTATCGTAACAGGCGGAAGTCGGGGAATTGGAGCTGAGGCTGTAAGGCTTTTCGCAAAAGAAGGTTATTCAGTTGTTATTAATTACCGTAGTAACAGTGAGTCGGCAGAATCGCTAAGAGCTGAAGTTCTCAAGCAAGGAGTTAGTTGCATAGCGGTTAAGGCTGATGTTTCTAATGAAACGGATGTTGCTTATCTGTTTTCTGAGGCTGATAAATTAGGGAATCTCTATGCGTTAGTTAACAATGCAGGCATCCTAGAACAGCAGAGTAAATTAGAAGACATAAGTTTAGAGAGATTTAACAGAGTGTTAACCACCAATTTAATCAGTTGTTTTTTGTGTACCAAGGAAGCGATAAAAAGAATGTCGACTAAACAAGGAGGGAAAGGGGGAAGTATCGTCAATGTTTCTTCAGGGGCTGCCAAAACAGGCTCTCCTAACGAATATGTCGACTATGCCGCATCAAAAGGTGCCATGGATACATTAACTAGAGGTGTTGCCATGGAGTTAGCAGATGAAGGAATTCGTGTTAACGGGGTAAGACCCGGTCTGATTTATACTGAAATGCATGCATCAGGAGGCGAGCCCAATAGGGTCGACAGACTTAAAAGTAAAATTCCTTTGAATCGAGGTGGAAAGCCTGAAGAAGTAGCAGAAGCTATTGTTTGGCTGGCAACAGAAAAATCTTCCTTTGTCACTGGCAGTTTTATTGATACTACAGGTGGTCTTTAATATTTATCCTTCCAAGTTATTCTAGAATCGATTGTCACTACTTTGAATCTAGAATAACTGGACCAGAGCCTTGCTCTGCAAGCTTATCCTCTGGATTATACAAAGGACATTTACTCAAAGATAAACAGCCACAGCCGATGCAGCTACCTAACGAATCTCTCAAGTTCTCTAATTTTCTAATCCTTTCGTTGAGCATTTGGTGCCAATGAGTACTTAATTTTTCCCAATCTTCAATTGTTGGAGTTCTATTATCAGGAAGTGAAGCTAAGGTTTGTTTGATTTCTTCTAACGTAATTCCAAGTTTCTGTGCTGCTTTAATTACAGATATTCTGCGCATTACGTCTGGTTTATAACGCCGTTGATTTCCTTGATTTCGCCAGCTGCGGATTAACCCTTTTTCTTCGTAAAAGTGTAAAGTTGAAACTTTAATTCCACATCGTTTTGCAATGCGGCCGACCGACCAAGTTGCTTCATTTTTCATTTTTTTAAAAAAGCCCTTTACCTCAGGTTAGGTTGAGGTTTTAGCATGTTTCTCCGTCGAATGAAACACAAGGAAATAAACACAATGATCCATTTAGAACATTTAAACCTAGTCGTTAGTGATATGAATAAAACTTTGAGTTTTTATCAGGCCGCTTTTCCACACTGGAAAATTCGAGGGCAAGGAACAGGCAACTGGTATGGCACGGAAAGAAAATGGCTGCACTTTGGTGACGACTACCAGTACTTAACTTTCAATGATAATGGGCAAGGAAAAATTAGAAACTTAGAAAGTAATGATATGGGCCTTTCTCATTTTGCCTTTGTTACAAATAACATAGATGCCGTTATTGAACGTTTAGAAAAAGCTGGCTTTGCGGTCGACAAAGCAGGAGCAGAAGCCAAGTTCAGAAAAAATTGTTACTACGTTGACCCAAATGGTTATGAGGTGGAATTTGTTGAGTACTTGTCTGATGTACCAGAGGAAAGAAACCTTTATGAAGTTAACTAGATATAAGGAAGTTTAAGATGAAAACAGCAATTATTTTAGCGAGCAGCCGCTCGTCGGGGAACACTGGAGCGTTAGCCAATGTAATGAAATCAGAGTTGAATGCGCAACTATTCGATTTGGCTGACTATCAAATTGCTCCTTTTTGTTATGACAACTCGAACAAAGATGATTTTTTACCTCTGGTTGATAAATTGTTGGTGTTTGACCGATTGATATTCGCCACTCCAATGTATTGGTATTCCGCAAGTGCGCAAATGAAGATGTTTATAGATAGAATTTCAGACTTATTGTCATTCCAAAAAGATAAGGGAAGAGCACTGAGAGGAAAGTCAGTCGGACTGCTAGCAACTGGGCATGATGATTTTCCAGCAGATTGCTTTGAACAGATGTTTGAGTTGACGTTTCAATACTTGGGACTAAATTATTTGGGGATGAATTATTGCAGTTGCAAAGCTGGATTCGAATTATCCGAACACCAGACAAAGATTGACAATTTTGTTAATTGTATCGATAGATGATCTTTGTGGGCTCAAATGCGAGC
This sequence comes from Psychrosphaera sp., assembly GCA_965221615.1. GTDB lineage: Bacteria > Pseudomonadota > Gammaproteobacteria > Enterobacterales > Alteromonadaceae > Psychrosphaera. The sequence continues at coordinate 2,489,384 of OZ244904.1, read as the reverse complement.
CCATCAATGAAGTTTATACCGTGAATTTAGAAATTGAATCGTTCAGCGAAGTAGATACATTTGATAGGTTGCTTGATTGTTGCGCTGATTGTTCACACAGTTCATTGACTTCGTTTACTTGGCTTACGATTTGATTTACTTGGCCGCTGATATCTAGTGACACGGTAGTTTGCTCTTGCGCAGCATTAGCTATTTTCTCGGTGACACTGCTGACTGAAGAGAAACTTTCACGAATGTTGTTGATTGCTTCATTCATTAATTCAGAGTTTTGTACTAAGCCGGTAAATTCACCTTTTGTTACTGACATACTATTTGAGACTTCTTCTGCCTTGGTCTGCAATGTTTGAATTGTTTGTAAAATCTCTTTAGTTGAAAGCTGTGTTCTTTGCGCTAACGAACGTACTTCGTCAGCTACTACGGCAAAACCTCGTCCTTGCTCGCCTGCTCTGGCTGCTTCAATAGCAGCGTTTAGTGCTAATAGATTGGTTTGTTCAGCAATACCATTAATTACGTCTACGACAGCTGTGACACCAGTTACAGATTCGGTTAACTCTTGAATTGCATTGTCAGCTACTTCTAGGTTATTGGTTATATCGCCAACGGATTCCCGTGTTTGTGACATTAAACTATTACCCTGAGTTACTTCTTTGTTTGCGTCCGCAACTATATCTATTGCTCCTAAACAAGTGCTGTAGACTTCTTTTGAACTTACGGAAAGTTCTTCCGCTGCTGCCGCTATCATATCTGTTGATTGTTTTTGTGAACGAACAAGGTCGCTTGTTGAATGCGCATTTTCCGATATTTGATCAGAGGTACTAAAAGCTGCGGTTGCATTAGATTGTACATCTGAAATCAAGCTAGCTAAGTTAGCCATTGCTGTATCTAATGCGAGGTTAAGTTCTCCTAGCTCATCTTTTGTTGTTATCGAGTTTCTCTCGTTTACCCTAAGGTCTCCTTTTGCTGCAACAAGGGCAGTGTTTTTAATCTGGTTAAGAGGCCTAGCCACTCGGTTGGTGATTAACCAAAAGGCGGTAGATAGTATAAGAATAAGTAAAATTACAATAAAAACTGCAATAGTGACGGCTTGGTAAACGCTATCGTTCACCTGTGAAAATGTTTTTGATGTTCTCGTTTCTAGTCTAGTAATGAACTGTTTTGTTGGAGCTAAAATATTGTCTCTTTCTCTGTGATAATTATCATCAAAGAGTAAGTTCATGGCTTGATGCCACTGTTGAATTTCAGTCGTTGATAGCTGCTCTATAGAACGTCCTTCTAAGTCGGATATCAAAGCAAAAGCTTGCTCTTCCAGGCCAACCAAAGCCATAGATAAATTAACGGCTTTGTCGAGTAAAGCAAGCTCAGCAGAAGTAAAATTGTTTTCTACCAATAAATCTCGAAAAGCAACTTTTCGGCCATCAGGTCTAGGGGCTTTACCTTCGATAACATCCACTAACTGAAAGTATTGAGCTTTGTATTTAGGGTCGAGCGTTGAGATATAAGTTCTAGCTAAACGGGTCAAAGCGTCTGAATCTAAAGACACCTCTTTTGCTAGCTTGTATGAATTTAATCGCACATTGGCTACATCGACAGAAATTTGCTGGGAAGAGTAAAGTTTAATGGTGACGATAAGTGTTAATAACGCAAAAAAGCCTGCACTGGCAAAAATCCATCTAAAAATATTTTTAATTGTCATAAGTAGTAAGCCTAAAAGTAGCTACTCTAAATCTAATCTGGCGTCTGCCGTCATAGCCCTGTCCATGAGTCTATGATATTTATTGAAAATCAAGACTCTATAAAACATAGCTGAATTAGCCGAAGTTGCACTTTTGGCATTTGTTATTTTTCTCTGGGGGATAAGAGAGAGTCACTTCTGTTGAGATAAATGAAGAAATCATAAGGTTTAGGTATTTTTTGATAGGTATTATCCGAAAAGATGCAAAGTACAGCGGAAATAATGCTTAATATTTCAGCTAGTTGTGCTAATGTCAGCGACCTTTACAAAGTTAGCATTTTTGACAAAAAAACAATAAGGAATGTGGATGCTAGACAATAAATCTAAATTGATTATTTCTCTTGGTTTAGCCCTAGGGATATTAGGCTGCGGAGGCGGTTCATCGAGTAGCTCTGACGACGTTTCCGTCGTTGAAGATAATTCAGGAGCTACAGCTTCTAACAATTTGCCTGTTATTTCTAGCAGCACATTCAATGTTGCAGAAGATATTAGCTTAACTACAAGTGTTAATGCGACTGACTCTGATAATGATGCTTTGAGCTTTAGTTTGTTATCTACAACAACAAATGGCTCTCTTACGCTAGACGGCAACGGCGACTTTACCTATCAGCCAAACTTAAATTTTTATGGTAACGATGTTTTCTCTGTTGAAGTATCAGATGGCAATGGCACAGTGAGTGCAGAACTTACCATTGAAGTAACGCCAGTAAATGATGCTCCGGTTGTGCAGAGTGTAGAAACCTATACTCGATTGCAACAAGCTGTAACGTTTAGCATTCCGGCTACTGATGTTGATGGTGACATACTAAGTTTAAGTATTAGCTCACAACCAAATATTGGTAGTGCTGTTATAAACGAAAATAACACACTTACTTATACGCCTGCAGAAGGAGCGGAAGGTTTAGATGAATTTGCTGTTACAGTTTCTGATGGCACTGACACTGTTAACGCTAGTTTATCAGTGGATAATGGATTAGCGTTCAAAGGACAAATTTCTCTTTCTGGTGCCGACATTGAAGGGGCTCAAGTATTACTAACAGCTGATGGTGTGTTGCAACGAATCACTCCAGCTACTGATGGTAGTTTCAAAGTTTACGGCCTAGAAGATGGTGATTATTCTATTAAAGTTAGAAAGTCGGGCTATAAGGTTACTGCTGCGCAACAAGTAACATTGAGTAGCCAAAATGCGATTCAAACTAACGCCACACTTAATGATGAAACAGCATCTGATATCGAGTCTTTGAACTTTGAATTAGAACAGATTGACGACTCGTATTTCTCTTATCACTGGGAAGAAGATCAAAGTACAGCTGGTACAGATTATTCTGCTGCTATTAACCAACCTTTAGAAATTGAGTTTTTAGAAGAAGTAGTTGAAGTGATTGATGATTCATCTGCTAATCAATTACAGCATGACTATAATATTTTATTAACAGATACGACCGACTCAGCAACTTGGACACAAGAACACGCTTATCGAATCTTAGAAACGATGAAGTCTATTCCGCAAGAAACTAGAGACTTTTACGCTCCGCAAACTTTAAATGCAGCGAAGTGGAGCTTAACTTCAGACTACATTGAAGACGATATTCAAATCACGGAAGTAAATGGTACTAAAGAAGTTATTATTTCAGAGGCTGCATTTGCTAATGCAACCCCAAAGATTGCTAAAGTTGAAGGTAAAAGAGGTGTTTTCTATTCGCAGAGATTGCACCATGCGTTAGTTAGATACGTAACTGATAATGGTTCTGACAAAGATGCGTACGAGAAGATTTTAAATGAACGCTTTGGTATTTCTACAGTTATCCCTGATTATACTGAATTAACTGAGCACACGACGGGTTCTGAACCTGCAACTCGATTCCAAGAGTTTCATCCGGAAGAGATTGTACAAATCATTAATATGTTCGAAGAAATGCCAAAAGGTATGCATGTATTACCTGAGCTGAAATATTTAGTACGTCGCTTAGATGGCCAAACTCACCCGTTATATCCAGAGGCTGCCGCTGTGGCTTGGCCTTGGCTTGAGCAAGGTTATATCGAGTTTATGGAATCAGCATTTACTTCGAGCAGCGTTGAGCATATGCATCGTTTAATCATTCATGAAAAAGCTCACTTTTTATGGCGAAACCAATTTGACCAAGAGCTTAGGGATGAATGGATTGAGTTAGGTGGCTGGTATGAAGATGAGTCAACCTCTAGTGGTTGGGCGACAACAAAGCAAACTGAATTTGTTTCAGCTTATGCCCACTCCGCTAATCCAAATGAAGATATGGCTGAAACGATTTCTTTCTTTATCGTTAATCCTGATAAATTACGTTCGCGTTCAGTGGCTAAATACGAGTTCGTTCGAGATCGTATTATGCAAGGCAATATTTATATATCGCAGATTCAGGAAAATCTAACTTTTCAAGTTTACAACTTATATCCAGATTATGTGTTCCCTGGCAAGATTAAACGTGTTGATATCAGCGTAGAAGGACAGCCAGAGCAAGATAAAAACGTTCAGATTGAAATAGAGTTGCATGCTCTTGATACTGAATTAGAAGGTGCCGAGAGCGCTTACTTAAGAGTGTTTAGTGACGTTGGAACTTTTGTTGATGTTAATTTATATGCAGCTGAAGGCGACTTAGACACAGTGTTAAGAGGTAGCTTTGAGTTAAGTAAACATGCAAAAGCTGGTTATTGGCGTACAGAGCAGATTGTCATCACTGATGCCGTAGGTAATCAAAGAATGGAAGGTGCAAATGACTTTGGTTGGAAGTTATACGTAAACAATCCTCTTGAAGACGTGACTAAACCAGAATATTCAGAAAACAGTTTAGAAATCACCAAGTCGGTTACGCAAATTGATGGACAAGAAGTACAAGTGTTTCACGCAACTTGGGATGTGATTGAAGAAGTTGGTATGCCTGAGCACAATGGATGTACAGCGCAGTTTAATGATGAGATCCCTGAAACTTACAGTTTCCAAGCTGGTGGTAGTTATAATCTTGTGACTGAAAAGTGTGAAACTGAAATTTTGATGCCGCATTACATGCCAACGTCTACTTATTCAATAAGTCAGATTAATATGGAAGATCAAGCACTTAACATGCGTGGCGTGTATTTAACAGATCCGGGACACGCTTTAAGAGACGAAGAGATTGTGATCGATGAGCTTTCTCCAACGATAGATTTGGTTACAAACACCCCTGATGTACAAACTCCTGAGTTGGACCTAAATGACATACAGATTTCAGCTGTTCCTACTAATCCAGATGCACCAAATGGTGAAACTATTGTGACGGTTACTTTTAAAGTTAGAGATAATATTTCTGGTTACAATATCGCGTCACTGGTTTTACGTGACCCGCAAGGAATAACGCATCAGTACTGGGCCTACAATGATGAAACTTGGTCACTATTCCCTGAAGGTGATCCAACTGAGTGGCAGACCTATACAAGAGATATTGTATTGCCTATAGGTTCAGCTCCAGGCACTTGGGGATTAGCCGAAATGACTATCTATGACAGAGCAAGTAACTTTAAAGGTTACGACTTTACTGAAATAGTTCACTTTGATGTGCTAGAATAAAATTATAAGTTAATTTGAATTTACATAAGGCGGTGTCTTTACACCGCTGCAATTTTGGTTAAAAATTAGCATGTATATAACAAAACGTGAAATCTTTCTGCTAAATATAAGATTTACAAGTTTTGTTTTGTGTCTAGCTTAGCTAGAATTAGCATTCAAATGTACTTATTCCGAAACCGTCGTTGTATTTAATAGAGGTAACAAAATGAAATTTTCTGGTAAAGAACTAAGAGGATTAAGAAAAGAGGCTGGATTTACTCAAGCGGAAATTGCTAAAAAGATCGGTATTAGCCGTGAAACTGTAGTAGCGATTGAAAATGAACATCCGAAGACAATTGACGCATTAAGCTTAGAAGTAGTAAATGCATGGTGGTTGACTTGCCGCAAATCAGTATCTGAATCAAGTCAGTTATCATTTAAGGCACAGGTTCTTAAATTCTTCGGCATGTAAACTTTGATTACACATTATTGGATAGAAAAGGGAATTTCTGCACTTTTAATTGTTATCTTCACCATTCTAGGTGCAATTTCCTTCGGTTATCCGCTCTATTTCGACAGATTATTTATTGTCGTTTTATTTGCTCTGATAGCATCTTATAAAATTAATAGAGACTTATTCTTTGTAGGCTTGATCCTATTGATAGATCGGCTTATAGAAGAAGGTATATTCCAACTTTCCCTTTTTGATGTAACTAAGCCTGTCATCTATGCGATATGTTTATATGCCATTTATAAATTTCGCTTAGTTGATAAGTACGTATCACATTTATTCGCTCCATTGATTGTAGTGAGCATTGTAGCTGAGACTTATTGGTTTGTTATTGGCTATGACTCTCCTTCAATACATTACTATGCTGCGTTGTTTTGCTTGAATAGTTTCGTTAGGCATTTTCTTGTATTTCGAGTACATATCTTAAATAGGTTTTCTTCGGTTAAACTAGAGTCTAATCCATTAGATTTTTCTCTCTATAGAGTGTTTGGAGTTACAAATATAGTGTTTACTTGCATGCTTTTAGAGTATTTGATTAGGCATGTGACACATTATGAGCCATTAATTATCTACAATGCGTATTCGCTATTGAATCAAACTATTTCTGTTATAACTCTGTTCCTAATAACCTCGTATATAACCAAAAGTAAATTTAAACTGTTAGCATAATCAAAGTATTCGCTACGGAATCAAGCTATTTCTGTCATAACTCTGTTCTTAATCGCTTCGTACGTAATAAAAAAATTAGTTTAAAGTGCAAGCGTAGTCAGCATATTCGATATGAAATCAAATTATTTTTGTCATTACTCTGTTCTTAATCGCTTCGTGCGTAATAAAAAACAGTTTAAATTGCTAACATAATCAGCGTATTAGGTTAATTGCATAAAGTGTGACCTTATTCACATTTATTTGTTCCTAATTCTTCTATATCTTTTGCGGTGGAAATATTTCCACACAAAAATATTGGAGAAAACAATGAACAAATCAATTTTAATCATCGCGGTTTTACTTTTAACTATTACTGGTAATGCTAATGCAGGCTCTACAAGTAAGAAGAAGCCTCCAACGACTGATACCCTTGATATTACTGCAACAATTAAATCTATTTTCACAACTTCTGATGCTAAGAAGAAAGAAAATAAGAAATAATGTATGAAGGTATTTATGTGTTTTTACTTGGGAGCTAAGTTGTAGTTGTTTCTTGGTTAAGACATAAAACCACTTATAAAGGATTTATCAATATTACTTATTTATTGTTTTAGCATTGAAGCTTCATTGCTTGTAAAGTTAAAATAATTTCTCTTTTATGGATTTAGAACCTTGTGGATCTAGATCTTCAATGTAGAGAATCAAAAGAAGCCGAAGTAAACAGAGGAATATTACTTCGGCTTTTTGTATTGCTTTACAACTCGTATTTTTATACACACTTTATTTGATTATGCTAAATACTCTGAGAGCTACTTATAAGTTTCAGCTTAGTTTTATTTAGTTTGCATAAGTAGACTAGGTAAAACAGATAGTTAAGTATTAACGGGCACTTTTGTGCTGTTCTTTCATGCTCGATTGAGCAGCTTTTATCGGAAGTATTGAATTTATCTGACGACATTGGCTTTATCTGAAAGTACAGCGCAGCCAGAATTTCTAATTCAGTACTAAATTAATTTCATTTGTTTATAAGTAAACATCAATCCTTTAGATAAGCCAACAGGAAAAGTTGAGTGATGATCTGTACCTTTGACGATTTCTTGTTCTATCGTTAATCCTTGGTAATTTCTAGAAAGTAGTTTGTTCGCAAATCGTGTTTGGTCTTCTGCCATCTCGTAATACATTCCATCCTTTATTGTTTCTAAAGCACCGGTAGCAAAATATAGATTTGCTTCTAGCACTTTGTTTTGTAAATAGAATGAGTCTTCTAGGTTAAAGATCCAATAGTTTTTGAACCAAAGGGAAGGGCTAGTTAATATATAACTGGAAAACAGTTCTGGCTTGGTTAATAGTACCCAAGCTCCAAATGAACCGCCCAATGAATGGCCGGATAAGATGCGTTGTTTTGAGTTAGTTCGGTAGTTCTTCTCAACATACCCTATGACTTCTTTTTCGAAAAATGCCAAGTAATCTGATGCCCCTCCGGTTTTGTATTTAGTCCAAGTTTCATCGACCACCGGAGTAAGATCTCGAACTCGACTATATTGACCATTTTCGCCATGTGCGAAAGATACGCCTACCACAATAGCTTTATCCATAGTAGAAAAGTGAGTAACTCCAGATGCAACTTTGAAAGTATGTGGCCCATCATTCAAATACAGCACTGGGTATGTTTTTGACTTACTCTTTTCTAAAAAATAATCACGAGGTACTTTTATAAATAAATCGTACTTTCTATCTAATATTTTAGAGTTAATCGTTACTACCTCACTGTTTGCAATTTGAAATTTTTGTTTATTACCTGCATAGGCGCAACTTGCAGTTGCAAAGAGGATGACCAACAAAGCTAAGCTTAATGGGTAAAACAATTTCATATGGAGTGTTCCTTTATATTTTTATTAAATCACAACCGAAGTGCGACTAGTGTCGCACTGTTGTTTTTTAACATACAGGATGTTAAGGTGCGACACAAGTCACAGTTTTAACGATTGTTTTATGACACCAAATTCGACAGAGCTAGAAATACTAAAGTTGCTTTGGAAAAAGCAGCCTCAAACCGCAAAGGAAATTCATCAACACTTAGAGCCTAAGTATGGATGGTCATATTCGTCGACACGTAAAACTCTCGAAAGAATGGGCAATAAAGGGATTTTGCAAGTTGGTTCATTAGGTAATAAAAAAACCTTCAAAGCGCTGCTTGAGAAAATTCCTACACTCGCTTCGTACATGCAGGATTTTGCTAGTAACGTTTTAGAACTGGATGAACCGTTACCTGTGGCCATGTTTGCAGATAGTCGTTTAATAGCTAAAGAAGAAATAGATGAACTTGAGGATTTATTGCATAAGTTGTCTGAGGATGAGAAAGAAAGCTAGTGTACGCTCAGATCATTCAGTTTATAGTAAATAGTCTTTTCCCTTGGCTTATTTTTTCTAGCTGTATTTATGCTTGTACTTCTTATTTGACTAAAGACAATAACTCATCACCTAGCATTTGGTGGGCCGCTCTGATAATCAGCTTTTTACCTTTTCTGCCTTTGTCTTTCTCGGCTATAAAGGTAAATATCCCTAATCTACAATATTTAAATTCAAGCTTGGAAAGTGCACAAATTGTTAAACAAGCCGGTATTACTCATGCGAGTTTGAACAATATTGATTTAATTAGTGTGCTCTTCATAGTTGGTTATTTAAGTTTTACCTCGGTAAAACTTGTCCGACTAATGATAGCTTGGCAACAATTAGCAAAGATTTCAAAATCTTCCAAAGTACTGAAGGACGGATTAGGCTATAGAATTGTTGTTTCTTGTTTGAACAATAGTCCTTTTGTATTTGGTGTAAGTAAGCCTCAAATTGTACTGCCAAACTACTTTCTTTCTCTGGGTAAAAAACAGCGAAATATTCTTATTCAACATGAATTTACCCACATACTAAATAAAGATCATGTGGCTGTTTTACTTTGGAAAGTCACGAGTTCCTTGTTGTGGATTAATCCATTTATCAAAAGAATGGAATGGCAATTTGTAAGAGCTATGGAACATAGGTGCGACCGTCAAACGGTAAATCGCTTTAATATAAATAGGCATGATTATGCCAAAACCTTATTGCAGTCATTAAGAAACAGCGCTCACCTTAATGAACCTCTTGTTGCTCAATTTAATTCAGGTGCTTTGGGTGCTGACGATTATAAAATCAGACTCACTAATATAATGAGCTTAGGTGAGAAAAAACGTTTTAATCTTATTGTTCCATTTTCATTAGCTATGTTTAGTTTTATTAGTTTACATGTCTTTTTAAAAGAAATGACTGTCGCCCAAAAGCTAATATGGCAGCAACCACTAAAAAGTTATGAGATAAGTTCTTCATTTCGCAGCGTAGATAAAATCAGAGCTTACAAGCCACACCAAGGCATTGATTATGTAGCTAAAAGTGGCAGCACAGTGTTTTCTGCAGCTGATGGGATAGTTGTGGTAGCGGACAACAAAACGCTAAATTCTAACTATGGAAATACAGTGTTAATTCAACACAAAAATGGTTATCAAACCTTATACTCACATTTAGACTCTATCGAGGTTACCGCTGGGAATTGGATAAAAGCAGGGCAAAATATAGGCATTATTGGAAGTACAGGTAAAGCTACAGGAGTACATCTGCACTTTGAGGTAATTAAAGATAATCAAAGAATTAGTCCCACTCTGATATTCAATTAAGAACTGCAAAGCAATGAAAGAAAAACAATGAAAGAAAAGCCGAAGCAGATATGGGGTCCACTTCAACTTTTTATCTAGGGAATGGTAATTATATGCTGGTGAACGAGCCCAACATATTTGGCTAATTTATAACATTGTTCGGCTAGATAAGTTAAAGAAGTGTAATTGTTGGTTAAGGAAATGTCATTTAAGTCGGGCAGGGTAGCATGGGCACGTACCCCACCCAGTTGGAGTTGGTTAGGATAGCTCAGGGGGCGCTATCCATGTTTAACTCAATAAGTAAGTTAGATCTTGCCAACTAGGTCTAAGCTAGGCGTTAGTGTTTGTTGACCTTGTTCCCAAGCTGCCGGACAAACTTCACCGTCGTTATCGCGAACATATTGTGCTGCTTTTACTTTGCGAACCATGTCTCTTGCTGAACGGCCAATACCGCCTGCATGAATTTCTGCTACTTGGATAACACCGTCTGGGTCTACTAAGAAAGTACCGCGATGTGCCATGTGGTCTTCTTCAATCATCACATCAAAACCACGAGTGATAGTGCCTGTTTGGTCGCCTAGCATTGGGAATTTGATTTTGCCAATCGCATCTGACGAGTCATGCCATGCTTTGTGTGAGAAGTGGGTGTCTGTAGAAACCGCATATACTTCAACACCTAAACCTTGTAATTCTTCGTATTGGTTTGCCATGTCTTCTAACTCAGTAGGGCAAACGAATGTGAAGTCTGCAGGGTAGAATAAGAAGATTCCCCACTTACCTTTTACCGATTCAGAAGTTACTTCTGTAAAGTCACCATTGTGAAAAGCTTGTGCTGTGAACTCTGGAATAGTTTTGCCGATTTGTGCCATGGTTAAATTTCCTCATGTTTTTTAATTTAGTAAACGCTTGTGCGTTGTCGATGAGGTAATACTAAGGTAGATGATTAAATTGGAAAATTTAATTAAATTGAATTTAACGTTCGGGAAAATTGAATGTTGATAGTGATAGAAATTAAGAAAAAGGAATGCTGCCCATTACGAGAATAGGCAGCATTTGATTGGCTTTTAACTTCTAAGTTCTCGGCCTGCCGAGATAAAGTTACTTAACATGCCAGCAAAGAAGATTACTAAGATACCAAATATCATTAAGTAAGTTTTACTGTTATCCGTTTCAGTTTGCTGCTGTTCAACCTGTTCAAGTTTTTGTCCTTGCACCTGCTGAGTCTGAGCATTTACCGCTTGAGCTTCAGCCGCTATTTCTGGCATAGCGGATAAAATAGGAGCTAAACCAAACCCTGTTGCAGTTTCGTTGACATAGTCATTGAACTTATCGTTGTCAGTTACGACATCGTATTGGTTAGCTAGCTCAGTATAAGTTTCTATCATCTTTTGTAGAGTCTCTTGATCTGCTTGCCAGTAACCTTTACGCACAGCTTCTAGCATACGTTCTAAGATCTGAGCTAGTGCATGGCTGTTCGCATTCTCAAAGAATTCACGCATGTCTAAATCGTATTTATCTTCAACGTAAACTTCGAAGAACTCTTGCCAGTGATCGTCACGCACAGCTTCAGGTGTCATTACTTCCCAGCCCCACATGTTGTTCATTCTATCTAGAATGGCTGTTGCCCCTGCATAACCAGATTCTTGCATCGCTTCAATCCAGCGAGGATGGAAATAGCGGCTGCGCATTTCTTGATTTAAGAACTCTTTCATCGTTTGAGTTTTGATATTGTCTTTTTTACGCATATTTGCCACATACATTTCAGGAGTTTTGCCGTCAATGTTACGTACCGCTAAGCCAATGCCACCGAAGTACTGAAATGGATCGTCATTAGTTAATAAAGCGTAAAGGTTAGTCGAACGAGAGAAAACAACGCCATCAGTGCCTGATAACACTTGCTTGTATAGATTGATGTCACCTAAACTTTCGCTCCAACGTTTCTCATCTTTACCAAAACCGTAACCCATGCGAGTTAAGTAAGTATCAGCTAATTCTGAATCATCTTCCCAGCTTCCAGAGTCTAAACTCTGCCCAGCTAAGCCTGTGCCGTATTCACCAGTGTCGTTAGAGAAAATACGTACCGTTGATAGATACTCAGCATCTTCTTCAGATTGTCCTTGCTCAAGTAAATCTTGCTTTAGTTTGTTGGCGTGGCGGTAAACAAAGTTATTTTCTTCTTTTAACTTAGCTACTTTATCTATCGCTTCTGCTAACCAAAGCATGACATTCGGGAATGCATCACGGTACAAACCTGTTGCGCTGATCACTACATCAATACGTGGGCGACCCAATTCTGAAAAAGGAATAATTTCTGTGTCTGTGATGTGGCCTGCACGGTCCCATTTGGGTTTTAAACCTAACGCATGAAGAATTTGTGCTTCAAGTGCGCCTTGGTGACGCATAGTTTCTAGTGACCAAAGTGAGAAAGCCAACTTATCTGGGAAGGAGCCATGTTTAGCATGGTAATCCTCGATAGTTTGATTCATCAATTTAACCCCCGCATCATATGCTTCTTTTGAAGGTACTTTTGCTGGATTAAAGCCGATTAAGTTGCGGCCTGTTGGTGCTACTTGTGGATTACGAATAGGGTCACCGCCATAACTCACCTTGATGTACTCACCACTTAAAGCTCTAAGTAGGTTTTCTGTTTCAGCTATATTTTGGAAGTTTGTCCAATACTGATCTGCAGTCACTAAATGTGCAGAGATAGTGTCGGGCAAATCTTTTAGTTCTTGACCTTGGATATGTGCTTTTAATAATTGGAAACCTGCTAGGGCTTCAATTTTACGTTCACCGTTCTTGCCATAAGCTGCCGATTCAGCAATCGACATTTTATGTTTCTCTTCATAGCTTGCTGCTAATTGAGTGAAATCGTCGCCTAGCATTTGCAACATAGTGCTATAAAGGTGAGCGTCTTTTGGTAATAAGCCGAAAGTGTGGACTCCAAGAGGCTGGCTTTGTTCAGCCATGCCATTCAATTGGTCTTGTAAAGTCGCGATATGAGCATTGAAATTGTCAGTAAGTTCTTGCTTACTTATTTCTATATCTTTTAACAAATTAAGCTCTTCACTCAGCTTAATTATTTCAGCTTGGGTATTGGCCTGAGTTTGGCCTTGTTCCAACATGACATAGTTTGAAATCAGTTCATTAAGCTTAGCTACTTCTGCATACAAACCTGCTTTGGCGAAACCAGGAGTTAGATGTGAAATCATAGTTGCGCGGCCGCGGCGCTTAGCCTGCATAGCTTCACCAGCATTATCAATAATGTAAGGATAGAAAACAGGTAAGTTACCGATTGCAAGATTAGGCGCATCGTGAACAGATAAACCTCGCTCTTTACCGCCCAACCACTCTTGTGAACCGTGAGTTCCTAAATGGATATAGGCATGAGCCCCAAATACTTCTCGAACATATAAGTATTGTGCAAGGTAAGCATGACTTATTGATTTTTTCATATCGTGATAACTTGCAGCATGCTCTTTAGCATTTTTACCGCGAATACCTTGTGGCATCACGATAACGTTGCCTAGAGTCATGCGAGGAATGATGTAAGCTGGCTTGCCATTAGGCATAGTTGCTAACATCTCATTATCTTCAGGTTTGCCGTAAACCTTGATGATAGGCTGATATACATTTTCAGGTAGCGAGTATAGCCAGTCGGTATAAACACTAAGAGGTAAATAGTCAGCTAAGTCTTGCTCCAACAAGCTTGATTGATCTTCACCACGATAATAAGGACGCAGTAATTTGCCAGCTGCTTCAATTAGATATGCAGAGTCTTTCGTATCAACCGAGTAGCCTTGTTCTTTCATCAGTTTAACGATTTGTTCAATAGATGAAGGCACGTCTAGGAATGCTGCACCAACATTCTTTTCCCCTGGAGGATAATTCCAAATAAAGGTAGCAACTTTTTTCTCTGCATTGACAACATGTTTTAAGTTAGCGTGATTGTATGCTCTTTCAACTAGTGCATTTAGTTGTGCTGGCATCACTTCTTTTACGCCTTTGTTGTTTGGATCGGAAGAGTTTGCTGCAATGATACTCGGATCTGCACTACCAGTATCTTCAGGCATAACTAAAAAGAATGGAGTTAATGATGGTGAAATACCAGCGTTATCTTCTTTGAACGCCTGCGCGTCGCCTTCGGTATAATTCAATGCGTGTAAAACCGGCACTCCAATTTGCTCGAATTCAGCTCTGCGTTTTTCGACATAATGCAAAGCTCGGTAGTTAATTAACAAATCAACTAGAGGCTTGCCATTGTCATCAGTAAGTAATTCTGGGTAGGTAAGGCTTTCATCATTACCTTCAAAGAAGAAGCCAAATGCTTTTGCTCCTTTTTTTTCCAAGCCTTTTATTAGTGCATCAACAATTTGCTGTTGTTCATAATCAACCACAGACCTGTGCATGCCTATTGCTACTCTTGGCTGTGATGGTTGAGCGTTCAACCACTGATAAAAGCTATTTTCTTTATTAGTAACTTGCTTTTCTGTCTCAGTCTCATAGGCATAATGATACAAACCTACGTTAGGCACAGAGTATGGTTTTCCGTAATCATAGTCACCTAAAGAAAACATCTCTTCAGCCAGATATAACATCAGGTTTCGATAGTTGGTTCTGCCTGCGTTATTGAAGTATTGAGCAATAAGTTGCTTTTGTTGTTCAGGTAAACCATTGTTTAAGCCTTTGTGGTTTAGATCACCCAAAGCTATAACAGGGGTTTCTGGATTCGTTTCTACATATTTAGTGAGATCACTAAACATAAACTTGGTAAGCATAGGGTTAATGCCATCAAGCATAATTAACTCAGCTGATTTCCAGCGGCTATCGATCTCTTCTTCTGACTTTCCTTTGGTGCTGTAATTCACAAGTTCAAAGTCTAAATCGTTGGCAAGAGATTTGATTAGTGTTGCTTTAGCAGCTGAGCCATGGCCTGAAGTCATCAAGATAACTTCTGGTTTGTCAGCGGCAAAACTCGCTGAGCTTAAGGCCAAAGTGGCAAAAATAATTAGGTTATTCAGTAACTTTTTCATAGTGTATAAAACAAGAAAGAAGAGCTTATGCTCTTCTTCCTTGTGTGAGTTTCCTTGTATTTTATCTGGCTTGAACCTTAATTGGATTTGTCAGCATCATCTGGAACATAAACCATGGAACCGTCGGCCATCTTGTAAGCAACACCAGCCTTAGTGCCTTCGCCTGAACCAATTTCACCGTTGGATTTATATTGTTTGATTTCTTTGCCTTCTTTTACTATCACTTCCATATTTGGTTTCCCTGCGTTTTTGATGACAGTTACGTTATCTGCAGAAAAGGTATTCAATGGATTTTGAGCAATAGCAATTAACAAAGCTGCGATAATAACTAGAAAGACATCTACCAGATTGACAGCGCTGACAATTGGATTTAGTTCTTCATCTTCGTCTAAAAACTTCATTATGCAGCGCCTTTCAGCTCAGCAGGCTGTTCGTTTTTTTCATTTTGCTCTTTGATTTTTCTGATGTTGATCATCTCGTCAGCAAACCAACGTTTTTTCACTGATGCAGGCCAAAAAGTTAGGGTAGATACCACAAGACCCCAAATTACAGCTGCGAAGGCGATGATTAGGTTTTCACTGATACCTTGAATGTTGCCGTCTGCTAGTGCTTTTAATGCTGGTCCCATAGGGATCATAGTTGCGATAAGACCTAGCATTGGACTCAAGCGAGTAACGATTCGCAATGCTTCTAACTTTTTAAGAGCAAATACTTCCAACTCATCTTCAGAAGCGCTTGGGTTTTTCGCGTAGTAGTTATGTACCTGATAACCAGGAATACTATTAATGCTGCCGTCCTTGACTGCTTTCACATAATCGATCGCTCCCTTGCGACGAATTAATGATTGCGACACAAAACGCCCAGTGGCGAAAAGCGCAAATATAAACATGACCAAAATTGCAATGATCACTGGGGCCATAAACAGCTCGGAAATATCCGCCATCAATTGTTCAACATTAGCTACAAACACGTTGAAAACTCCTACTTGTATTAATAATCGGGGCGTATTGTATAGATGAGATTGAGAATGTAAATAAAAATAATTCTCATTAGTATTGATCTTTTCCCGTTATCTGGTAATCTTCGTACCCCAATTGAGAATAGTTATCATTAAGTTTGTCGTGAAATTTTCTAAATCATTACTCACCACCGCAGTTTTATTATCAACATCAGCTATCGTTTTGGCTGATGATGCTGGCAACAAGGATATGGAAACCATAGTAGTTTCAGGGACTAAAACGCCTAAGTTATTAAGCAACTCTCCTGTATCTGTTGAAGTTATCGAAGGGGAAACTATCAAGTTATTAACCAAAGGTAGCTTGGAAGATGCTTTAGATTTCATCCCTGGTGTTCTAGTCGACCGAAGTGAAAAAAATGGCTACAACATTCAAATGCAAGGCTTTGATAGCAAACATGTTTTAGTGTTGCTAAATAGTAGACCTTTAGTTACTCCAACTGGCTCTGCAGCTGACTTAGCACAAATAAGTGCACACAATATTGTGCAAATCGAAGTTATCAAAGGTGCTGCGTCGGTAATGTACGGCAGTAGTGCCATGGGCGGTGTGATCAATATAATTACGGCCCAAGAAGATGATGCATTGAACTTAACTTATGAAGTTGGTAGCTATCTAGATAATGCTAATGAGTACGAAGGTACTCGCGACTTATCGCATCTATTTAAAGTTGATGGTGCAACGACTGTTGGCGACTGGACCCATAGATTTAATGTTCAGTTCATTCGTGAAGCTGGGTTCGATCTAGATTCAGATACTGAAAAACAAGACGAAGGTGAAGTTGATAGAACTTTCGTTAATTTAGGTACTTCAACGCAGTTTGGTGATATTAACTTTGACGCTGAGTATCAATATCTTGGCGAAGAGAAAAATGAAATCACAGGTATTATCCCTGGTCTTGGATTACCGACTTATTATCAGTCAGATGTTGACCAACACAAATTAGATACCGCTTTTCATAACCAAGTTGATAATTGGAAAATAAGCAGCCGTTACTCTATTCATAACGAAGTTAGCGGTTCAGCAACTGAACGTGATGCAGAAATTGAGCTTGCTGAAATTGAAGGTACGAAAGTATTTGAGTTTGGCAATATTACTCCTCAAAACGCGTCTGAATCTGGTGGCGAACTAGTTATTGGTGGTGTTGCTAATTACGAGTCAATGGAACAAGTTAATCTTGATAGTGGTACTCAAGAACTTCCCCCTGGTAGTGATAGACAGAACTTTTCTTTCTTCAGTCAATACAATTGGATCAAGCAAGATTATCAAGTGTTAGCAGGCCTAAGAATGCAAGAAGATTCAGACTTTGGTTTTGAATCAGCCCTTCGTTTAAGCGGCATGTTGAACCTAGGTGATGAGTCAGATTTGTTGCAATTAAGAATGGGTATTGGCGAAGGGTATCGTGTACCTGATCTCAAAGAGCGCTTCTATTTCTTCGACCACAGTGCTTTGGGTTACATCATCATTGGTAACGATGAACTAGTTCAAGAAAAGTCTAAGAGCGTTAACTTCAGTCTAGATTACAAAACTGACCTATTTAACGGTGATGCCAATTACTCATTCACTTTTGCAGGACATTTCTCCGATATCGATAACTTAATTACCACAGTAATTAACCCTGAAATTACTGAGTACAACGGCAGAACTCTAACTTCTGGTGCATTCGAATATGTGAATGTTGATGAAGCTGAGATCAGGGGATTTGATATTTCAAGTGAATTGGCATTTAGCCAGTGGTTACTGCAAATGAATTACGCGTACGTTGATACTGAAGATCAAGATGGTCAGCGTTTAACAGGTAAGCCAAGACATCAAGTAAAGCTGAATCTTGGTTATGACTTCGATTCATACGATATCAATACCTTGTTATACCTTGTTTACCAGGCTGGCGAAGCCACCCCGGACGGATACGTTGGTAGCATTAGTAATGAATACACAACGGTTAACTTTAAGTTAAACCATGCTCTATCACAGAACCTTAGCTGGTACATGTCATTGAACAACATTTTTGATGAGCACCAATCACCGACTGCTAATTCACAAGGTCTATTTGACCCACGCCCGGCATTAAGCCGCGAGCTTAGAATTGGCGCGACATACCACTTTTAAATAACAACTTTCTAGATAAAGAGATAAAAATAATGATTACCATGAAACAGACATTAAAACTTTCAGTTGTCGCTCTTTCATTAGCGCTAACAGCTTGTTCTTCTTCTGACGATGATGACGATCCTGTTGTAGAAGAGCCAGTAGTTACTCCTGAACCTCAGCCAGAGCCAGTTGTACAAGGTGAAATCATGGGGCCATTCGCTACAGGTTCTTCGGCTGAGCCTGTAAGAGTATACTTCGATTTGGACACTAACTCGGTAGTTGAGTTAACTGCTGAAGAAGCAGCTACTAATGATGTTTGGGACGTTGCTTTTGAACGTTATAGAGTATTCTTAAACAGCAACAATGCAGATAACCCTGTTTCAGCGTATAACTTAAACAATAATGCAGAGTTTTATGATGCAGAAGGTAACGTAGCAGCAGATTTAATCACTGCGGCAACTGCTGACTCTGAGCTACAAGAGTACTTAGACGTAACAACTGCAGCAATTCCAGCTGATGATACTATGTTCGTTAATGACGTGACTGAAAAGACATTAACTGATTTCTACGTTTATGACTTCACTACACATACTGTTTCAGCTGCTCCTGAGAACTTCTTTATTGTAAGCAACAACGAAACTTACACTAAGTTCAGCGTAACTAATCTAACTCAAGACGGTTTTGTTGCTGCTGATATGACAATTACTGCAGCATATGATTTTGGTGAATCAGTAGAAATCTTATTAGATGGTGCAGCTATCTGTGATGGTACAGCAACTCACGCATATGTTGATTTTGCGACAGGTTCAGCAGTAGCAGCAGACGCAGCACATGACCTGACTGTACTTTGTGGTACAGGCGGTTTTGAGTTCGAATTGGATTTAGTTGATGGCGCTGTAGCGTATAAAGACTTCGCAAATGAAATTAATGATGCAGAAACTGCAGACATTTATGCGGGTTACGGTTACTTCACTGCGAATGAGTACACAGAATTAGCATTTGCTGATATCACTCACGGCTCATTCGATAGTACTTGGGTTTACGGTGCAGCTGGCGGCCATACTCTTTGGTCTGACTATAACATCTACCTAATCAAAACTGCTGATAAGCACTTCAAACTGCAGTTCATCAGCTACTACGACGAATCTGGCGTATCAGGTAGCATCAGCTTCCGCGCTGACGAAGTTCTAGCTGAATAATTCAGTAGAAAGAGTTTCTCTCTCAAAAACGTCCAGCTTTCTAGTTGGACGTTTTTTATCCCAATCCATTAATTCAATTCAAAATCAAAAGAAGAATAAAAATGAAAAAGCTTATTTTGTTCTTACTCTTGAGCTTTGTTGCACTTGCTCAATGGTCATTGAGCGCAGCAGACGATAAGCCAGTAAAGGTTCTATTTATTAGTTCTGCACACAGTAATAAAGCCAAAGTAAGCTTGCTAAAAAAAGTGGCGGATGACCACTCAGTTAACTGGCACATTACACAAAAGCCAGCGCGAGCATTCAAGGAAATGAAACAAGCTGAAGCAGCAATCGCGGAAAATGACTTTATTATTCTTGATGGTGTATCAAGTCGAGAGTCAAAATCAACTTACGAAACCTATCTACCTATTATTGCCAAGAGCAATAAAATTATCTTAGCTCCAACTTGGGCTTCAGAACCAAGAGCACAGAAAGGATTAACAGCTCAGCAACAAAAAACTGTGACTCAGTATTGGAAAAATGCGGGCAGGGCTAACTTAAATAACATGTTGAGTTATGTTGCAGCAGAAGTAGTTAAAACAGCAGATGTTAAATTTGATGCGCCTATTATTTTTCCAGACAAAGGTCTTTACCACCCGGACTACAAACAACTTATTAGTAATAACCTCGAAGAGTATTTTGCTTGGCGTAAACCTAATGCAGAGCAGCCTAAAATTGCCATGCTATTCAATCGTTCAAGTATTGAAACTGAACAAACAGAATTAGTTGATGAAACGATTAGACAAGTGGAAGCAAAAGGAGCAATTGCTGTCCCATTTTTCTTCCGACTAGCTCGTGGTGAACAGAATTATGATGAACTCTTGTACCTAGATGGGCAAGATTCGCCAGCAATTGATTTAATCATCAACTTTCGCAACATCCACTGGGCTGCACAGCGTAAGAAGGAGTTCGAAAAGTTTGGTGTTCCGGTGATCCAAGCTATGGGCTATTACAGTGGCGATCAAAAAGCCTGGGAAGAAGATGTTCAAGGCGTTGATGCTGGTATGATGGCATTTACACTAGTGTTGCCTGAAGGAGCTGGCGTAACTGACCCTATGATAGTTGCGGCTTCTGACAGAAGCATGGAAAAAATCCAAATCATTGACTACCAGTTAGAGCACTTGGTTAACAAAGCGATTAATTTAACTAACCTCAAATATAAAGCTAACCAAGATAAGAAAATTACAGTGTTCGTTTGGGGTGACCAAGATGTAGGAGCTTCATTCCTTAATGTTCCTGAAAGCATCAGCGCTATTGGCAATCAGCTGAATTCTGAGGGATATAATATTCCTTCGCAAAATAGTGACTTTATCACTGATAGAGTGAAGCGCATCCTTGACCCTTTCTATCGAGATTATCAGTTAGAAGAACTATTGAAAGAAGACCTAGCAGAGCTAATGCCTATCTCAGAATACTTAGCTTGGTTCGAAACCTTACCTGATTATCTGCAAACCAAAGTTAATGATCACTGGGGGAAGCCGCAAGATAATTTTATGGCGGTTAATCGCGATGGCGTTGACTACTTCGTGTTACCGAGAATTCGCAATGGCAATATGTTGGTGATGCGTCAGCCTCCACGCTCTGATAGCAAAAATGATGAATCAGGTATTTTCCACCAAGGCATAGTACCAATTAATCACTTCTACTTAGCTGCTTATTTCTATGCTAGAGATTATTGGAGTTCTGACGCTATTGTTCACTTAGGAACTCACGGTTCACAGGAGTATTTAGGTGGTAAAGAGCGTGGCTTGTCTATCTATGATCAAGGCAATCTAGCAGTTTGGGACACGCCTGTAGTGTATCCGTTTATCGTTGATGATGTTGGCGAAGCAATGCAAACCAAGCGTCGAGGTAGAGCGACAGTTATTGGTCATATGACACCTCCTTTTGCAGCGGCAGGTTTACACGGTGATATTGCAGTTCTTCATGAACTAATGCACCAGTACAAGTCTCTTGACCAAGGTGGCGTAAAACAAAAAACGGCAAAACAGATCGTTGAAACCTGCTTGGATGCGAACATCTGTAAAGATATAGGTTGGGAGCAAGCGCAAATTGATGCTGATTTTGATGGCTTCTACGAAGTACTTCATACCCATATGGAAGAGTTAGCGACCGCGAACCAACCATTAGGACTTCATACTTTTGGCTTTGTTTCTGAACAACGCTTAATGGTTTCTACGCTTATTCAAATGTTAGGTTCTGATTTCAGCAGATTAGCTGGTGAATTTGAGCATGAAGAATACACTTTAACTAATCACAAAGCCCATAAACATGATGATGATCATAGTCATGAACACGAGCATGATGCGGAGCATTCTCACAATTATCATTCAGATAATTCCGTGAATAAGAATGTTGAAGAAATCAAGCCAGGAGATCATGAGAAAATTGAAGAAATGGCTGGGTTTAAGACTGTATTAAACTACATAGTGAAACCTGTTCATAATCACACTGATGTTGAGCAACCGGTTGCGTTCGATGACTTAAGTGAAGAACTAGCAGAAGCAGTTGCAAAAGGTAAAAAGCTCTATACCGCAATGACTGAAATCCGTGAGTTACGCAGTATGAGTGACTTCTTATCTGGTAAGTACATCCCAGTGAAAAATGGCGGAGACCCAATTAGACATCCAGAAGCAGTACCTACTGGCTTCAACTTAATGGGTTTTGACCCTTCAAAAGTGCCAACTAAAGCTGCTTATGAGCAAGGTAAAGAGTTAGTTGAACAAATGATCATGAGTCATTACAACAAGCACGGTAAATACCCAGATAAAATGGCTTTTTCGTTGTGGTCGATTGAAACTATGCGTCATTATGGTGTGTTAGAAGCTCAAGCTCTTTATGCCATGGGCGTTAAGCCAATTTGGAATCAAACTGGGCGTGTAATGGGCACTGAAGTTATTCCTTACTCTGAGTTAAAGCGTCCTCGTGTAGATGTTGTGCTATCAGCTACTGGTTTATACCGAGATGCATTCCCTACAGTGATGCAACGTTTAGCTACGGCGGTAAAACAAGTTGCAGAGTTGAAAGAAGAGTCGAACCCAATTTGGCGTAATAGTCAGAAAGTAAAGCAGGACCTGTTAGAGCAGGGCGTGAGTGAAGAAGATGCTGAATATCTTTCAACAGTACGCGTATTTTCCAATGAGTCAGGTGATTATGGTTCAGGCACTGATGAGCTAGCTTGGGCTAGTGACAAGTGGGAAACTGACGCTGTTATTGCTGAAAACTATATGAACAAAATGGGTTATTACTTTGGTGCTGATAGAAGTCGTTGGGGTAAGAAGATCACAGATAAAAATGGCAAAAATATCAACCTGTACGGTAAACAGCTATCGGGGACTGATATTGCGCTATTCTCTCGCTCTTCAAATGTATACGGAATGTTAAGTTCTGACGATCCGTTTGAATACTTCGGTTCACTAGCATTAGCTGTGAGAAACCTAGACGGTAAATCACCAGATATGATGATTTCTAATCTACGTGATGCAAACAATGCAAAGGCTGAAGATGCAGGCTTATTCATGTCGAAAGAATTAAGAACTCGCTCTTTCCATCCTCGTTGGATTAAAGAAATGCAAAAGGAAGGTTACTCTGGAGCGGTTGGTATGAGCTCAAGAATGGATAACTTCTTTGGTTGGCAAGTTGTTGATCCTAACTTGGTTCGTTCAGACCAATGGGATGAATTCTTCGACGTTTACGTTGATGACAAGTTGGAGCTTGAGCTCGATGAGTGGTTTGAACAAGTGAATCCAGAAGCCTTAGCTAGAATGATGCAACGTATGCTAGAAGCTGATCGTAAAGAGTATTGGGACGCTTCACCTGAGCGCCTGAAAAAGCTAGTAGAAACCTACAGCGAATTTGTTGAGAAATACGATTTATTCGTTGATAACGAGAAGCTAAAAGAGCACGTTACAGAGTTAGCTAATGGCTTTGGTTTAGCGGCGCCTAACTTCAATGCAGAAGCTGCAAGTATTGCTGAAGCTATGGCTGCACCAGCTCAACAAATGCAAAATGCTCAGCAAGTTGAAGGGCAGAAGCTGGTAGAGCAAAAACAGAACCAAGATACTTTTGAAGACAACAGTGTTTGGTACTCGATTGCTGGCTTGCTATTTATCTTCTTTATTGGCTTTTTCTATGAAGCCATATTAGGAAGAGTAAGAACATAACTGAATGTTTTGTTTAATTTAAGAAGGAGACTTAGGTCTCCTTTTTTATTTCTTCACTGTTTTAAAAATAATATTTTATTCAATTCTTTAAATCTAAATGATAATGATTGTTATTTACTTTGGTCAGGAATATAATCCCCGCGCACAATACATAAAACAACAATCGGGAAAACAAATGAAAACTCAACTTACTACAGTTGCTAGTCTATTACTTGTTGCGCTGGCTGCTCAGGCTGAGCAAACAAAAGAAATTGAAACAATTGAAGTCAAAGGCAGCTATGCCAAAGGTTACGGTGCACATGATGCAAGCGGTGCATCTAGGTTAGAATTATCAATAATTGACATTCCGCAGTCGGTATCTGTGATCACTGAAGCGCAAATTGATGACTTTCAACTTAACGACATTAACTCGGTATTAGATAGTGCAACAGGTGTTAATGTTGAAAGAATAGAAACTGATCGAACCTACTATACTGCAAGAGGTTTCGATATCACTAACTTCCAAATTGATGGGGTAGGTTTACCTTTAACAGCAGGTAACAATCATGCTGATGAAGATACAGCTATCTACGACAGAGTAGAAGTCATTCGCGGTGCTAACGGCATCATGACAGGTGTAGGTAACCCATCGGCGACAGTGAACTTTATTCGTAAAAGACCAACACTAGATGATAGTTTTTCTTTAACTGGTACGGTTGGTAGCTGGAGTAAAGCCAGAATTGAGTTAGACGGTAGTGTAAATGTCTCTGAGGATTTTGCTGTTCGCGGTGTAGTTGTTGCACAAACTAGTGACTCTTATTTAGATCGTTATGAGACCGACAAAGGTATTTATTATTTCTTCGCGCGTTACAATATTAGTAATGCCACTACTATTTCTCTAAGTCACGCTATTAATGATAGCGAAGCGACTGGCAACAACTGGGGCGCTAATCCTCTATTTTATACTGACGGTAGTGCTACAGATTATGACGTATCTACTAACACATCCGCTGACTGGTCATTCTGGAATATTGATAAACAAAATACCGTACTTGAATTGACTCACATGCTAGAAAATAGCTGGGAGTTAAGAGCCACTTATTCTTATAAGAAGACCGATGAAGATACCGAGTTATTCTATGTTTACGGTACGCCTGATAGAGAAACAGAACTGGGACTTAATGGTTATGCGAGTGAGTATGATCACGATGAAACAAACGATTTATTCGATCTTTATCTAACTGGTGATTTCAGCTTATTTGGTCGTGAACATGAGTTTGTCGTTGGTCTTAGTCACTCTGAAATGGAATACCAAGATTTTTCTTTATACGACTATACAACACCTTATGGTTTCCCTGTAATGCCTTCATTAGTAACTTGGGATGGTAATACACCAAAACCAACATTCGCTGATGGCGCAACAGGAGCTGATGTAGAAAGAACACAGCAAGCTGCTTACTTTACTGCTAGGTTCAGTGTTTCTGATGAATTACATGTTATGGCCGGTGGTCGTCAAAATGATTGGGAAGTGACAGGTGATTCATACGGTGTAGAACAAGATGCGAGTGACAATGAGTTTATTCCATATTTAGGTGCAGTTTATCAGTTGACTGATGAGTTTGTAGCTTATGCAAGTTACACAGAAACTTTCTTGTCGCAAACAGAGTTAGACATTAACAATAAAGTACTTGAGCCAATTACCGGAGAAAGTGCTGAAATTGGTATTAAAGGTCAGTTATTTGAAGATAAAGCGATTGTTACTTTTGCACTATTTGATATCACTCAGGAAAACCTAGCAACGCCAGATCCTGCTACTGTTGATTTACCTCCGGGTGAGCAAAGATATATTGGCGCTACAGGTATTGAATCATCTGGTTATGAAATTGATATTGCAGGAGAGTTGTTACCAGGGTTACAAACAAGTATTGGGTACACAAACTTTGATATTGACGGTGATGACGTAGTTAAAGATTACACACCAGAATCACTGTTTAAATTAGCTGCTACTTATGATCTACCTCAGGTAGAAGGTTTAACTATAGGTGCAAACATCCGTTGGCAAGAAGAGATATCTCGTGAGCAAGGTGTTGTTGGCGAAGGCTTTGATAATGCTGGCGAGATTATTGTTACCACACAGGAGTCATATGCAGTAGTTAACCTAATGGCAAGTTATGAAATTAATGAAACTATGTCACTGACTTTTAATGCAAACAACATAACTGATGAAAAATACATTAATAGTTTGTATTGGGCACAAGGTTACTATGGCGCACCAGCAAACTACTCATTGACGTTTAACTGGTCCATATAACTAAATAAATAATCGAAAACTGTGAAAACACCGTTTCGGCGGTGTTTTTCTGATTATAAAAAGCTTCTAATATAGTACTATTTTTCAAGGTATTAATTGGTACAAATGGAAGAGTGAGTAGTGATATATCTAATTGTTGTAACCTTGTTATGGGCATTTTCCTTCAGCTTAATTGGCGTGTATTTAACAGCTGTTGATCCTTGGTTTTCCGTCTTGGTAAGAACTGGATTAGCTATGTTGATATTTTTGCCTTTTATTAAGTGGCAAAATTTGAAGTCGATATTAAATGCCAAGTTAGCTTTGATTGGAGCGATACAATTAGGAATAATGTATGGTTTTTACTATCACTCATTTTTGTATCTATCCGTTCCTGAAGTATTACTTTTCACTATTATGACGCCTATATACATCACGCTATTTAATGATGTAATTGACGGTGTGTTTCGACCTAGGTTTTTTGCTTCTGCAGCAGTCGCAGTTGTTGGAGCTCTCGCTATTCGATTCAACGATATTAACTCTGACTTTTTGTTTGGCTTAATCTTAGTTCAAGGAGCAAACCTATGTTTTGCGGTTGGACAAGTTAGTTATAAACGTTTGATGAAACATTATGAGTCATTAAAACCTTCTCAGGTATTTGGTTGGTTTTTCATTGGCGCATTTGTACTAGCAAGTTTGAGTTACATTAGCTTTGGTAATGTAGAGCGTTTGCCTACGACTAGTATAGAGTGGGGCATATTAGCTTATTTGGGTATTGTTGCTTCAGGTTTGGGCTACTTTGCTTGGAACAATGGAGCAACTAAGGTTGATGTCGGCACGTTAGCTGTTATGAACAATTTACTCATTCCTGCAGGCATATTAGTGAACGTAGCAATCTGGAATCGAGATGCTGACCTAATAAGGTTAGCTGTAGGTGGCGGCATTATATTATTAGCTTTGTTTATTAATCAAAAGTTTGAGACTAAATCATAACCATTGATATAGGCGTTTATGATGCGTAAAAAACTTTTTAAGTGGCACTCAGTGTCAGCATTGGTAGCTTTAATACCTCTGATTGTTATTTCGGTAACAGGTAGTATTTTAGTATTCAAGGTAGAGATAGACACGTGGTTGATGCCTGAGCATATGTTGGTCACTCAGCCAAGTAGATCACCGAGAGTAGATTTTGATTTACTGATTGACAAGGTAGAAGCTGAATACAGTCATTTTATATTAGGTAGTTGGGAATTATTCGACGATAACAAAAGAGCCGATGCAGCTTACTTAATCAGTAAGGTTGATGGTGAATGGCATAAGATGTACCTCAATCAATATACCGGAGAGTTGTTATCGAAACCTGTACATGTCACTCATGATATCACTGATTGGCTACTGTCTTTACATTACACTTTTCTACTTGGATTTGTGGGAACCACCTTAGGTTTAATATTTTCAATCATTCTGCTGTTTTTAGGTGTAAGTGGTTTGATTTTACATCGACAATTTTGGAAGAAGCTATTTACCTTAAGATTTAAGTCTGCAAGACGTATATTTTTTAGTGACTTGCATAAGTTTATTGGTGTGAGCTCGTCCCCAGTTGTTTTGATTTTAGCCATTACAGGAGGTTATTGGAATGCTTCAGAAATGCTCCACGAAGCTGAGCATCACTTAGAACAAGAGCCACTTATGCAGGCAAAGATTTACAATGATGACATTGTTTTTCAGCAATTATTAGAGCAAAGCAAGGCTTCCATAAAAAGTTACCAACCTACTTATATGACATTCCCTTATGAGGTTGGTTTACCAATTGTTTTTTATGGTGATGTAGCAGATAAAAATCTCTTCTCTAGTGAATATTCTTCTACTGTCACATTTGATAAAGATACTGGGAAATTAGTTGCAACCTATGATATCAGAGAAGCTGGTGGCTTTTGGTATTACGTAGATATGTTTAGAAAACTTCACTTTGGCTACTTTGCTGGGCTACCTAGTAAGATAATTTGGTGTGTGCTTGGACTTAGCCCTTTATGGTTAGCTTTGACTGGTTTGTATTTCTATTTGTTTAGGAGGAATAAATCGATAAAAAGCATTAGGCGAGTGAGTGTAGATAGCTAACAAAAAAACCAGCAATAGCTGGTTTTTTTGATCGACTAGGTATTATTAACTACAAGTTAAAGGAGAAGTTAATAACTTAGTTCTTGTTAAGTACTCTTTTGCACCTTTTTTAACTTTTTCATTAGCCATAACTTCTGAGCCTTTATGTGCGTTTTCTAGCTCTTCTGCAACAATAGCAAGCTCAGACTGAACTCTTTGTACCGCTACTTCTAAAGTGTAAGTTAGCTGGTGTACTTCAGCCATTTGAGTTGGCGTTAACTTGTCACCTGTTGTTGCCATTTTTAGCTTTTTATCAAACTCTTGCAGATTACATAGCGCAGACTTTAAGTCAGGAGAAGGCTTGCCCTTGAAGTGGTCTACATCAGCAGCGATTAGATTTGAGCTAAAAACTGCTAAAGCAGCCAAAGTGATTAATTTTTTCATTGATATTCCCTCAATATTTGAATTCATACCAATCTCTATAACAAACCGTTAATTTACTATAGAGATTGGTATACGGTGTTTATTAAAAGTGCTGAGCCTTATAGCCCAGCACTAAAGTATTAATTTTTAACTAAATATTAAAACTCAGCTTGCAACGTTAAGCCGTACTGGCGAGAGCGACCTAATTGGTGCTGACTGAAATCATCGCCATTAAGTGTTTCTTCAACGTCGTTAAAGTAAGTTGTGATGTAATCTTCATCAAGTAAGTTTCTTACATCAAGACGCACTACAAAATTACCAAAGTCGTAACCAAGCTGTGCATTGACTAATGTTCTAGCATCGTTTTGCGGATTGACACCTAAATCACAAACCGGATCTGCAATACCATCTGAACGATTACCGCTACCGATAGTACGGCAAGGGTCTAAGTAAGCATCAGACTCGTCTTGGTAGTTAGCATTTATATTTAAGAATGCACCAGAGTCAAAGTCGTAGTTTACAGCAACATTAGCGGTCCAAGTTGGAGAGTCTGCAAAAGAACGACCCGTTAATACAACAACTTCACCTGTAGCTTGGTTTGTGTATTCGTAATCTGTGAATTCAGATTTTGCATAGCCTAAGCCAGCAGTAATGCTCATGTTTTTGCTAGGGTGATAGAAAACTTCTGTTTCAAAACCGTAGATTTCCGATTCGCCTGCGTTTTGCGTGACAACATCATACTGAGCTGAAGATAGTTGGCTTTGAACCTGTTGGTCTTCCCATAGCGTGAAAAATGCATTGGCATTAAACATTAGGTTACCGTCTAACCAAACTGAGCGATATGATAACTCAAAGTTATCTGTGTATTCTGCATCGTATGTGAATAAGTAATTCTCAGCTATGTTTGTCCCTACACCGCCTGAACGGAAGCCTTTTTGGTAAATAAAGCTGGTAGTAATGTTTTCATTGTAGTGATAGCTCACACCTAATTTAGGCAAGAACGCGTCGAAATCAGCTGATGAAGGAGGCTCTACGCCAGAGGCGCTATCTGCAAAGCCATATAAGAATGCATTAATTCCGCCAACTAGTGCCCCTGTTTGAGGATCAAACGCAGCTGCATCTGGTAAAGTGTTCTCAATTGTGTAGATGTTATTTGCTGAGTTAGTTTGTTCTTCTTCTTCGTATCTTAGACCAGCTAAAAGATCAAAAGAGTCATTTATTGAGTAAACCATATCTGCAAAAATAGCTTTTGAAGTGACTTCCTGAGCTAAACTCGTATCTGTTCCTAGCAGGATTGGATCTATATCCGGATATAGCACACTTACTTGGCCTGCAAGTGTTGACGCAGTTACTGCATCATAGCCTTCGCCGATTAATAAACCTGTTACCGCAGTAGTAAAGTCGAAACCTAGCACATCCATAATAGAGATATGACGCTGACCTGACCCTTCATCTTCAACATCTAAGTCTGAAGCATAAAGACCAACAACAAGTTCTAAATCGTCTCCGTCATAGCTTAAACGAATTTCTTGACTCGTTGTTTCGTCAATTCTTTGGTAAACACTATCTTCTGTTAATGTTTCTGCAGTTAAATCGCCATCCCAGTTATAGCGGTAATCTGATTCGTTACTTGTTAACACTGTAACTAAAGAAAGTTGATCAGAAATATCCCATACCACTTCTAGTGAAGTAATATCAGTATTTGTTTTGGTCCAAATATCAGAGTTGTACCAAGTTTCACGATCGAATGCGGAGCCGCCTTCTAAGTATTGTGACCAATATGGTCCCTGCTCAGCATCTGCTTTTGAGTAAGATAAGATTGCAGATATATCGTCTGTAGGTTCAAACAAGATTTTTGCTTTAGCACTCGAAATATCTTCGTAGTTTGAATATTCTCTTTTAGTGGAATTGTAGATATCGCCTTCTAATTCTTTTTCTTCGATAGCGACACGGAATGCCAACATATCGTCAACTAATGCACCGCCGCCAGCAAATGCGTATTCACGTTGACCATTGTTTCCAAGCGTTACTTTACCTTTGCCTGTCCATTCATATGTTGGATCTTGGGTTCTGATATGTACAGCACCAGCAAGTGCGTTACGGCCTTGTAATGTCGATTGAGGGCCTCGGAATACTTCTACTTGTGCCAAATCCCATACTGGAATTGCACCACTTCTTACCGTTCTATAAGGTAGTGGTGAGCCATCAACGTACATAGTCGCCAAGTAGCTATTACCACCGCCTGACACGTTAAATGCATCAACACCACGGATATTGAAACCTTGATTAATATCACCAGCAACATTGGCCATACTTGAAAATACATCAGAAATGTTTTGAGCATTTTGTTTTTCTAAGTCTTCGGCGGTTACTACCGCAACACTGTTAGGAGTTTCTTTTAGAGTACGGTCAATCTTTTGGCCGGTAACTACTATAGTTTCAAACTCTTGTGCTTCTTCAGCTGTTGCGTTGCTAGCGAATACACCTAGTGCTGCGGCTACTCCTATAGCCAGTTTGTTCAGTTTCATTTTTGTTTCCGTTGTTTGATAGTTGTTGAACTGAATTTGAGGTTGTTATTTCTTAAAAACTTTGTGTAAAAGATAAACAACCTCTAAATATTATTATTTAAATTAATAGATTAAAATCGTATTGATAATCGCAATGATAACGGATCTCATTTGCAATAGTAAATAGAGTGCGGTATTTTTGTTCTCTTATTGCGGACAAAAATACACACTCATGGAAACTAAACAAAAAAACGCGACTTTCAATGCGTTCAAAAACAGAACTTTTCTGGCTTTGGTCATGACATTGATTGCCTCTGTCGTCATGATCCCAGGGATGGCTACCTATTTACCTTTTCATCAAAATGATGCCATAGGCTTACCTATCCTAGCTTTTCCTTTTATTTGGACTGGTCTATTTATGTATAGCTATATGGCTAAGTCAGTAAAGCAAGTTTGGATAGTGCTTTCTGCGCTCACCTTAATTCACATTGCTTGCATTTATTTTGCGTTAACCGCCGGTTAGGAATTTGAAGATGAAAAGTATCACTATCAAAAAGTTATATGCCATTCATTCTTGGGTTGGCGTTATTACAGGAATCTTATTATTTATCATTGCTTTTAGTGGGGCTGTAGCTGTATTTGCTAGACCTGAATTAACCGTTTGGGGTAATGAAGTAATTCGCGGAGAAATACCGAAACAGCCGCAAAAGTTAGCTCAAGTAATAGAAAGTTACGCGGAGAAAGTAGGACCAGAGTACCTAGAAGAGGTTCACGTCCAATTACCGAGTCCGAGAATCACTCCTTACACACGTGTTATCTATGAAGGTCATTTCGAAACACCAGAAGGTGGGGAAGATCACAAAGGCATAGTTTACCAGTTCCACCCAACAGACTTCACTGAAGTAAACGAAGCTGATATGGACGAGTTTTTTAACTCAGACCAACTCGATATGGCAACTTTCTTAGCCCATTTCCACGCTGATTTGCACTTAGGTAGGCCAATTGGTCTTATTTTAACAGGCCTATTGGGTTTAACTTTAATGGTATCTATTGTTACTGGTATCTTTGTCCATCGTAAAATCTTAGCGCAATTGTTTACTTTCAGAATCTCAAAAACCTTCTCGCTTATGCTCAATGATGGTCATAAAGTCATGAGTATTTGGGCTGTATTATTTCATTCTGTAATTGCGTTTACAGGCGCTTTCCTTGGTTTGGCAACAGTAATACTAATCCCAGCTGCAGCTTATGTTGGCTTTAATGGTGACCAAGAGAAGCTAGTTGAAACATTCACGGCAATTAAAGCACCGGTTTTAGCTCATGTTGAGCTGCCAACGCGAGTTGGTGAAATTTTAGAGCATAGTTTTGCATCTAGACCAGATCTTAATTTCAACCGTATTACAGTGATGGGCTATGGTGATGAAAATGCTTTGGTTTATGTCAATGGTACAGGCGGTGATCAATTAGGTGGTGAAACGCTAGTTTATAAAGGGGCTACAGCTGAATTTGTAAGAAGCCAAGCTAACTTCGGTCGTTTAGAAGGTATTACAGGTAAAATATTGGACGCCATGTTTCCACTGCACTTTGGTAACTTTGGCGGCGTGTTTGTTAAAGCGGTTTGGGCAATACTTGGTATTGCGACAGCCTTGCTACCAATAACTGGCCTGATGTTATGGATCGAACGGGGGTTGAATGCACAAAACCCAAGCCATAGCCGTAGGACTTATGAAACCTTTAATGGACTCTTGATAGGAGCGTGTGGCGGTATAGTGTTAGCAACGGTTGCTTTGTTCCCGGCTCAGCTACTTATGAATAAACTATTACCTGGGCAAAATCATACTGACCTTATCTTTTTAATATTCTTTGCTACTTGGTTTATCGCTGTTGCTCTGCCATTTGTAATCAAACAAGCGAAAGCCATGACTATTATTACCATGGCAACAGCTTGGACCATGATTTTAATAATGCCTATGGATGCAGTGTTAACGGGTAGTCATTTGTTTAATGTATTTGATACTGGGCACTTTACATCAATGTCGGTGAATCTTGTTATGTTATCGCTAGGAGTATTACTGTTACTTAGCTACAAAAAACTAGCGGTTAAGCAACAGCAAAAATATGAAGCAACTGAACAAGAATTAGTAGGAGAGGGCGCTTAATATGTTGGTATTAGCACTTATTATTACTTTAGTTGGCACTGTGCTATTGAATAAGGCTGGTTCACTTACTAATGATGGTAAATTTCGAGCTATTGGTATCGCTTTGAATCTTGTTTCTTTAGTTATATTTGCCAATATGTACGGTAATGCTAGAGGAACTTTTATCTATTTAGGTGTTTGGGCTTTGGTGGGGATCATAGTCACTTTCTCTTTACCGTATTTAACATCAGAGAAAGCGCAGAACTAGCGAGATAATATAGACCACAATAAAGGCCACATTTTAGTCGTGGCCTTTTTAGTTTGGGCACGTATGATGATTGGTATTAAATACATCTCGATTGACTGTAACTTTCATTATTAGCTTTAATTTAACGTTTGGATTTGGCTAAAAGAGACTTCAACAAACACTGGTGTACGACTTGCTTACTTGTCTTATCTAAACAAGATAACTCATCTATTGATAACGCCTTTTGGCAAATTAAACGTTCTAGCGTTTCTTGATTTATGCTGATTTGAATATGTTGCTGACTGTTCATGATTAAAGCCCTAGTGGAGTACTGCTGAAGTTGGCATTGAAGCTAAGTTAAAGATGGATAAATGCTCGTCTTCAAAAGGATATTCTTCTTCTTCTGACTCTTGAACAAAATAACGTAGTGATGTGATTTGATTTTGCAGTAAAGCTTTCATCTCTGGAAATTTAGCAATTTCCTGCGTAATTCTGTTATTTGTAAGTTCTACGACACTCTGGCTTTCCAGTGGTTGCCCTAGTTCAGATAGTAGTTTAGCCAGCGTAGCTGCGCTTGAAGTTAACATGGCTACCGCATCTATAGTTTCAATAACATTTGCGCTTAATACTATTTCCGCGGCTTCGAAAGCACAGCCTAAATGAGCCAAAGCTTCAAAACTAAAACCCATTGAGATTAGAGACTGTCCGTTTTCATAACTCTTTGACCAAGCTCGTACAGCTTGTTTTGGGTAGTTTCTTAATTGTTGACGGTGAGTAGCGCAAAGATACTTTTGATTCATTATTTCTTCCTTTTGTTTTAAATGAGAATAGTTATCATTAAGTTTTAAATCAAGTGAAAAAGTTATTTTTATTAAAATTAAAAAAAATGAGATTGGCTGTTGACATCAAACATATTAAGTTTATTATTGTTTGCAAATGAGAATGATTATCAATATTTAATTATTCTTTTAACCGAGTTGTCTCTAGGAATACGGGTAGGCGTTGAAACAATAGTTAATAGCTAGCGTTTATGCCTTACATGGAAGTTAAAAAGATTATCCTAGTTCAGTCATTTACAGGCACGGCTGAATTTAGGTGTCCTCCGCTTAACCTGGTTCAAGTTTTTGAACCAGGTTTTTTTATGCCCATTTTTCCTTAAATTCTATTGCTGAAAAAAGTTTTGTTTAAAGTGTTGACTTAAATAATTATAGGTTTACTATAAATGCAAATGAGAATGATTCTCAAATTTGTAACGAGTTGTCTCTGGAATTATGGTAGGTACAAAGCACTAGTTTGTACCTTACAAGGATTAGTATAAAGACTTCTCTATTCAGCCATTTACAGGCATGGCTGAATAGAGATCCTCCTGTATTTAACCTGATCCAATGAACCTTAGGATCAGGTTTTTTTTGCTTATTTGTTGCCAAGGTAGCTTCGCAGAAAAGAAATACAAAAAGTTTTGAATTAATAGTTGACTTAAATATTAATCAAGTTACTATAAATGCAAATGAGAATGATTATCAATAATTATTCTTTTAACCGAGTTGTCTCTAGGATTACCGGTGGGTGTAAAGCACTAGTTTGCACCTGACATGGATGTCAAAAGATTATCCTGTTTCAACCATTTACAGGCATGGTTGAACATGGGTGTCCTCCGCTTAACCTGACTTAATAGTATTATTAAGTCAGGTCTTTTTTTATTTATTGCTAATTTGCTATTTGAGTTGAAGTGCTCTTAAACGTAAAAGAATAATTAGGGTCTTTTCATTTCTATTAAGTTTCGACTATGAGGGAGTTCCATTTTTCGTCTCTCCATAAAAGAAAGCCCAAAACGGAACCCCAAAAAGCCAGGCTCTCTAACAGCCTAGGGAATCAGTATGGAGTACTATTTAAACAAACTCATTTTCTGTAAAAGTTTTTGCTTTAATACCTTTTGGTAAAACATTACTGCAATAATATGAAGCGCAACAAAGGCTAACAAAATATCAAAGTTGAGCTGATGAAACTCCGAGATGCTTAGGCTCAAGTCGTAGTCTATTGATTCACTTAATGGACCACCGTCAAAGCCATCAGTTTCTACTGCAAATAATCCAGAAACAGTCTGACTGAATAATAGTAGTAACAGAGCTAAAACGCTGTAACCTCCTGCTGGAGAGTGGCCATCTGCTGGTTTAGAGCTTTTTATATTTTTTAAATAGGAAAGTACTCTGGCGGGAGACTTTATGAAATTTACAAATTTGGCATCAGCTCTGCCAACAAATCCCCATAAAGTCCTGACACAAATAACAGATAATAAGACGTAACCTGAGTAGTAATGCCACTGCATCATGCCATTTTCAGCACTGTACCAACAAAAGCCAAACAACAATACTGTGGACCAGTGAGAGAGGCGAACAAGTAGATCCCACTTGTTCTGTTGAACCTTTTTCTCTGACATATAAATTAGTCAGCTTTATATTTGTCGTGGCATGAACCGCAAGTTCTTTTAAGCTTTAGCATCGCAGCTTTCAGTTCGAAGTTTTCTTGTTGCATCATTGCTTCAATGTCCGTAGTAGCGTTTTGCAGTGCTTTCACCTTGTCTGCAAAGTCGGCTTTATTACTCCATATTGCAGGTAGTGCTTCTGTTTCGTGGGTTTTGTTACTTAATTCTTGCTCAAACCAACCTGGTAGTTTTAACGCTTGAATTTTAATTGCTTTTACTTTTTGCTCTACTTCGGCTTTGTCTATTTCACCAGACTTTAGCATTTTTCCCATAGCTCGCATTGATTTACCCATTACTCTAAAAGCTTTTTGACGCTCTTCAATGACGTTTGCAGAGTGATCTGCATGAGCTAAAACTGAAGCTGATGCGGTAATAGCGAGAGAAGCGCATAAGGCAAGAGTAAGCGATGTTAATTTAGTCATAGTGTGTCTCTATAAATTATTTATATTCCATGTATTTAGCTTATGTCGACTGACATTACGGGCAGCTAAATAAAACCGAACATTAACTAATTGCTTGGAGGTTTGACAAGAGGGAGAGTGAGATTTATCTAATATTTTGTTGTTTAATTCAGCATATGAACTACAAGCTAATCAAATAGACTCTGAATTTTGTGGCTCAGCGAGATTAATTCTCGCCAAACCAACTGCATTTGTTTACATAGTTGTTAAGAGCAGAAGCAAGCGCTTCTTCATCTAAAGGTCGTGCAATTAAATAACCTTGAGCGACGTTACAACCAAGTTCCCTTAGCAGTAAAAACTGATTGTATTCTTCTATCCCTTCTACCACGATTTTACGTTCTAAGCTTTTGATCATAGTAACTATGGAATTTACTACTTTTTGCTGAACTTTATTATGGACAATATCTGTAATGAGGGAACGATCAAGCTTCACGGTATCGAAGTCTATACTAGTTAAATAAGATAGGGATGAGTAACCTGTACCAAAGTCATCCATTGCAACTTCAAAACCTGCTTGTTTAGCTTTGCATACCCATAGTTTGGCTTTATCAAAGTCGCTAACTATGGATGTTTCAGTTATTTCAAGTTCAAGTCTAGACGGTAAGGAACCAACTTCATTTACGATTGTTAAAATCTTATCTATGTAACTAAGATCGGTAGCTTGTTGGCCGCTAATATTGATAGAGACTTTGACTTTGTCTAAACCCAGTTTGTCTAAGTCATGAACTTTTTCTGCAGCTGTTTTTACAATCCAATCGGTTAACTTAGCAATTTGCCCTGTTTCTTCTAGTACAGGAATGAATTTATCTGGGAAAATAGGTCCTAGATATGGATGAACCCAGCGAACTAAGGCTTCCATTTTCACTAATGACTCAGTTTGTAGGTCTAACATAGGCTGGAAGCACAAGAAGAACTCTTCATTTTCCAGTGATTTTTCGAAGTCAGATTTTATTCTAAATAATAATTTAGACTCTTCTTCCATCGCAGGGTCAAAGATTTTGTAACTTACAGTTTTGTCTTCTTTGGCTTTGTGCAAAGCTAAATCAGCTTGTCTAAGTAATTTAGAGAAGTCAGGAGAACCTGAATTAGCCTGTGCCACACCTATACTTATAGATACATCTAGTACCAGTTTTTCAAATGAAATAGGGGATTCAAATGCTTTAGTCACACTGGTAACAAAGTCAGTAAGGTCTTCACCTGTTACTAAGTTATCACTGCGCACTACAAATTCATCACTGCCAAAACGGTAAGCATGAGTATGCGTTCTACAGACAGAGTTGAGTCTTTTTCCAACTGTTTTTAGTAGTTGATCTCCAACTTCATGTCCCAAATTTTCATTTAATGCGGTGAAGCCATCTATATCTAGTAGCAATAGGGTTATTTGTTTGTCTTGTTGTTGGCCTAACTCATTGAGGTGCATGGATAAAGCATAGCGATTTGACAGTTCAGTCACATTGTCATGTAAAGCGATAAACTCTAAGTGCCGGTTCGAAGCTTCTAGTTCTTGCTCATAATTTTTTAAGTTAGTCACAGTACTAGTAAGGGTATAGTGAACCAAGCTGATTTCGTCTTTAAAAAAGTAATAAGCTCTTATTCTTTTCAGGTCAGAAATTGCTGCGTCATACTTTTTTTCACCAATTAAAATAACGGCTTTACCTAATTTGGTGAGGCGAGTTATTGGGTTTGAGGTCATTGCAAGACCACCTAAAAAAATGGTGATAAGCACAACGGAAATAAAGCCTACAGCAAAATTAAATTCATCTTCCATGCTTTGTACGAAAGAGGTTTGGTCCGCTATAAACAGCAATTTAAATCTAGAGTTTTTATTTTGTTTGTATTCATGAGCCCAAATATATTTAGCTGTATGTTCAGCGTATTGGCCAAGTTCTAATAAGCTTTCAAAACTAGTGTTTATTTGAGTCAAGATTGGATAGCTGTATTCTGCATTGGTGAGAACAGGTATTGTATAGTTGTTCCAATGACGAAAATCATTGTTTTTATGTTTATTGGGTGATGTTAATAGCGCTGTGTCTAAGCCTGTTAATTCACTGAATGCCAGTAAAGAAGTAACCAAGTCTCGAGAATAAAGTAGGCCGATTGTTTTGTCTTCAATATTTACGGGCACTACAACTGTCAGCATACACTCGAAACTGCAATCGATCGTTTGTACAGGCATTGCCGTTTGTTCAACCTGTTGCTGATAACTTAGATAGCGTTGCCCTTTGGTTGATGAAGCTACAAAGCTATCGGTTAGTAATTTGAGCTCTCGAACTGAAGAATAGATTTGTATTTTAGCTAGCGCTTCTTGCAATTCTGCTTCCGCATTCATCAAGGTTTCAGTCTCTAAACCTCTTATCGAAATTATTTCTTCTGAGAACAAAATAGCTAAATCAAACTGCTGTTGAATAAAGGTATCAAAAGCTCGCGCAATACGAGCCATTTCCTGTTGATTTAGTTCTTGCTGTCTATCGTGGGTTTTCTCTGCAACAATACTGTATGAAAAAAAGGCAACTGGAATTAATAACACCAGCATAATAATAATGGCTAAGTATCTTAAACTGACTTTCATTTTTACTGTACAAGCTAAGCACTAAAAGCGCCAAGCAAGCTCCATCAAAGCTAAATTTTCATCGTCAAAGCCTGTTTGGTTTTGATGTCCTTCAAGATTTAGCAGCCAGTTCTCATTGATGCGCCAACTAACTCCCAGTGTGTATTGCTCAGAATTTATTAGTCCTAATGGAGATTCGGGACGGATATGCCAATCAATATCAAAATTTAACTCTTCATAACGTACGAGCAGGCTAACATCGGGCATGACAAAATATTTAAGCTGTAGATAATAACCATCTATGTCACGTTCGATTAGAGTATTTGAGCTCAAGCCTGAGTTACTAGCTTCGATATTTTGTCTGGAGTATTCTGCGGTAACTTCAAAGTCTCTGTGTTGGTATTGAATACCATATGTGTTGTTAACAAGATCTAAAGAGCTGTTTCCGTTATAAGTCAGCTGTCCACCTGTCATTGTGTTAAATACCAAATTGCCATCGAGTTTAGCTTCGATTTGGGTTCGGCTATAAGTTAATAACCATTGTGCGTTTTGATAGCGGAGATCAAAGTATTGGGCACCATCTTCTTGCCATCTTGAACTTGCTTCAGCGGCGTAAAGGTTTGCTATAAAGTCATCCCCTAAATTAGGCTTTCCTATAGCTAGTTCCGCTCTTAAATCGCCAGAGCCAATGTAAAAGTTGGACGCTAATCTAACTCCGTCAAGATGGGCATAAACATCGCGAAAATCTTCGGTATAAACTGAGTTTGGCAAAATAACGCTAGGGCGAGTAAAAGGAACATTCCTAGTGTGATTGTAAATACCACCACCAGATTTAACTCTCCCCAAGCTAATTGTTTGTTCACCTACGCCGAGCAATTTGTTGCGCCAGTCAATACTTGCGAAATCGAGTTTAGATTCAGAACCATGAGATAAATCACTGAAGTCTCTGTAAATTCCTTGGGCATTAAATTCTAAACCTAAAGGCAAATTAGCAGAAACAGTAAGGCCAGCTTCCGTTAAACTGTGCCAGTCTCTTTCTCTCTCTTCACTTTTGTCGTCGAAACTTTTAAAGCTAGCTGCGCCGACAGCAATAAAACCTGTGGTGTAGATGTTGTCTGAAATTTGATTTGAATAAGCGTTTGAAGATGAAAGTAAAGCAAACGCTACTACTGATTTAGAAAACCGCGAGTACATTTACTTTTCCTTTATATTCGATAAACAGAGCTGAGTTGGCAGAAACATAAGCTATAGTATTTGAGCTTGTTGCCAGATGAGCAAAAACTTTACTTTCAGTGTCGAGGATTTTAGGTGCGCGAGCTCGACCAGAAAAGACTTGCCTATCCCATATTCGTTGCAATTGATATGGGTATAGTTCAAAAAGGTAACGGGTAAACTCTTGGGTTGTTTTGTTATTCAATGGCAGTTGAACTAGCTTAACCGGAGCTGCATTAGGTAATAGTTTCTGTTTCAGACTATAGACATTTTTTAGTTGATCTAACGTCAAGGTTTCAACGTCAGAACTAGAAATGATAGCAACCTTTTTAGCTGCTGCTATAGCGTACGACGGAGAATAAAAACTGGTCGTGAAAAATAGCATAACTATGAGGCTAAGTGTTCTCACTACATTTCCCTTTAAAACCTATGAACAAAGATATAAACATTTAAAAAACAACCTGTAAACTGCTAAGTATCTTGTTTAACTTGAACAACTTACTCATACACTGACTACTGAGATGTTGAAAAGTTGCAATGGGACTAAAATGATACTGACCATTTGTTAGAAGCGAATTGATTTAAATTCAGAAAAGTCCTGTTGTTGGACAATTTGCTCTAATTTATCGGCTAAGCGTTGCGATTCGTCGAATACTGTACGCCAATACTTTAATCTTGTCTGGTAAGGAATTGTTTCAAAATCTTTTCTGTCGGGGATTTTGTTGTAAGGTAATGACGCTATAAATTTATCAGAAGGCACTAGCATAACTACTTTGTCGTAGCTTTTAGCACTTGGCAATCTAGCCAATGATTTATCAAACCAACCAGCTTTAGGTGCTTTGTTGAAATGAGGATACAAGGTTAATCCAGGTTGGTTAAATTCAAGTTCAAAATGATAGTCTATTATGCCGCCATCTCGGTACATTCCTTTTTGTGCTCCTGGTATATCTTTTATTCCTGCCATAACGAATGGAATTGAACCTGAAGCTAATAGCGCTGGTTTTACATTGGCGTTTGTAAAGCTCTGATAAAAAGTAGGAATGTTATGACTATCTGTTACTCGAAGTGAAGAATCGCCGGGCGCGAATACGTACCTTTCATATTGCTTGTTTAGATGTTTTCTATTGAGTTTGTTTAAAGCAATAGAAGTACCTAGTCCTATACCCTGTAAGAATTTGTTCTCGTATTTTACCAAGCCTTTTGATTTAGCCACAATAAAGTGTGCTTTATAGATCGGATTAGACATCACTTGTTCAATGCCTTGCTCTGAAAATATGTGTTGCATCATATCTTCAGCCATATCAGTTAAACCTTGGGCTGTAACTGTTTTGTCAAAATCTGACTCAGAGTAGCGAGTAGCAAGTTCGGTAATGGCTTTTACCGGATCTTTTTGAGTAAAGCAGGCGGAACGGAATGCTCCAGCTGAAGAGCCAACTAAGTTTAGCTCAGTGGTCCGGTCTTTAAAAAATTCGCCAAATATATATTTATCTAAGCCTAAAAGGGTAAACCACTTAGGCCCACCACTGGCACCAAGAAAAACGTCAAACATATCTTGATGAAAGCCATTTTGCTCAATTTCCTTTCTGGCAGAATCACCAACGTATATATCTAACATTAAACTTCCCGAGATTTGTTAATTTACTCAAGGGGTATTTTAAAAGTGACTGACAGGTAAGGACAAGTACTTATTAGGATTAAGTTTTTGCTGATGGGAAAGTATACTTTAGCTAGGCAACAGGCTAAAAATTGTATAATCTTCGGCGCGTTAATTTAATGTCAGTTACAGGGAAATATATGTACAGCGGATTGCTATTAGGTCACCCATTAATGGCAGGATGTAACAGGTTTTTAACCCGTCACAAACCTTTAAACCACAGACAATGGTTAGAGCGAATAGAACAAACACAGGAATTTAACTTAACGCCAGATTTCTTTAATTCAGGCCCTACCATTGATGTTCTTGAACATAAGATGGCTGAATTACTGGGAAAAGAAAGTGCCTTGTTTGTTCATAAAGGTGTAGTGGGTCAAAACAGTGCTTTACTACAATGGGCTTCGATAACCGGGCGTCGTAAAATAGCCATTCATCCGCAGTCGCATATTCATGTTGACGAAGACTTAGCTTACAAAGAATTATTAGGGTTAGATGCGGAAATGTTTGGTCAAGAAGGTCAAGCTATAACGCAGGAAGACATCAACTTGTTGCCGACTGACCTTTCTACTATAACAGTAGAGCTACCAACTAGACGAGCTGGGTTTAAGTTACCCGAATGGCAAGATTTACTTTATCTAAAGTCGTTTTCACAAGAGCATAAGATCCCAATCCACATTGACGGTGCAAGGTTATTAGAAGCGTCTTGTTATTGGAATAAATCATACGCAGAGGTTGCTGCATTAGGGGATTCGGTTTATGTCTCACTGTACAAAACATTGGGAGCCGCTGCTGGTGGCATTGTCGCTGGTGACAAGGAATTTATCGACCAATTGAAGCTTTGGCGAAGTAGATTCGGAGGAGATCTGTTTACTGCTTTTCCTTTTGTATTAACCGCGTTGTGGGGACTTGAACATTATTTGCCTAGGATTTCCGAGTTTCATAAGAGAGCGGTTTCATTATCTGAGCTAATAAAGCAAAGGTTAGGGAATGAGTCTATTCCTAATCCAGTTCAGTGCAATGGTTTCATTGTTCAATTGCCAGTAAACTCCGATTTACTTGAGGAAAGAGCTTTAGCTTTAGCGAGTGAGCGAAAAATTTGGCTGTTCGACCGTATTTTTGATTTGGGACCAAACGTTAGTGGTTTTGAAATCCAAGTGGGTGATGCATTGGATGATTGGGAAGATGATGAATTGGTGAGCCTACTAGTAGAGTTAATTGATTAACTCTGAAAGTACTATCTAAACAACTTTAAGTTTAAAATTTAATAAATAAGGGCCCGCAGGCCCTTAACTATGATTAGAAAATATAAAGCTAGACTACTTAAGATCTACTAATAAACTTACACCAGCACCGTGGTTTCTTAGCGTGATAAGATGCCAAGCTGACTCCGGAGAGTTAATGGTAATCGTTTCTTCATTTGTACCACTATTAAACGAAGCATAATCATAGTCAGTCACTGTCGGCCAACTTGTTGTTCTGTGATACAAGTCAAGGTCACCTTCACCATGATTGGTTCTGATAGTTAGTTGCTCGCTTCCTGCTGGAACAAGAATGTAAAAATTAGCATAATTCTCTTGTACGCAAATGGCATTGCCACTTTCTACACCGCTATAACTGATTGGGCCTTCAGTTGAACATACATCTGGAACATCAGAGGTTCCAGGGTCAACAGGATCTACAGGGTCAACTGGGTCTGGGTCTTCGCCAATATAGCTAGTCACATTATCAAGCCAGTTTGAGAAACTCTGATCAAAGTTAGTTCCATAGTTGTCTAACAAAGTGTCGTATGTATCATAATCACCGATGCGGAATTCTGTCAGTATGTTGTCTACGTCAGCTTTTTGCTCTTCAAACATGTAACGAACCGCTAAATAACCCCAGTCATAAATTTGGTTAGCTGAGTTGCTATAGTTAGTGCGGAACAATGTACTTAGAGCGTAAGTCTTGTTTGGTGCTTGAGCGACAGCATCATCGTTATTTTCTCTTTTAGAAATATACTCAGCTAAACCTTCACTCCACCAAACGGTATCGTGGGCATTACCTGTTTGGAAGTCACCATAAAGATCAAAACGACCGTCTAGGTAGTGAACATATTCATGTTCTAAGTTCCAAACTTGGAAGGTTGGTCTCATCCATTCCGCTTCATATGCTAAGAAGCGAGCTACATTACCTTCTTGTGATGGGTCACCTTCTAGATAAATACCACCATTATTAGTACCATGATTGAACAGAATTCCCGAGTAAGTTTGGTAGTCGTCGCTACTGTTATAAATAACCATTTCTAATGCGGCATTGTAATCGTCAGCAACTGGGATATTGTTTGTCTCTAGCTTTTCATGGAAGTAAGCTTCTTGTACTGCTAAATCTGAACAGATTTGCTCCAACTGAGACTGGGTCATCTCTTGTGCTCTTACTGTTAGCGTATCGCTACAAGAGTGAGTGATTGGCAATACCTGTTGCTCTAGTGTTGCTAAGTAGCCGCAAGTGCCGTAGTAATCACAGTTAGCAGAGTCTGCGTATTCAACTTGGTTGGCTAAATTCAGCCAAGCACCAGAGCCT
Source organism: Psychrosphaera sp. (assembly GCA_965221615.1). Taxonomy (GTDB): domain Bacteria; phylum Pseudomonadota; class Gammaproteobacteria; order Enterobacterales; family Alteromonadaceae; genus Psychrosphaera. The sequence goes on along the minus strand of OZ244904.1, from coordinate 2,445,131 downwards.
GTTCCTGTAATGCTATATCTATCTAGTACATCCTTCACTAAAGGTTTAGCACGCTCATATGTTTGTCCGCCATATTGTAAGAAACGACCTAATTCACTTGCTGCATCATTAAATTGATACTCGTTTCTATGACCCAATAGGTTGGTATTATTTTTCAAAAAGCTATCAAGTGTATTGAGAATACTTGGATTAGCTTCAACTGCTGCTCTGTAATCGCTGTTCCAGTTACCGCGATAAAGTAAAGTTAATGCTTGTGTCATTAATCGTTGCATGTTCGAGCCGTTGTTTATGCTGTAGCGCTGAATAACTTGCTCAGCTTGTGGCCAGTATCTATCGGCAGAAAAGTTGCTCATTAAGATCATTGCTTCTGAAGCATTATTAGCATGCTGTTCATTAGTGCTGTAGTAACTTGGGTTTGCCGCAAAGGTATCTAGAAAAGCATGATTCGCATCAGTTAATGTTTGCGTATAGTCACCAATTGTCGCGCTGTTGCCCCATTGAGCCCAATAGCCAACTCTTAAATATAAGATGAAGTTACGCAATCTATTTGAATTCGTACCATCGTAACTAAGAGCCAAAGTGCGAGCTTCATTAGCGATAGCTATCATTACAGACTCATTAAATAAGCCTTGGTACAAACTTGTGCTTGAACCCCATAACTCGTCACTTAAGCAGCTGAAGTCGCTAGTGTTTTTAAGTTGGTTAATTTTGCTGCTTGTTGAAGCTGATGCAAGACTACTAGCTGTTGCAGAGCAACTCGCTGCACTAGAAACAAGTTCACTAGGTTGGGTAAACATAGTTTGAAGTTGAGGTTGGATAGTCTTTATCAGCTGAGATGCTTGAGCATCTTTACTTTCTACAACACCTTGGTCAACGTTAGTCATATGAGGAGGTAAGTGGTGATGGCGAACTTTTGTGTGTTCATTTGCAACTGCACTGTTTGTATAGCTGCCAGCTAATAGCAAGCCAACATATAAGGCTGTATTCGTGATTTTCATTTTCGTTCCTTTTTTTATTGTTATTGAGGAATCGAGTATTGAGCTGCTCGTTTCCCGGATTTGTCTTAATTTTTGCTGCTACTTATCGATGTAAATCAAAATAAGCGTTATATGTGTATAATGTATACAATATGTAAGTCAAGTTTTGTTTATTAAAATCCACTCATTGTTTTTCTTTTTTGTTTGTATTTGTTTGTTTTTATTGAATTCTTTTTTTTCTGACTTTTTTTTTGTTGTTCTTGTTTATCTTTTTGGCTGTGTTAAGAAAGGAGGGGGGGATTTACTTTAAAGAGAACTTAATTTGTTCTTTAGAGCTTAGAGCTGAATTCTTAATCGTTTAGGTTATTATTGTTTCGTCTAAGGTAGCTTTATGATTAAATGTTACTTTATATCATTTTAAAAAGCGTTAGCTCCGCCTCAAACGCACTCAGAACGTAAAACGGAAAGTAACATTGAGCAACTCACTCATTTCAGTACAAGGGTTAACATTTAATTACCCTAACTCAAAGCGCAATGCGTTAGCCATCGAGCGGTGGCAAGTACCTGTTGGACAACACATATTTATTCAAGGTAAATCTGGTTCGGGTAAGTCGACTTTATTAAATTTATTAGCTGGAGTTTATAAAGCCCAAACTGGCAAGTTGGAAGTTTTAGGGCAAAACCTAACTGAGCTATCAAACTCAAAGTTAGATAAGTTTAGAGCTGATCACATAGGAGTAGTGTTCCAGCAAATGAATCTGGTTCCTTATTTGACCGTTGCAGAAAATATACAGTTAGCAGGGCATTTCTCATCTAAAAGTAAACAGGCAAGTCAAACGGAAATTCACTCTTTACTTGAGCAATTACAATTGTCACCTACTGTAGCTGAGAGTAAAGCTGCAGAGCTAAGTTTAGGTCAACAACAGAGGGTAGCTATTGCTAGAGCTTTGGTGAATAAACCTGAAATTATTATTGCCGATGAGCCGACCTCAGCGCTAGATGCTGATGCAAGAGATGCTTTTATTAAAATGATGTTATCTATAGCAAGTACTTATAAATCAAGTATTTTATTTGTTAGCCATGATTTATCTTTAGCAGGGGAGTTTGACCAAGTAGTGAAGTTAGAAAACTTGAATCAAGCATTAACTCAAGGAGTGAGTCATGTTGGTTAATGTAGCGTTAAAGAGTTTAATCAACCGTAAAGGCTCTGCATTATTAACTTTATTCACTTTAACTCTTAGCATTTTTGTACTTACGGTTGTTGAAGATATTCGCCATCAGTCAAAACAAAGTTTTGGACGGGCGGTGTCGGGGGTTGATTTAATTGTTGGCGCGCCAACAGGGCAACTAAATTTAACCTTAGCTACTTCATTTGGCATTGGTTATTTAACAAACCCGGTTGAATGGCAAAGTTTTAAAGCTATAGAGAGACACCCGCAAGTAAAATGGGCTCTCCCTATTTCTTTAGGTGATTCGCATAAAGGCAATCGAGTTATTGGCACGAATAGTGAGTATTTTGATTTAGTAAAGTACGGTAAAAAAGAAGACTTAACTTTTGCTGAAGGACGTGCTTTTGCAGATGATGCTTATGCGTCGGCTGAAGTTGTATTAGGAGCTAGAGTTGCTAAGGAACTTGGTTATCAAATTGCTGATGAATTAATTTTATCCCACGGTTTAGGGGTAACCAGTTTTCAACATCACGACCAAGTGAAATTTAAAGTTGTAGGCATATTGTCATTGACTGGAACTCCAACTGATAGTGCTTTATTTGTCAGTTTGTCTGGTATTGAGCTAATGCATGACGAGTCGGGACATGAACATGGTGATAACAAACATCTTGCGAAGGCTGAACAACACGAAGGTCATAACCATGACGAACACGAACACGAACACGAACACGAACACGAACACGAACACGAACACGAACACGAACATCAAGTAGAGCAACTTTCTGCTGTGTTAGTTGGTGTAAAAGCTAAGTACGCGACTCTGATGCTGCAAAAGTTTGTGAATGATTTTAAGTCTGAGCCTTTGATGGCAGTGTTACCTGGTGTTGCATTAACAGAATTATGGCGTTTACTATCAACAGTAGAAACTGTCTTACTCATTATTGCGGCGTTAGTATTAGTCTCTAGTTTGTTTGGCATGAGCGCTATGCTGTTATCATCAATGCGCGAAAGAGTGAGAGAAATTGCGGTATTTAGAGCTTTAGGAGCTGGTAAAACGTTCGTGTTTTGGCTCATTCAGCTAGAAGTTTTAATGCTGACCTTATTGGCTTGTGCTTTTGCTTTACTGCTGAGCTATTTAAGTCATTGGCTGTTGCAGCCTGTATTATTGCAGCAATTTGGTCTTGTTGTTGAAGCAAACCTAATTACTCTAGCAAAAGGGCAAATGTTAGTTATTGCGTTAGTTGCTGCTTTTGTTGTCGGTTTAATCCCGGCTGGATTAGCTTATAAGAAAGCCTTATCAACCTCTTTAAAGTATTAATCTTAAGAACTTAAAGGGTAAAGTTATAAAAATTAAGGCTCTAAACTTTATTGGAAGTTTAGAGCCTTTTTATTGCTGAATTAAATACTTACAGAGGAGCTAACTCTCTGACAATTAATTGTAAACTAACGTTCCCTCTGAACTCATTAGAATCTAATTGATACACTAAGTGAGCGCTATTAATCGCTGGATTTGGCCAAGTATTAAGATCTGCGTTAAAGTGAATTGCATCAACGACTAAACCATCTGTGTTAGTTAATACAAGTTTCAGGTGTTTGCCTCCAACTAAACGTTGGCTGATTATTTCAAATTTGTCGTCAAAGCATGGCTCTGCAAAACCTTGGCCCCAAGGACCTGCTAAATCAAGTTGCTGACAGAAGTCCAACGTTAAATACTCCGAGGGAAGCGAGCCGTCGGTTAAGGTAACTTGGGTTTTAACTTCTTCATCTAGATACTTAGCAACAATTTGGTCGAAGGCTTGTTTAAACTTCTCTAGATTCGACTCTAAAATAGTTAAACCAGCAGCCATTGCGTGGCCACCAAAAGCAATAATAAGATCTGGGTTTTGCGTACTAACCTCGTCTAGTACATCTCTAATATGAACACCTTGGATTGAGCGAGCTGAACCTTTGATTTGACCTGAGTCACTCTGAGCAAAAGCAATGGTTGGTCGGTAGTATTTATCTTTAACTCTGCCCGCAACAATACCAATAACGCCTTGGTGCCAACTAGGCTCATAAACGCAAATGCCGTTAGGCAATTCTCCACTGGTAATTGAAATTGTGTTTACTGCGGCTTCAGCTTCAACACGCATGCCTTGTTCAATCTCTTTACGTTCATTGTTTAAAGAGTTGAGATCCTCGGCCATTTTTAATGCTTGGCCATAGTTTTCGGTTAATAAGCAGCGGATACCGTATGACATATCGTCTAAACGACCGGCTGCATTTAGTCTAGGGCCTATCACAAAACCAAAGTCAGAAGATTTGGCTTTGTTCAAATCTTTATTTGCCATTTGCATTAGTGCTTTAATGCCTGGACGACAAATACCTTTCTTAATTCTGGCTAGGCCTTGATGCACTAGTATTCTATTGTTGGCATCTAATGGAACAACATCAGCAACTGTGCCTAGTGCAACTAGGTCGAGAAGTTCTGCTAGGTTTGGCTCTGGTAGTTGGATTTGTTTGAAATAGTTATTGTTTCTTAGGTGAGTTCTAATAGCTAAAAGAAGATAAAAAGCAACGCCGACACCAGCTAGGTTTTTGCTGGAAAACTCACACTCATGCTGGTTAGGATTTACAATTGCATCTGCATTAGGTTGTTCGTTTCCTGGCAAATGGTGATCTGTCACTATGACTTTTACGCCAGCTTCTTTTGCTAGAGCAACGCCCGCAATACAAGATATGCCGTTATCTACAGTAATAATTAAATCTGTTCCTTGATTAACAATTTCTTGGGCTAGCTGAGGGCTTAAACCATAACCGTACTCAAACCGGTTTGGCACCTTGTAATTTACCTGTTTAAATCCAAGCTTTTGTAGACCTAATACCATCAAAGCTGTGCTAGTTGCTCCATCAGCATCAAAATCTCCGACAATAGTAATACGCAGGTCTTGTTCTAATGCTTCGGTTAATACCTCACAGGCTTGGCTTAGTCCTTTCATTGAACTAATAGGGAGTAATTCACCAGCACTTCTTTTCAGCTCAGAAATGTCTGAGATCCCTCGTCCTGCATAAAGTTTTTTAATGATTGGATGGTCGACTGCTAAGTTGTTACTTTCAGGAGAAATAGAACGGTGTTTGATATTTAACATATAAGATAGAGTATAAGAAAAAGGGGAGCTGAGCTCCCCTTATAATATTGATTATTGAGCTTGTAAATCTTTGATTAGTGCTTGAGGTGGTTTATAACCACCGATCATTGAACCATCATCTAAGATAATTGCTGGAGTACCTGTTACACCAGCCGCTTGGCCTAACTCATAGTGTTGAGCAATTTTAGTAGAACAGGCTTTACTATCTACTGATGAGCCAGATTTGTAAGCCGTCATAGCTTTTTGTTGATCGTCTGCACACCAAACGTTTTGTAGGTTGTCAAACGACTGAGAATATAATCCACCGCGAGGGAAACCTAAATACTGAACGGTAATGCCTAACTTATTGTAGTCATCCATTTGTGCGTGTAATTTTTTACAATAGCCACAAGTTGTGTCTGTGAATACTGTGATGCGGTGCTTTTCATCTTTAGCTGGGAATACAATCATGCTGTCTTTAAATTTATCGATTCCTTCTAAACGAAGTTTAGCTAAAGCCTTGTCTGTTAAGTTCTCCATGCCGTTATCCATATCGAACATACGACCTGCAACTAAGTATTGGCCATCATTTGAAACATAAAAAATGCCTCTGTCAGTGATAACTTCTTTTAATCCAGCTATGTTAGTTGCATTAATTTCACTAGCTTGCAAACCGATAGTCATCAGCTTTTGTTCTATCGCTTGATTTGCTTCTTTTTCATTGGCTATAGTTGCAGAGGTCGTTACCGCCGCAAGAAATACAGTAGCCATGCCCAATGTTTTGATAAATTTCATTTCTGTTCCTAGTTTTTCGATCTTTTCCGGTTCTTCTACATACGACCGGAAATTATTAAATAATCTTTCCTAAAAAAACACCTAACCTCTAGGATGGTGCTGCATATGCAGGGACTTTAACCTTTCTTTTGCTACATGGGTATAAATTTGTGTTGTAGACAAGTCACTATGTCCTAGTAACATTTGCACTACGCGCAAATCTGCTCCACGGTTTAATAAATGAGTAGCAAATGCGTGTCTGAGTGTATGTGGAGACAAATGGGCGTTTATTCCAGCCACTTGAGCATAAAATTTAATTCTATGCCAAAAGGTTTGTCGCGTCATTTGTTGCCCTCGTTTCGACGGAAACAATACATCAGTATCAGATTTAAGTAACAAAGGACGTGTCAGCTTTAAATAGTTACTTAACCATTCTGCAGATACTTCTCCCATAGGTACTAATCTTTCTTTACCACCTTTACCTGTCACTCTGACCACGTTTTGATTTAGGCTGATGTTACTTAGTTTCAAAGAAACCAATTCTGTCACCCTTAAACCTGTTGCGTAAAGTAACTCCAACATAGTTCTATCGCGAAATTCAATAGGTTCGTCTAAATTAGGGCTTTCTAATAAAGAGTCTACATCTTGTTCAGACAATACTTTTGGAATTGATTTACCAAACTTTGGTGCTTGAGTAAGTGTGGTTGGATTATCATTTCTTGCTTTAGTTCCCAACAAATACTTAAAAAATCTTTTTGTTGCGCTAATGCACCTTGCATTTGACCTGTGGCTGATCCCTTGGTCGTATCGAGATGCGATGAATTCTTCGATGTTTAGTTCTTTGCAGTTGATTACAGTCAACTTGTTTTTTTGCAAGTAAAGAGACAGGTGATTGAGGTCTGTTCTATAAGCGCTAAGAGTGTTATCACTTAGCCCTTTCTCTAGCCACAAATGCTCAAGGAAATCACTGATATAACTTTGGTTTGTTGCTTCTAAATTCAATTGATAAACCGTGGGTGTCTTCTTAATGGCATTTTGCTAGACTTGCGGGCAAATTCATAGAGTTAATTAGCAAACAGTCATGCAAATAGGTTTATTTTACGGTTCTACCACTTGTTACACTGAAATGGCGGCAGAGAAAATTCAGCAGAAATTAGATCTGTTGTTTGATGCTCCTATCGTTGAGTTATTTAATATTAAAGATGTGAGTTTAAATAAAACTCTTGAGTATGATTTTTTAATATTTGGTATTTCTACGTGGGATTTTGGTGAGCTACAAGAAGATTGGGAATCTCATTGGCAAGACCTTGAGCAGTTAGACTTATCTAGCAAAGTGGTTGCTTGTTTCGGTTTAGGTGATCAAGAGGGTTATACCGAATGGTTTCAAGACGCTCTAGGTATGTTACACGATGTTGCTTTGAGCAAAGGTGCAAAACCTATAGGCTACTGGCCAAATAGTGAAGAATATGAGTTTGAAGCCTCAAAAGCCTTAACCTCAGACGGCAGCCATTTTGTTGGTTTAGCCTTAGATGATGAATCCCAATACGACTTTTCTGAGCAAAGAATTAATGATTGGTGTGAGCAACTTATCGATGAACTGGCTGAATAAAAAGCAAATTTTGAACGTATTATAATCATTAAATTACTATTTTTTCGATTGTCATAAAATTGTAATGAAGGTAGGGTACTTTCTGCGCGCGCGATCAATATAACTAAATTTTAGTTGATTGTGTCGCACAGGAAAGGAGGCTAAAGAACTCTAGTTCTGATTTAGGCTTCCTACATTAACTTACAAACATAATCTACATACGGAATTATCGATGTAGATTGCTGTCGTGGAAATAGTAATGACAATAATAAAAAAAAGTATAATCGCAGCTGCGGTTTCAATAGTTGTACCATTTTCTGCTTCATCAAACGTACTAATAACGGAATATGTTGAAGGTAGTAGCAATAACAAAGTTATTGAACTATCAAATCTAGGGAATGAAACGGTTGATCTATCTGCAGATAACTATCGTTTAGGGCTATACAATAACGGTAGTTCAAACGAATCTCGAGGTTTAGCTCTTTCTGGAAGTTTAGCTCCAAGACAAAGTTTAATCATATATAATCCTAGTGCTAGCAGTGCTTTCGCCCCTACCGATGGTATTGCATCTCAAGTTGCTTATTTTAATGGCGATGATGCACTTGTACTAACACGCAACGGCAGCGTTATTGATAGCCTAGGTCGCGTTGGTAATGATCCTGGCTCAGCATGGACTGATGGTTCTGGTTTTTCTACTAAAGATAAAACAATCCGTCGTTTACCTACTGTGACACAAGGTGACACTAACATTAGTGATTCATTTCCTGGTTCAAACAACGAGTGGGTAACTTTCCCTAAAGATACTTCTGACGGTTTATCATGCGCAGGCATCACTGCTTGTCCAACAAATGAAAACTCAGTATTAATCACTGAATACGTTGAAGGTAGTGGTAATAATAAAGCTGTCGAGATTTCTAACTTAGGTACTGCGAACATTGATTTAGCAGCCGAAGGTTACAGATTAGAAGCGTTTAACAATGGCTCTACACAAGCGACAAACGGTGTTAACTTAACAGGTATCTTGGTTCCTAATTCAAGTATTGTTGTTTACAACGCCAATGCAGACGCTGAATTTGTAAAAGCTGCGCCTCAAGGTATTGCATCAAGCGTTGCTAACTTTAATGGCGATGACGCTTTAGTGTTGACCAAAGATAGTGTTGTTATTGATAGTTTTGGTCGTCAAGGTGAAGACCCTGGCAGTGCATGGCGTGATGATAACAACTCGTCGTTCACAACAAGTAATGCAACATTACGTCGTTTAGCTTCTATCAATGCTGGTGATGTTGTTGTCGATGATGCTTTCCCTGGTCAAGTAAATGAGTGGGTAAGATTTTCAAACAACACAGCTGACGGTTTAGGTTGTATTGGCGAATCAGCTTGTACAGGTTCAGAGCCATTACCAGTTACTGAAATTGATGACGGTAATAACTGTGGTGGTGATAATGGCGGCGGTACAGATCCTGGCACAGGTACTGGCACTGAGTTATGCGTAAACTGTCCTGATATCACTAAAGTTAAAGATGCTTCAAGCTTTGTTGACGCTGATTATTACGCGGCGGCATTAAATGCTAGCAGTAGTCAGTTAAGAAGTGTTCTTAACACTATTATTTCAGCTGACCACAAACAGTTAAGTTATTCAGAGATCTGGAGTGTTCTAACTTATTCAGACCAAGATCCAAACAATACGGATAACGTTGTACTGCTGTACTCTGGTAAGTCTATTCCTAAGATGTCTAACGGTAGTGGTTCGCAGTCGTCAAACCCTGACAACTGGAACAGAGAACATATTTGGGCTAAGAGCCACGGCTTCCCAAGCTCAAGCCAGTTAGCTTATACCGATGCACACCACTTACGTCCAGCTGATATTTCAATCAACGCGACAAGAAGCAACTTTGATTTTGATAACGGCGGTAACATGCTACCTGAATCTCCACAAAACTCTTATGACTCTTCATTGAGAACTTGGGAGCCACGTGACGAAGTTAAAGGTGATGTAGCTCGTATGATGTTCTATATGGATGTTCGTTACGCTGGCGCAACAGCTGACGGCACGCCTGACTTAGTTTTAGTTGATAACATTGGCACTGAAAACGGTACTCCATACTTTGGTAAATTATGTACTTTATATCAATGGAGTTTAGTCGATGTTGTTGATGCTGCAGAGCAGCAAAGAAACGACGCAGTTTATGAATATCAAGGCAATAGAAATCCATTTATTGACCACCCTGAATGGGTAGAGACAATCTTTGGTCCTATGTGTAGCGGCAACTAATAAGTTACTGGTAATACATAAATATTGAAGGGCTGTTTATCAGCCCTTTTTTATGGGCAAAGTTTCTATTAGTAATGATGTAGTAAGACTGATGTTTTTATTTAAAGTTGGTCAAAGAATTATGAAAATAAAATTCAATCTAGAAGGGCAGATAAAGAAAAAGTAAACTGAGAAAAAACCATCAAGCCCTAAAATCCCTCTAGGGGCTATCCGGTAAAGCGAAAAGTGCAGCTTGACTTAACTCTCGACCGTCTGGGGCAGAAGAGAGTCTAGCCAAACTAGTGCAGGGGAACTGCACAACACACACAACATTGTCACAGGGAGAACCCAAACATGCATAGCAATTACTTAAAGTAGGGCTATAAACAAGTTTGCGGTACAATCTGTTTTAAGTTTACGTTACACACTCTAAACTAAAAGTGTAATGAAATAAACATTTATTTTGAATTAAATGCAAATTTTTTGGAGAAAGTGATGGCAAGAGCTTCTGCTTATCATATTTTAGTAAAAACTAAAGAAGAAGCGTTAAAGCTTAAACAGAAATTGGACAAAGGGGCTAATTTTCAGCAATTGGCAAAACAACACTCGACATGCCCTTCACGCAAGAAAGGTGGCGATTTAGGTGAGTTTAGCCGAGGTGATATGGTTAAAGCCTTTGATGATGTAGTATTCAAAAAGCCATTGTTTGAAGTACATGGTCCGGTAAAAACTAAGTTTGGTTTTCACTTGATTAAAACGGTTTATCGTTCTTAGTCTCATTAAGTTAAAGGTTAGCTTTAAGCTAACCTTTATAAAATTCACTGTGTTAGTTTACTTCCACTGTTTCTTTGTTTTTGTGTTGAAACCAAATACATGGAGCTAGTACCAGCATCATTAAAACAGCGTAAAGCATATTTAGCCCTAAGCCCCAAAACATTAAAAAACAGAACATACAACCTAAGCTTATAACACTTCTGTACTTGCGCTTTAACAACTTGAAAGCTGCAAGCATTGATGCAAAATAGATGATCGCAAATACACCATTTGCTCCACTTAATAACTGTTCTAAGTCTATGCCTGTAGTATCAGCGATGATAAGGACAACAGATATAGTTGTTAATAGCACCAACAAAGCTCGTACAGGAACGCCATATTGGTTTTTGTATCGCAAAGAGCTAGGTAGCACTCCATCATTCGCAAAACTCCACATTAATCTGCTTAAACTTGCGTTATAAACATTCACGGTAGCTAGTCCCCCAGCAATACCTAAACTGCCAATGATCATTTGCCCGCCTTGGCCAAATACTTGATTAAAAGCGTCTACCATATGTAACTCGGTTGCGCTTGGCACAGATAGAACAAGATAAGTACAAGCTAGGAAGATACAGCCAACAAGAATTGTTCCTATCATTATTGCTGGAACTAAATCTTTCTTTGGATTTTTGAAATCACCCGATAAATGTGACATGGCTTCTATGCCAAGAAAACTCCAAAAAGCGAGTCCGGAAGCAGTAAGTATTAGATTAACTTTATCAGTGGAAGTACTGTTTATTTCCAAAGGTTGAGCTTCGTTGGACCAACCTAATTGAATAAATACGGTTGCAACGATTGCTGAGATAACTAACGTCAATCCTAGTTGTAAAGATGCAGAGAGTTGTAGTCCTCTATAGTTAAGAGCAAATAATAAAAGTACAAAACTGAGTTGCACCCATATAGCATGCTGAGCTGGAATGCTAAAAATGGTATCAACAAATTGATAAGTCATTATCAATGCAGCTGGAGCACCAAGTGGAACTACGAATAAGAAAATCATTCCTATGGTTCTTCCTGCTGTTACTCCAAAGGCTTTTTCTACAAAAAAAGCTGGACCTGCGGCATGTGGAAACTGTGAAGATAATTTGGCAAACACTAGGGCAACAGGCAAGATAGTTGCAGTTAATATCGCCCAAGCCCAAAGCGCATACTCTCCTGCAATCTCTACCGTCATTTGTGGCAGGATAAACACGCTCGTTCCTAGCAAAGTGGTGGCAAGTAAACCTGCACCATGCCATCGACCAATTGTTCCGTGATTTGTTGTCATAGCTTATTTCTTAAAGTGATTGATAGGAGTAGTATACCTTTATTGGTTATAACAAAGTGTATTTGGTTTACAACAAATTATACTTTTATCCGTCATAATGATGGATAAATTAGAATTTTCCGTCAAAGTGTCGAGGTTGATTTGGATAAGTTTGATTTAGCAATAATTGAGCAGCTAAGAATAAATGCTCGCAGCAGTATTTCGTCAATAGCTGAAAAAGTCGCTTTGTCTCGTTCTTCAGTGACTGAAAGAATAAAAAAGCTAGAAAAAAATAATGTTATCAGAGGTTATCAAGTATTACTGACTGAGTCGCAAAAGGAGGGAGTTTCAGTTTATTTTGAAATTCAGCATCAATGCGCAAAATGTAATGAAATTATTCCTTATTTTAGAAAGATCCCTGAAGTGATTACGTGTCATGGCATTACAGGGGACATGGATTTGTTGGTGTTTGTTAAAGCTGACTCTATGCGCAGAATCCACGAGATCAGAGAACAACTCGATGGCATGGGAGAAATAATTAAAATAAAAACTCATGTGGTTATGAGTGAGTGGATTGATAATAGAAGCTAGATGCAACAGCCGCTGAGTTAACTAATAAAAAGAGCTATTTACAAACAATGCAAATAGCCCCTTAAGATTATCTTGATGATTACAGTGAGTCAGTAGACGCAACTACTTGTTGTAACATCATTCTACTTTGATCCATCAATTTAACATCAACTAGACTGAAGTTCTTATATTGCGAGAACTCGTTAAGAGTGAATGGCAAAGACAAGACATTATCAGCATCTAACCAGTTTGCAGATTCAGCTGTTTGCAAACGCACTAGCTCGCCATTTGCATTTTCACCTTGCAAGGTTGCAGTCACGCTATATCTGCCAGGTTCTGATACGCTAATAGGTAATTGATAGCCTGATTCCATATCCAGTACAGGTTGCGATTTTATTTCTGCAGTCTTAACTGTATTTGCGAAAGGGAATTTCAAAGTACGTTTAACTTGCTTGCCATCAATCATTTTCAAGATATTAACTTCAAGTTCATAAAGCCCTTGATGCGAACCAAAAAAGGTTAAGTCGTCAGTGAAAGTAACTTGTGAATTTTTGAATTCTACATCTACTTCTTTACCTTTTGGATCTAGCAGACGAACTTGAATCTCGTCACTATTGATCTGTTGGCCTGCTAATGAAACGTCAATGTTCATTGAATTATCTGCTAGACCTGCAACATTTGATTTTGCAGTCATGTTCAACAGTAATGGACTATTCTTCTCTTTTACGTGAAGTAGGTAGCGATCGTGTAAGCCTAATCTTTGATTGGTTTTCAGCATTAAGTTATCGCTATTATCAGGTAGCATTAGAGCAACACTGCCACTTGGGAAACCTGCTTGTTGCATTTGGTTTTGCGAAACAATCTGTCTAGCTTGAACACTTTTGTTTGACGTAGTTGAGAGCGTTAACATGTTCGGGTCTATGCTTCTAGATACTTGTTTAGCACCTGATTCGTAACTAGCATAAGAAGCTAATCTAATAAGCGCATCGCTTGTTGCATGAACCTGCATGCCTTGAACTAACTCTGCACCAGTTACAACTTGCCAATACTCATTACTCGCATGAGAGCGCTTCTCAATATAGTAGCCTTCTGCTGATTGATGCACTTGTGGCCAAATGTAAGTTGCCGCTTCTCTTTTGCTTGAATCAACTTGTGGAATTGCGATATTTGCAGCGCTTTCTACATCATAACCAATGTTTTTTGCAGCTGCCTGAGTTGCAGTCATTGCCATGATCAAAGACAAAGTTAATAGTTTCTTATTATTCATGATGTTCTCCTAGATTCTGTCTCTGATTAATTTGTCTAAGTTAAAGCAGTCGCGGCGGCTTTGTTGGTGGCTTAAAGGTTCAGAACCTGCTGTTTTTTGCTTGTCTTTAAACCAAACTGTGCCAGCTGCAGACTGTGAAGAACAGTTTAAGAAACCGTCTGAACATGAATCTAACCAGTTTTGAGTTACTTCTAGAGCAACTTGATTTTGATAACCAGCACAATAGCTATCGCCATCCCAAATTGCTGAATCAACATCACTACCTACTACGCTTTCAAAAATAGCAGGAAGCGCAGGGCGTCCAGGCGTGCCGTAAAGTGAAGTGTCATTGTAATGATCCATCCACGCTTGCTGTTGCTGACGAACTGCATCACTCTGGTAACCTAATAACCAACCTAGTGCTGCTTCGAATACGTTACCATTCATAACCGCATCAGCTAGTGGAGTGCCACCGCTAGAAGGGGCTAGTGCAATTACGTGGCTTACTGTATTTATGATCCCTGGATAACGAGAGTCATAAGTAGGGTTTGAAAGGATCCATCTCATTACGTTACCACCATTTGAGTGAGTAACTACTTTTAGGTTTGTGATGTTGTTTTGTGAGATAAAGTTAGACATTTGTCCAGCTAAACAGCCAGCAGCTGCATCGTCCCACATATATTGATCAAAGTCGCAATTAACAACTAAAACCAGAGATTGATTAGACAATCCCTTTTTGACTGAATTAACGAAGTCTCCAGTCCAGTAGTCATTATAAGCATCCGAATTCTCCCCGGTTCCGTGAACTAATGCTAAGCCAGTATTTGCATTAGCAAATAGCGACGCAGCACAGCCAAGCATGAGTGTGATGAGTTTTAGATATTTCATGTTTTATCCTGTTGTTATTTATTATTTTGTTATTTTTATACATCCGAGGTCTAACCTCGGATGTCATGTATAGATGGTATAAAAATGAACCGCAAGGAAATTAGTACCTATATTATGAAATGATATATTTTTTTATTTTTAGTGATTTTAAAGTTCTAAAAAAGGTGAGAAATGGACTGGAAATTTTGATTTATTTGTTTTAAATGTGGGTTTTATTTAACATTTTGACTCTATTTTAGAAGAGTTTAAGCTCTAATTGCAAAGTGGTTTACCAGTTTGTTTTGAATGTTCTAACTTTGTTTGTGTATTTTGTTTAACTTTGAACTGGTTTAGTTTTTTATTCTTGTCTTGTTTGTTTTTGTGGAAAATAATTCTTGTTATAGTTTTGGGGTTAGCGCGATATAGCTAATTCTTCATATCGGTTAAGCATACGTATGCACTCTGTTTAAAAATAATTTTTATCTGGTGATAATTTCGTCAGGCATTGACCTATGAGGTGCAGTTTGTCTTTTAACAATGTTGAAAGATAAGTGGACCATATAAAAACTAGAAAAATAATCAAACGGGGATATTCATAATGAATATAAAAAGCTCACAGCAAATGCTGATAACTGGCGCTATGTTAGTACTAACTAGTGTAATGTCAGTACTCAGCTTTAGCACTAAAGCAGATGTTATCTTACATGCTTTCAATTGGCGTTATGACGAGGTAGCGCAAAAAGCAGAAGAGATTGCGAACCTAGGCTATAAAAAAGTGTTGGTTTCGCCTGCTTACAAATCAAGTGGCAATGAGTGGTGGGCTCGTTACCAACCTCAAGACTATCGAGTGATTGATAGTCCATTAGGTGACACGGATGATTTTAAAGCCATGGTACAAGCATTGAAGCAGCAAGGTGTTGAAACCTATGCTGATATTGTATTTAACCACATGGCTAATGAAGCTTGGAAGCGTTCAGACTTAAACTACCCAGGCGAAGAAGTACTAGCTGAGTACGCAGAAGATATAGAATATTACAACAGCATTACCCTATTCGGTGATGTGAGTCAGGGCAGTTTTGGTCCTGGTGATTTCCACGGCACTTATGATGTTGGTGGCCCTAAGTGTATTAGCAATTATGCTGATGTAGGTGATGTACAATACAACCGCTTATGTGGCGCTGCTCCAGATCCAGGTTTACCAGACTTTGATCCAAATAATTGGGTTGTTAGCCAGCAAAAAGCATATTTACAAGCATTAAAAGATATTGGTGTTACTGGTTTCCGCGTAGATGCAGCAAAGCACATGACGAATTATCATATTAATGCTGTGTTTGATAATGACATCAAGCAAGGCGTTCACGTATTTGGTGAGATTATTACAACTGGTGGCGCTGGTGGCGGAGACTATGACAACTTCCTAGTTCCTTATTTAAATGCTACTGGTCATGCAGCTTATGACTTCCCTCTATTTAATCAAATGCGTAACGCGTTTGGTTTCGGTGGCTCGATGAACTTACTAGTT
Source organism: Psychrosphaera sp. (assembly GCA_965221615.1). Lineage (GTDB taxonomy): Bacteria > Pseudomonadota > Gammaproteobacteria > Enterobacterales > Alteromonadaceae > Psychrosphaera. Next base: position 2,429,001 of record OZ244904.1, on the reverse strand, counting down.
GATCCAGCAGCTTATGGCCAAGCATTGGCAGGAAGCCTAGCTATTACTTTCAGTGTGACTCATGATATTCCATTAAATGATGGCTTCCGTAGTCAAATCCTTGATCCTGTTGATGAGATGCTAGCGAATGCATATATCTTTGGTCGAGATGGTGGTGTGCCTTTACTTTATTCCGATCACAACGAGAGTGGTGATAACCGCTGGCAAGATCTTTACAAGCGTGATGACGTTGCCGGTATGCTTAAGTTCCATAATGGTACTCAAGGCAGAACTATGCAGATCATGAACTTCAATGACTGTATCTTGCTGTTTAAGCGTGAGCATGTTGGTATTGTCGGCATTAACAAATGTGGCGATGGCCAAGATGTTTGGGTAGATACTTCAGTTCATAACCTTTGGTGGTACAGAAATTACAGAGATGTACTAAGTAATGATGTACAAAACGTATCTAGCCAATGGCACAAGTTCTATTTACCAGCTCGCAGCGCGAGAATGTGGTTAATGGAATAGTTAAAAGCTAACTAAATGAAAAATAAAGGCAAATGCTTTTCAAGTATTTGCCTTTTTTAATTTTCGTTGATCTTTTCTTTCGCTTCCTGTTGCTGGTAATAGCTATACTAATTTGTTATCAATATTGCTAAGTACGCTTTTTTAAGATGGGAGTTGCAATGAGCCTCGCCGAGTTTTACACCAAGTTTCAAGTTGAACAAAATCTGATATACAAAAGTAAATATTGGAGTTTGTCATTACGACCTGCACAGCCAACTTTAGGTAGTTGTGTGATCTCTTTAAATCGATATTGCGAGAAACTGTCAGATATCACAGAACAAGAATCAGCAGACTTTAAAGAAGTAGTTACTTACGCAGAAAAAGCGTTAACTCAAGCTTTTAACTACGACAAAATTAATTACTTAATGTTAATGATGGTTGATCCCCACCTCCACTATCACGTTATTCCAAGATACAGTTCTGTTAGAGAGTTTGCACAGCTAGAGTGGAAAGATACTAATTGGCCGACACCGCCGGACTTAGGTGGGACGGTTGTTGATAGAAAAGCGGCTGATAAGATCATTAATCAGCTTCAATCTGCAGTATCTCTATAAAGAATAGTTAACTATATGTTTTCATTAGGCTTAGCTCAGTTGAGTCCAGAGTCATTGAGTCTTGTAGATAAATTACTTCTTAAAATGCAGTTACAAAAAGTGGATGAATTACTTTAATCATCCCTTAGTTCGACTGCCCCAAAAGCCATTTAGTTGAGATATTAGAACTTTCACTGAAAGTTTTGAATATGTTGAACATAAGTACTAGTGATGTGTTTGCTGGAAATTGAAGCTTTACAATAGCTGAAATGTTCCCAAATAAGTTACTTATGGCTATTTTCAAAACCGAAAGACTAATAATTAGAGAACTCTCTAAAGAGGATATTGAACAACTAGAAGCTTTATTGTCCGATGAAACCACAATGCAGTACGCCGCAACAGGGGTTTTATCTAGAAGCCAAATCGAAGGTTTTGTTGAGCATCATATCAATGAGTATTCCAGCACTGGATTTGGTTATTGGGCTATTGCTGTGCAAAGTTCAGGGCAAATTGTTGGACTGTGTGGCTTGAATCGGCATGAGGTTGAAGGGGAACGCACTCTTCATGTCAATTATCGACTTGATAGTCGATGTCTAGGTAAAGGCTTTGCTACTGAAACCGTAAATGGGTTAAAGCAATATTGCTCAGATAAATTAAATGAGAGTAAGTTAGCAGCGATTATTGCGTTGAGTAATATCGAGTCAATGAGAGTAGTAGAAAGAGCTGGATTTAGTCTTTTAAAAGAAACTAAATTTAAAGCAATAGATGTTAAAGTTTATCAAATCAATCTTTAACAGCTCAATATTAATGAACAACTAAAGTAAGTAATCCCAGCTTAGATAAGACTAAGCTGGGATTAAATAAGTTACTTATGTTTTTTGATAAGTTTGTGCTGAGCTAGTGCTCTTACTAACAGAAGAAGTAGTAATGAGTAGATAGACATACTACCGCCCGAAGAGCCTGAATCTGAGTTTGTATCTGAGTCTGAGTCAGTATCTGGAGTTGAAGCTGTACTTTTCGTAGGGTCTAACGGGAAAGCATCATTGCTATCTAAAACACCATCACCGTCGTCGTCAGTATCTGCATTGTTACCAACACCATCATTATCTGTATCTACTGATTCTGTTGAATCTAACGGGAAAGCATCTTCAGTATCTGATACTCCATCACCATCATCGTCAGTGTCTGCGTTATTACCAATGCCATCATTATCTGTATCTACTGACTCTGTTGAATCTAACGGGAAAGCATCTTCAGCATCTGATACTCCATCACCATCATCGTCAGTGTCTGCGTTGTTACCAATGCCATCATTATCTGTATCTACTGATTCTGTTGAATCTAATGGGAAAGCGTCTTCTTCATCTTCAACACCATCACCATCATCGTCGGTATCCGCGTTGTTACCAATGCCGTCGTTATCTGTGTCTAGCCACTCAGTTGGATCTAGCGGAAACGCATCATCTGAATCTATAACGCCATCACAGTCTTGGTCATCTGGACACATACCAACGCTAAATGCTGGTGTTACTGTATAAATTAACTGATTATCAGATGAATCGGTTGCGGTTAGCTTGATGCCATAATAGCCAGTGTCGAATGAGTCTTCGATAGCGATAATGTAATTCCCATCTTCAACCGTTAGCTCAACATCTTGCCACTGTTGCTCTTGTTCAGACTTTATTTGGGCTACGACCGACTTTAGAGCTACATCATCACGTACTTGCAGTTTAATTTTACTGCTTGGTGAAGGGGCTAAGTTGGGCGTTAAAATATTGTTATTCAGTGTGTCCAAGCCAGCAAGGTATGGAGGACTGAAGTCGTTATTATCAGTGTTAAAAGATAATTCTGCTGTAGCTAAGATTGGCTTAGTATTTAAATAAGCAGATGAAAAATCAAACTTAATGTTAGACTCACCAACAGCGTTGATATTGAAATAATCAATAGGGTCAAAAAACACAAATTTGTTAAACACCGATGAACCATTGTAATCGCAGGTATCACAGGTAATTTCAACACCACCATTCCAAAGGCTTAATGAACTATCATTAAACATCGCATTGTTACCAATAGCTGAATAAGAGACAGCATAAACCGTTTGCTCATTGTGTAATCTGCGTACGATTTGACCTCCCCAATATGGAACTAAGTTACCAACACTAATAACATTAACTTCATCTATTGGTTTCGAGTTTATATAGCGACCTGTTTGCCAATCATAATATCGAATAGTATCTCCAGCGATATTAATAGCTGGAGACTGTGCCATATCTTCTTGATCGGCAATGCTACGATAGTTACGTGTTTTTCGTTGTAGAGCTTTGTGCAGTCGATATCCTGTAGGTGCTGGTATTACGTATTCTACGCTTGATGTTATTGCTTCAGGAATCGTGTATGGAGTGCCGTATTCATTTGCTTTCACAACTCTTGAGTAGGTTAAGCTGAAGCTGTCCATATTAGGCAATAAACCATATTGGTAGTTGAACTCTTTATAATCAGATGGCTCATTAGCCAGAAGTATTTGTTCAGCAGAAGTATCTTCTATATTAAAAGGTATCCAGGTGTTTTGCTTTAGATCGTTCGAGCTATAGTTTACATAACCTTGTACATCGAACTTGTCTGAATTGATTTTTAAATATAATTCTTGGGTTGTGTTCGGATTAAATATTATATTTTGTAATGATGCCCCTGTTTCTTTATGAAACGCAGTGATTTGCCCATTATGACTTAGAGTATTGTTACTTAGAGTATTGTTATTTACAGGCGATGGTAGTGGAGCTCCTAAATGATCGACAAAAGCGAAATTAACTCTGCCGCTTAGTTCATCTTCGTCAAACTTTATTTGATAGCCTTTAGATGAACTAATAGTTACATCATCAAAAATTTGCATTAATTTTTTTTGACGATTATCTGTTTCCCACGTGATGACTATGTCGTATGTATCTGGAGGAAGATGGTAGGTTTGAACCATATTTCCTTTACCGGATGAGGAACTATTATCAAAGTGCCGACCATCTTTGAAGACTCTATAAACATAAGACCAGTCTTGCGACGACGTAAAGCCGCTCGTAGCAATTGTAAAAGCTGGAGCATGGAAGAAAGAGAAAGGCATGCTTAGCTGACTATCACCAGATACTTCTATAAAACCTTCGTAAGCGGGTACCGTACTTTCTAAAGTAGGTGTAATACTTGTATCTACAGTTAGTGTAGCTATAACGGTTACTGAAGAATTTGAATCTAGTTCAAGGCCACTTTGTGATAACTGCAAAGTAGTTCCTTCAGGCAAATCGTCTGAAATATTGAGGCTTAACGATTGGGAGCTATTTGTATTATTCGTTAGTTCAAAGCTAACCTTTTTTTGCCAAGTCGCTTGCTCTGTATTGACCCAACCAAACTCTAAGCGGCCATGAGAACTCGTTAATTCGGCAAGTGTACTTTGATATACATCAATCGCTCCAGAGCCTTGTTTGTGGCGTTCGATTGATAGATCTATTGCTGTAGACATTAAATCAGCTTTAAGTTCACTAGGTGTTTTATGAGGGAATAGCTGCTTCAGTAATGCCGCTGCTCCTGCAACGTGTGGGGCTGCCATAGATGTTCCACTAAGGTGTTCGTATCCTCCGCCGTTTTTAGTTGAATAGATAGCCAAGCCTGGTGCTACTACATCCGGTTTCATGGCTCCATCACCAGGACCCCAAGAGCTGAAGTCTGTTAATTCGTTGTTTCCATCTACGGCACCAACGGCTAATGAAGATTCAATTTTAGCGTAAACATTAAGTGGACTACGAAGTACCTCTTCGTTACCTCCATGATTACCCGATGCTACAACTATTAGAGTTCCTGCTGCTTCTGCTAATGCAAAAGTTTCGAACATTTCCTCGGATGGATTTGTAGGTGAACCTAAACTAAGGTTGATAATATCAACCTGATCTTCAGTACTTGCATTACCGTCAGGATTTAATGACCATTCTATAGCTGCAAGAGTATCACCTGAATGGCCGGTACCTTGTTCATTTAGTACCTTTATGGCATACAATGAAGCGTCTGGAGCAACGCCTTTAACTACACCATTTGCAGCAACAATACCGGCTACATGAGTACCATGGCCTTCGTCATCAATAGGGTCATCATCATTGTTAACAAAGTCGATTCCACCAATAACTTTACAACCATTACCATAGCAACCACCTAAATCTGGATGAGTATAGTCGATGCCTGAGTCTATGACTGACACTGTTATCTCTTTACCTGTAACAGTGCGAGAGCTCTGATCTTGTAGCTGCCAAACTCTGTCAGCGCCAATCTGAGCAGTGCTACTTGTAAGTAATTTACTTACCTTCTGGTCAATCGTTACACGCTTTACTGAAGGCAAAGTAGTTAGAGAAGCTAAGTACTTCTGTTGAGTTGTTAAGATGATGTAGTTGCCTGAATAGTTCAATTGGCGGTGAACTGTATAAGGAACACGGTTAGTACTTAACTGTTGTAGAAACGTCTTTTGCTGATGTTGAATTGCCTGTTGAGTCGTGGCTAAAAACTTCTGTTTACTAGCTGCACTTCGCATTGGGAAAGTGGATTTTGCAGCAAGTTTAGCTTTCAACACTGAGTCATGATTTAAGGTAACAATTACACGTACATTTTCATCGTTTTTTGTCGCTTGTTGCTCGACATGTGCATTGGTTTGCGCGGTTTTATTTAAATCAATAGATGCACTGGCAAATTGAGAAAAAAATAGGGGGAGTAATGTAATCCCTATGGGTTTTAACATTTTGTAGTCCTTTACTTTTATTAATTATTAAAGAATTTAAATTGCTATAGTTATTTTCGGGACGAAATTTACCACATTAATGTGAATTAACCAATGCTGTAAGTTACTAATTTTTAATAAAAATAATAATACTATGGTATTCGAGAAGAGAAGTGTATTTCTGCAGTATAGTAACTATCGTAGGATGGTTTGTTTTTATGTTTAGAGTTTTGCTTTCGCAAAAAATAACTTGCAGGGTCAATATGGCTTGGCTAAGTTTGTAAACTGTCTAAAGCGGAAGGTATTCCATTCTAATGGCTTGAGCTATATGTAGTTACGTGAGGCTTTCAAATACTGTTGTTTCATAGATTATTGTATTTATAACTTAGCAGGAAATCTTTCTGGAAGAACTTAAAAGGTTGCGGAGGCAGCTATGTCAAAAGTGATTACCGCTAGCGAATATGAAGCCAAGGTAGATAGCGAGTGCAGCATGTGCATTGTTGGTCACGTCACTTCATCAACAGCTAAGGTTTGGTTAAGAACCTATATTTCAGGTAGTTGGCATTTAATATTGCTGGAAAGTCATTATTACGATGAAATTCGCAATGATATTGATGACTCGACAATTAGTGCAGAGGATATTCTATTTGATAACTCCAAAGTTATTATCGAGGAAGCTAGTACTCACTTTCTTCATGATAATACTTACTGCTTTGAAGTAAAAAATTTAAAACCAGATTGCCGCTACCATTACTTCATTATTGCATCAGGTAAAACCCGCGAACAGCTTGAAAGTAAAATTATCGCAGGTTGGCAGAAGCCTTACTCTTTCCGTACCGATCCTAAAGATGACTTTAGGCAGATAAGTTTCGGTTTTTACAGTTGCCATGATCCCTTCGGTCGTAAAGAAATTACAGAAGGACTTTGGAATAAGTTTGAGCAAGAGTTAAAAGCAATTGATGCGCGCCTCACCATAGGTGGCGGAGATCAAGTATATTGTGATACCCACGGTGAACGTTCTTGGATACAGAAGTTTCAAAATATCACAACAATAGAAGATTTATGGGATTGGCTAAAACGTTCAAAAGATGAGCTTTTTCAGAAATTTAATAAACCTACTGGGTTTGATGAAGAAGGACTTATTCAAGAGTTAACTAATATCTATCATACCTATTACCGAATTTATTGGAATTTCAATTCTATTAAAGCTGTTTATAGCTCATTTGCTAATTACATGATGTGGGACGACCACGAAATTATGGATGGTTGGGGCTCGTTAACGAAAGCAGAGAGAATGGAAAAACTGGGAAGTTTTCTAGGAAATACTGAACCTGAGATGAAAGAAGTTTTATCACAGTCTGCGTTTAAAGCTGCGAAAAGAGCTTATCTAAATTACCAACATTTACACAACCCAAGCACTAACGTTACACCTGAACAAAATTCAGAAGAACGTCGAATTAATGAAAGTAAAGATGAACAAATCTGGGATTACTTTTTTGATAAAGGGCGGGTTGGTTTTTATGTATTAGATACGCGTAATCACCATGATGTAGAACATAATCCCAATGGTTGTAAGTTGTTGAATGAAAAACAAATGCAACGCTTTAAAGATTGGCTTTACGAAAGTCAGAGTAAAGGACACAAAGCTCTTTTTGTTGTGACAGCTGTGCCAGTTGTACATTGGAAAGACAGGTGGTTTTACAACCGAGATCGTCTGCTCAAGAAGATAGGTATGAAAGATGATGTGATAGATGAATGGGGACACGAAACTAATATTGATGAGCGAAACGAGCTTTTAGAAGCAATATGCAAAACATCCCATGACTCAGCTATACCTATTACTTTTCTAAGTGGAGACGTTCATTGCGCTTCGGCATTTCGCATACGGTCCACTAAATATGACAAAGCTAATGTAATGAACATCACGGCCAGTGGTATTTCGAGAAAGCCAGCGCACTGGGTATTAAAATACTTAGTCGAAGGTGATGGCAATATGTTTATGAATGATGACATCAAGCTCGAAAGAGAGTTTAGAATGGTGGGCAAGAATAACTTTTTGACTCTAGAAATTACTGACGATGACGAATTCAGCATTAAAGCAAATATTCATTACGGTCAGGAGTCAGATACTATGCTGCAGAAATACCAAATTTCAGTATTTAATGGTAAGTGAAAATCTGTCTATTAATAAGTCTACTTATCGAGCCATATTCTAAATTCAGGTGTTCTTTGTGCGCTGATTATTAACTTTTTATTGTATCCAGCAACTGATACTGCAAGACGGTCTTTATCTTCGGATACCACTTTTTCAATTGCGTTTATAGAAACGACTTCGTTTCGGTTTAGTTGGAAAAATAAATCAGGGTTAAGTTTATTAACTACCTGTATTAAAGAAGGTTCTGAAAGAGGAAAACTACTTCCGTTATAGTCAAACGCCTTAATTCCACTGATTTCAACTTTGATTAAACTAATATCTGAGACTGCTAAAAGTTCAATGCCATCAAACCTCTTAATCACAAAACGCTTTTTGAACTGATCCTGTTTTGAACTTCTCCTCAAGTCTTTATCACCAAGTGGCAGATTCGAAGCTATCGAACTTCCTGATCTAAGCTTGTGATATTTGTCTATTGCTTGCGCTAATTGCTCTTGGTCAAACGGCTTTAGTAAATATGAAATCCCATTTTCTTGAAATGCTTCTAACCAGTAATTATCAAATGCTGTGGTGAAAACAATCGGGCATTTTGGCTCAATGACTCGATAAGATTGAAATACTTCTCCGTCTAGTAGTTCGATGTCTGAAAATAATAAGTCAGGATGCGCACTGTTTTTTAGCTGATGCTGAAGCTTCTCATTCGAGTCGACAATAAACTGAACTTGGATCGATTCATCATATTGCGTAAGCATATTTACTAGGCGTTGCGCGGTTAGAGGCTCGTCTTCAATGATCCCTACTTTCATTTTATCCCTTGTTATTTGATTTAGTTATTTAACTTAATTAATGGAATTGAAACACTAAAAGTTGAGTCCAACTCAGTCACTAAAATTGGCTCTTTACTCAATACTTGATAACGAGCCTTTAAATTGGCTAAACCTGTGTTTGTCGATGGCACCTGTTGTTGTTTTTTAATGATTTTATTAGCAATAAAGAGCCGACCATCGTTTACTTCAATACGGATCAAAAGTGGTGAGTCACTCGTTGCTACATTGTGTTTTATTGCATTTTCAACACAAAGTTGAAGTCCTCCTGGCACAATCCAATTCGCTTTTTGTTGTTCATCACTAATGCTCATTTGTAATTGGTAAGCATTGGCAAATCGGATATTCATTAGTTGCAAATATTCTTTTATAAAATTGATTTCTTGTTGCAGAAGTATCAGTTCTTCATCTTTATTTTTCAGGACAAAACGATATAAGTGAGCAAATTTGGTAACGTACTGCTCCGCTAGCTTTGCATCTATAGGAATAAGAGAAGCCAACACACTCAAGCTATTAAACAAAAAATGAGGTGTCAGCTGCTGTTGTAACAATTGAAACTTAGCTTCTGCAGATTGCTTTTCAGCTTCTTTTTGTCGCAACTCCATTTGATGAGATAGGCGAATGACAAAGTAACTTAAATATAAAGCCGCTATGATCAAATGAATTGTTAAAAATGTATAAAAAACATTAACTAACAGCCCTGTTACTGGCGGTAGCCAAGAGTCAAAGTTATGGTAGGACGCTACAGCAAACCGTACTAGTACAAAGATAACTGAAGTGATTACTGCATTTAGTAATCCACTTATCAACATGTATTTGAGCGCTAACAACCAACTGAAGTTTTGCGATGCTTTAAATAATCTATTAGCACTCCATAAACAGCAAAAGAAGCTGCTCAAGCCATACAAAATAAAAACTAAATGTTCTACCAAGCTATAAAATTGGCTTTCTCCAAAGAGTCGGCCAATGCTTAACTCTACGTATAAAAGGCTTGATAGGATGAAAACCAGAAGCAAGCTTCGGTTTAGTTCCATTAATTTAACATTCAATAGAGTCATAGCTAAGTGGGTAACTGGCGCTTTTGTTGGCTTAGTTCGTTTTGGAATCGCTAAGGTAATCAATAGGCTGAACAATTTCAATAGAAGTCATCCGTGCTAAATAATCATCAAAAAAAGCTTTGTGTCCTGCACCTACAACAACGAGTATTCTTTTACCCGGATTTAATGCTGCGACTCGTAAAATATTGGCCACCATTTGTGCATTGCGTAGTTCCCATAGACTAATACGAGCAAGATTGGCATTTTCTTTCACTTTCGAATCAACAATAGCCTGCCACTGATAAGTACTTTCTTTAACAGCATGGTTCGAATTCAATTGAGTGTACCAGCCTACAACGTCCTTGTTATCGATGTAACTTTCGCCCAAGGTAAGAAACTTTTTGAGACGGGAATGATCTATTTTTACTTCTTTATTTTGGAATGCAGCAGATAAAGGAGCTGTAATTGTGCTGTAAATATCTTTATCAGAGTGATCGTCTATTGCATAAAGATTTGATAACTCCAGTTCTAATGCGAGTCGTGCGGCAACAACATTAATTTCATTTAATCCCGTTGATGCTTCTTCCAAGGCTTCTGTCACCAGATTTGGCAATCCAGAACTGCTTTTCTGCTTTTTATCTAATTTCATCCAATGGAGTAAAGCTGTAGGAAGATTGTATCCAGCTAATTGAGTAAGAATGATCTTCTTACGCTCTGCTAGAGAGTATTGTTTGTCTTCGACAGCAAACCTGACCTTTTCTATTGCTTCACTTGCATCGACCTGAAGAGTTTGTTGGGCTGTTTCTGCTAGTAATACACTTGTTGCTGCAAAGTGTTTGATTACTTCTTGGTAACTTTCTCGGTGTTGGTAATTAAAAATGCTAGCGTTATAAATCGATTCAACAGCGATAACTTGAGGATTAAAGCTTACCAAACGCTGAATTAAGGGCTCAAAGTCTTCTTGTTCTAATCTGTTGGTATATCTGTTTAGGTGAGCACTGCCTAGTACCATCACTTGCGTTGTTTGATTTACCTTGAGCCACTCTTTTGGCCCTGACTGATAAGTGGGATTTTTGTCTTCAGCTTGCACTAAGTTTGAGTATGCAAAGGCAAAGATAGTGAGAAAGTAAGCGATTACGACTTTGCATTTTTTAATAGGTGTTGATGAGTATTGCATGTTGGTTATTTAAGTAGTTGAATTTATTAAATGATTTCAATAGCTAGCGAGAAAACAAAGCTGAGTTATCTCGAACCTCGATTATTCGATGGTGGATAAAGAAAAATGCAGGTTGAACAAATTGCAGGGCAGATACATTCTATAGTTTCAGTTATTTCATAGCCTGCGGAAACAAAAGCTACCTGTACAAATAAAAATATTATTTAAAACTTAAAGCAGAGAAGTTTGCGAGCTATCACTATCGAGCACTTCCTAATCTCATTTTCGTAATACCAATAAACTCAAATATGTGGGTGAGGGTAAGAGCAGAAAAGCTTAAGTTTGAAGACAAATTTAAAACAAAATGATTTTTGCTTGTAAGGTCGAAATTTTACTAAGATTAAACGTCTGAAATCATGATTTAAGACGTTTGGGTTGCTAATGTTCTACAACTGATCATTCAATATCGTTGTTTTTCTCTACAGAAATTTAACAACCTCTTCACTTTTTACCTTAGTAAATTGTTTACTCTCCTCTTTTTTGTTCTCTGAATTTTTTTCTATATTGACTAGGTGGTATTTCAAATTGATGTTTAAACAGCTTATTAAAATGACTTTTTGAACCAAAACCACATTGCACGGATATGCTTAAAATACTCTCTTGTGCTTCATTAATTAGCATAGACGCCGCCTTTTCTAACCGTTTGTGGTTAATTAGGTTTGGAAAGGATGTGTTCAGTTGAGAGTTTATGATTGCCGATAATTGATCTGCTCTTACGCCCAGTTCCGCAGCCACAGTCTCAAGTGTTAAGCCTGATTGGGTTAATACTTTGTCCGTTTCTAGATAGTCAGCAAGCTTGATAAGTACTTGTTCAGTATCAACATTCTTTAACCTTGGAACTAGAGAAGCTTTGGTGCTCGCTACTGGGTCTTTGACTGTAAGATCGGTTATTGCTGATTGCTTATAAGAGATCTTTAGTACTTTCTTTAAAAGCATCTTGCAATTTTTCCTTAGTGTAAGAAAGGTAAATTGGGAATACTTCATTACAGGCTCCTTGACTACGACTGTCTAATTTGAAATCGGGGTATTTTAAAGAAGGAATGAGTTATATCGTCAGTAATCATGATTGAGGACGAAAATTAATTATCTAGAAAGGGGAAATACTTGTGTACAGTCAGTTTCAAACTGAAATGACCTAGCAAATTTAACAATTATTCCTTTACTAGATTAACTCGTCTTTATACCATTTACGACATTATCTTAGTTTCCATATAGGGTATGTTAACTCAATTCTCAGCATGAAATGTTAGCCTTACTTAGCCGAGCTTTGATCTTGTTTATGGCTCATTTTTCACTTGTTTCGCATGCTCAAACTAACGCTGAACTCGATGAAAAACTTACACGCTCCTACTGGCAAAATGATGACTGTCTTTCATCTCCCGAACAAACAAATATCAACGAGTGGAATAAGATCAATTTCACTAATGTCAATTTAGGTTTTGTTAAACAAATATGTTGGATAAAAGTGAAGTTGAAAAACAATGCTGAAGCTTCGGATTGGTTCTTAACTTTAGATAATACAAGGTTAGATTTTGTTGATTTTTATCTCTTTGCCGATTCAAAAGTCATCACTTATCACAGCGGCGATCACTCAGATTTATCGAATCAGTTATCTGCTTATCCCACTTTTAAATTTCGTTTAGCTGAGCAACAGCATGCGGAAATTTTTATTCGGATAGATTCCAGTGCGCAGGTATCTTTTTCTCCTGTTATACGAAGTAGCTACGAATACGGACTTTATCAAGCGCAGAGAAATTACACTCATTTTCTTTACGTAGTCATCTTTATGCTGTTTTTGCTTTTTCAGTCTAGCGTGAATAGAGAAGGCATGAAGCGAGCTAATATTTGGTATTCGTTAGGACTCTTATTTGGCTTTCTTTACATATTATTTTGTTATGGCGAAGGCAATCTGCTGTTATTTCCGATGAATATCACAATAAAAAACCAAGCTTTATTTATTTTGGGTAGCTTGTCCATGCTTAGCTTTACCCAATTTGTTAGGTTGTTCATTGATAGTAGGAGGAAACAACCAAAGCTTGACAAACTTATTCAGGGTTACATAGTGCTTTGCGGAATAATAACTCTTATTCTAGCTATGCCTGTGGCAAATATGACGCGTGTTTATCTGCTGGCTTTTGAGTGTAACCTAACTTGTCTGATACTTTTAACTGCCGCGTTTACAAGTAGCTTTAAAGAGAAATCGTTATGGTCTCGATTTATTAGTTGGCCACTGATGTTTTCTGCAATTTCAATCATCATATACGAGGCGACATTACTTGGTTTATTGCCTTTTTCTGAGATCACAGCGAAGCTGATCCTTTGGAGCATGCCATTTGATGTATTACTGATCTCACTGAGCTTTTTCTACAAGTACAAAGCAATTCAAGAAAATAACACTCAGTTACTAACTAGGCTTAAAAGCTTATCTGAACTGGCGACACAGCAAAGTGAAGTAAGAAATGGCAGCAAAGTTGTTAATTCAGGAAGTTCAATTGCGCCAAGGTTAAGAAATGTTGACTCAGAAAAGGTATTGGTCGATTTAGCTCAATATTTAGAGTCGAATGAAGTTTTAACGGAAACGGGAATATCACTTGAAATGGTTGCTAACGAGTTAGGTTTAAGACGTGACCAACTGTCAGCAGTGATTAATTCACAGTTAAATACGTCTTTTTCTAACCTAGTAAACCAAAAGCGCTTAGAAAAAGCAGCAGGAATGCTTATCACTGAAGAGCAAGAAAGTATCTTAAATATCTCTGTGCGTTGCGGTTTTGGTTCTAAAAGTAACTTCAACAAGCTATTTAAAAACCAATTCGAGATTACTCCTAGTCAGTATAGAAAAATTTATAAACAAGGGTAATACCGAATTTATCACTCTAACTTGAGTCAATGTTGGAGGGTAGAGTTCAACAAATCTGGTGTTGGATTTTATGTGACTGTTGGTCGCTTTATTAAGTGCTTAAGTCTAAAATTGATATAAAACAAATAGATAAATTAAATTTAGTGCGTAATCATGATTAATGACGATTTGAGTTTTAGCCTATTTTACTGTGGCTTAGTTTTTACAGGTAGTTAAGGCAAAGGCTCAATGATGAAGTTTGTGACTAAGAAGTGTAAGTCTAATTTTTCAGGGACAAACTCGCCTAATCAAGAACACAACATAGCGTCGTTAACGGAACAAAATATAAATGAGCATCTTGCTATAGGATTGCAAGAAGACGAGCTGTTTTTGCATTTCCAGCCAAAGGTAAATAAAGATGGAGCTTTACTTGGACTAGAAGCTTTATTGCGATGGGACTCTAAATCTCTTGGCTCCCTGCCTCCTGGAGTATTCATTCCTGTTGCTGAGAAGTTTGGCTTGATTGCTCAAATAACTCCATTTGTTGTCTTTTCTGCCTGTAGACAATTTCAAAAATGGAAAACTCAATACAATATAGTGACGCCTATCGCGATCAATATTTCTTGCTTAGATTTAGAAAGAGAAGGTTTTGTTAAACATTTAACTGACACCTGCGCAGAATTTGATGTTCCTACCAACTACATAGTTTTGGAGCTAACTGAATCTACTGTTAGCCAAGATGATCGCCAAGCTGAAGATAATATTGCACTACTAAAGACCTTAGGCTTCAAAATATCCCTAGATGACTTCGGGACAGGTTACTCTGGTTTGTCTAAACTGGCGCAGTTTGAAGTGGATGAAGTAAAAATAGACCGCAGGTTCGTGAACAATATAGATACCAACTTAAAGAAACAGACCATTTGCTCAGGAATACTCGCAACTTGCAGTCAATTGGATGTTTCTGTGCTCGTGGAGGGAATAGAAAACCGCAAGCAATTGGATACTCTAATAAAACTCGGTTTTAAATCATTTCAAGGGTACGGCTTCGCATGTCCACTATCTAGCCAAACCTTGGATATGTTCTATCAAGATAACAAAAAGTACTTCATCACCTCAGAGCTTTTTCGCAGCATAGATGCTTTGCAACAGGTTGGCTTAGAACAAGTTCACTTGAGTTGATTTTAAGTTAATTGCCCAAATTTAACTCACTGAAGTATCAAAAATGGGCAAGGACGAATGGCGAGTATTACAGAGTTGAAGAAAGCAAAGGAACTTCTGTTTATTGCTTTCAAAGGAGAGTGCAATTCGTCCAGTAAACTCAAAAGACACGTGCATGCTCTCTGCTTTGCCGTTGTCTTCCAGCTGAATTGGAATATAGATGCGACAATTCAAGCATCAAACGCCGCACTACCACTAAAACCTAAGCACTTTATTTCGGTTATCAAGAGAAATATAAAGAGTTAAGATAAAGAAGAAGAGTTGAGAAGCGTAAGAAGAAAAGCCTGAGTGAATAATGCTATTTCTGTTTCAACTATTCGGTCTATTTTATAAGTTACTCCTTCGCGAAAAGCCTTTGTAAATGAACTTTATCTAAATGATAAATAGTTGCTCCTTGAGAGGCATTACTCAATACTTTTTCCTTCGACGAACCATCAGTATTAGCTTTATAGATATCGTAAAAACCATCGACATTTTGAGATGAAAATAAGACTTTAGAGCCATCAGGAGACCATAGTGGATCCCATTCTTGAATATCATTTTTTGTTATGCGCGTAGCATTTGAGCCATCTAGATCCATTATATAAACTTCTTGATTCCCATCTCTATTTGACAGGTAAGCTATGCGGGTGCCATCGGGAGATATTTTTGGCGACATATTATTGGTGTCGTCATTTGTCAGCTGAACTATATTGCTACCATCAATATTTGCTATGCATATTTGACTTGGACTCGATTTAGATTGAAACAGAATTCTGCCGTCTGGCATAAACTCAGGAGAGCGGCCTTCAATGGCTTTTATCTGATGTTTGTTACTACCATCTGCGTCCATTAGCCATACTTCCTCTCGCCAATCTCCGTTTGTATCTTTGTACTCTCTTGCGAACGCTATTTTGCTGCCGTCATGTGACCAAACAGGAGCGCTATCCCAAACATGCTTTTTGTTGGTTAAGCGGCGAACATTGTTACCGTCGACATCTACAGTATGGATAGACCAAGTTTTATACTTGTCGTACTTACCGTAAAAAGCAATCGCTTTACCCGTTGGAGAAACTGCTGGGTAGCCATCACTAAGTGTTGCGCTGATAACTTTTACACGTACTTTCCCTTCGTTATCACTCATATATATGCCTTTGCCATCTGCATTTTTATGGCCATAGATAATCGAAAATGGCTTAGTTAGGCTCGTGTTATTAGTTTGGCATCCAGCAGCTAGTATTGAAACTGATGTGTAAAGAAGCAAGGTTGTTATCTTCTTAAGCTGAGGCATTTGCATAAATTAATCCTTGTTGAAAACAAAAAACTAACCAGAAAGCTAACGTTTAGAGAAATGAAAAACCTGATTTTTAGCTGATTTTGCACTGATTTGTTTGGTTATTACTTCACACACGTTTTTTAAAAGGTGCTATGTAAAATCTATAATAGCCAACGAAATTACTGCTTATAAACAACACTTCCATTATTACAGCAAGAGGAGAGTGAATAAGGAAATTGTGCACTAACCAAAAGCTGGTTCCAATGATCATCAGTAACCTCAAAGTTTTGTCATTCTTTTGAAAAGAGGCGATAGTTTGGAATCCGGAGCCTGCAAAACTTAACAAACTGATAACTCCGGAAAAGGTAACCAAAAGTATGCTCAAAGAAGAAAACAAAAACACCAACATTACGAGGCTTGATGTAGTAAAAATACTGAGGAAATATCGAACTGTTGCTAAAGCCATCAAACCGGCTGCTGTCCACTGCTCTAGTAAAATAAAATGGCTGCAAATTAAAACTCCAGCAATACAAAGACAGCTTACTATCTGTTTGCGTTGTTTAAATTGAAAAGAAGCTAAATCGCAAAATATAGCGAGCAGAATAAGTGATTGGGACAATAAAAATACAGACAATTTAGTACTCTCAAAAATGAATTTGAATCATGACCTCATTGTCTATTGAATTAGATTGCAAATAATTAACTTAAGTTAATTACTTAATGCGGCTTTTTATTCTAGAGAGACTAATTGGACTAATGCCTATGTAGGCAGCTAATTGAGTATCATTAAGGTTTTGCAGCCATTTGGGAACATGGTTAACCATGTGAAGGTATCTCTGTTCTGGGCTTTTAAGTAACAGAAATCTCTCTTTTTCTTCTTTATAAAGTAGTTGTTGTTCTAGCAATTTTAGTTTTGCTGATTGCCAATTTTTAGAAGTTAATATCTCTAATGGAACACGAATAACGCTTGACGGCTTTAATGCATCAACTTGATAGTTTGCAGGAGAGTTAGTTAACCAAATGGAGTATAAAAAGCATAGCTCGCCTTGAAAGTAATATTCTTTGCACCGTTCGTTTCCAGTATCTGAAAAGTAACAAGCTCTGAGAGTGCCTGAAAAAATTAAATAACCATATTTCTGAGATTCACCTTGGTACAGAAGTACATCTGAAGGAGCAAGCTCTATCAGCTTTAAATCTGGAGCTACTTGCTTTATATCTTCAGCAGCAACACCTAGGTTGGTAAAGTAATCGAAGAAAAACTGAAATACTCGTGGTGACATACTTAGCTATTAAAAATGCTGTAAAAACTAGAGCTGCAAACTATTTGGAAAGACTGCTTTAGTCAAATTCTTTATTGGGCAATGTGTTGCCTCTTTTAGTGGCAAACAGTATAGAGATTATTGTAGGAAACAGCTCGACTCTGAGTAATAAATTCTATTAATACACGGTGCTTCACAGTTCTCTAGTAAGTTGCGGATATTAGGCGCATAAATTGCTTTGCAATTGTTATCTGATTTTAGCGAAAAGGATGTTCAAACCATGATTATCTCAGAAAAACCAAATATTTCGGCACATGAAAACTCTAACAAGTCTAGTAGTGGAATTACCACTAACCAACATAGCGGGAATTTTTGTGAGCACTTAACAACGGCTATGTCTCAATCGCAGCAAAGTGGCGCTCAAAGCCGTGAAAAGCAAAGTAGTGAAGGGCAAAATAGCGACAAACAAAGCTTTTCTGAAAAGGCAATGGAGTCATTGCTGTTCCAACGACTCGGCCTAAATAAAGAACAAGTCGATAAAATAAAAGCAGCGATGGAAGAGCTTGAGTCTTTGCTTAAGGAAGGAAAAATCAGCGAAGATGAGTTTAAAGAGCAAATGGAAGATCTGAAAGAAATGCTCGAAGAAGAATATGCCAAGGGACGAGATAGGGAAACTCAAGAAGTAAAAAGCCAATTGGGGTTAGTGTGAAGTGGTCTTTTAACGCAGAGAAATAATTAGGTTAATCAGGTTAAATTTAATTTTAGGTTAATTTTATTTTTAATGGCTCTGATTCCATTGAAATAAACTTAGGCTGTAATGCCCGGTTGTTATGTGGCTAGCCAATATACTAGAACAAACAGCTGAAATTGCGTTTATTGTTGAAGCACAAAAGTACTTAAAATTTTTTCCTGCCATACTACCTCCTTTATTTTTAACTGCTTTTGAATTAAAAGAAATAATAAAGTAATTGGTTATCAGAATAGCCGCCAACAAAACAGTATTATGGATCAAAGCTTCAATGAAGTTTTCCGAATTTACCGCCTAAGTTCACTTTCCTCCTAAGTTAACAGAAGCAGTTCTAAGCTACAACTCTGTTAGAGGAGTAATCTCTTTGATTGGTTAGTTGTGCGAATAGCAAGACTTTCTAAGTTTATTAAACAAAGCAAAAGTAAAGCCGATACCGTAATTGTGAGTGGAGCGTATACCTAACCACATTAAAAGGAATTAAAATATGAAGGTTGTAACCGATAATTTATCAGAATTGCTGAATCAAAAAACATCTGACCAACAAGCTAAAATTGTTGAAGAGAAGAAACTTACAGACAAGGAATTCCAAACTTTAGCTCATAGTGCTATATCGAGTGATGTTTACCACAAAAGTACACCAGAAGACGATCCAACCTATAACCGACCTATGGTTATCACTTCTCACAGATCTGAACTGGAACTACAAAGAAAGATGGCCGAAAAAATTGATAATGGAGAAATGGCAGTAAAATTATTCTCTATTAGTGATGATATAAATGATCTTGTTTCTCAATTGGAGCAATCACAACCTTCCTTGGCAAATAAAGACTGGGGTTTTTCAGTGAATGAAGAGAATAAATTGGTCGCAACAGGTAATATTTCGGAGAACGAAAAGCTGGCAATTGAAACCGCTTTTAACAGTAACGAAAAAGTTGTTCGAGTAGCTAAACAAATTCCTGATATCTTTCTCGAAGGCCAAGAGTACGATAGAGGTTATGATGGAAAAGGAGACTCTTGGGGGAAATATGATGTGACCAGAGAAAACTTTAGTGAAGTTATTGATCTCAAAGCATTATTAGATGACTCATATTTTGGCGATCATAAAGAGAAAGGTTACTTGCATGTATTCAATTTCGGTGATGGCCTCAGAGCGCAGTTAGCTAACAACGCTGATGTTAAGTTCGGTCACTGATTTTTGAGAGATAAATAATCCACCGAAGTTCTCTTTCGGTGGAGATTGATTTTTAACCTGATCCCATTTGTTTTCTGAGTCAGAAGTTGAATTTCGAATCGCCAGACGAGACTCAGAGCCTGTTGGCCCCGTCGCGCAGAGACTATGGCAACTTTTTCAAGAAAGAAACAAGTAATAAATAGAATCAGGTTAATTTAAATCTTGTAGTCTGACTCTATAGAGCACGGAGCTGCAAGTTTCTGTTTTGAATCATTTTTTACTTTGTGATTTGTAATTTTAACCTTAACCTAATCTTCTTTTTTGATGGCGTTAGAGCATCGGCGGTTAAATGAAATTGGCAGTAGTTTTCCTATCTTTTATAGTCTTTTTAAATGTTGTTAGGGCTGAACAAAATAGTGAATTTCCCACTTCTCGAAAACTTGTGAGTAGTGAAAGTAAGTCTTTAAAAGTATTAAATCCTGATGAAACGTTTGGCTTTTATTGCGATGGCAGTGGTAATTCAGTTCTCGTAAAAAGAGTGGAGTATATTGAGCTCTTATCTAACCTTAGATTTGACAACAATAAACACTTAGAAGAGGCAAGAGCCTTTTTGTTACAGGAGCTAACTGAAGTTTTGCAAGAAGGTAAATCAGGGGAAATCAAAACACTTGTTAACTTTGAACCAAAAGAAAGGCCTATAAACTACGTAAAGCTTAAGGCTTACTTTATGAGCTTTAATGTATTACTCGAAGCTATCCGTCAAGAAATAGCTCAATTCAATTATCAAGGCACCCCTTTAAAAAAGGTTTTGATTCAAAATTATCAAGTTGAAACCGAATATGCTCGTCATGGAAAGAAGTTGTTAAAAGCAGTTGAGTTTGCGCTGCCAGTTAGTAAGAAAAAAATTGATTGCGAATTCATAGGAGTCTAAGCATAAATAGAGCAAATTATGCGAAAGTCATCGTAGCTATGTACTGCGATTGTATGCGCTAGCGCATCAGAATAAATGGGGGCAGGTTAAAATTAAATCTTGCAGTGCGGTTCTATAGTACGTAGAACCGTATATCTCTGTTTAGCATCACACTTCTAGTTTAGAAATTTACGTTTAGAGTGATTATTTTTCAACGACTCTGGCCCTGTTGATTCTGATCTTATTGATTCGAGCAGCTCTACTTTTCGTCAGTTGTTCATGTGCTTAGTTTTTAATGGATATAGCTATATGCAAGTAGAAGACATACGAGTGTTTGTTCCTAGTAAAGATTTTGAAAAATCAAAATTATTTTACAAGGAGTTAGGATTTGAACTCACATTCGAGACTGATGAAATTGCAGAATTTGAAAACGGCGAGTGTTCATTCTTGCTACAAAATTTTTACAATGAAGAATTTGCAAACAACCTGATGCTTCAACTAGTTGTAAGTTCTATTGAAGATGTTCATGAAAAACTTCAAAAGTCTCCTGATGTGTTTGACCGTTTTGAAGAGCCTAAGGGGGTTCCTTGGGGGAAACTGCTATATCTTTGGGGACCTTCAGGTGAGTTATGGCACATCACTGAATTTAGTGATCAATAAGCTAGTTACCATGATGTATTGATTGGATCAGGTTAACTTTCTTTTCAATGACACTGACCCCATTGATTAGGGCTTCGCCCTCCTAGGGTTGTTATTGCGAATTACTCCAACCGCTTTTCACCAAAATTATTATTTGGTAACTTATTCGGAAAAATAATAAAAAGGGAATTTTATGAGCTACCTAAAAAAGCTAAGGCTTCTCGCCACAATCCTTTGCCTATTGCCTCTATTTTCTGCCAATGCCGTCATTGTTAAAGAACACACAATTAACTCTAAGACGTTGAGTGAAAAGCAAAACGTCACTGTCTATCTGCCCGATAGTTATGGGGACTTTCCAGACTATGAATATCCGACCTATTATTTTCTGGATGGTAAGTATTACAAAGGTTTGGTTAAGGAAATCATGTCATCCTATTATAATAATGGCTTGGCTCCGGCTATGATATTGATTGCTATTGAAAACGAAAACAGGATCAGGGATTACACACCAACTGAACATGTCGAATACAAACTAGGTGGTGGTGCGGATACCTTTTTGGATTACATTGAGAAAGAGCTGCTTCCCTTTGTCGATGAGCACTATAAAACTTCTGACTTTAAAACCCTAAGCGGACACTCTCTTGGCGGACTTCTTTCGTTGCATGCAATGCACTCCCGTCCTGGCCTATTTACTGCCCACGTTGCATTAAGTCCTTCCATTCACTGGGGTAATAAAATCACATTGCCTAAATTGAAGAGCTACCTGTCCTCAGAAGAAGAGTTAAATCAGTTTCTTTATGCCAATCTTGGAAATGAAGGCTTTCAGGTAATTGATGATACGGCAATAGCTATGCGTGAGGGATTTTTAGAATTAAAGTCGTTTCTAGAAGAAACCAAACCCAAGGGCCTCAGATTTAAGATAGAACATTTGCAAACGTTGCCCCATGTAGCGACGCAAATGACTGGTCTGGTGAACTCCACCAATGAGTTGTATCGAAACTGGTCAGTACCTCAAAGAGTTTTTCCCGAGGGACCAAAAGGTTTTGAGAAGCATTTCAAGCTGCTGTCGCAAGACTTGTTTCAGGAGATTAAACCTCGAGATGATGCGATCAATTTTGCCGCTTTTTATATGACTGACCTGAAGTTTCCCGAAAAAGGCATGGCGCTGTTGCAATACAATGCAGAACTTTATCCAGACTCTGCCTGGGTGTTGCTTAATCTAGCCAAAGGCTACAAAGAGAGAGGCAAGCTGGATAAGGCCAAACAGCAAGCAATGCAGGCCCTTAAAAAAATCAAAGCTCATGAAAAAGACCTCAAAACCTCCATAGAGGAGTTTATTGCTGGGGTTGATGCAGAGCGATAGATGTATCAATAGGGTCAGTAGTTTCAACGACTCTGACCTTACTGTTTGAAAAACGAAAACCATTAAATTTAAAAACTCTGGCAATTAGCTAACAAGTTTGTTAAATATAATCCATTCGAAAAAGTGAACTGTGTTTGCGGTAGAGAGCGTGCGATTTGCTCGCTATAAACATGTTATATTTTCTCTAAACCAACATGGAGGTAATATGAAAACTCTATACTTAATACTCTTAACATCGCTAGTAACTGGTTGTGTTTCCTTCAAGCCTATTAAAATAGAAAGCATTCAAAACTTTACTGAGACTAGTGCTTGCGGAGCTGCTGTTACTGATATTTGTAAGGCAAGACTTTACGCGTCAAAAATTTCTCAAGAGTACAAGAGCGCAGTTCTTGAAAATTATGATAAAAATAATGATTTTGACTCATGGATACTTAATCTTGTAACAATAGGTGTAGGCGCTGAGGTTGCAAATCTTCATTCTGATGTTGTTAAAACGGCAGTTGTGGGCCTTGGTTATCAATCAGCAAGGAAAACCTATAGAAGCATTCCATTTCAAATGCAGATATATACCAATGCGATAATGGCTACGCAGTGTGTTTATGATAATTCACTCCGATTAGAAGAAGGATTCTCGGAGCTCGATAATATTCAGACTATTATCTCAACTTTAGATCAGTCAATTAGTGTTCTTGGCACAGACACATCATTGACTGATCAACTAATTTCTACACATTTTAAAGAGCTTGGCTCTTACGAACAGGTTAAAACCAAGCTTACTAGAGCTCTAGATTTAGCCAATCAATCATACGATTCTCTTGATTCTGCCGATAATGAAGTTGTCCAGGCGATACAACGAATTGATATTACGATTCTAAAAAGGTTTAACGGTCAACTTCCTGATATAAATGAAATTAGCACACAGATCAGGACTCAAATAACAGAAAATATAAAGCTAGAAGAAGGTGGGGATGTGAGTGAGCTTCCATCTAGCAATGTACAAAACTTGGTTATAGCAGCTGCTGCTCCCCTTCCATATGCACACCTCCAACAACCATTGGCTGAAGCTCTTTTGGCGATGAATGAGTTGTCTGGCATGAGAGTGGAAAGATATATCTCAGATTTGAACTTGGTGAAAGCGTGCTCGGCAAGCATATGAACCTAGCAAGCTGCTTAAATTCGCTTCGGTTCACTGCGCCGGATACTCATTGAGCCCATTGATTGTGAACAAGGTAATATATTAATAAGCGCTTCAACAAGGATAAATACAGGTTGGTTCCTACGCTACGCTTCGGATTTTAGCCAACCAGTATTTGCCTGTTAAGCGGGCATTAGGAGCATGTCATGTACATCGCAATTGACGATACATACTGGACCAACGATTTCAACTGATTCTGAATACGTAACTGGCAATAGAAGAACAAATGTTGGCGTTGCTTTCCCTGATAAAGATGTTTCATTCATTCGTGAGCAAATTACTAATTGTCTTGAGTATATCAAGAGTAAATTCACAATTGAGCCAGAAGAATTTCATTTTGTAGAAATTTATAATAGAAAAAGCCCATGGGATAAACTACCCGAACACGCTAATTTAGCTATTTTTAAATCTTTTGCTGATATTTATACAAAATACAATTGGAAAGTATTCATTCAAACAATAGATAACAGAACCCTTAAAGATCATGGAATTGAAATTATCAATAGGGTCAGTGTAAATTGATACTATCAACATAGTTTCAACGACTCTGATCCTTTTGGTTCTACGATACAGTATGCAAACAGAGTGTGCTTAGTGACTTTCTCCTATATTCATGAAGATGAGCATTTTGCACACTTTTGCCTTCTACAAGATTCAACAGCGTATATTTTAGATAACGCTGGCAACAAGTTGTCAGTTTTGTTAAAAATATCCCACACGGAAAGTGCGCAACCACAAATCAGAAGTATGCGTGATTTGCTCACTATTAAATTGTTATATGTTTGGATTGAGGAATCATGAAAAGTCTATTTAAAGGATTTTATAGATTAGGTGAGGGCGATTTTGTCGCACTTTGGGATAACGCAATTTTCATTTTTGATACAAATGTACTTTTAAACTTGTATAGATATCAATCTTCTACTCGTGATGCCCTACTACAAGTTATTGAGAAGTTATCTGATCGTGCTTGGGTTCCTTATCATGTGGGCCTTGAATACCAGCGTAACAGATTAACTGTTATCGCGGAACAGCATAAGAGGTTCTCAGAAGTAAAGAATATCGTTGAAAGTGCAGTCTCCAGTATGAGGAACGAGTTTAATTCTCTTCAGCTAAAAAAACGACATAGCTACATCAATCCGGATGACCTCCTAGCGAGATTCGACGAAGTTAAGAGTTCATTTATAAAGGAATTAAACAACCTTGAAGGCAACAGCATTAATGTAAATTCTGATGATGAAATTCGAAATAGAATAGACGCTTTATTTGAAGGAAAAGTTGGCAGTCCACCAAAGAATCAAAAGGAAGTAGATGATATATCGAAAGATGGAGAGTCGAGATATAAAAACAATATCCCGCCGGGATTCAAAGACTCATCAAAAGATGACAAAAAGCCAGATGAATTTACATACTCTGGAATTACATATAAACGAAAATATGGTGATTTGATAATCTGGAAGCAAATGATAAACCATGCGAAGGAAAATCAAATAAAGGATGTAGTCTTTGTAACAGATGACGCAAAAGCAGACTGGTGGTGGAAGGTTGATAGCAACGGTAAAAAGACTATTGGTGTTAGACCTGAGCTAACTGACGAAATAGGTCGTGAAGCAGGTGTTGAGAGGTTCCATGTATACAACACAGAGGGATTTTTAAATTTCGCAAACGAAAAACTAAATGCCCAAGTCACCGAAGAGGCAATCGAAGAGGTTCGTGAAGTATCTGATCGCAGGCGTGAAATAGTTATGCGTAATATGCGTATCCATGAGCTAATAAAATCAGTTGAAAAAGAAGTTTATAAATGGCTTTCTCAATCTTTCCATCAGCTTGAGCTTAATAGAAACGGTTTCCCTGATTTTGTTGGTTACCGAGAAGATTTGAAGTTTGGTTTTGAGATCAAGTTAATAAGGAACCCCAAGAACTTGATGGATAGCATAAATGCAGTCTTGCGTAGGTCGTATATGCTCAAAGAGCAAGGATTTCATGAGCTTGCAATTATTTTCGTGGTTCTAGAAGAAGAAGCTATTCCTGAAATTATTCATCGAATTCATAAGCACTTACCAGAAATTGACGGTAATTTTAGGATAATCGTAGGTAAAGCAGATCTTGATAAAGATGCTGAATACGTTTATGGATTTACACTCTATGAAGATATTCATATAGGGCATCACATGTAACAATTACATGTTGTCGGACAGCTTTCCGCTGAACTTCAATTCAGCCGTAAATATGTATCAATAGGGTCAGTGTAAATTGATACTATCAACATAGTTTCAACGATTCAGACCCTTTTAATTCAATGACTAAAAGCCTCTTTTAATTTAAGGTATAGCTAAAAGCAGATACGCCCAGAATATAGTACGAACTCAACGTTTAGGTTGCACAACACGCTTCAACAAAGGAGAAAGCATTGAACGATTACAGTTTTGAAACGCTTAATGACAAGGAATTTGAAGCATTTTCTATTGATTTATTAAGTGAACATTTCAATAGTCCAATTGAAAGATTCAAAGCTGGTAAAGACAAAGGTATTGATGGGCGTTTTTTCATTGATTCAGACAATCAGGTCGTTATCCAGTGCAAGCATTGGTTAAAGTCTGGTGTCTCTCAGCTAAAAAATAAATTAAAGAAATTTGAAGTTGAAAAAGTAAAGAGGCTTAATCCAAGTAGATATATATTCGTCACATCGTTATGCTTATCGGTTCAAGACAAGCGTGATATTAAACAAATATTTGAGCCTTACATTTTGTCAGAGTCAGATGTTTGCGGAAACGAAAGTTTAAACTCCCTTTTATCTCAATACCCAAGAGTCGAAGAAAAGTATTACAAACTTTGGCTGGCAAGTACTTATGTGTTGAAAAACATTATGAACGCGGCAATTGAAGGGCGTAGCCGGTTTGCTGTTGAGGAAATAATAAATAAAAGTAAAAAGTATGTTGTAACCAAAAATCACGAGGAAGCATTAAAAAAGCTTAATTCCTTAGGAACCGTGATAATAAAAGGTAGTCCCGGCGTAGGTAAAACAACTTTAGCCGAGCAATTATGCCTTCATTATATAGCAAAAGGCTACAAGCTATTTTCAATTAGCGACTCAATTACAGAAGCTGAGCAAGTCTATGCTACAGATGAAAAGCAGGTATTTTACTATGATGACTTCTTGGGGCGAAATTACTTAGAAGCTATCCAACATAAGTCTGATTCTCAAATTGTCGAGTTTATTAAACGAGTAAAAAAGAATGCCAATAAAAAGTTCATTTTGACGACAAGGTCAAACATCTTAAATCAAGGGTATAATCTGACCGACACCTTCAGAATTCACAATATAAACCAAAACGAATATGAGCTGAGCATAAGCAAACTTTCTAAGTTCGAAAAAGCAAAAATCCTATATAACCATATTTGGTTTAATGAATTGGAAAGTGAATTTTTGGATGAGGTGTATAAAAATCAGAGATACTTGGACATTGTCGAACACGATAACTTCAACCCTCGTTTAATAGAATTCATAACTGACGAACAAAAGCTACACCACGTTTCTAGTCATGATTATTGGTTACACATCCAGTCCACTTTAGAAAACCCTAAAGACATATGGCGCACCGTTATCGAAAAGCACTTAAGTTCTATAAATAAAGACTTGGTGGTTGCTGTATCAATTTACGGTCGTTCAATACCTGAAGCACACATAGAAATCTTATTTGCCAGACTAAGAACTGACGCAGTTACCAATAGTTGTGGCGAAAGTTTAGAGTTATTGACAGGGTCTTTGCTAAATCGACATGTATTAAGTGGTGGCAATGTCATATACAACCTCTTTAACCCATCAATCGCTGACTATGTGATAGCAACTTACCTGAAAGATGTGCCGTATATCTCGAAATTGATAAGCTCTATGCAATCAGCCCAAGCAGTTAAAAACCTTTCTAGTTTAAAGCAGTCCGTAAAATTAAGTCCTGCTAACCATAAAGAAATCATTTGTGAGCTTGTAAAAGCCGTTTGCGCTGATTCTAGTTATAAACTTAACAATTACGCTTTACAGTTATTTGATAGTGCTACCTATATATTAGACTTCAACCACGAGTACATTAGCTTCAAAAACTTCATCGTTAAAAATGTACTAGATGAAAACATAGCATTAAATAATAAACTTGAAACACAGGCTGTCAGACACATTGTTGAGGGAGAGTGGGAGCCAGGAAACTCAACAAAGCTTTATCATTTTGTTAGCAAGTGGCTCTATGAAGCAATTGAAACAGAAAGCTTTGATAACCTATCAGCCATAATAGCCAACTTCCCAGAGGACGAGTTTAAGGACTATTGGGTTAATGAGTTCAAATCTCAATATACAGAACATCTAGGCGATAGACTTACTGATGAAATTATTTCCAGCGGTATTATGGATGAAATATTTCACCGAGATGACGTAACGTCTTTAGATGTAGATAGATTTGTTGAAAAGCAATTAGAGTATGTATCCATCAAATTTGATCAGTATGAGATTGACGCTATTTCAGAATATTGCGATATAGATGAAGTGGTGGAATACAACAGAGAGAATTCAAGCCCTGCTCCTGAAGACGATAATATTGGAGTGAGAGTTACACAAAGTGATTTTGACAGCAGCTCTAGTGAAAACGCAAAGATCCATGATTTATTTTGCCGTACTGAAAGATAGGTTTTAGATGGATCGCTTTTATGAGATTGAGATAGTTTTGCGTAAAAAAAGAAAACTGTATGGAGCCTTGAGAGGCTCTGTTGGTGGAGAGTTCGATTCACCAGATTGTGAGTATGAATAGTCCGCTGTGGCTATAGCGATTGTGGCACAAAGCTCCCGTTCAAATCTACTTTAGCCACCGTCCGGTTAACACTGAGAGCAGACCAAGGGAAATATTAGAGCGAACTAGCGCTTTGGTGTGCTTTGCAACTATCGTTTCTAACTCATTTAGGGGCAGAGATGAGTTACATCTGAAGAGCCATTTATGGCACAAAGCAGTCCTTCGCTCTAAATAGCTTCTGCTCATCTACGAGCTATTTTCATTCCTTTAATAACATTACAGCTTAGCTAATTTGGAGGCTCTGCAAAAAGCAAAGCGCCATAATACGCTTTACTGTAAACCATATTATGGTTTGAGATTATATGAGTTAGAATGCTAGAGGCGAAAGAACTCCGTCTTAGTTATTGGTTTGTATTCTCTGTTTGAGTACCAGTTTTTGCTAATGACCTTTCAATATTCTCAAAAAACAGATTTGAGTTACAGGATAAAATTTTAAGTAGAGAGTTTGAATATTTCTTTGCTAAAAGTTCTATCAATAGGGTCAGTGTAAATTGATACTATCAACATAGTTTCAACGACTCTGACTCTGTTGGTTCTGATTAAAATGGACAAAAATCAATTGGTTTGTGGCGGGCAAGCCGCTAGAGTATAACTAATTGATTTGAAGTCTCTTACCGAGACGTTATATTTTATGAACAACAGAATCTATAGCCATGAAGTTACCTATTTTATTCAGGGTGAGATAACTCAAAGAATTAAAATAGGAAAGACTACAACCGCAGTCAGCGAACGCATACGAAATCTACAAGCAGGGTCACCTGATAAACTTAAACTTCTTGGAGTTTGTTTTGGCCCTAAGCGTACCGAGCGTTATCTACACAGCTTGTTCTCAGAGCACAGACTGCATGGCGAATGGTTCTCTCCAAGTAAAGGTATAATGGAATTCATAAGTAACAACTGCATCCACGACGAGTCGGCCTTCTATCATATTTATAGAAGAATATCTCATGGAGAGTTAACCTTCGATGAAGCCTTGGGTATAGGCACTCCAAGACTAATGGAAATCGCTGACCGGCATAATGATGAAGTTATGAAAAATATGTATGTAGATGAAAATAGTTACAACATACTCACAGGTAAAAAAGTATAACAAAGCGGTCAATGCCGCCTACGGCTCACCTGGTTTGGCGTCATGTGTTTTTGGAGTATTGAATCAATGGGGTCAGGTTCATTGAATTTAACTTCAGGTTAATTTATTTTCCTGTTTTCAACGACTCTGACCCCATTGGTTTATTCTTGCTTTTCTTCTCCTATTCTAGCAGTGCACTCTGAGGGGAGTGTCCATATCATTTCTTCTTATGATGTGTCATTAATAAATGACAAATCTAAATATGTTTGTACAGCAATTTCAGGTACAAGAGTTAAGGAGACAGGGAAAAGACATGGAGAAGGTATTTGGCAACGAGTTGAAGTCGAGTTTTATGATGGCGAATGTGATGGAAAAATTGGCTGGCTAAGTGTTGGTTACTTGAAGTATCAAAGTAGTTCCGAAAATTAATGTATAACGATATCAATAGGGTCAGTGTAAATTGATACAAGTCTGTATTATTCAGTGAAGTTATAGGTTTGTGATTGGCTGTTATAATTTCAACGACTCTGACCCTATTGATTCGGGTCAGGTTCATTGAATTTAACTTCAGGTTAATTTATTTTCCTGTTTTCAACGACTCTGACCCCATTGATTGTAAAAGGGCGCAATTAAAAATAAGAAATATGCGCGGTTTACTTAGTATTAAGTTGTTATATTGTGGGAGAGTTTGGTGTTAACTAAAACTATAAATAAAATATCTGATTTCCATCAACTTGTTAGTTCAAACAGTGATTGTTCTCCTATCTATAGGGGGGTTACTAATGAAAAATACAAACTAATATCAAGGGTTGCACGTTCTTATATTGAGAACAAAGAAGATATTGATAACGGCAATATTAATTACAAGGTTGATAAATTTTCTGAAATTAATGCTTTGGAAGACTTCAGACGTTTCGGAATGCCATATACTGATTTTTATTTTGAAAATGATTGGGAATGGCTAGCTTTAGCACAACATCACGGTTTACCTACTAGGTTAATGGATTGGACTAGAAACCCTTTAGTAGCGGCATTTTTTGCATGCTCTGATATTTATGAGGTTGAAAATGCAGCAATCTACGTAATTAAACGTTCTGAAGAATTAGATTTTCCTGACACTGATAAATCGCCTTTTGTCATTAAAACCATTAAAATTTTTGAACCTCACCATTCAACGACAAGAATAACAGCTCAATCAGGTTTATTCTTAGCCTGCCCCAATCATATTGAAATTACAAACCATATAGATATTGAGAAATGGGTTATTAATAACGAATTAGTTATAGAGTTAGGAGAAATGGTTGATACATATGGTATTAATGATAGCACTATGTTTCCTAGTCTAGATGGTGTAGCAAAAACGGTAGCTAAAAGTTACGGTTTAATGGTTTAAAAATATAGTAAGCCATTAACAGGGCGTTATGAGCCCTTTACATGAAAGTATGGAGATTTAAATGTATTTAGTAATTTTGTTTATCCTTGGCTTGTCTTGCAAGTTGATTCTTAAAAATCCTGTAAGTGCAGGGAAACTGAGTTTGGGTAAAACATTCTGGCTTTTTGGATTACTTGGTAGCTTGGTTTTAATTTTTTTGTTTGGTCTTGAACTTATAGATGTCTTGGAAAATGATTCAGGAAGAGGCCGCGCAACAATCGGAGCTTTTAAAGCTCTTTCTATTATTCTTTGTTTATATGGAATTGCTGTCTATATAGGGATTTGGAACGCAAGTAAAAACCATAGATATAAAGTACTGGCTAGATATTTCGGGTCTTGCGTTGTTACTCCTGTGCTTGTCATCGTTCCTTTTGCTCCACTTCAGGCACTTACCTTCGCTCTTGGAGTTCTAATTGCCCGAAAGGTATCGAAGAAAACAGATCCACAAGTAAGTTCATAATAGACGCTCAAGAAAGGATGCAGCAAAGCAGCGCCGCTTAACTAGCGTTATAAGACATCTTGTAATAAATGCAATATTTAAACAAAAGGAAATAATGTGATAGGCGTCTTAAAAAACTATTTGGTGCCATTGAATATATTAGAGCATGTTGTTGACAACTATGTTTTTGATAAAGTACAACCAAAAGTTGGAAGTGTAGTATATTGCGACTTCATCATCGCAGCATCGGTAATTCAGCACTCTGGTATTTATGTGGGTAACGGAAAAATTGTTCACCTAAATAATAAAGGTATTGTAGAACAAGTAAGTGCTGACGGTTTTACTTCTGGTCTTTTGGGACTCCAGTGCGGTTCTAGCATTTATGTTTCATGCTCAGATACAAGTTCCGTTGGTTGTTCATATACTGCAGATGTAGCGCTATCAGAGATCGGTAATAAGTATGACTACAGTATAGTTAAGTTTAACTGTCACCAATTTGCCTCTGGATGCGTTTTGGGCTTCGTATTAGACCCTGAGAGTATCGAATGGGGGGATCGACTTGTTAGTACCTTAACTGGTTTAAAGCTTGTTTGTCGGGAAAACATCGGTAGTGACAATTGGCGTGTTTGGAATAGATAGAGACGGAAAAATAATGTCTTATAACAAACTGTTTAAGAGTGATTCGCAACGCGTGGCACTTTTACTATGCGTTGATTTTAGTGATTAAGGTGGAACGCAGCGGCTTCAGTATTGCGTTGCTCCCCCCTGAACTGGGCGTTACGAACTGAGGTTGTTAGCACAAAGCAGTCTGCCGTTCTAAAAAGCTTCTGCTCATCTACAAGTTTTATTCATGCTCTTATGAAATTACAGCTTAGCTAATCTACAAGCCTAGCAAGAAGGCTGAGCGCCATAATATGCTTTACTGTAAACCATATTATGAACAAAACGACCATAATATGCTTTAAAGCACAAAAAAAGTAAGAATCCCACAAACAAGATCAAGTTGTACAAAAACTTCCCACTTTCTCCCACTAAATCTTGAGTTATTTCAATATACTAAAATATAAAGGATCTTTTCGATCAATTTCCTATTGGTTTCGTCTTGACTTTCCTATACATCGAGGCCAAACTTCAATTCTGTGGGAAGTTGTGGGATAAAGTGTCATATCTTCCTAAATATGGGTTAGAACAGTGGATAAAATAACCACAAAACGGAGAAATCATGTTTCGCGGTGCCAGTTCTCTTTCGTTAGATAGTAAGGGGCGGTTGTCGATACCAAGTCGGCATCGAAGCTTGCTGCTGTCTGAATCCGAAGGAAGAATGATCTGCACTGTCGATCTTCACCAACCTTGTTTATTGCTTTACCCGCTTTATGAGTGGGAAGAGATCGAATTCAAACTTCGTCAATTGTCGTCAATGAATCCGCATGAACGTCGCGTTCAAAGAGTGTTACTTGGTAACGCTCACGAGACTGATATGGATAAAAGCGGCCGCATATTATTACCTGCAACCTTGCGTCAGCATGCTGGTTTGGAAAAAGCCATCATGATGGTAGGTCAGCTTAATAAATTTGAACTTTGGTCAGAGCAACAATGGCAGCAGCAGCTGGCAGAGGATATTGAAACTGAACTAACCGGTGATTTTGAATTAACTGACAGGTTGAAGGACTTCTCCCTTTAATTTGTTATTTACCTAGATAGGGCAAACATGACTGAAGCACACGTATCTGTGTTACTGGATGAATCTATTGATGCGTTGGCGATTAAGCCTGACGGAATTTATATTGACTGTACATTCGGTCGTGGTGGTCACTCTGGGGAAATCTTAAAACAGCTAGGTCCGCAAGGCCGTTTATATGCTATCGATCGCGATCCTACGGCGATCAAAGAAGCAGAAAAATTCGCTGATAATCAAAGCTTTAATATCGACCACAGTCCTTTTTCTGAGTTAGCTGCTATTGCTGAATCTCACGGCATTAGTGGCAAAGTTGACGGTATTTTAATGGACTTAGGTGTGTCATCACCTCAGTTAGATGAAGCCGATCGTGGCTTTAGCTTTATGAAGTCTGGCCCATTAGATATGCGTATGGATTTCAGTAAAGGCATTACTGCGGCAGATTGGTTAGCGAAAGCGGAAGAAGACGACATTGTTTTTGCGCTCAAAACTTACGGTGAAGAGAAGTTTGCTCGTCGTATTGCAAGAAAGATCATTGAAACTCGCACTGAGTCTCCTATCACAACAACAGATCAACTAGCAGAACTGGTTAGATCAACGGTTCCTAAAAGCAAGGTTGAGAAAAAACACCCTGCAACTCGTACTTTCCAAGGCATTCGCATTTATATCAACAGTGAACTTGTTGAAATTGAAAAAGCGCTAGACGCTAGTTTAGATGTGCTTAAGCCTGGCGGCCGTTTGTCTGTGATCAGCTTCCACTCGTTGGAAGACAGAATTGTTAAACAGTTTGTGCGTAAGCAATCGCAAGGCAAACAAGTACCTCGTGGTTTGCCAGTAACAGAAGCTGAATTAAACAAAGGCATTAAATTAAAACCTGTTGGTAAAGCTTATAAACCAACAGAACAAGAAATCGCTAGAAATAGTCGTGCGCGTAGCTCCGTTCTGAGAGTGGCAGAGAGGTTAGAAGAATGAAAATAACAATCGATAGCCAGTTAGCCAAATCCATACTCAAAGATATAAGTAAGTATAAACTTACCTTGGGGCTCTTGTTGCTCAATGTAGCTTCAGCTGTAGCAGTTGTACATTGGGCACAACTTAATCGTCAAATGGTGATTCAACAGGACGTATTATTGCAACAAAGGGATGACATAGATTTGCATTGGCGCCATTTATTATTAGAACAAAGGGCTCTGGCTGAACACAGCAGAGTCGAACAAATAGCCAGAGACAGACTCGGCATGGACAGACCTTCCACGGATGAAGAAGTAGTGGTAACAATACCGTGAATGATTGGTTAAACAGTAAATCAAAGTCGAAAAACAAGAAGCCTGCTAAAGCGGCTTCTTCGCGTAAGAGCGGTTCGACAAAAAACAATAAAAATAAGCAGGCGAAGCAAATTGCTAAGCCAATGTTTAATCGTTGGCGTTTTCAATTTGTTATTGCTTCTTTGGTGATCGTGTTTGGCGTTATGGTTTCTCGTGTTGCTTACTTGCAGATCATCCAACCTGAAAGGCTGATCAAAGAAGGCGATAACCGTACGGTTAGGATCAAGAAAACAGCGGTTCAGCGCGGTATGATCATGGATCGCAACGGTGTAGAGCTAGCAGTAAGTGTTCCTGTACAAACAATTTGGGCAGACCCAAAACGCGTACTTGAATATCCTGAGTTTGAAACTGATATTCGCTGGAAAGCTTTAGCAAAAGTGCTTGATGTTGAAGAGCAGGAGCTAATCGCTCGTATTACTAATAACGCGACCAAGCGTTTTATTTATTTAAAGCGTAAGACTAATCCGGTAGTGGCTGATTACGTTGAGCAATTAAAGATTCCTGGTGTTCGTTTACGTGAAGAGTCAAAACGCTATTACCCAGCGGGTGAGATCACAGCGCATGTTGTTGGTTTTACCAATATTGACGGTAAAGGTATTGAAGGTGTTGAATTAAGGCATAACGACTGGATGGTAGGCACACCGTCTAAGCGTAAAATTATTAAAGATGCGAAAGGCCGTGAAATTGAAGTTCTGGAAGAACAAAAAGGCCATCAAGCACAAAATATCGCATTGACCATAGATCAAAGAATTCAGTCAGCGGCTTATTTAGAGCTGAAAAAAGCAGTGCAAACTTTTGAAGCTACCTCTGGTTCAGCAATTGTTGTTGATATCAACACAGCTGAAGTACTAGCTATGGTAAATAGCCCTTCGTTTAATCCTAACAACAGGGTTAACGTGCCAGTTCACAGATTCAGAAACCGAGCTATTACAGACTCGTTCGAGCCTGGTTCTACCATGAAGCCTGTAGCGGTTATTGGTGCGCTAGATTACGGCACATATGGAACTTTGGACTTAGTTGATACAGCGCCTGGATATATGCGAATTGGTGGTAGTCGAGTTTCAGACCCTAGAAACAGAGGCCAAATTAGCTTAGCTGATGTTCTTAAGTACTCATCAAATATGGGTTCTAGTAAGTTGGCTCTTTCTGTACCAAAAGAGAACTATTTAGAGCTGTTTTTCCGCTTAGGTTTAGCCGACACCAGTGGTGTTGACTTGATAGGTGAAAGTTCAGGTTTATTTAATGCACAAAGGCGCTGGTCAGATATAGAAATTGCTGTTTTATCATATGGTTATGGCATTTCAGTAACGGCTGCTCAACTAGCAAAAATGTACACAACCATAGGTGCTGGTGGCATTAGCCGTCCAATTAGCATTGTAAAAAATGATTTAGAGAAACCAGCTGAACGTGTTCTAGATGAAGACGTAGCTTTGGACGTGATCAATATGATGGAAAGCGTGATCAGCAAAGACGGTTCGGGCAAGAGCGCTATGGTTAATGGTTATCGTTTAGCTGGTAAAACAGGTACAAGTATTAAAGCTGTTGCTGGTGGTTACGGTAATGATTACGTAAATATCTTCGCAGGTATTGGCCCTGTATCTCACCCAGAAGTTGCAATTGTCGTTGTGATCAATGAGCCAAAAGGTGATTACTACTACGGTAGTGAAACGGCAGCGCCGACCTGGGGCAAGATCATGGAACAAACTCTTAGAACATTAAACGTTGCTCCAGATGCAATTGGAGACAAGAAGATCCAAGTAGCAGAATTAAGGCGTCCTGATGGAATACAGTGATTGGCACCAAGTTGAAGCTAAGTTAGAGCAAGCTGAAGTAAGCTTGGCTGCTTCTGCTCGTTTAGTACAAGATTCAAGAAATATTGTTGCTGGCGATGTATTTGTTGCTCTTAAAGGCATTGAGCAAGATGGTGCTGCTTACTTAGCTAAAGCATTTCAAGCTGGTGCGGTTGCAGCGTTAGTATCAAACAACTGTGACAAGAGTTTGTATCAAGCCAATGAACAAATCATAGTTATTGATGACTTGGAAAATCGTTTGGCTGAAATCGCGAAAAACTTCTATTTGAAAGGTCGCACTGTGCCTATGCCTATCATTGGTGTAACAGGCACTAATGGTAAAACTTCAGTTAGCCATTTATTAGCTCAGCTTAGTCATATTTGTTTAGCCCAAGAGGCAGCTGTAATAGGCACTATGGGCGCAGGTTCTATCAATGCTTTAGAAGCAACGAGCAATACTACACCGGGTGTCACTGAAATTTACCGTTTAGTGAGAGAGTTTTCACAACAAGGTTTCGGTTCAATGACGATGGAAGTGTCTTCACACGCATTAGACCAAGGGCGTATCAAAGGCCTAGACATTGATGTTGCTATTTTTACTAATTTGACTCTAGATCACTTAGATTATCACGGTGATATGGAGAATTACTTTTTAGCTAAATCTAAGTTATTTACTGATTACTCTCCTAAGTGTGGGGTGATTAATTTAGATGACGAGTACGGTGAGCGATTGGCTGAAATCGTATCAGAAAACACTCGTGTTATCGCTTACGGGCAGAGTGAGAAAGTAAAAGCTTACTCCGATTACGTTTTTATCAAATCGTTCAACTGCCACTCAAAAGGCATCATTTTAGAATTAGAATGCCAAGTTATCGGTGCAAAAGAGCAAACCCAATTATTGCTGCCAATTTATGGTGAATTTAATGGGGCGAATATAGCTGCAGTTTACGCTACAGCTTTGGCATTAAACTGGCCAATTCAAGCGATTCAATTCAGCCAACTATCAGCGGTACCAGGTCGATTAGAAATGTTCGTCGAACAAGGTCTTCCTGTTGCTATTGTCGACTATGCCCATACACCAGATGCGTTAGAACAATCATTAAAAGCCGTGCGTAAACACCTTACGGGCAAGTTATATGTGATATTTGGTTGTGGTGGTGACAGAGATACTAGTAAGCGTCCTATTATGGGCGAAATTGCAGAAACGCTAGCCGACAATCTCGTTATCACTAATGACAATCCAAGATCAGAAGAGCCCGAGCAAATTGTTAAAGACATTGAAGCGGGTTTAAAGAACAACAATCATCAAGTTATTTACGATCGTAAACGTGCGATTCATTATGCCTTAACTCACGCAACCGCGGATGACGCTGTATTAATTGCGGGTAAGGGTCACGAAACATATCAAGTAATAGGTGATGACATTATAAATTACGATGAAAGAGAATTTGTTAAGCATCAGGTTAAGCAGCTATCCGAGCAGCTTAAATCAGGAGCTAAGCATGATTAGTGTTGACCTCAAATGGTTAAAACAAGTCCTTGAAGATGCACAGGTGCATAACCTGTCGACTGAGCAAGAACAACAACAAATAAATTATGTAGTAACAGACAGCAGAACTATTGAAGCAGGCCAAGTGTTTGTAGCGTTAAAAGGCGAGAGCTTTGATGGAACTAAGTTCGTTCAGCAAGTTGCTGAAAAAGGCGCGATAGCTGCTGTGGTTGAAGAAAAGCAAGATGTTGATATTCCTCAATTTGTTGTTGCCAATTCATTAAAAGCATACGGTAAAATCGCATCGAGAATTGCGATTGAATCTCAAGTCAAAACTATTGCTATAACAGGCAGTTCAGGTAAGAGCACGGTTAAAGAAATGTGCGCAGCAATCCTTGAGCAAAGAGGCAAGGTAATAGCAACTGAAGGCAACTTCAACAATGAGATTGGTGTTCCGCATACGCTAATGCGCTTCAATCCAAACTATGACTATGCAGTTGTAGAGCTAGGAGCAAATCACGTAGGTGAAATCGCTTATACGCAAGCATTAACTAAGCCTGATGTGGCGATTTTAAATAATGTTGCAGAAGCTCACCTTGAAGGTTTTGGTGGCATTCAAGGCGTGGTAAAAGCCAAAGGCGAAATCTTCCAAAACCTACAAAAAATAACAGAGACACCCACCCGAAATGGAGTGGTAAATACTGCTGTTGTAAATGCCGATTCTGAATATAAAGACGCCTGGCTTCCGGGACTTGCTGAAGTTAATACTCTGCAATTTAGCTTGGATGAAAGTCTGGCTGGACAGAAAGGTTTGCTTGTTGCTCGTAAAGTGACTCTTGATGAGTTGGGCTGCGCTAGTTTTGAACTAGTACACGAACAAACAACTACAAGTGTTCAATTATTTTTACCTGGTCAGCACAATGTGGCAAATGCTTTAGCAGCAAGTGCAGCGTGTTTGGCAATAGGCGCGACGTATCAAGATATTCAAACTGGTCTTGCTAATATGAAAGCGGTAAAAGGTCGCGTAGATCTTCATAAGCTAACTGAGCAGCTTACTTTTATTGATGACAGCTATAACGCCAATGTTGGCTCAATGAAAGCTGCTGCTAGTTTACTTGCTGGTTATAAGGGAACAAGAATTTTAGTTCTTGGCGATATGGGGGAACTTGGTGAAGACTCCAAGCAACTCCATAGTGAAGTGGGCAAATTTGCTAAAGAGGCAGGTGTTGATATGTTATTCGCATGCGGTAACTACTCAGCATCAACTTGTGCCTCGTTTGGTAAAAATGCACACCATTTTGACGAACAACAATCATTAATTGCTGCTTTGTCTCACTTTTTAAATGACGTATTACAGTCAACAACCTTGCTATTCAAGGGCTCTCGCAGTTCAAAAATGGAACTCGTGTTCCAAGCGCTATTTGAACAATTTAATAATCATAATAATAAAGGGCAATGAGATGTTAGTTTGGCTAGCTGAGTATTTAACTCAATTTTATTCTGGATTTAACGTTTTTTCTTATCTGACATTTAGAGCCATTTTAAGTGTTCTAACTGCAATGGGATTATCTCTCTACTTTGGTCCTAAGCTAATTCGCCGTTTGCAATTAATGCAAATCGGTCAAACAGTTCGTGATGATGGTCCTGAAAGTCACTTAAGTAAATCGGGTACACCAACTATGGGGGGCCTGCTTATTCTGGGCTCCATCGTAACTAGTATTTTACTTTGGGCTGACCTCAGTAATAAGTACGTTTGGGTCGTATTAGCGGTCGTTGTAGGCTATGGCATTGTTGGTTTTGTTGATGATTATCGAAAAGTAATACGCAAAGATAGCAAAGGCTTAATCGCCAAGTGGAAGTACTTTTGGCAGTCGGTAATTGCTATTGGCGTAGCTGTGTTTTTATATACAACTTCGACAGATGCAGCTGAAACGACCTTACTCGTGCCTTTTTTCAAAGAAGTGCTACCTCAACTTGGTTTAATGTACTTGGCTGTAGTGTACTTCACACTAGTGGGTACAAGTAACGCAGTTAACTTAACTGATGGTTTAGATGGTTTAGCTATCGTGCCAACAGTGATGGTTGCAGGTGCGTTAGCCCTGTTTGCTTATGTTACAAGTAACGTTAATTTTGCAGAATACTTACATATTCTTTATATCCCTCAAGCCGATGAACTAACGATAGTTTGTACAGCAATTGTTGGCGCCGGCTTAGGCTTCTTGTGGTTTAACACTTATCCAGCTCAAGTTTTCATGGGTGATGTTGGTTCTTTAGCTTTAGGCGGAGCATTAGGCATTATCGCTGTGTTAGTTCGCCAAGAATTGGTTCTTATAATTATGGGCGGTGTTTTTGTGATGGAAACATTGTCGGTGATCTTACAAGTGGGCTCTTACAAATTAAGAGGCCAAAGAGTGTTCAAAATGGCACCAATTCACCACCACTATGAACTAAGTGGCTGGCCGGAGCCGAGAGTAATTGTGCGTTTTTGGATTATTTCACTTGTGTTGGTACTGGTGGGTATTGCTACCTTGAAACTTAGATAGGCTTGCTTATGGTTAATGTTCAAGATTCTGCGTTTATTCAGGAGTTGAAACAAAGCAAGGTTGCTGTTGTTGGCTTAGGCATGTCTGGCATGTCGACGCTCAGGTTTTTGTTAGGCCACGATATCAAGCCTGAAGTATTTGATTCGAGAGTGAATCCTCCTGTTGCGGATAAAGATCAGGAATTTATTAACCAGATAACGCATACATTTGGTCCGTTTGAATTAACTCAATTTGTTGATTTTGATTACGTTATTGTTAGTCCTGGTATTAGTTTAAAAGAGCCAGCAATAAACGAAGCGTTAAAAAGCAATGACAATGTGTTTTGTGATGTAGAGCTGTTCGCTCGTATTAATACTAAACCTGTAATCGCGGTTACTGGTTCAAATGGCAAATCAACAGTTGTTGCTTGGCTAGAAGATTTTTTGTGCCGCTTAGGAAAAAATGCGGTTGCTTGCGGTAATTATGGTGTACCAGTACTTGATGTAGTGGAGCAGGGATACAATGGCAAAGAAGTAGATGTTTTTGTTTTGGAGCTATCGAGCTTCCAACTAGAGTCTACTCATTCTTTAATGTGTGATGCTGCAACTGTACTTAATGTTACACCTGACCATATGGATAGGTATGACTCTTTTTCTGAATATGGCAAAGCTAAGCTGAATATCTACACTCATGCTGATTTGTGTTTGTACAATAATGATGACTTTTCGACTAAGCCTTTAAATGGCTGCAATACAGTTCATGCATTTGGCACATCAACACAAAGTAGGGCTGAGAACTATTGGCAGTTTGATCGCAGTAATGGCAATTTATTACTGAACAATGAAGTTATTGGCAGCTTAGCTGACTTGGCATTAACTGGTGGCCACAATGGCTTAAATGCAATTGTGGTTTTAGCATTAGCTAACGCTATTGGTGTAGATGTGAAACAAAGTTTCGCTAAGCTAAGTTTATTCAAAGGGTTACCACATCGTTGCCAGAAGATTGCCAACATAAGTGGCATTGACTTTATTGATGATTCTAAAGCAACCAATATAGCTTCTACTCAAGCTGCACTTTCAGGACTGTCGAAGTCGGGACAAGCCAACATCATTTTGATTGCTGGCGGCGATGCCAAAGGCGCAGACTTATCGGAACTTAAATTAGACATTCAAAGCAAAGTGAAAAAAGTCATTGCTTTGGGCAAAGATAAACAAGCCTTCACTGAGTTTTTACAACCTGAGCAAGTTACCTTAGTTAACGCTATGGATGAAGCGGTAGAGCAAGCTTGTGAACAGGCTAGTGAGGGCGACATTGTATTGTTATCACCTGCTTGTGCCAGTATTGATATGTATAAAAATTATCAGCAAAGAGG
Source organism: Psychrosphaera sp. (assembly GCA_965221615.1). Lineage (GTDB taxonomy): Bacteria > Pseudomonadota > Gammaproteobacteria > Enterobacterales > Alteromonadaceae > Psychrosphaera. Next base: position 2,387,407 of record OZ244904.1, on the reverse strand, counting down.
AATAGATTTTAAAACTAACGTGCTAGCGCTGAAAGGAGAACAACACTAATGAGTCGCATTGGTTTTGGCCTAGTGAGTTTAGCTAAGCCAAAGGAGAAGCTACCAGATAACAGTCTTTATGATAAAGGTCTGTTGTTTCTTGTACTTGCGCTTATGTGTTTTGGCTGGGTAATGGTTACTTCAGCTTCTATGCCTGTATCGGAAAAGCTATACAACAACGAATATTACATCTCGTTTAAACACGCTTTCTTTATTGTTGCTTCTAGCATTTCGCTAGCCTTTGTTATCTTATTTAGAATGGAATGGTGGCAGAAGTTTAATATGCATCTTCTGTTTGTCGCTTTATTGCTTCTCATTGCTGTATTGCTTGTTGGTAATACTGTTAACGGTAGTCGAAGATGGTTGCCTTTAGGTATCTTTAACTTGCAAGCGGCGGAAGTCGCTAAGTTATTTTTCTTTAGTTTCTTAGCGGGATATTTAGTTCGACAACACGAGCAGCTTAGAGAAAATGTTATAGGTTTTGCTAAACCTCTAGCAGTATTTACCGTGTTTGCTGTTTTGTTATTAATGCAGCCAGACTTAGGTACTGTGATTGTTATGTTTGTAACAACGGTCGCCTTATTATTCCTAGCGGGCGCAAAAATTTGGCAGTTTATTGCACTTATTGCATGTGGCTTGTTAGCTGTATTTAGCTTAATTTTACTTGAGCCTTACCGAATGCGTCGTGTTACTTCATTCATCGACCCTTGGGCTGATCCATTTGGCAGTGGCTATCAGCTGACTCAATCTCTAATGGCTTACGGTCGTGGTGATTGGTTAGGTTTAGGCTTAGGCAATAGTATTCAAAAGCTAGATTATCTGCCTGAATCTCATACTGACTTTATTGCTGCAGTTGTTGCAGAGGAACTAGGTTTTGTCGGTTTATCTCTGTTAGTGGTGATGCTGGGATTATTGGTCTACAAAATTTTGAAAGTAGGCCGTGAAGCAATGGAAAAAGAACAGCACTATAACGGCTTTTTTGCTTATGCAATCGGCGTTTGGATTGCTTTCCAAGTGTTCGTTAACATAGGTGCAAGTGCAGGAATGTTACCGACTAAAGGACTGACTTTACCTTTTATCTCTTACGGTGGTAGTAGTTTGATCATATTTAGCGTGGCAATTGGGGTTGTATTGAGAATTGATCACGAATTGCGTCTTCTCAAGAAAGAAGGAGATAGCAATGAAAAATAAAACACTAATGATCATGGCTGGCGGAACTGGTGGTCATATCTTCCCTGGGTTGGCTGTTGCTGACAAATTTAGAGAAGAAGGCTGGCAAGTACACTGGATTGGCACTTCAGATCGAATGGAAGCTGATATTGTTCCTAAATACGATATTCCTATTCACTTTATCGAAGTAAAAGGCGTTAGAGGCAATGGCGTTAAGCGTTTATTAAAAGCACCATTGATGCTGATTAAGGCTTTGCTCCAAGCTAGAAAAATACTAAAGCGCGTGCAGCCTGATTTAGTTATTGGCTTTGGTGGATATGCTTCTGGACCTGGTGGAATTGCTGCAAAAACGCTGGGTATTCCTCTGGCGATTCACGAGCAAAATGCCGTTCTAGGTTTGACTAATAAGTATCTGTCGAAGCTGGCAAATAAGACCATGCTAGCTTTCCCATTAGCAGCATCATCAGAAAGCAGTTCGAATTGGCCAATTGTTGGCAATCCAGTTCGACAAGAAATTGTAGCGTTGAACAAAGAGCAGAAGCCTGCTTTGGGTGAAGGCAGAGCCGTTCACATATTAGTAATTGGCGGTAGCTTGGGAGCCAGAATATTAAATACTTCGTTGCCAAAGATTTTTGCCGAACTTACAAAGCAACGCTCTGTCAAAGTGACGCACCAAGTAGGCAAAGGCAATTTTACCGCGGTAAATGATGATTATTTAGCCATTGAAGACAAGGCAAACCTTGAATTCACGGTAAAAGAGTTTATTGATGATATGACTGCTGCGTTAAGTGCTGCAGATCTGGTAATATGCCGCTCCGGTGCCCTAACGGTTTCCGAGTTAGCCGCTTCAGGTAATGCTGGGGTGTTTGTGCCTTTACCGCATGCTGTTGACGATCATCAAACAGCGAATGCTAACTGGCTTGTTAAACAGCAAGCGGGAATACTAGTTCCACAAAAAAGTTTAGAGCAACAACTGCCTTTAGTTTTAGCAGAATTGTTGGCTCAGCCTGAGAAAATAAATGAAATGCAGAAACAGGCAGCTGCAAGAGCAAATTTAACCACAACGGATGATATTTATCAGTTGTGCAAAACGTTGGAAAAAACGAGTTGAGTATAAAAGATAATTTTGTAAATCCGGCAATGCGCCGATTACAAACCATTTACTTCATAGGTATTGGTGGTGCTGGCATGGGCGGCATCGCAGAAGTGTTACTGAATGAAGGTTATCAAGTAGCGGGATCTGACATCACGCCAAATGCGGTTGTGCAAAGATTACGTGAACAAGGTGCGACTGTGCACATTGGCCATGCTGCAGAGAATTTAGAAGACGCTAGTGTAGTTGTTGTATCTAGCGCGATTGATGAAACAAATATAGAGATAATTGAAGCTCGTAAGCAACGTATTCCAATTGTTCGCCGTGCTGAAATGCTAGCTGAACTAATGCGTTTTCGCTTTGGTATAGCTATCGCGGGAACTCACGGTAAAACTACAACGACGAGTTTAATTGCCAGCATTTTTGCCGAAGCGAAAAAAGATCCAACATTCATTATTGGTGGCTTACTAAATAGTGCCGGTACCAATGCCCGTTTAGGTAGTAGCAATTATTTGATTGCGGAAGCTGATGAAAGCGATGCCTCATTCTTACATTTGCAACCAATGATTTCGGTTGTCACCAATATAGAAGCTGACCATATGGAAACTTATGGTGGTGACTTTGAGCAAATGAAAAAGACTTATGTTGAATTTCTGCACAACTTACCTTTCTATGGTGTAGCAACCATGTGTGGCGATGACCCTGTGATCAGAGAGTTAATCCCTGAGTTAGGGCGAAGAGTTGTCACCTATGGATTTGATGAACATAACGATTACGTCATTAGTGAGTTTGAGCAAACTGAGACTCGAAGCCGATTTAAAGTTAGCTACAGTGGTACCGAACTTTACATTTCATTAAATCTTCCAGGTACTCATAATGCATTAAATGCCGCTGCTGCATTAGCGGTTGCCCATGAAGAAGGGATAGAAGATAACTTTATCGTTTCTGCACTAGAAAAGTTTGAAGGTATAGGTCGTCGCTTCCAGCAGTATGGTGATTTTGATACGGGTAATGGCGTTGTTAAATTAATGGACGACTACGGTCACCATCCAACCGAAGTTGCGGCAACGATAAAAGCGATTCGAGCTGCTTGGCCAGAGAAAAGATTAGTAATGTGCTACCAGCCTCATAGATATACTCGAACAAGGGATCTCTATGACGACTTCGCGAAAGTGTTATCTGAAGTTGATTGTTTGTTACTACTTGATGTGTACGCAGCTGGCGAAAAGCCTATTGCAGGGGCAGATAGTAGAGCATTGGCGCAATCTATTCGACAGCGTAATAAAGTTGACCCTATTTTTGTAAAAGAACCTGCAGATTTACCTGCAGAGTTAGCCAATATTATGAAAGATGACGATGTCATCATTACTCAAGGTGCGGGTAACATTAATTCAGTACTCAAAACTTTGGTAAGTTGTGAAATGAAAATTGATAAATTGGCTGAGGTAACAGAATTATGAATGTGAGCCAATTCGGTAAAGTTGCCGTGTTGTTTGGCGGCGGTTCAGCTGAGAGAGAAGTGTCTTTAAACTCAGGTAAAGCAGTATTAGATGCATTACAAAAGCAAGGTGTTGATGCCCACGCTTTTGATCCGAAAGAAAGAGACATCCATGAGTTAGCTGAGCAGAAATTTGATCGAGTATTTATCGTGTTGCATGGTCGAGGCGGTGAAGATGGCTCATTGCAAGGCGCTTTGAATTACATGGGAATTCCGTACACAGGTTCAGGTTCTCAAGGCTCTGCATTTGCAATGGATAAAGTGCGTAGCAAGTATCTGTTTTTGGGGGGTGATATTCCAACAGCTCCTTTTGTTGTAGTGCACAAAGGCGACGAGTTTGATTGTTCTGAAATACTCGAACGTTTGAACAACAAGGTAATGGTAAAGCCTGCAAATGAAGGTTCTAGCATAGGTATGTCGGAAGCTCATGATGCACAAGAACTGCAGGCTGCGATAGAACTAGCGTTCCAGTATGATGAAGAAGTGCTAATTGAACAGTGGATAACTGGTAAGGAAGTTACGGTAACTGTTATCGATAATGAAGCTTTCCCTGTTATTGAAATGCGTACGCCTCATCAATTTTATGATTATGATGCCAAATATTTAAGTGGCGATACCGAGTATTTATGTCCTGCCCCATTAAGTAGTGAACTGACCGAGCAATTGCAGCAAATTGCAGCTCGAGCATTTAAGATAGTAGGTGCGAAAAGTTGGGGACGTGTTGATATCATGGTAGGGGACAATGGTGATATAAACGTACTGGAAGTAAATACGGTTCCTGGTATGACAGAAACATCATTAGTTCCGAAATCAGCAGCAGCTAACGGTATGAATTTTGACCAGTTAGTGCTAGCTATTTTAGCGGATAGTATGTAGTGACAGAGAAAAGCGTTAAAAAATGGCAAACTTCGGGCTTTTTAGTTGGAATTGTTTTCTTTTTAACGGTTATTTTCTTCATTGTTTGGGGGTATAATGCGCTGTTCGATTGGGCGCAAAATAAAAATGATGCACCAGTCGATGAAGTGATGGTTTATGGTGATTTTAGTTACCTTGATAAAACCAAACTTGAAGCTCATATTCGAAAAAAACTCGATGGCAGTTTTTTCACCTTAAACGTTGAGAAGCTACAGCGAGAGATAGAGCAAAACCCATGGGTATATGGGGCATCTATTCGCAAAGAGTGGCCGCAGAGAGTGAAAGTGTATGTTGTTGAACAACAAGCTTTTGCGGTTTGGAATAACGATTTGCTGTTGAATAACTTTGGTGATGTGTTTTACGCCAATGGTATTCAAGTTGAGCAGAGCTTACCTAGGCTGTATGGCCCAGAAGGTAATGAGCAGGATGTACTGCAAGGTTATGTGAACATGCAATCTTTATTGGAGTTGCATAACTTTAAAATTAGCGAATTAGTATTGTCGGAACGTTATGCTTGGCAAATTTGGTTAGAAAGCGGAATTCAGCTTAACCTAGGCCGTTCAGACAAAATGACTCGGGTACAGAGATTTATCGACTTGTATCCTTTGTTAAGCCAGTATGGCGACAAGAAAGTAGCAAAAATAGATTTGCGTTATGACATAGGTTTAGCTGTGTCATGGCAAGAAAATAATAACAATTAATAAATAGTAAGTGCGATAAGCGAATAGTATGAACTCAAGCGCAAAAACTAACGACCGTAATCTGATAGTTGGCCTAGACATAGGTACTTCTAAAATTGCGGCTGTTGTTGGTGAAATTACTCCAGACCAAAGCATCAGCATAGTTGGTGTTGGCCATCATGACAGTCAGGGCATGGATAAAGGTGGAGTTAATGACCTCAATTTAGTCATTGAATCTGTGCAAAGAGCAGTGAATGAAGCTGAGTTAATGGCTGACTGTCGTATTTCCTCGGTTTACTTAGCAATCAGTGGCAAACACATCTCATGTCAAAACGAAAGTGGCATGGTGCCGGTGAATGACAGCGAAGTAACTCCTGATGATGTTGAAAATGTTATTCATGCAGCGAAAGCCGTTCCTATGGCTGCTGAAAGAAAAATGCTTCACGTATTACCACAAGAATTTTCTGTTGATATGCAAGAAGGGATAAAAAGCCCTGTAGGCATGTCTGGTGTTCGTATGGAAGCAAAGGTTCACATCATTACTTGTGCCAATGACATGGCCAAAAACATAGTTAAATGTGTTGAGCGTTGCGATTTAAGTGACGATCAACTTATCTTCGGCGCATTAGCATCTAGCTACTCTGTACTTACAGATGATGAAAAAGAGTTAGGCGTGTGTGTTGTTGATATGGGCGGAGGCACATTAGACATAGCTATTTATGCTAATGGTGCAATTAGGCATACTGCAGTGTTACCTATCGCTGGTAACCAGGTAACTAATGATATTGCCAAAATCTTCCGTACACCTATATCACAAGCAGAAGAAATAAAAGTTAAATATGGCGCGGCTTATCGTAATTTAGCCAGCCAAGAAGAAAGTATTGAAGTTCCTAGTGTTGGTGGTCGACCTTCGCGCAGTATGTCTCGTCATACCCTAGCTGAAGTGATTGAACCTAGATACCAGGAAATATTTGAATTGATTTTGGATGAAATTCGAAAGTCTGGATTAGAAGACCAAATTGCGGCAGGCATAGTTTTAACAGGCGGCACGGCTAAAATGACCGGCGCTGTTGAATATGCAGAGCAAGTTTTCCAAATGCCAGTTCGAGTTGGTACACCAGTAGGTGTAAAAGGACTGACTGAGTATGTGCAAGATCCAAGCTATGCAACCGCTGTAGGTTTGTTGTTATACGGAATGGAAAAACAACAATCTCACGAGGAAGAGAAACCTAACAATTGGTGGCAACGAATGACAAGTTGGTTCAAAGGCGAATTTTAAGAATTTTAGACGGAGAGTGTGACAATGTTTGAGTTAATGGACAATCATAACGAAGAAGCTGTCATCAAGGTATTTGGCGTTGGTGGCGGTGGTGGCAACGCAGTTGACCACATGGTAAAAGAGACGATCGAAGGCGTAGAGTTCATCGCAGCTAATACGGATGCGCAAGCATTACGTAAATCAGAAGCTGGTTTGACTTTACAACTTGGTGCTGAAGTAACTAAAGGCTTAGGCGCAGGGGCAAACCCAGAAGTTGGTCGTGATTCTGCAATTGAAGATAAAGAAAGTATCGCAGCTGCAATGCAAGGTGCGGACATGGTCTTTATCGCAGCTGGTATGGGCGGTGGTACAGGTACTGGTGCTGCTCCTGTGGTTGCTGAAGTTGCTCGCGAGTTAGGTATTCTAACAGTAGCAGTAGTAACTAAACCATTTGCGTTTGAAGGTAAAAAGCGACTAGGTTTTGCCGAACAAGGTATTGATGAGTTAGCGCGTAATGTTGATTCACTAATTACTATTCCAAACGACAAGTTATTAAAAGTATTAGGTCCTAAGACAAGCTTATTAGATGCTTTTAAAGAAGCGAATAACGTTTTATTAGGTGCTGTTCAAGGTATTGCGGAACTTATTACTCGTCCGGGACTCATAAACGTAGACTTTGCAGACGTAAGAACTGTTATGTCTGAAATGGGTACTGCAATGATGGGCACGGGATCTGCATCAGGTCCTGATAGAGCACAAGAAGCGGCAGAAGCTGCCATTGCGTCGCCATTATTAGAAGATATCGACTTAGCTGGTGCTAAAGGTATCCTAGTAAATATCACGGCTGGCATGGATATTAGCATCGAAGAATTCGAAACAGTGGGAAATACTGTTAAAGCTTTTGCTTCTGAGAACGCTACAGTAGTAGTAGGTGCTGTTATTGATATGGACATGCAAGACGAATTGCGTGTTACTGTAGTTGCAACTGGCATTGGTGGTGACAAGCGTGCTGATATTTCTTTAGTACAACCTGCACCATTAGCAGCGGCAGTTGGCTCAAGCCAAACTGTAGCTCAGCCTAAGCCAGCAGCTCAACCTATTCAGGAGCAACAAGCTTTGTTAGAGCCTGAAGAGAAGAAGTCGGAAGAAGCGGATTACTTCGATATCCCAGCTTTCTTACGTAAGCAAGCTGACTAAAAAGTGATCGGTTGTTAAGTGCTCGGATCTCATGTATGATCCGTCGGCTTTGGGTAATTTGTTAAATAGCGAGAAAAAACAAATAGATGATTAAACAACGTACTATCAAATCACCAGTTACTTCAACTGGTATTGGTCTACATAAAGGTGAAAAGGTTACCTTAACTCTTCGTCCAGCTGCGGAAAACACAGGTATAGTGTTCCGTCGTGTTGACCTTGAGCCTGTAGCAGAGTTTATTTCTAGCCCTGAATTAGTGGGCGATACTCAGATGTGTACTTGTTTGATCAATGACCAAGGCCAGCGTTTATCTACGACAGAGCACTTAATGGCTGCAATCGCGTCATTATCTATTGATAACTTAATCGTAGAAGTAGATTCGGCAGAAATTCCTATTATGGACGGCAGTTCGTTGCCGTTTATCTATTTACTGCAAGAAGCAGAGATCATCGAGCAAAATTCTTTACGTCGTTATATTAAGGTTACTAAACCTATTCGTATCGAGTTAGAAGATAAGTGGGCTGAATTACGTCCTTACGATGGTTTTAAAATTGACTTCCAAATTGAGTTTAACCATCCAATTATCTCTGAATCGGCTCAACGTATTAGCTTAGATATAACTGCTGATAACTTTATGAAGCAGATCAGTAGAGCAAGAACTTTTGGTTTTATGCGTGATATTGAATACTTACGTGCTAACAATTTAGCTCTAGGTGGTAGCATGGATAATGCTATTGTTTTAGACGAGTACAGAGTATTGAATCCAGATGGCTTACGCTATGACGATGAATTTGTTAAGCATAAAATCTTAGATGCAGTGGGCGATTTGTACATGACAGGTAAGCCTCTATTAGCTGAGTTTGTTGCATATAAGTCTGGTCATGACTTAAATAACAGAGTCTTAGTTGAGCTAATGAAGCATCAAGATTGTTGGGAATATGTAACCTTTGGTGAAGAAAGCCCAGAGTTAGTAAGCCAAAGCTTACCGCAATTAGCTTAATTTAATAAGCAACTAAAAATTTAAAAAACGCAGCCTACAGGCTGCGTTTTTTTACTTTATAAAGACATTATTTTCGAATCATAATAAAGTCTAATGCCATTTGGATTATTAGTTTGAGCTAATTGCCCTATCTCAAGTTACTTTGATTATAGTTTGTATTAGAGCCTCTTCATTTTCCTATACATAACTTAATCAATCCTTATTGGCAGTTATATAATGAAAAACTAGAACAATCGCACTTGGTAATCCTTGCTAACTTATTGCATTTCGTGGCTACGACCCGGTACTTCTTTATCTTCATAAACGTCCGTAAAAAGTGAGACATTAGCTGTTTATCACTTTTTAGACAGGAATGAAAAACAACGATTTAAGCCTTAAAGCTATTTGTGCTCCATGTGAAAACAACAATCATAGCTTTTCACCAGTTAGATTTTTTTAAACTGCAGCACTAAGTTTGTCTACTTCTATAGGATAGGAACTCATCTTGAATTAGTAAGCTGAATGAGAATCCTCTAATTGATGCAAACAGAGATCGTCTCACTGTGCTTATATCTCACTCCATATAAAGCTAAATCAACAAGCATCGCTTATGTTATTTCAAAGACTCTTAAAGTTTGCTGCAACTTTGAGATATCAAGGTTGAACGTTTCTTCTGATGAACAATATGTCAAGTCTATCAGCATTAAAACACAGCTAAATATTCAATTTAGATTTTTATTGGTTAGCTTCTATAAATTACTGTTTTTTATAGGTTATTTCATTATAATGCAGGCCTAAATTTTATCGTGAATACACTTCTAATAAATGGATTTTGATTTTGATTAAAAAATTAATTCTTCTTGTTTTTTTGTCCTTTTTAATTAACGCTTGTAGTGATAAAGAACACACTCCGAACGGTGCAAGCCCTCAATCTACTGCTGGTGACTCAGATTCAGACTCAGACTCAGACTCAGATTCAGACTCAGATTCAGACTCAGACTCAGATTCAGATTCAGATTCAGACTCAGACTCAGACTCAGACTCAGATTCTCAGATTCAGATTCAGACTCAGATTCAGAATCATATGTACAGCAAGTTACTAAGAGATATTTAGTACCAGAGTCTGGAAAACTGGACTCTTTCTTGTTTAATACTAGAGTCAATCAGTTTGAAAATATCGTAATTCTTACAGCTCCAGACAACTTTATCGTTAAAGAAAATGGAGGGTTTAGCTTCGATGCAGTCTCCTTCGTAGATAAAGAGATTGATCTAGAATTCGCAGTTGACTCAGCAGAAGGAAAGATAAAGTTTAATATCGACTTCGTTTTGTATGAGTCTCCAGTAATTAATGGGTATGTATCGAAAGAAAAGAATGGAGAGTTGTTAACTGGTTTGTCCATGTTACCAACGGAAACCATACATTTTCACTTGAACAGTGAAGTTACAAAAACAGATGTTTTATATATTACAGATGTAACTAATACGATAGTTAAAGAGTCTATTGCAAATTACAAACCTCAACAGCCAACGAACGATAGTCCTTGGGAGAATGGTTTTGGCTTTGAAACTTCAGCTTCGGTTTCCCTGCATGGGTTAAAGTCGGGGGTTTACTATGTAAATGGCCAAGAAGAAGTTTATTTTGTCGTTCGAAATCCAGAAAAAACAGCAAAAGTCACCTTAGTCCTTGCTACAAATACGCAAAATGCTTACTCGTGTCATGGAGGATATGGCCTCTATGGATGCAAAGGAGAAAATGGAAAAGTAGAACAAGTAAAGAAAGTGTCTTACTTAAGGCCGCAACGAATTGATACTAAAGCCTATGGTTGGGCTTGGGACATAATTCACCTATCGCGTCCATTTTTAAACTGGGTAGATGCCGAAAGTGCATACGGTAATAGTGTTCAATATATTACGGATATGGACTTGGATAATTATGAAGAGTTTTCAGATAGCGAGCTACTAGTTATTCCAGCACATAATGAGTATTGGACTATAGCAGGACAAGATAACTTCAATAAATTTATTGATAGCGGTAAAGATGCTCTTATAGCCGGCGGTAATATCATGTGGTGGCATAATCGTTACTCAAGTGATGGTAATGTCATGACCGTATTTAGGGGAAGTATATGGAATGATCCAGAAGCTGAAAAAGGAAAAGAAACCACTTATTTTCATTTATTGAAGGATGAAGATGGTGAATCACGAGCTGCTTATAACTCGATAGGTGCCTTGTTCACTTACGGCGGTTACGACGATAACAAGTGGGATAATCTTCAAGGTCAAAATCCATTTAGAGTGATCCGTCCAAATGCAGCTATTTTTGACGGAACAAATATAGAGATGTGCGGCGAATTGGACTTGTCAGATAATCATGAGTTAGACGGACCTATTATAGATGGCTTTGATGTAAATGGCTTTCCCAATGTTAAGTATAGTCTTTACAAAGATTTATATAATTTTGAAATCCTAGCATATACATGGGGATATAGGGCTGGGCATACAGTTGGCACTATCCACGCTTTTCAAAGAAAACAGGACTCTGGCACAGTGTTACAGTTCGCTAGTAATGGAGCTGCAGCATTTGCATTTACTAATGAAACTCACGAGTTGTACAGAAAGGTTTTGCATAATTCATTTGCGATGCTAGTTGATGGTAAATACCAATTTGAGTCTGAGAAATTATATCAAGCTGAATTAAAGCATCCTATGAAGTTTCCTTATCAAGGAGATAAGGTGCCGAATATAGAAGTCTGTCCAAAATAACCCGAGGAACAATGATGAACAAACTATTACTTTTATTGTGTGTCGTTGGTTTTAGTGTTTCAGCGAGCTGTGTCGACTTATCTGATAATGATCACAGCGATGAATATCTAGAAATCATTATGTTGAAGAAAGAAGTTAGCCAACTAGAAGTTATGCCTAGTAATGAAAGCTTCGAGAAGTTAATGCTTAGTATAGATAGTACTTTACAGCTTTTATCAGAAAGAAAAAGGAATGAGTGCGGGGAGTTAATGGCGTTTAGTCCAACAGGTCAATTGACTCTCTCTTCTAAATATAAGGAGAGTGTTGGTAGATGTGCTTTCGAAGCTAATATGGCTAATTCATTAATAGCGCTAAGAAAGCAAGTTGCACAATATAATCCTTCGCTGATTAACTCCATGTTCCAAACTCTCAATTCAATTGAACAATATGGGATTTAAAACTGAACCAACTACTTAGTTGTGGGTTTTCATTTTCGCTTACTTACTTGTGCATGATTGTAATCTCAATAGGTTGTTAGTCTATATGTGTAGGTGTTGTGGATTAATATCAATTTAAGATGTTGTTAAGTAAGTAAAGCGTTTATGGTTATTAATATCTGAAAAATAAGCTTGTTTATATAATTTTCCCTAACCTTTTGTTATGACTTTATTTTAATGTTGTTAATTTAAATTAACAGTTGCAAGGTGTTGTAAAATTAGTATTTTATTTTTAATCTGATGAAATACTAAAGCAGGTTTAAATCTATAATGGAAAATTTTATTGTTCAGTTTCAACAAGGACTGGAAAACAACTTCTGCAAAAGCCTTATTAACAAGTTCAATTCTGATGAGAGATTATCTCCCGGAAGAACAGGAGCTGGAGTAGATACAACAAAGAAAAATAGCTTGGACTTAACCATCTCTAAACTGAGTGATTGGGATGCTGAGTGCTATAAAATCAACGACACAATAAAAAGGGCATTAGTGCAATATGCACGAATGTATCCGCATTTTGTTATAGGCGCTATGTCAGCAAAATATAAGTGTGCTGAAACTAATCAATTAAAAGACATCGAAGCAAAAGACATACAACAAATGTCTGATGTCCAGATAGGCGTTTTAATTGATAATTTCTACCAGCTAGAGCCTATCAACATGCAAAAGTATGCTTCTAAAGTTGGTGGCTACCCCCATTTGCATTCAGAGCATTTTCCTCACCCGACAGATAAAAGCCAACGATCACTTCATCGAGTTTTACTCTGGCTGATCTATTTAAATGATGTGGAGCAAGGTGGTGAAACTGAGTTTGTCTATCAAAATGCTAAGGTTAAACCTATAACAGGTAACTTAGTAATATCTCCTTGTGGCTTTACACACACTCATTGTGGTCATCCACCTTTGAGTGGAGAGAAGTACATTCTTGCTTCTTGGGTAGGTTTTAAGCAAGCAAATGAAATATACAAAAGCTAAAACTTCTTTTAATTTACAGAGTTAGTTTCGTAAATAAATGTTAAATAATGTGAATTAGTGTCAACTCTGGTAAATTTTTATTGACCAGTGGCTTTTATTTTTCTAAATTCGAGTGTGGATTTTTATCCACAAATAAAAATCTCTTAATTATTAAGAGGTTTCGACTAAAAAATAATACTAACAATAATTAATATTTAGGAACGAACATGAAACTTAAATACTTTACTAATTCGCTTATCGCATTAGCAATTTCTTCTTCATTCGCGGCGGCTGCAAATGAAGGCAGATACATCATCAAAGTAGATGACGCAGATAAGGCTGCTGTTAGAAGCATGGCTAAAGAGCTAGGTGCAGAAATTAACGTAGACTCTAAAGGCTTCATCGCAGCTACATTTAAGCAAAGAAACATGACTCAAATGAAAGAACTATTTCAGCATGCTCGTGTAAAAGGTATTGAAGTTGATCCTCGCAGAATGCCAATGTCATTCCAAGATGACGCTGGTAATCCTATGCTAACTCAGATTACTCCTTATGCTTTATACCAATCTCAAGCTGATCAAGTTAACTTTGACGCATCAGCAGGTATGAAAGTATGTGTAATCGATTCAGGTTTAGACAATTCAAATCAAGACTTTGATTGGGGTGTGATCTCTGGTGACAATGATTCTGGTACAGGTAACTGGTTCGAACATGGTGGTCCACACGGTACACACGTAGCAGGTACTATTGGTGCAGCTGACAACAACGTTGGCGTAGTAGGTATGGCACCTGGTGTTGAGATGCATATCATTAAAGTATTTGATGAAGACGGTTGGGCATATTCTTCAGACTTAGCAGCAGCTGCAAACAAATGTGCGGACGCTGGTGCAAACATTATCAATATGAGTTTAGGTGGCCCAACTTCTAACTCAACTGAAGCAAACGTATTCCAAGAGTTTATCGACAATGGTGGTTTAGTTTTAGCTGCAGCTGGTAATGACGGCAACAGCCGCCGCTCATATCCTGCGGGTTACACTTCTGTAATGATGGTTGGTGCAAATGACGCGAACAATGAAATTGCAGACTTCTCTCAATTCCCAAGCTGTGAAACTGGCTGGTTCTGGAATAGAACAAGAGATGAGAGAACTTGTGTTGAAGTTACAGCAGGTGGTGTTGCAACATTGTCTACATTCCCAGCAGGTTTAGCTACCGCAGCTAACGCAACTATTGATAGCGACGCGGTAACCGTATCTGCAATGGAAAATACAGGCACTGCATTTGGTAGTACTTATTTCATGGGGACAGCTGAATCAGTTGATAGTGCCGCTAATGGTGCAGTATGTATCATTGATCGTGGCGCAATATCTTTCCATGACAAAGTACAAAACTGTGAAGACTCTGGTGGTATTGGTGCAATCATTATTAACAATGAAGCTGGCATGTTATATGGCACATTAGGTGATGCAAACTCAACTAGTATTCCAGCTGTAGGGGCGGCATTAGAAAGCAGAGCTGATATCATAGCAGCATCTACTGCAAGTGTAGATATTGGTGCAAGTGACTACGGTTACCTAGATGGCACATCTATGGCGACTCCTGGAGTTGCAGGTTTAGCAGCGTTAGTTTGGTCTAACTACCCATCATGTACAGGTCAAGAGATCCGCGAGGCACTTAAAGCTACGGCAATGGATGCAGGTGCACCAGGTCACGATGTTTACTTCGGTAACGGTATCGTTAAAGCTAAAGCCGCAGCTGATTACTTAGACGCAAATGGTTGTTCAGGTGTTAATCCTTAACTCAGTCAATTTAAGAAGAGATTACAACTAGATAATAAACTGTAGTCTTATCTTTTAGTAAAACTAATGGCCCTCTAGATGAGGGCCATTTTGTTATAAAACAAAGAGTTAATTCAAGGTGTAAACTTGTGCTTGCACCGTTAAAAATATGTAAATATATCTTTCCTATTAACCCGAAAATTTCAATTTCGCCAAAACTAACTGCCAGTTCTAAGCTTTGTTATATTCCGCTAACTATATCAACAAGGTCTACTTCCCACTAATTAGTGAGTAGGCAATAAATAATTATAAAGAGATAACGATGGCTGATTTATTTGAAAACCCAATGGGTCTAGACGGTTTTGAGTTTGTTGAGTTTTGTGCTCCAGAGAGAGGTATTTTAGAGCCTGCTTTTGAAGCTATGGGCTTCACAAAAGTAGCAGCACACAAGTCAAAACAAGTAGAGCTATGGCGTCAAGGCGACATTAACTTCATTACTAACTATGAGCCTAAAAGTCATGCTTATTATTATGCTCAAGAACATGGTCCGTCTGCTTGCGGTTTAGCATTCCGTGTTAAAGATGCACAATTTGCTTATACAGAAGCGTTAAAAAAAGGGGCACAGCCAGTAGAAATTAACACTGGCCCAATGGAATTAAGATTACCTGCTATTAAAGGCATTGGTGGTGCGACGCTTTATTTAATTGACCGTTATCAAGGTACTAACACTATTTATGATATTGATTTCAATTGGATTGAAGGTGTTGATAGAAATCCAGAAGGTTGTGGTTTCCATACATTAGATCACTTAACTCATAACGTATACCGCGGCCGTATGGATTACTGGGCGAAGTACTATGAAGACTTATTTAACTTCCGTGAGATCCGCTATTTCGACATCAAAGGCGAATATACTGGCTTATTGTCAAAAGCAATGACGGCTCCAGATGGTAAGATCCGTATTCCATTAAACGAAGAAGCTGCTGGCGGTGGCGGTCAAATCGAAGAGTTTTTAATGCAGTACAATGGTGAAGGTATTCAGCATATCGCATTTGCATGTGATGACTTAATTGCATGTTGGGATAAGCTTAAAGCTCAAGGCGTTAAATTTATGACAGCTCCTCCGGCAACTTATTATGAAATGTTAGAAGAGCGTTTACCTGGTCATGGTGAGCCTGTGGATCAATTGCAACCTCGTGGTATCTTATTAGATGGCACAACAGAAGGTGGCACTCCGCGCTTGTTGCTACAGATTTTCTCAGAAACAACATTAGGTCCTGTATTCTTTGAATTTATTCAACGTAAAGAAGACGATGGTTTTGGTGAAGGGAACTTCAAAGCATTATTTGAATCAATCGAACGTGATCAATTAGCGCGTGGCGTGATAGGTGACGAAGAGTAACAAGTAGAGTTAAGCTGCTTTTTAATGGAAGCAGCTAGCCGCTTAAGCTGTTGTTATTTAGAGGAGTAATTATGAAAACTCATGGTATTCACCACGTTGCTTATCGTTGCAAAAACGCCAAGCAAACAATGGAATTCTATCGTGATATGCTAAACATGGACTTCATGTTGGCGATTGCAGAAAACGAAGTACCTTCGACTAAGGCTCCAGATCCATACATGCATATCTTTATGGATTCAGGCCGAGGTAATGTTTTAGCTTTCTTTGAACTACCTAACTCTCCTGAAATGGACAGAGATCAAAACACCCCTGAGTGGGTACAGCACATTGCTTTTGAAGTAGAGAGTGTTGATGATTTAGTTGAGACGAAAAGTAAGCTGGAAGAAAATGGTATTGATGTAGTTGGGATCACAGATCACACTATCTTCAAGTCGATTTATTTCTTTGACCCAAATGGTCACCGCATTGAGCTAGCGGCTAAAACAGATAAGCCTGGTATGTTGCCCGAATTAAAGCGTGTTTCTATTGATATGCTTGAAGAATGGGATAGAACTAAGAAAGCACCAAATCATGCTGCTTGGTTGCATGATGGCAGTGACTTTCAGAAGTAGCGAAAGCTAATTTTGCTTCGTTCTTAAAGTAAAGTTGTAACATAAGTTGCAACTTTACTTAGTCATTTCTAGATATTCGATATCAATAAACATTGCTCGCCCATAATTTATTCACTTCAAACTTGAGCCAAACTCTAAACTTAAATATTATCACTTTGGTCTAACAATAAACCTAATATAGAGAAATGGATGAAACTCTTAGATGTGGTACTAGCCTTATTGGTTGTTTTGATTTGGGGAGTTAACTTTTCATTCATTAAAATAGGTTTAGAAGAACTTCCTCCCATTCTTTTTTCAGCGCTAAGATTCGCAATTGTTGCTTTGCCTGCTGTCTTTTTTATTCCTTTTCCAAAGACTTCAATATGGAATGTTATAGGTGTCGGCCTGTTCTTAGGCGTGTTTAAGTTTGGTTTGTTGTTTATCGCTATGGAGCAAGATGCCTCTGCTGGTTTGTCCTCTTTGCTTATACAAGCTCAAGTCTTTTTTACCATAGGTCTTAGCGTCTTATTGCTGAAAGAAAAGTTAGCTAAATCTCAGTTGGTGGGAATTGCTATCGCGGCTTTAGGATTTGGTGTGATCATTGTCAATGTAGGCGGCAATATAACTGGACTAGGTGTATTGCTGTTATTGTTAGCCGCAGTGTTCTGGGCTTTGTCTAATTTGCTTATGAAGCGAATGAAACAAGTAAATTTATTACACTTTATGGTTTGGGTAAGCTTGATTCCGCCTGTGCCTCTTTTGGCATTATCTTTTGTTATTGAAACCAAGGCACCATTGTCATTGCTAATGACAGCATCTTTTAGTACTTGGTGGTCACTCGCATTTGTGAGTTATTTATCCACTCTTATTGCTTTTGCTTTATGGGGAAGGTTGCTTGTTCGTTACTCCGCTGCTGTTGTCACTCCATTTGCATTGTTAATTCCCGTTATTGGAATTGTGACATCAAGTTTGATATTGAATGAGGGATTAACAGTCAATGAAGCTATAGGTGGTGTGTTAATAATGCTTGGTTTATGTGTTTGTGTATTTGGCAGCAAGTTAATGAGTAAAGTGTTCAAACAATCGGAGTTAAAGCACGACAGTTAATTGTTAAAGGCAAAACTAGGTACAAATCAATTGACGTAATTTACTTTTGTAACGTATACGCGAGTTTGCCTTTGCTAAGTTTTGGAAGCTCTTGCTAAATCGAACTGCTTTGATAACAATGAAGCCATTCATAGGATTGAATTTTAATTATGTTTCGTCGCGCTTTTATGTTTCATCGCTTACTCAATACTTCTCTTAGTTTAATATTAATAAGTAGCTTAGCTGCTTGTTCATCATCTCCTTCGTCATCTTCTAAATTACCTATTGTTAAACATTCTTCTGTGGGTCAGAACGAGAGAATACAAACGCTAGTTTTACATTTTACTGCTGGCAACTATAAACGCTCGTTGTTTGCCCTAAAGCAAAGTGGAGCGGTTAGTTCACATTACTTAATTCCAGATCCTAACGATGATAGTTATCAACATTCACAATTACAGATCATTCAACTTGTGGATGAAGATAAAAGAGCTTGGCATGCGGGGCATAGTTATTGGCAAGGTCGAACTAATTTAAATGATTCATCTATAGGCATCGAAGTTGTAAATAAGCCTGAGTGTAGACAAGAGAAAGAGCCTGACAATGTCTATTTCAGAGGCGGTGAGTACGGACTTCATATGGCTTGTGACTTTCCTAATTTCTCTGAGCAACAAATCGAACTACTAGTTGACTTGAGTAAAGACGTTCTAGCACGTAATCCTGATATTTCACCAACGAAAGTTATTGGACATTCTGATATAGCCCCAGCTAGAAAAAGTGATCCTGGCCCAAGTTTTCCTTGGTATGAACTATACAAACAAGGAGTTGGCGCTTGGTACACGGATGAGAGTTTTAACTGGTATTTACAATTGTTCCAACAGCATGAACCTTCGTTGAGGTTGGTACAAAAAGCGTTGCACTTTTATGGCTATGAAATTGAGCAAACTGGATTATGGGATGAACAAACAGCTAATGTTTTATATGCATTTCAAACTCATTTTTTGCCGGAGTCTGCAACCGGTGAGCCAACAATAGAGAGTGCAGCTGCGGTGTTTGCACTATTAGATAGATATAAAGAAGGGTTATTAAAAGTATTGCTGCAAGAGTATTTTTTTCATGCAGAGTTGCTGTATTCAAAACAGCTGAATGTTACTAACAAAGACACCCATAAATGGCTCATCTTTCGTAGCAGTGAAACTGAAGCAAGCCTAAAATTAGATAACTTAAAGGAGAATAAGTTAGAAAAACTCGATTTGTATTTGAATGGTGTTTTACATAAAAAAATGACAGTACCACACGGAGTTTCCGCACTGACAATTCCAATTGAAGTGAGCAAGGGAGAGCACCTGTTAGAACTTAAATCAAAGCAAAGTTTAACTCCTATTTCCGTATCGATTTCTTTACCTTAATACCTTATTTCCTTAGAAAACTAGTACAGAATCAATATTTTTGTAACTCTTTTGTAATAATACAGGGTAACTTACAAAAATATTGGTTTGGATAGTGAATTCGTATTGTTATAAGTGCTATGATCCAACAAATTCAGTTTCCTATTAAATCAAATTCTGAATTACACCCTACAGGTCACAGTGTTAGCACAGATAATTAAACGGGCAGCCAATAGCCTGAAGCAACATTGTTACCAAGACAAAATTGAAATAGCGAATAGCTAAGGAAATAAAATGACCCTACTATCTGAAATTATCAAGCCTGGCGTGGTATTAGGCGATGATGTTCAAGCTGTATATGATCATGCAAGAGCAAATCAATATGCTCTACCTGCGGTAAATGTTGTTGGCACTAACTCAATTAATGCGGTTTTAGAAGCGGCGGCAAAGGTAAACTCTCCTGCAATCATTCAGTTATCAAATGGTGGAGCGTCGTTCTTCCTTGGTAAAAGCTTAAAGCTAGATGGTCATGAAGCGGCTGTTAAAGGCGCAATTGCTGCAGCTAAATACGTACACGCGGTTGCTGAAACTTATGGTATTCCAGTGATGCTTCACACTGACCATGCTGCGAAAAAGTTACTTCCTTGGATTGATGGATTATTAGAAGCGGGTGAAGCTCATTTTGAGCAAACAGGTAAACCTTTATTTAGCTCTCATATGATTGACTTGTCTGAAGAGTCACTTGAAGAGAATATTGAAATTTGCGCTAAGTATCTGGAACGCATGAGCAAAATCGGTATGACATTAGAGATTGAACTAGGTTGTACTGGTGGCGAAGAAGATGGTGTTGATAACACTGATATGGACTCTTCTGAACTGTACACTCAACCTGAAGATGTAGCATACGCTTATGAAGTACTATCAAAGATTTCTGATAAGTTTATCATTGCTGCTTCGTTCGGTAATGTACATGGCGTGTATAAGCCTGGTAACGTTGTATTAACACCAGAAATCCTTAAAAATTCACAAGCATATGTGTCTGAAAAGTTTGGTTTACCTCATAACAGCCTAAATTTCGTATTCCACGGTGGTTCAGGCTCAGAGCCAGAGAAAATTTCTGAATCGCTAACTTACGGCGTCATCAAGATGAACATAGATACTGATACTCAGTGGGCAACTTGGTCTGGTGTGCTAGATTACTACAATGACAAGCAAGCTTATTTGCAAGGTCAAATTGGTAATCCTGATGGAGATGATAAGCCAAATAAGAAGTTTTACGATCCACGTGTTTGGATGCGTAAAGGGGAAGAGTCAATGGTAACTCGACTAGAGCTATGCTTTAAAGAGCTAAATTGCTTGAACCGTTTAGGTTAATCAAGAAAGATTGTGAAGGCCGGAGTTAACTCCGGCCTTCTTCATTTTAAACACAGGAAATAATATGAAACGCTTAGTTCCCGTTTTGAAACAAGATGGTGTGAATACCGACCTGATCATGCTGATACGTACTATTTTGGCTGCATCCAAAGAAATAGCATTTCGTGTAAGCCAAGGTGAACTTGCTGGCGTGTTAGGATCAACACTGGATGAAAACATTCAAGGTGAAGTACAAAAAAAGTTAGATGTCTTAGCTAATCAGCTGCTCAAAGATATGTTATTGGATGATGATACCGTTCGCGCTATTGCCTCTGAAGAAGAGGACTATGTTGTAGGAGGTCACCCAGAAGGTGATTATATTGTCGCCTTTGACCCGCTTGATGGCTCTTCAAATATTGATATAAATGGCCAAATAGGCACTATTTTTACTATCTATAAAGCTCGCAACGATGTTCCATTTGATAGTGAAGAGCAATTTCTACAGAAAGGTTCGCAGCAAGTTTGCGCTGGTTATGTGTTGTATGGTGCATCTACACTGTTGGTGATGAGTACCGGCGGACCAACTCGTTGTTATACATTAGATCTAACTCATGGTGGCTACTTATTAACACAAGAACAATTTGCAACTCCTAGAACGAGCAAAGAATTCTCAGTTAATATGGCTAACTTCAGATATTGGAATGAAAGTATTCGGTCTTTTATGAATGACGTACTTTATGCTGATGAATCTTATGCAGGTTCTTCCGTACGATACAACGCTGCTATGGTAGGTGATGTACATAGAGTTATGAGTCGAGGCGGAATATTTTTGTATCCAGCGGATAATAGAAAAGGTGGCGAGCAGGGTAAGATTAGATTGTTATATGAAGCTAATCCACTTGCCATGCTGGTTGAGCATGCTAAAGGTTTGGCAACAACATCTGAAGGTCGAGCTATTCTCGACGTTCAACCTGAATCATTACATCAAAGAGTTCCTGTTGCTCTAGGCTCTAATGAGCTTGTAAAGAGCTATAATGAGAACACTCGGTAATCCCTAGTCCCTTGAAAATAAAGAGCCGCCTTCTTCAGAAAGTGGCTTTGATTTCCTTCTGAAAAGAAACTACTCACAAAACATCGCGATACACCTTTTCTTGATTCCATCTACTTGGAGTCGTGCTCTATATATTTTGAGCAGCCGAACTGAATAACAAAGCTTAACAGAGACACCCAATTTAACAGAGACACCCACCTCAAGTTGTTATGGGTGTCTCTGTTATTTTCAGGAGTTTAACTGGGACACCCACCAGAAAATTGTTATGGGTGTCTCAGTTGTTCTGTTGTTTGCAGGAGTTCACATGCTGAGCATTGCACTGTGTTTCAAAATCAGTTTTGGATGGAAGAGGGAGGTGTTGGGAAGAAAATAAAAAAATCCACCTAAGAGGTGGATTTTTTTACTTGGTTCAATTTAAGCGGTTGGTGTTTGGACCAGTGCTTTTCTTAGCTCTATTGCTTCGGCTGTGATGTTTTTTTCCAGTTCTTCAAACAGTTTGAAGAAAAAGCAAATTTCGGCGACCAAAAATAATGGGCCAATAAGTAATTGTTTAAGGTCATCAAAAAATGCAGGCTTAGCTTTTTCATAGTAATGGCCAATAAATTGAAATACCCAACCAATGAAGAATACAACTGCAGCGGTAAGGTAGGTATTCTCTTGAGCAACATAACTGTTAGCATGAAACCAAATTGGTGCAATTAGTGCTATGGCTATAACTCCTAATTTAATGTCCAAAACCAAGTAATAGATAAATATAAGTGCAGCTAAAACTTGTAACGCATTAGTATTAACCCCTGCGATAGAGAAGGAGAAAGTTGCAAAGAATAAAGCTGCAGACCAAAGGATAAGAGGAATACCAACAAAATGTGTCACTATGTTTTTCTTATTTAAGTGTGAGCTTTTGTATATGCTCAGCAGCGTAGATACTGATTTCATAAAGTGCCTCGTTTTATCATTATTATAATTATAGAGTGTGCAATTATTAAACTGTACTATCGTGCAGTGTTAGCAAAAAATCAATAGCAACATACTACCCTTTTCCTTGCTAGCTGCAATTAAATCGACGGAGTCCTATCGTCATAAACCCACTGTTGGAAAAATTCCGTAAAATTCTGCTCTGTGACTTCTTCAAGTGAGTGTTTTAAATCATCGGTGGTCACTGATTTATTCTGATGCTTTTTACTGTAGTGTCTTATGGCATGCCAAAATGTTTCATCACCCAGCTCAGTTCTTAACTTATGAAAAACTAATGCGCCTTTACTGTAAGCCATAGTTCTATTAATTTCAGACTCATCTATTTGACGTCTAAAAGCAACTGGAGCACTGCGATCTTTGGCAATTGCTCTAGCAACTCTTTTGTTGGCTAATTCAATTTCTCGGATGTAGGCTTCTTTGCCAAAAAGATGTTCTTTATAAGCTGCGACAAGAAATTGAACCAAACCTTCGTTCAACCAAAAATGTGAGAAATTGGCGCAAGTAATATTATTTCCCCACCACTCATGCGCTAGTTCATGAGCGATAAACCAGTTCTCGTTTTTGTCTTCCAAAACAGTATGGACAAACTTCTCGCCGACTAAACTAAAGCCAGTAGCTTCTTGTGCCATGTAACCATCAACAATTACATAGGTATAAGTGTTTTGTGGTAACTCAAATCCTGCTTTGTTGGTAAAAAATTCCAACATATCGGCTACGTCTTTGAATGCACTTTCGACATTTTTCTTAGTTAGCGAAGTGTGTTCAGACTTTCTATATAAATAAGACACTGTCGTGCCATTTAAGGTTTGGCTTAGTTGCTCAAAGTTGCCAACGGCAAAGCCAAAAGTATAAACAGGCATTGGCTCAGTTTGTTGCCAGTGAGATACAAGCTTGTTTTGTCCTATTGGTGTGACTGAAATAAGTTTACCGTTGCCTTGAGTGATTTGATGCTTGTCATGGGTAAGTTCTAGTTCAAAGGTCGCTTTATCCACTATGTTGTTATGGGCAACGAGCCAGTTTTTTGTGTGATAAACGGTAAACATATGGTCATCAAAAAACTTCACTCCGCGTTTTGGTTGAGCTCGATAATTGACAGTAAGTTGGTGCTCTACCGCTGGGTTCAACTTTTCATTTGTGGAAATAATAAGGGTGTCATTTTCTATCGTAAAACCATGCATTTTTCCATTTAAAACTACAGTGTAAATGTCTTTATTTTTAGCTGAGAAAGTTATTTGCGATACATCTTCTTTCGTGACCTTAAAGTCAATGGCTACTGAACCAGATATACTTTTGTCACCAAAGTTTGGTGTTAACTTAGCTCTATAGTGGACGAAGTCTAAGTCTGATTTTTTTACTTGGTCGTATTCTTTCGCACACATTGGCAAAGAAGTTAGTGCCAATAAAAAAGCAAGCACAGGTTGAGTTACTAACTTTAGCATTAGTTGTATTCCATTGTTTTATTAATTCAGAGAGGGAAAGATGGAGAGGCTTAAATTTAGCTTCCTAATACCTTATCTAGGTGACGTTTTAGTGTGAGCTTCATTTGCTCAAACTCATCTAGTAGCTGTTCTTCAGAGAACATTAAAGACTGTTTTTCAAGTTGCATAATAAGAGCGTGGGTATCTCTTGCATCTTGTTCTGAAAATTTGCTGCCTAATGCTTGGTAGAATTCGGCGAGAATGGCTACATCGGTTTGCCAAGAGGTTAAAATGAGTTCGCTAAGTAGTGGATTTCTGGTTGCTTCATTATGAAATGAACATTCAATAAATCTGTCGTCTCTATTTTTAATTATCTGAGTTTCCAAATAGCCGCAGGCTGCTTGGTATAAAGATTCTATTGGTGAAGTTCCGTGTTCTGCAACATAGCTCATTACACTTTGTTCGATAGAGGCGAGGTTACTGCCTCTGTTTTCGTTATCATGCTCAATCCAATAGACGAAAGTTGAAGCAATAAGATCTTCCAAACTTTTGAAGTGATACGTAGTTGACCCCAAAGAAACTTTTGCTTCTTCTGCAACGGCTCTATGCCTAACTGCACGCATCCCTTGCTGCCTAATAATGTTTAATGTTGCTAGAAAAATCTTATGCTTTGCGTCCAATGTCTTCATCGCTTCTGGTAAAACTTTTGTATTTACTGGCAGTTACGATAGTACAAAAGTGCTTTATTTACCATTAACAACTACAGGTTGTCGTTGTAATTTTACTTAAAAATAGAAAGAGGGACACTCATCACTAGTTAGATTAGCATGTTAAATTAATCTTGACTGTACTATGGTACAGTGTAATTATTTGTTTATTATTTAATCCAAAATGGCAGTTGCGAAAAACAACATCTGGAGTTGATAGTGAATTTTGATAAGTTTAATTTGGACCGTCGTGCTTTTCTAAAAGGAACGAGTGCATTAGGCATAGCTGGTTTAGCTGGACTTTCAGCTGGCTGTACGGAGCAAAAAGGTTTTGACCCTTCAATTCACGCAACTACCTTAAAAGGTAAATTGGATGAAACTGGCAACCCTGTTTTACCTTGGGCTAATTGGTCAGGTAATCAAAGTTGTGAGCCTAGTAACAGGGCTATTCCCAAAGATACCAATGAGTTATCTCAATTTATAAAGGCAGCAAAGCAACCTATTCGCCTAGTAGGTGCAGGCCATAGCTTTTCAGCCTTGGTGCCAACCGATGGAACACTCATGTCCATGGCATATTTCAATGGCATCACTCATATAGATAAAGATAAAAAGCAATTTGATGTAGGGGCTAATACTATGTTGGCTTATGTGGGAGAAGAGTTATGGAATGCTGGTTTGTCGATTATCAATATGCCGGATATAAATACTCAAACTTTCGCGGGGGCAACCGCTACATCAACTCATGGGACAGGTATTAACTATGGCTCTATGAGTACACAAATAGTTGAAATGACATTTGTAAATGGCAACGGTGAGTTAGTAACCTGCAGCAAAGATAAAGAAAGCGACATTTTCGCTGCTGCTCGATGTAGCTTAGGGGCGTTGGGGGCAGTAACTTCTATCAAAATGCAAGCAGAAGAACGTTATCATTTACGTGAGCGAAGCTGGATGATGGATTTAGAAGAAGGTTTAGCTCAATTAGAGAATTTAAGAGACAAGATCAGCCACTTCGAAGCATATGCGTTGCCACATGCAGACTATATTTTAGGTATTGATATCGAGCGCATCGATGAGAGCGAGTTGTTAGAACAAAAAGTATCAAATGGTGACGCTTATGAAACGTTTCGCACTATGTCTAAAGTCATAGAGACAGTGCCTTTTTTGAAGCGTTTCATTATCAATACAGCATGCAGTACGGTAAAAGAAGAAATTAAAACAGGCCGCAATTATCAAGTATTTGGAAACGTTCGAGATATACGTTTCAATGAAATGGAATATTCTGTTCCTGCTGAAGATGGTGTCAACTGCCTACGTGAAGTGCTAGCAGCAATAAAGTCGACCAACTCGGATGTTATCTTTCCTATTGAATACCGTTATATCCAAGGTGATGATATATGGTTAAGTCCTTTTTATCAGCGTGATACTTGTGCAATAAGTTGTCACAACTTTCACGATAAAGATTACCAGAAGTACTTTGCTCTGCTTGAGCCTATTTTCCTCAAATACAATGGCAGACCACATTGGGGGAAATTGCATACTTTAACTGCAAAGCAGCAAGCTCAGAATTATCCTAAATTCGATGAATTTCTCAGAGTGCGCAAAGCTATGGATCCTAAAGGACTATTTACTAATGAGCATATAAAAAGCGTACTAGGTTAGGAGGACGATTATGAAAAGAAGGACATTTTTAATTGGCAGTGCTGCAGCTGTTGTAGCTGGCACAATGTTAAAGCCAGAAGATAATGGGCAGCCATACCAAGATTACTTCTCTGGACTGAACTCAGAACTGAAAACGTCAGGGAAATACCTGCCAACTATGCTGGTGGATTTGGATAGGCTAGACAAAAATATCACAACGTTAGACAAACAGTTAAACCCAAAAGCCGAACTGCGCATAGTTGCTAAATCTTTACCTAGCCCAGAGTTGCTCAGCTATATCATGGAAAAAGCTGAAACGAATAAGCTCATGGTGTTTCACCAGCCTTTTATAAATCATATTGCGAATGAATTTCCTGATGCTGATATGCTAGTTGGTAAACCTATGCCAGTAAAAGCAGCAGAGCGTTTTTATCACCTTTTTTCTGAGCAAGCTTTACAAAGAGAAGCCTTAACAAGACACCCACCAGAAAATAATTCTCCAGAGTCAAAATTTAAGCATGAATTGCAGTTGCAGTGGTTAATCGACAACCCACAAAGGGCTGAACAATATTTAGCTTTAGCTAAGAAGTTAAATATTAAAATGCAGCTCAATATCGAGCTTGATGTAGGTTTGCACAGAGGTGGGCTGAAAACGCTAAGTGAGCTGGATGAAATCTTAGCTCTCGTAGAAGCTAATAGTCAGTTCATCCAATTCTCTGGGTTCATGGGATACGACCCTCATGTTGTTAAGTTACCTTCATTGGTTAAATCGGCTGAGCAAGCCTATCTAGAATCCCAAGCAATTTATCAAAGCTTTATCGAACACTTATATGAAACTTACCCCAAATATAAGGATATTGCTTTAGTATTCAACGGCGCAGGCAGTCCAACAATAGCAATGCACCAAGCGAAAACAGTTTGTAATGAATTATCTGCGGGCTCTTGTTTGGTAAAGCCTACAGACTTTGATATTCCAAGTTTAGCCTCGTATCAAGCGGCTGCATTTATTGCAACTCCAGTGCTGAAAAAAATGTCAGGAACCGAACTTCCAGCAGCGGAAGTCGCTAAAAACATATTTCCTATTTGGGATCCAAACATGCAACAAACATTTTTCATTTATGGTGGAAAGTGGCTTGCCAGTTATGAATCACCAAAAGGATTACAAGGTAACGATTTATTCGGCACTAGCACCAATCAGCAAATAGTAAACGCGTCATACAAAGTTCAATTAGATGTTGATGATCATATCTTTTTACGACCAGCACAAAGTGAATTTGTGTTTTTGCAATTTGGCAATATTGCTACGGTTCGCGATAGTAAATTAGTCAGCTATTGGCCGATTTTAAAACAGGTGTAATCGTAGAAAACGTTCTTCGCATAAGAAAATGTAATTTGTTCCAGTTAAAATCGCTAGGTAGTCTTTATGCAGTCGTATGCATATTGAGACTGGGGCTGTTTGGCTGCTATAACTATGTTGGCTCTTTGTCGGTGTAATAAAAATAACAACTCATATGCACACCTCAAAGTGGAAATATAATAATAACAACTAGGGGAGATTTCTTTCGTATTTTGTCAGATATGAAAGACAAAAAGCCCCTATACCAACAGGGTTTATTTATGAAATTAGATATGCTGGACTCAGGCGTTTTTATCGCTTATGTCTTGGGGCTTTTGTTGCTTGCACTATGGATCTCAAAAGAAGATAAGAAGGGCGGCAAAAACACGGAAGACTACTTTTTAGCTTCAAAGGCGTTACCATGGTGGGCCATAGGGGCTTCGCTTATTGCTTCGAACATCTCTGCTGAACAAATCATAGGAATGTCAGGTTCAGGTTATGCCATAGGCTTAGCCATTGCGTCTTATGAGTGGATGGCAGCAATCACTCTTATTCTAGTAGGTAAGTACATGTTACCTATTTTCCTTAAAAACGGCATTTACACTATGCCTCAATATTTGGAACAGCGCTTTGATAGTAGAGTTAAAACTACCTTAGCATTGTTTTGGCTAGCGGTTTATATCTTCGTTAATCTAACTGCAGTTCTGTGGCTAGGTGGTTTAGCGATAGAAACAGTAGCAGGTGTAGGCTGGATGTACGGTATGATTTTCTTAGCTGTATTTTCTATTGCTTACTCTTTATATGGGGGACTTAAAGCCGTTGCCTATACCGATATTTTGCAAGTTGTACTATTAGTCTTTGGTGGCTTATTTCTGAGTTATCTAGCGTTAGATGCAGTGTCTGATGGTCAAGGTGTACTAGCTGGTTTTGGAGTGCTTACTGAGCATGCTTCTGGTCACTTCGACATGATTTTATCTCCGGATAACCCGCACTATATGAGTTTACCGGGTATTTCAGTACTTATTGGTGGTATGTGGATCATGAACTTTAGCTACTGGGGTTTTAATCAATATATTATTCAAAGGGCACTTGCCGCAAAAGATGTAAAAGAAGCTCAGAAAGGCATTGCATTTGCAGCTTACTTAAAACTACTTATGCCACTTATTGTTGTGTTGCCTGGTATTGCAGCCGTTATTTTATATCCGCAGTTATCAGCGCCAGATCAAGCGTATCCTTCAATGATGTCATTAATGCCTGTTGGGATTAAAGGCTTAGTTTTTGCAGCTTTAGTTGCTGCTATTGTTTCATCTTTAGCTTCTATGACTAATAGTATTTCAACCATATTCACTATGGATATCTACGCTAAGATGAAGCCAGAACAATCTCAACGTCACTACGTACAAGTTGGCCGTATTGCGGCGTTAGTATCTCTGGCGATTGCACTGGTTGTAGCTGAACCGCTACTCGGTAAGTTTGACCAAGCATTCCAATACATCCAGGAATTCACGGGCTTCTTTACTCCGGGGATTGTTGTAATCTTTGTGATGGGAATGTTTTGGTCTAAAGCTAGTTCTTTAGGTGCGTTAGCAGCTGCTCTAGGCTCAGCTGGTTTTTCAATTTTGCTTAAGCTCTATTGGCCTGAACTGCCATTTATGGACAGAGTTGGTTTAGTTTTCTTACTTTGTTTAGGATTGTGTGTAGTTGTATCCCTACTGTCTAAAGCGCCAAATACTGACAGTAGTGTGAGTCTAAAAGAAGTGAATTTTGATACTGAAAAAGGATTCAATATTGCAGCTATAGGAGTCGTTATTATTCTTACTGCTCTTTATGCAACTTGGTGGTAAATCACCAATAACCAACCTCTTTTATAGTAAAAAGCCCTTGCTAAACAGCAAGGGCTTTTTTTTGCCTTTTTGGCTGTGCCTTTCTCAAACTTCCCGAATAAGTATAAAAAATACTCAAATTAACGGTTGAATGTTCAAAAATAATCCAATATTCTCGTATAAGGTATATTGTATACAATATATCTCTGGGAAAATAACAACAAAAAAAGGTAATTTCATGATTGGAATTTCTACTGGGAACGAGACACAACAAGTCTTTAAAAAGTCAATTAAGGCACTAGCAGTTCGTCTGCATTGTCACTTTCACCCCTGAGTTGTTTGTACTTTGACCAACACGTGAAAATAACTCTCAGGGTGCTCTACATAACCTGGGAGGACATAAACTAAATTCATAAAGTGAGAGATAGATGGCACATAAAAATAATAAATTTTCAGGCTTTAAATACTCGCTCATTGCTTCTTCTTTAGCACTGGCGATAACTTCAACCTCAGCGATAGCTCAAGATAATACGACGGGTATTATTAAAGGGGTTATCAATTCGGCATCTGGTTCTGAACTGGCTGATGTGACGATTACAGTTAAACATAAAACCAAAGGTATAAGCAGAACGGTAAGCTCAAACGCAGAAGGGGAGTACTCGCTGCGCAACTTACCTGTTGGTCAATATACTGTGACCGTAAGTAAGGACGGCTTTAATACCATAGAGCAAGAAACAATTACCGTATCATTAGGTCAGTCAGTAATATTTGAACCTGTATTAGGTGCAGGCTCTGATATCGAAAGAATTTCGGTAAGAGGTTCAGCGTTCAAAATGGTTGATACCTCAGACTCGACAGCTGGCTTAACTTTTACTCAAGACGAATTGGACTTGATGCCTGTTGAAAATGGCTTTGAAAGCATTGCGCTATTAACGCCAGGAGTTGCAGAGAGCAGCGAATTTGACTCGTCAAGTTTTGGTGGTGGTTCATCGGCTGAGAATAGTTTCTATCTTAACGGTTTAAACGTTACAGAATTGCGCCGTGGTATCGGTTCTGTTGACTTACCTTGGGAAGCTATTTCAGAGACGCAAGTACAGACTGGTGCTATTTCGGCAGAGTTTGGTCGTTTTATTGGCGGTGTTGTGAACGCTGTAACTAAGTCGGGTGACAATGAATTTAGATTTGGTGTCGAAGCTCGTCATGATCCTAGTTCATTGTATTCACCGCATGACACTAATTTGTATGACGATGGCACAGTGAACCTCAACAGAGAGGAGAGCGAGTCAGAGTTTACCGAGTACAATTTTTGGGGGAGCGGGGCAATCATCGAAGATCAGTTATTCTTCTATGCTTTGTACAATCCTCGTGAAACTAACGATGAGTGGGCAACCAGAACTACTTTCACAGATAGAAAAATCGAGCAAGATCGCTGGCTAGCATCTATTGATTATTATATTAATGAAAACCACTCTATTAACATCACGGCATTTAACAACGAAGAGGAAGAGACGAGAGATTTTAGGGATTATGATTTCCAAACGGGGATTGGAGCGCCAAGTGGTAACACATTATCTAAGTCTGGCGGCGATGCTCAATCAATTTCGTATAAAGGTATTTTAACGGACGATCTTTCCGTTAATGCTGTCTACGGTCAGATCACTAGTGAAGTTTTATCAACGCCAACTAACAACTTACCTGGAGCTTGGAATTGCGTTGGTCAATCATGTACTTTCTACGGTGACGCAACTGACACTAGTATTAATACCGAGGATTTTGAACGTACTCAATTCCGTTTTGATGTGAACTACGAAACAGACAATCACAGCATTAAGTTTGGTGTAGATATCGAAAACACTGAGTTGGAAGTTGTAGAGCAACAAAATGGTGTTGGCGAAGCTCAAGGCTGGTGGGAGTATCGTTCTCTCGATGCTGATAATTCCATTGGTTTACCTGCGGGTGATTATGTTCGCCGTCGTGTACGTGTTAGTGGCGGGGTAACTGAAGTAAATACTCGTGGTATCTATATTCAAGATACTTGGAGCATTAATGATAACTTCACAGCTAAACTAGGGTTGAGAAGCGACACATTCGAAAATACTGCTTCAGACGGCCAGACTTATGCTGATTTAAGCAACATGATTTCTCCTCGTTTACAATTGATTTGGGATCCTACAGGTGACGGCAGTAGTAAAGCATTTGTTACTTTAGGACGCTACTACCAACCTATTTCTGCGAACATGAACATTCGTCAAGCTAATGGCCAAAGTGATGTGAGAACTTACTACGAGTTTACAGGGCAGTTAGATAGTAATGGTAATCCTGTACTTCAATCTGATGGTTCTATGGTACGAGGTGATGTACTTGCAACTCATGTTGTTCAGGATGGCAGTGTGGATGTTGAGGCTATTGCTTCAAATGACTTAAAAGGTATGTATTCAGATGAAATTACTTTTGGCTATGAGCAGGAAGTCGCTGATAGGTTAAAAGCGAGTGGACGAGTGACTTACCGCAAGTTAGGTCGTTCTATTGAAGATACTGACTTTGGTCCTATTGTAGATAATTGGCTTCGTGAAAACGGCCTTGATGAATACACAGGTGGGTATTGGTACATAGTTCATAACCCTGGTGAAACGGTTGACTTTAGATATGACTTCGATGGTGACGGTACTAAAGAACATGTTGTTATGAATCCTGATGATCACCAGTTACCTGATGCAGAGCGTCAATATTTGAGCTTTGAAGCAAATCTTGAAGGTAAAGTGACTGATGACTTAAGACTTTATGCTTCTTACGTATGGTCACATAGCTGGGGGATTACAGAGGGATTGGTAAGAACCGACAATGGTCAAGCAGATCCAGGCTGGACAACGTCTTATGACTATAAAGACTTAATGGACCATGGTTATGGTGATTTACCTAATGATCATCGTCACGCGATTAAGTTATCTGGTATTTATAACATTACAGAAGATCTTACTTTTGGTTTTGCTTCGAGATTTACTTCAGGTGCACCTAAAAACAGATTCTCTGTTCACCCATCAGGCGTTGACTCATGTGCAGAGGGTAGCCCATGGAGTGACTGTGCAAGCCGATTTTATGGCGAAGCTTCTTTCTATGACTGGGATGGAACACCTGCTCCACGCGGCAGTGCAGGCCGTTTAGGCTGGATAAAAAACATTGATATGTCATTAACTTACGTAATGGATGTGATGGATAATCCATTAACGCTTTCTGCGCAAGTTTATAATGTTTTTGGTTTTGATGGCGCGTTAAGTAGAGAAGAGATTGCTCAATCCACGGATGCGGATGGTAACTTCATTCCAAACCCAAGATACAATGTGATCACATCTCAACAGTCACCACGTTCTGTATCTCTTAAGGTTCGTTACGAGTTTTAACTTCGAAGCTAAGACCAAACTCGCTTATTTATTGTTGAGTTTGGTCTAGCGAACTTGCTAAATCCTACGTTGTTGTTGGAGACAAAGCCCCTCTCATTCTTCTCCCTTGAGGGGCTTTTTTTATGCCCGGATTGTAACCCAAAGCAGAGACACCCATTAATTACGAAGACATTAATTACGAAGACACCCACGACAAAATGTTGTGAGGGGATAATAACAGAGACACCCACCGCAAATCACCTAATTACGAAGACACCCACGACAAAACACCTAATTACGAAGACACCCACGACAAAATGTTGTGAGGGGATAATTACAGAGACACCCATGGCTAATTGTTGTGAGGAGATAATAACAGAGACACCCATGGCAAATTGTTGTGAGGAGATAATTATAGAGACACCCATAGCAAATTGTTGTGAGGGAATAATTTCAGAGACACCCATAGCAAAACGTTGTGAGGAGATAATTACAGAGACACCCATGGCAAAACGTTGTGAGGGGATAATAACAGAGAAACCCATAGCAAAACGTTGTGAGGGAATAATAACAGAGACACCCATGGCAAATTGTTGTGAAGGTGGGGGGTGGTATAGTTTGCAACTAGGTGATATCAATAGGAGTTAGTAGCTTAAAGCGGAGTAGAAATGGCTCCGTAAAGGAGCCAAAAGTTATGTTTTTTTATTAAAAAAACAGTATCAATTTATTGGACGCAAAGTAAATTGATAGCTTATATCTGAAGCTGGGATTGTGTACTGTGGGTGAACGAGTCTTCCCCAAGATGTATCGCCTCCAACTCCCATCTGCTTGTGATCTATATTCAGAGTGACTAAACCTCTAAGTGGAACATCTGTGGCGTGTTTAGTTGTTACTGGCACTAAGCCAGAAGCAGATTTGCTTCCGTCTTTACCTCTGACAAAATCTATATCGGATTGCAGATAAGGCCAAGCACTAATGCTTAGAGGCTGCTCACCATGTACAGCAAAACCAAATCCTTCATTGTTAGTTAGGCTTGCCCAACGGACTTGTGTTTTATTGGCGTTTTCTTGTGGACGAATATAGTGTTCGACTTGTTGTTGCACTGGTTTTTTATAAAGGCTTATTTTTGCACCTGTTTGTCTGTCCCAATAAGTTTCATGAGGGCCTTTGCCATACCAACTTAAATTAGTGAAAGTACCAAAGGTGACCAGCTGCATCCCAAACCTTGGAATGTTTGCTAGTTTTTGCCCCGGCTCTATATCTAACTTAGCTGTGACCTTAATTTCGCCTAACTCAGTTATTTTATAATTAACTAGATAATACCCTGAAAAACTCTTCACTCTGTATCTAGTTGTTACTTCGGTACCTTTATGTGAGAGTTCCACAAGTTTCAACTCTTGTGCAGCAGTTTGCCAAATAGAAGCCCACTCAGGCATTTGGTTGCCTAAATCGTTATCAGTGGGAGGTCGCCAAAAATTAGCTTGAAGAGGTTGTTTAAGTAACTCGACCCCACGATATAAATACGAAGACACCCACCCATTTTCTTTACTAAATGAAATTTGAGCTAATTGATTTTTATAGATGATTTGTTCATTTGTTTCAGTAGTTTGGTAGTTACTTCCAGAGGCTAAGCTAGAAAATGTTTGCGTAACTACAGTATCAATTTCTACTGAATTTAGAGCAAACTGCTCAAACGCAATCTCATGTGACAAAGGTAGTAGTGGAGTTTGTTTTCGGAGTACAACTGATAAAGTGATCAATGTTTCTTTGTCGTAATCTAGTGTTGTTGGCAGTGGCAACTGAATTTTTTGGCTCTGCTGCGGAGCTATATTTGGTAAGGCTTGTTGACGTGAATATGCTGTTTCTCCGTTTTCTTCGACTTTCCATAACAAGTCAAACTCAGCTAAATCAGTAAAGAAGAAGCCATTGAATAACTCGAATTGACCTGTCTTAGCTTCTACCATTGAAAACTTTATGTTCTGATAAACTTTTTTCACTTCATAGGCGTGTGGATGAGGTTCTCGTAAAGGGTTCATCAAACCATTGTTTAAGAAGTTGCCATCGGTTGGTAAGTCTGGATGGAAGTCTTTACCATATGCGAAGTATTCTTCGCCATGTTCGTTTTCATAAATGAGTGACTGGTCTACCCAATCCCAAATAAAGCCACCTTGTAAAGAGGGATAGCTTTCTATTAGTTGCCAATAATCTTTCAAATTACCTACTGAGTTACCCATGGCATGAGCGTATTCGATCATTATTCCTGGGCGAGTAGGGTTCGATTTTGCATATTTTTCAAGCCGTTGTAAGGAAGGATACATAGGAGCAAAAATATCTGTGTAATCTTCTTCTCCAGCAGGTTCATATTGTACTGGCCGAGAGTCACTCTTCTTTAGCCAGTTGTAGGTTGCTTCAAAAACTTTACCTTCACCGGCTTCATTGCCTAACGACCAAATAATGATGGATGGATGATTTTTGTCACGCTCGAACATTCGCTTAGTTCTGTCTAAATGTGCCGGTAACCAGCTCATTTCGTTGCCTAATTGAGTTTTACTATCGATTGCCAGTGGATGGGACTCTATGTTGGCTTCGTCAATGACGTATAAACCATATTTATCGGTGAGTTCATACCAGTACGGATTGTTAGGATAGTGGCTAGAGCGTACAGCATTGATATTAAACTGTTTCATCAATTTGATATCTTGTTCCATCAAAGCCTTATCTACAACATGACCGTGATGTGGCGATGTTTCATGACGGTCTACGCCTTTGATATAAATTGGTTGGCCATTAACTAATAGTTGACTGTTCTTTATTTCGATGTGTCTAAACCCAATATCTTGCCTTACACTTTCCAACAAGTTGCCATGGGTGTCTCTTAAATTGATCAGCAGGGTGTAGAGGTTTGGTTTTTCTGCTGACCAAAGCGCAGGGTGTTCTAGCGTTTTACTGAAAGTGAGCTGCGTGTTATCTGCTTTAGCTGCTAATTTTACATTTTTTTGCTGAAACAATACTTGCTTCATATCTTGTCTAGGGTCAAAGAGTTTGAACTCAACTAAATGCTCAGTACTTTTGTTTTGGTAATTGTTTAAATCTACTTCTAGCTCTAATTCTCCTCGGGAGAAGTTGTCATTAAGCTTAGGTTTTGCAAAGAAATCAAAGATATGTTGTTGTTCCGTCGTGTATAAGTACACATCTCTTTCTATGCCAGAAATACGCAACATATCTTGGCTTTCAAGATAACTTGCGTCGCTCCAACGGCGAATTTGCAGAGCAACAAGGTTTTCACCTTGGCGAAGATATGGTGTTAAGTTGAACTCTGCAGGTGTTTTTGCTCCTTGGCTAAAGCCTACTTTACTGCCATTTAACCAAACATCTAATGAAGATTTTGCAGCTCCTACATGAAGAAAAACTTGTTTATCTCGCCAATGCTCAGGCAATTCAAAGGTTTTTCGATATGAACCGATAGGGTTGTATTTTGTTGGTGCATCAGGCCAAGTGGTCGTAAAAGGAAATCTTTCATCTAGGTAAATAGGGTAACCATAGCCTTCCAATTCCCAGTTTGCTGGAACTGGAATTGTACCCCAAGAGCTATCATCAAAACCTTGCTGCTCGAATCCTTCAGGCTTATTGTTTGGGTTGCGCTGCCAGTTAAATTTCCAGATCCCATTCAGCAGCATAAAGTGAGAACTGCTGGTTTTGTTGTTAATTAAAGCGGCTTGCTCTGAACGAAATGGAAACAAAGTTGCGTGCGGAGCTTCTTTATTGATGGCAAATACAGTGTGATCTTGCCAAGGTGGGCGAACTTCGCTGGCCAAGCTTGTTAGGGTAAACAGCGACACTGTTAGATAAAAAAATATCTTCATTATTACCTCTTAGCTAGGGGCTAGTATTAGCCCCAATTACTGAAATGTAGGTGTTGTGTGTTCACCGGTAAATGTTGTGGACGCAGGTAGGTACGATATAAATAGCGGTATAGAGGCTGTTTTTTATAACGCTCTTTGGTTTTGTTTACGCTGGTTCTTTGTTGTTTACTTGGCTGGTGCATGATTTGCCAAGTAAGGAACTCAACTTGATTTTGTTTAGAAAATTCATTTAGTTGTGCCTGATATGAAGCAAAATCATCTTGTTTTAAGGCTTTTGCCATCTGTTGCCCCACTTCTGGGTATTGCTCAAAAATGAATCTTATCGCTTGGTAACTCCAGCGGTAAATTCGGTCAACCCCATCAGAATAATTGGTTGAAAATATCTGTGACAGGGTTGGCCATTTTTCTTGCTCAGTGGTGTTTAACAGATTGAAGGCTTTGTTGTTCTGCTGTTGTTTAGCTATATATTCAGCTAGACCTTCTGACCACCAAACTAGGTGGCTAGGGAAGTGACCATAAGTGCCAAACTTAACAAATCGGCCATCTAAGTAATGAACATATTCATGATTAAGGTTCCAAACTGAAAAATCTGGTTGGTTCCAAAAAGCTTCAAATGAGTAAAAAGTGGCTTGGTTTCCGACTTTTTCAGGCTGGCCTTCTATGTACATGCCTCCATTGTCAGTTCCTATGTTAAAGAACAGTTGCCCCCAACGGTTGTACTCTGAGTAATTGTCAAAAATAACAACTCTGAGTCGAGTATTCAGATCGTTGCTAACGGCTTGGCTTTGGCTATTGATGGTGGAGTGAAAAAAGGACTCTTGACTCGTTAACTTCGCACATGTTTTTTCCAGCTGCTCACCAGTCATCTCTGTGGCTCTTATAAAAAGGCTGTCAGAACAATCGTGATTAATAGGCAGGATCTCATCTATTGTTGGGATTAAGCACTTGCCCGCAAAATCATTATCACATTGTTCATGGTAACGAAAAGAGTTAACAAGGTAGTTCTGGCTAAATAGAGCTCGTTTTTCTATATCTGAAAAAGTACTATTTGAGAAAATATGCTCATCTATCGCTTTGTCCATTTGCTTTTGTTGCGCTTCTGGCAATAAGTAGTGAATGTTTCCCGCAGCCCATAGAGCATTCTCCAAGCGCCAATCATTGTTTTTTAATGCATTAATATGGCTCTGTAAGCTTTTTGTTAGATTTAGTTCTTCGTTTATTAGTGCTTCTTTTAGGGATGCTTGTCCTCGAGCTTTATAGGCTAAAAAGCCAATTGCTCTATACAGTTCGAGTTGTTGATACTGCTGTTGGATATTACTGGTTGTAACTTGAGTATATTGCAAAGCTTGCTGCAAAATCTTAGCTGCGAACTCTGCTGCAACCTCATTTTTTTTATTTCCTGAAAATTGGTATAGAGCAACGAGTAGGTGTTCTAGGAGCCTATAATTTGACGAGCTTGGATTGTACAGCTCCTTCATATTTGCGACATCTGCCAATGTACTATTTAGTTTGTGCCACTGCTCAGAAGTTAAGTCATCTAAGTTGGTGTAATAGCTGTGCGCACGAAGGTAGTAGAGCAGATTATCTAAATCTTGTGATTCAATTTGTTGCGCTCTTGCTAAAGTTGCAATTTGCTCAAGGGTACTTTCAAGTAAGCCTGCTTGTTGGTGATTGAAACATTCGCTCCAGCCCAATTCGGGGTGAGCTAAAACACTTTGATAATTTCCCGAGTTTGATTCGATACAGCTCAAACTTTTGGTGGGTGTCTCTGTTAAAGTTGTGGGTGTCTTCACTACTTGGCAGCCGTAAAGAGCGGTTAACATGCAAAGAGATAAAAGTACTTTTGTTTTCATTTATTTTTCTTCAAAGGGGTTTAGTTATTAAGATAAATCATTTCAGACAGTAATACGCCTTCACCATCAACTACAAGATCTGCTGTAACTTCAATAGCTTGTTGATGGTTATTATCATCAGGAACAGTGAAAGTATGTTGCCAGGCTTTTGACTCATAAGGTGCAAGAGTCACTTGGTGATTAGCAATCTTGGTGGCGCTAATATTCGGGAATAACTCAAAGCTGAGGGTACCATTAGTGTCGCCCGAATATGGACCTGTAAGCGTAGCTGTTACTTTAGCTCTACCATCGACAATTGTGAGTTCCGGAGTTAAATATACGCCATCGAATTCACCTTTTGTCGTTTGTTGTTCGACAGCGAACTTGTTGCCTAGCCATTCTATATTACTGCGAACTGTTAATTTGTGTGCTTCTCGGTTTTCTCTAATTAGCAATTGTTGGCTTCCTGAATTCAATTTCTTGAGTTGAGCAAAGGTTTCTATCTTCTTTTTATCAGCCCACCAAGCAAATTGACTATTAATATTTACTGAAGTGTTATCCGGGACATCCACCTCTTGCTTTAATCCTTTTTCATCGTGAACCAAATAAAACTTCAAACCAGACAAGCTAAGAAGTGCAAGATCATTATTACTAGCTTGTTCTAAAACTCGCTGATGTATTTGTTGGATATCAATCAGCTCATCGACCTTGGCTAAATCTTTTATTGCTGTTTTGAGCTTGGCAGGGCAGTCGAGCTTGAACTCAATACATGTTTTGAAAATACGATATAGCTCAAGGTTGCTGGTCCATTGTTTGGCGTCAACTTGTGCAAAGTAGCTGTCAGAGCTCGGTTGATAACTAAAGTACGGCGTTAATTTATGTTTGTTGTTATTTGCTAGCAATGAAAAGCTGCCATCCCTCATTGCTTCTCTTATTTCTGGAGTGATTTCAATATTAATAGATTGTGAATGATTTGCTGTTTTTAAGGTTAACTTTAGGTGGGTGTCTCTATTATTTCTATTATTTTCCGGATTGCTGAAATTGGCTGAGATCCCTAGCTTTAACTCTGATTTTATCGCCTTTGTGAGTGCAGCTGACAAGGCGTAAGACTTAGTTTTGAAGTCCATATTAACTCCATCAATAATCAGCTTTCTGCCTTGGTGAATTAATATTGATAGATGGGTGTCTTCGTTAACTTGGTATTCGCCTTCGTACTGGTTGAAGTAGTCCTGATTGTTATCACCATACACTAGGCCAAGAGCAAGGCCAGAAGCTCCTCTGTTTATGTGTTCTGGTACAAAGTCAATTACCGTTGCTGCTATAAAACTTGACTCCTGGTCAACCAAACTCGAAGGGGTTGGTTGAGGGAAATCAAATCTAGTAGGTTGGGCGCTATTTCTTATATCTAAACGTGCTGGAGATACTTCGTTATAAGTACGAATCCAATATCTATCGCCGTCTTGTTCCCAAGGACCTTTTGCTATCATGAAGCTCGGATAAACTTTACTGACAAACTCGGTGAACTCTTGTTCTAACTTTTGCCAGTCAGGAAAAGTTTCTTTTAGCAATTTGTTTGCTATTGGCAAGGTTTCATCGCTGTGAGGATTTGCTGCCATTAACCTATCTCTGAATAGAGAGAAATAAAAAGCTCGTTCTGGGTCTGACAGTAAAAAGTGGATGATAAAAAAGTTTAAACCTCGTTTTAACGCAGGATCATTATTAATCTGTTCGATACTTGGCTGTCCACCTTCTGCATATTGCTTTAACCCCGACTGGATATAGTTCATCGGTGCTCGGTCAAAAACCATCACAGCTAACTCTTTGCTCTGAGGGTAGTAAACATGGCTAGCAATTGAGTCTGCAAGGCCTTCGGTGATCCAATTAGGTGCCCATGTTGAATGCCCTGTTAAAGCCATATGGTAGGCATGCATAGTTTCGTGGATAACTATATATCTTTGATGTTGCTCTCTGTCGCTTGGAAAGCTATAACCTGCTCTGTTGTAATACATGGTCTCACCACCTGCATGCTCATGCACACCACGAGTGAAGCCATCGTCTAACATAGAACTTTTTGTTGATTCTCTGCTTGCTCCGTAAACAACAGCAATTCTTTGGTTTTCTATGTTGGCAGGCTCTGCACCGAATAAACTCACATAATGAGGGTAAGATAGCTCTAGTAATTCTAAGTAGAGTTTTACCTTGTGTTCAGGCAGATCACTTTTAATTGCGAAGTGCTTACTAACCCACCAGTAGTAATCTGGGCTGTTAGCGATTTTGTTTTTGCTATAGGTGTAAGGGATCTTTTTACCTACGTATTTGATGTCTAAATCAATTAACTTTGATAATCGGCCAGTCACTTTAACTTCAGCTGACATATTTGCTGGTGTTGGTATTTGAGTAGACTCTTGACAGCTAGAGATGACAAGGAGAGTGCTCAAAACAAACAGTAAACCAAGCGCCGTTTTCATTATTATTTTAACCTTGATATTGACATGTTGGTATATTGTATACAATATTGCTTTTAATCATGCAACTACAAAAAATGAACAGATGAATAAAAATAATAATAACTGGCGGTTCTCAAGAGCCTTTTATGTTGCCAATACGATGGAAATTTTTGAGCGACTAGCTTGGTACGGGTTTTTCACTTTATCTTCGCTTTATATGTCTACTCCAAAGTCTGAAGGCGGGGTTGGTTTCACTGATATGGAAAGAGGAGCATTACAGGGAATTATTCCTTTCTTTCTGTATTTGTTACCAGTCTTTACTGGCGCCTTAGGAGACAAATGGGGTTATCGAAAAATGTTCTTATTGGCATTTGGTATTATGACTCCAGGGTATTATTTGCTAGGGCAAGCCGACACTTTTTCTAGTTTTTTTCTTGCTTTCTTAATGGTTGCGTTTGGAGCAGCTTGTTTTAAGCCTGTAGTGGTGGGCACTATCAGTCATAGTGCAACAGATGAAAATCGAGGGCTAGCCTTTGGGATCTTCTACACTATGGTTAATGTTGGCGGCTTTATAGGGCCGTTGGTTGCTGGTTACATGCGATCTATCAGTTGGGATATGGTGTTTATTATGTCCGCCTTTTGGATTGCCGTTAACTTCATCCCTGCCTTATTTTTCTATCGAGATCCTAAATCGTTGCAGCAAAGCAAGGTTAACTTTAAACACATATTCTTAGAAGCTCAGTATGTTCTTGGCAATGCTCGACTTGCGTTATGCGTGTTTCCATTAATCGTATTTTTAATGATTGCTGGAGCGGGTTGGTGGAATTATGAAGTAGCAGGTTATGCCAGTGTTATTTGGCTGTTATTTAACTGGCTCTGGAGTCGTTTTTCTATGGATCAAACCAGTGTTTGGTACAAACAAAAAATTCAAGTTAGTAACAAGCCGTTTGCAATTTACTTACTATTATTAACCGGATTTTGGACTGCTTATAATCAGCTGTTTTATACCATGCCTTTGTATATAAGAGACTTTGTCGATACTTCAGATTTGGTGGTTATGCTCTCTATTTTTGGCGCTGGAACGGTGGAGTTTTTAGCTTTTGTTGATCAAACTTTATTAGCTGAAAAGATACAAACCTTATTGTCTCAAGCCATACCAGCTCAACAAGCTGTAGCCGAGCTTGTGCATCAAAAAGTCAGAGTTCCTGTAACTGAATATCAAACGCTATTAACTCAGGTCGAATCTGGAATAGCTATTACTCCAGAAGCAGCTTCTCAGATTGCTACTCAGTGGGCCCAAAATTATCGTCAGGTTAATCCTGAATATATGATCAACTTAGATTTTGCAGCCATTATTTTGTGTCAGATACTAGTGAGCTTAGCGTGTCAAAAGTTTAAGAGTATCAATGTATTAGTCGTTGGAGTTTTAGTGTTTGGAGCAGGTTTATTAACTGCTATAGCAGCTAATAGTTTATTAGCTGGTGGCATGTTCGCTGTTATCGCTATTTTAATGATGGCATTTGGTGAAATGATCACTTCACCAAAAAGCCAAGAGTATGTTTCAAGTATTGCTCCTAAGAGTCAAGCGGCTATGTATATGGGCTACTACTTTGTTTCTATGGCTTTAGGTTTTCTATTTGCTGGTCTGTTATCGGGTTGGGGATACGGTACGGTAGCTAAAGCCATGGGACAACCGGAACTAATGTGGGGTGGCTTTGCAGCGCTCGCGTTACTCACCAGTTTGGGATTAATTTGGTTTAATCGCCGCTTTATCGAACAAAAATCATCATTTTCATCAACAGCAGAAAGCGAAGTATCTATATGAATATAATATCTGCCGCACAAGTGAATCAAATACTGCAACCAAAAATCTTGGTCGCTAAGCTTGAACAAGCATTTGCTAGTGATATCCAAACTCCATTGCGTCAACATTTTGATATTGATAATCCTGAGTCAGACCGAGAGACGACGTTACTTGTTATGCCTTCTTGGCAGAGCGGTTCAGACATAGGGGTAAAGTTGGTAACCGTTGTTCCTGATAGTTACAAATATGATTTACCTTCTATTCAAGGCGTTTACACTTTAATGGACGCAGTGAAAGGTGGTGTCAAAGCTATGATTGATGCGCCAAGTTTAACTGCAAAGCGAACTGCTGCTGCATCTGCGTTAGCAAGTTCGTTTGTTTCGCGAGAAGATACTAAGAGTATGTTAATGGTTGGAACAGGTACTTTATCACCTGAACTTATCCAAGCTCACTGCGCTGTTAGACCTATCAAGAAGGTTAAAGTGTGGGGCAGAAATCCTGACAAAGCAAAGGCCGTGGTTGCCAAGTTGTTATCATTACCAGCTATGGCTGATATTTCTTTTGAGGTAATAGCTGATTTGGATCAAGCTATTGCTGAAGTAGACCTCATCTCTTGCGCAACTATGAGCCAACACCCTCTGATAAAAGGCCAATTGTTAAAAGCTGGTCAGCATTTAGATATGGTTGGTGCCTATCGACCAGATATGCGAGAAGCTGATGATGACTGCATAAGACGTTGCTCGATAGTTGTGGATAATTACAAGGGGGCTTTAAAAGAAACGGGTGATATCAAGATCCCATTGGATAGTGGATTATTGAAAACTGAAGATATTAAGGCTGACTTATTTGAACTTTGCAAAAGAGAAGTAAGGTTTGAACGTAATGAAAGAGACATAACCATGTTCAAATCCGTAGGACACGCATTAGAAGATTTGGCAGCTGCACAATTAGTTGCGGAACAAGTAGGGCAAAGTTAATGAGTATTTATCAGCAACGTAGAGAAT
Source organism: Psychrosphaera sp. (assembly GCA_965221615.1). Classification (GTDB taxonomy): domain Bacteria; phylum Pseudomonadota; class Gammaproteobacteria; order Enterobacterales; family Alteromonadaceae; genus Psychrosphaera. The sequence continues at coordinate 2,343,524 of OZ244904.1, read as the reverse complement.
GGTTATTACAGCAACTTCCGGATGATTCAGTTGTTATTTTGGTCGGTAATACTGAAAAAGTAAGAAATAAGAATATTAATTACTTATTTCGACAGGATCATGATTTCTATTACCTAACTGGCTTTGACGAACCACAAGCTGTGGCTGTGCTAAGACCAAAGAGTGATGAAAGCTTTATTATGTTTAATCAACCTAAGGATAACTTTCAAGAAACTTGGTTTGCAGCACGCAGCGGCCAACAAGGTGCAGTGGAAGAGTATGGTGCTGACTGTGCTTATGACATTGCTTTGTTTGAAAAGATGCTACCTGAGCTTTTAGAAAATCGTGTGCATATTTATCTGTCGGATGAGCTTGGCTTGTATCAACATAAAGTTAGAGACTGGTTAGACTGTCAGCGAAAATCTGCAAAGTTTGATGAAGCCAAAATATTTCGAAGTTTACATTCCGTACTACCTCTAATTCAAAACAGACGTCGCATTAAAGATGATTCTGAGTTGGAATTACTTCGTCATGCTGTTAAAGCATCAAACTCTGGCCATCAGCACATAATGAGCCTGTGCAAACCTGGAATTAGCGAGCAAGAAATGGCTGCTGAGTTTTACAGTCATATTTCCAAGTTTGGTTGTCAGGATGTTGGCTACCCAACTATTCTAGCAGCTGGAAATAATGCTTGTTGCTTGCACTACGATATTAATCGAGGAACTCTGAATGATGGTGAGTTAGTTTTGGTTGATGCTGGTGGGGATTATAAATATTACACTGCCGATATTACGAGAACTTACCCAGTAAATGGGAAGTTTTCTGCTGAACAAAAAGATGTGTACCAAATTGTTTTAGAAGCCCTTGATGCGGCAATAGGAACTGTAAAACCAGGAGCTAGTTGGAATAGCATGTATCCAGCGGCAATGTCTGTCTTAGCGCAAGGATTGATAGATCTTAAGATACTGAATGTTTCTTATGAACAAGTGATGGAACAGGAGTTGTACAAGCCGTTTACTTTGCATAAAACTGGTCATTGGCTTGGGATGGATGTCCATGATGTTGGTGCTTATCATCAGGCTGGTGATGAATGGGTTAGCTTGGAGCAAAATATGGTATTCACAATTGAACCTGGCTTATATTTTCCCAAAGGAATGAAAGGTGTAGATGAACGCTGGCATGGGATGGGAGTTAGAATTGAAGATGATATATTGGTGACAGCGTCTGGTTATGAAAACTTGTCAGAGGAAGTGCCTAGAAAAGTTGTAGAGATAGAAGATTTTATGGCTACTAAGATGAGATTTCCTGATTAGAATCTCCCCATAGGTTTGAATAAAGAAAACAAAAAAAGCACAGCTTTGGCTGTGCTTTTTACTGTTTTTAGGACGAAAGATTATTAGTTAACTGCTTGTTTCGCTGCGGCTAATAGCAAATCTTCGTCTAGGCGAGCTCTGAAATCTGGGTTTACGTACTGGAATTGAACTTCACTGTTTTGGTTAATGATATAAACCGCTGGTACAGGAAGTGATACGCGAGTTTCACCATGGATGTCTTGAAAAGGAACACCTGCTTTATCACGATATCTAGCTGCTGTTTTTTCATCTAGGAAGTAAGCTACACCAAGAGCTTTAGATAAAGCTAACTCATTGTCAGTTAACATCATGTAGCTAAGTTTTTCTCTCTTTTGTTGTTCAGTGACACTTTTGTTTGAATCTGGAGAAACGGCGATAACTTGATAGCCTAAAGCTAATAGTTGGTCTTCAATTTTCTTCATGCGATTCAATTGAGCGTTGCAGTATGGGCACCAGCCACCACGATAAAATACAAGTACGCTTGGCTTATCTGCGAAGATGTCTTTGGAGCATACTTGTTGTTTATTAAGGTCTTGTAGACAAGTGTTTTTAACTTTCATACCAGGTAGCAGAGGTTTTACATCGTAAGCTGATTCGGCTATTCCTTCTGCGCTAACCATAGATTTGGCGATAGTAACTGGTGCAAGCACTAGTAGTGTTAAAGAGAGTAGTATTGACTTCATTTCATGTTTCTTAAAATTATAATGTTTGTATAAGAAAGGGGAAAAATGAAAAAAATTTCACGAACACAAAAACTTTTTTACAAAGACACCCACTGTTTTCAGCATTTTCAACGAACATCTTCACCAAAGACACCCACCACAAACTTGACGGTTGAGAGTTTTTGTCCATAATTAAGGAACATAACAACGAGTTAAACGGATTTAATTCTCATGCCACAATCAAGGAAGAGTCAGGTTTGCCTTGAAGCTACGCCTTATTATCATTGCATCTCCCGATGCGTTCGGCGCGCATTTTTATGCGGTCAAGATAAGCTAACTGGCCAATCCTATGAGCACAGAAGGCAATGGGTGGAAGATAAGTTACTCTTTCTCCCTACTGTCTTTGCCATTGACGTTTGTGCTTATGCTGTGATGAGCAATCACACTCATGTGGTGTTGCACATTAATCTGGATAAAGCGAAAAGCTGGAATACAAGAGACATACTCGCTCGATGGCATCAGGTGTTTAAAGGCACTTTCCTTACTCAAGCCTTTATCCAAGGCAAACCTCTTTCTGAGCCCGAACTGACCACAGTGAAGGAGACGGCGCAAATCTACAAACAACGACTACTGGATATCAGTTGGTTCATGCGAGTGCTAAATGAAGGCATTGCCAGAGCGGCCAATAAAGAAGATGAGTGCACAGGACGATTTTGGGAAGGTCGTTTTAAAAGCCAAGCTTTACTTGATGAGTCTGCTCTGTTGGCATGCATGACCTATGTTGAGCTTAACCCCATTCGAGCCCAAATTGCACACACACCTGAACAATCAGACTATACGAGCATCAAGCAAAGAATTAAATCCCTTACCAGCCAAACTACTACTTCCTTAATGCCTTTTTCTGACCAAGTTACGGTGCCTTCTCAAACCACTTTGCCTTTCAATCTAAACGACTATTTGACTCTTATTGAAACCACAACTCGTTGTATTCAAACACAAAAACCTGAATTTAGTTACTCAACTGTTCCCAATCTTCTCAATCAATTGCACATCACTTCCCATAACTGGCTGACTCTCACTCTGCACTTTTCCAAGCTATTTCATGGAGCTGTCGGTGGTGAGTCTGCTTTGACAAGGTTTATGCAATACACTCATAAAAAACGGCGAAGTAACGTCAGTCACATCAAAAAACTCTTTGCGTAAATGAAATCAGAGCTGATTTCAAGGACCGCTGTGGCCGTAGGCTCCAATATTGTGCCTTTTCTGGTGTATTTAGTTAACACTCGATATTTCCAGCAGCTGTGCTGCTTTTTTTATCATCACATCCATTAATTCTTTAATGATTTTTTCTTTTGTCGCTGTGGTTAATTTAGCGGTGGGTGTCTGTGTTTAAAAAGGTTAATGTTATGGGCTAAGTTAACTTAGCCCTATAGAAACTAAAGGTTATTAAAGGCTTGTTGACTAAGGTTTTCTACTCCTTTATCTGTTATAGCTATGCAGTCTTCATATCTAAAACCACCGAACTTGCTGAAGAGTTCTAACTTAGACCAGTTCACGTTACTGTCGTCTTGCACTGTCTTTAAGAGCTGCTGAATGAAGTAGATACCAGGCTCTACTGTAAATACAGTATTTAGTTCCATTGGTCGGCGTAATCTTAGGTATGGATAACGTGGATCTTTATCTAATTGTTTTCCTTGAGGAGTGGCTAAGTAGCCACCTATATCATGAACCTGTAAGCCAATATAGTGCCCTGTACCGCATGGGAAAAACAAGTTTGAATAACCCTTTTGATAAGTTTCTTCTGGTGATAAATTTATTAGCTCAAATTGTGATAAGAGTTTACTTATTCTTCGATGAGACGAGTCATGAAATTCTAAATAGTCTTTCCCTAATTTTATTTCATCTAACAGTCCGTAGTATTCCGTTTTATAGGCATTAAAAAGTTCTGTAAATTCAGAATCTAAATTTTCATCGTATAAATAAGTTCTACTAATATCAGAGTTATACCCTTTGTATTGTGCTCCTGCGTCTATTAAGAATGAGAACCTATTGTCGGGAGAAGTTGTTTGATAATCATCGTAATGTAATATTGAAGCTGCTTCATTGAATGCAATTATGTTGTTGTATGGAAGAGCTGACTCTCTACATGGTATTGCATCTAAGTAAGCTAAGTGAGTTTGTAATTCGCTTTTTCCAGCACGAAAAGCTTGTTCAGCAGCAGTATGGGCATTTGCTGCTATTCGATTAGCTTCTCTCATACAATCTACTTCATACTTTGTTTTATACGCCCTGTCATAACTTAACTGATGAATAAGTTGCTCTGGATTTACTTGAGTTAGAGGCCAATCTCTAAAACTTAAAATTTCTCCTGCTATTAGAGCTGTTTTAGGTAAATTAAGTTCTAGTGCTCTTTTTACATCATCAATAGACTTTATTACTGTTATATCAAAATAACTTTGCCACTCACCCTCGGGTATTTTAGGTTGAGCATGCCAATAGTCATCATCGAGAAATAAGAATAGATGCGGCTTTTTACCCACTTCGATGTAAACAAAACTTTTCTGCTGCTGAGTTAGTGGTAGCCAGTATTTAAAAAATGGGTTTACTCGAAAAGGAAATGAATTGTCATCCATAAAAGAGTAAGACTGGTGTCCTGAGTAGATTAAGGCTGCGTTCAAACGTTGTTGAACTAAAGCATTTTCAAACCTTTTTTGTAATATTTCTATGTGATTTTTGTAAGACATACATCTTCCTATTATTGAAAACGACTTATGCAATAAGGGCTTAAGTCTAAGCTAATACTTTGATTTGTTATGAGTTTAGACACGAGTTGACCTGTTATAGCTGCTTGCGTTAGTCCTAAATGTTGATGACCAAAAGCGAAAAAAATATTTTTGTGTTCTGGTGCCTGTCCAATTACAGGTAAAGAGTCTGGCAGAGAAGGACGAAATCCCATCCAGCTTTGCAATGTTTCCGGGTCATTGGTGGGTGTCTTTGCTAACAGAGCTTTTGCATGAGGAAACAGCGCCAAAGCCCGCGAATTGTTAGGCGGTGCTTCAAGTCCTGCAAACTCTACGGTACCTGCTAATCTCAATCCAGATAGCATGGGTGTCATGATAAATTTCCTTTCTAGCGAAGCTACAGGAATCGATAAGCTATGTAGTTCAGGAAGCATCAAGTGATAACCTCGCTCAGTATCTAGTGGTACTGTATAACCTAGCTGCGCTGCAAGTGGCTTAGACCAAGCGCCTGCTGCAATAACCACTCTATCGTGAGCAAAGACACCCATACTAGTCGATACACTAACATCATCGTTAAATTGTGAAATATTGCTAACTTCCGCCTTGCAAAACTCGCCTCCTGAAGAAAGAAAGAAGTTATAGAGCTCAGTTGTTAACAGTTCAGGATCCGCTGTGTGTCCTACGTCTTCAAAGAATATTGAGCAAGTTACTTTGTCACTTACACCTGGTTCTATAGATAATGTTTGCTGACGATTCAAAAACTTAGCTTTGACACCGTTACTAACAAAGTTCTGAAATAGTCTATTTAGATCAGAGCCATCTCTCTGTTCGGAAACTAATAAACTTCCTTTCTGAGTGAATAGGTGCGATAAATCAGCATCATCAATTAGAGGTTTATAAGCTCCCAAGGAAGCTTCATTTAATGCTCTGAGAGCTAATTTATGCTTATTGAACCTACTTTTTTTCATATTCCACAAAAAGCGCAAAAACCAAGGCGTAGCTTTAATTAGATAACTAAACCTAATACGAAAGGCTCCAAGGGGGTCTAGCAGCATTTTTGGAACTTGAGGGAGTAAGCTAGCGTCTGCTAAAGGAAAAATTTGCTCTGTAGCAAAGTGCCCTGCATTTCCTTTTGAAGCTCCTTGCGCTATACCTTCTTTGTCATAGATAGTTACTTTGTAGCCTTCTCTTTGCAAGTAAAGAGCCACACAAACACCAACAATACCAGCGCCTACGACAGCTAAAGATTGTGAATTATGATCAGTTTTTTTCATCACTGTTACCTCAACAGAAAGCCGTGTTCGATTTCATCTTCAGGATCAAGCAAGAACTCGTGTTGGCCAGTGATATAAGCTCTTCCTGCAACTCTAGGTATAACGCCTGATTTATCACCACAAGTAGATTCTGCAATAGCTGTGACTTTCATATTAGAACTTATAATACTTTCTATAGTAAGTTCTTGATTTATTTCAGCTTCTCCTTTAGCAATTAAGAGAGCTATTCTTCCGCATACTCCTGTGCCTGTTGGTGAACGATCAACTTCGCCATCTGCAAATACGCAAACGTGACGTGAATGGGTGTCTTTGTTAGTGGTTTCATTGGAAGTAAAGATAGTGCCGTATAGGAAGCTTAGGTCTGGATGCTCTGGGTGCACAATGGAATATGAGTCCATCACGGCGTGTTTTATTTCACGACCTAGCTGGATCAGTTGTTCGACATTCTCAGGGCTGCAATCTACGCCAATCATATCTGCATCAACATATGCATAATAAGCTCCACCGAAGCCAATGTCATAAGGGACAGTACCAAAGCCTGCAACTTCAACTTGCTGATCTAGAACTTCGGCAAATGAAGTTACGCAGTCAAAACTAATATTCGCTTTCGGCTCATTATATGTTGCATAAGCTGTTATTTTTCCGGCAGGAGAGTCGATATTTATAGTTTTAGTTTCGCTCTGTTTGAGGTGGATGTCCCCGCATTCGATTGCGGTAGCGACGGTTGCAATAATGCCATGGCCACACATGCTTGAGTAACCTTCGTTGTGCATAAATAGAATACCAAAATCAGAATCGTCTCGTTCAGGCTCGGTAATTAGAGCCCCATACATATCTGCATGACCTCTAGGTTCAAACATGACCAATTGGCGTAAATGCTCATAGTTCTCTAACAAATCTTTACGTTTTTCTAAAATGGTATGTCCCTTTGGCTCTGGAAATCCGCCAGTAATAATGCGTAATGGCTCTCCCTCTGTGTGCGCGTCAATTGTAGTAATTCGTTGATATTTTTGTTTTTTTTCTAAATTAAATTGCATACGTATTAAACCTTTGTAAAAGGAAATAAAATTAATTGTTGAATATTGTATACAATATACTTATAGTCGCAACATGTATTTTACGAACACCTAAAGTAACTGTTTCCTTATTGAGTTACTTCACCTTATAGAGGACATATAAATGGCAGTAGATTGGCAAGGGGTATACCCAGCGGTAACAACCCAATTCAACGATAATTACAGCATCAATTTCGATACCACCCAACAAATGATCGACAACCTTATTAATGAAGGTGTGCATGGCATCATAGTTAATGGCACAGTTGGTGAGAATTGCTCGTTAAGACCAGAAGAAAAAAGAGCTGTAATGAAATCGGCAATCGAAGTAACTAATGGCAGAGTTCCTGTATTATCTGGTGTTGCTGAAACAACTACTCAGTTTGCAGTTGAATATGCTCAAGATGCTGAAAAGATTGGAATTGACGGTCTAATGACATTACCTGGCATGGTATACCGTTCAACAGAAAGGGAAGCTATTCACCATTACCAACAAATTGCACGAAGCTGTTCAACTCCGATCATGATTTACAACAATCCTGTAACTTATGGTGTTGATGTATCTATTGAAGGGATGAAAGTACTAGCAGAAGAAGAAACAATTGTCGCAGTAAAAGAAGCGACAGAAGACACTCGTCGCATCACAGAGTTATTCAGCGCATTTGGCGATCGTTTCACTGTCTTTGGTGGTGTTGACGATATTGCTCTAGAGAGCTTAATGTTAGGAGCTACAGGTTGGATTTCTGGATTGACAAACGTATTCCCGAAAGAGTCTGTTGCTATTTATGAACTAGCTCGTCAGGGACGTTATGAAGAAGCATTGGAAATTTGGCGCTGGTTCTTACCTTTGTTACGTCTAGATACTATCCCAACGTTAGTTCAGTGTATTAAATATTCTGAACAGCTAGCGGGTCGAGGCTCAGAGGTAACTCGCCCACCTAGGTTAACACTGCCAGAATCAGACAAGCAGTATGTTGCTAAATTGTATGATGAAGCTATTACAAACCGAATTGATCTTAGCAAGTTCAATTTAGGATAAGCATATGCAAAAAGGCACGTTTTATTGTATCGATGCGCATACATGCGGTAATCCTGTTCGTCTTATCACTAGTGGCCACCCGAATCTTTCGGGCAGTAACATGAGCGAAAAGCGACAAGACTTTTTACAGCAGCACGACTGGATACGAAAAGCATTGATGTTCGAACCTAGAGGTCACGACATGATGTCAGGTGCCTTTTTATATCCACCTTGTAGTGAAGACGCTGACGCGTCAATTCTCTTTGTTGAAACATCAGGCTGCTTGCCTATGTGTGGTCATGGCACTATTGGTGCTGTGACCGCAGGTTTGCAGTCCGGCTTGTTACAACCTAAAACCCCAGGAGTTCTAGTGTTAGATGCGCCAGCAGGGAAAATTAAGGTTGAATACGAACAAGAGTTAGGTCAAGTCACATCGGTAAAGCTATTCAACATAGCTTCTTACTTAGCTCATGAAGATCTGACAATTGATGTTCCTGAATTAGGCGAGCTTAAAGTCGATATTGCTTATGGTGGCAATTTTTACATCATAGTTGAACCCCAAGCTAACTTTCCTGGTATCGATCAGTGGAGTGCAGCGGATATTTTGCGCTTTAGTCCACTGGTAAGAGACGTAGTAAACAGAGTTGTTGATTGTGTGCACCCTGAGGACCCTACGGTCCGAGGGGCGTCACATTTACTTTGGACTGGTAAACCTCAGAAATCAGATTCACACGCTGCTAACGCTGTTTTTTACGGTGATAAAGCAATTGACCGTTCTCCTTGTGGAACAGGAACAAGTGCGAGAATGGCACAATTGTTCGCCAGAGGTTTACTTCGCGTAGGAGATGAGTTTGTTCACGAAAGCTACATAGGAAGCCAATTTGTAGGCAAAGTCGAGGAAGCTTCCGAAGTTGGTGGTTTTGTAGCTATGCGCCCAAGTATTAAAGGTTGGGCTAAGGTATTTGGTAGTAACTGCATAACGGTCGATGACGAGGATCCGTATGCATTTGGTTTTCAAGTTAAATAGAATAATTGAGAGTGAAAAATGAGTTTAACAGGTAAAAGTTTAGTAGCAGGCCAGTGGCTTGCTCCGCAGGATGCAGCAAGTTATCAAGCGTATTCGCCAATTGATGATAGCAACTTATCACAAACTTATTTCAATGCATCAGAACAAATGTTGCAGCAAGCCGTTGCTGAGGCTGAAAATGCATTTTATCAATACGCTGAAACATCAAAAGAACAAAGAGCTCTGTTTTTAGAAACAATAGCGGAACAAATTTTAGCAATAGGTGATGAACTGTTAGAAGTTACGCACCAAGAAACAGCATTGCCTTTAGTACGATTAACAGGTGAACGAGGACGAACGGTTAATCAACTTAAAACCTTCGCCCATTTCCTGCGCACTGGCTTGGACATGACTATCGAGGAAGCTGCAGACCTAAGTAGGCAACCACTACCAAAACCAGCGACTAAGTTAGAACATTTACCAGTTGGCCCTGTAGCTGTGTTTGGTGCCTCCAATTTCCCATACGCGTTTTCTGTTGCAGGCGGTGACACCGCATCTGCATTAGCAGCAGGTTGCTCTGTGGTGGTAAAGGGACACCCAGCTCATCCAGGAACATCAGAGTTGGTTGCAGGTGCGATTGCTAAAGCGGTCGAGCTATGCGGCTTACCTGCAGGTGTTTTTTCTATGCTGCAATCGTCAGAAGTTGAGTTAAGCCATCAATTAGTGAGACACCCATCGATAAAAGCTGTCGGCTTTACTGGTTCCTTTGCGGTTGCAAGTTCATTACAAGACAGTATTGATAAGAGAAAAGAAAGGATTCCTTTATATGGTGAATTGGGTAGCATCAACCCACAAGTGGTGCTTCCTAAGAAGTCACAAGTTGAGGCTCAATCTTTAGCTGAAACTTTAGTTGCATCTTTGGTTATGGGGCAAGGGCAGTTCTGTACAAACCCAGGTCTTTGGTTAGTGCCTGAATCAAGTTCTGAATTCTTACAATTTGCAGCTGATTCACTTGCACAACAAGAAGCTGGACCTTTGCTAACTAGGGGAATTTTCAGTAGTTATCAAAAAGCGATAAAGTCTTTGCAAGAAGCTAAAGGTGTGAGTTGCTTAGCAACCGGGAAAAGTGGTGCAGCTCATCACGCAATTGCTGCTTTATTTAAAACCGAAGCAAGTACCTTCCTTGCCAATGAAAACTTACATGAAGAAGTGTTTGGGCCATTTGGCTTAGTGGTAACTTATCGAGACCAACAGCAATTATTGGAAGTTATAAGCTCGTTATCTGGTCAGTTAACGGCAAGTATTTTGGCGACAGAAGATGAATTGAGTGAACAACAAGAACTGATTAATAAACTTAAATTTAAAGTTGGCAGACTTATTTTTAATCAAATGCCAACAGGTGTTGAAGTTTGTTATTCAATGAATCACGGCGGTCCTTATCCTGCTACTACAGATGTCAGAACAACATCTGTGGGAACAGAAGCTATGAAGCGCTTCCTTCGTCCTATCTGTTATCAAAAGTAGTGATATAAGTCTGTTTAGTCGTGATTATTATGAATAAGGCGCGGCTAAACACTCTTAAATTTTTAACCATTTCTTGTTGGCGTTGAAGAAGTTATACTGCATGCAAAATACAATTTATTGGACACAATATGGCGATTGCACATAAAACTCGAACCCAACTAGTGGTGGAAGCGATACGAGAAAAGATTTTACACGGCGAAATAAAAGCTGGAGAACCTCTGCGCCAAGCAGCTTTAGCTGAAGAGTTGAACGTAAGCCGAATTCCTGTCCGTGAAGCTCTATTGCAATTGGAAGCTGAAGGTTTAGTTAATTTTGAACCTCATAAGGGAGCTACGGCAACTGAGATATCAGCTACACAAGTAGACGAAGTATTTGAGTTAAGAGCCTTGTTGGAGTCTGAATTACTAAAGTACTCAGTACCAAAGCTAACAGAAGAAGACATTGCAGAAGCACGTTCGCTAATCGAAATGATGGAAAAAACCAGTGACCATGACGCCGCTTTGGGCGAAATGAACTATCGTTTCCACAATATTCTATATAGCCGAGCAAATCGACCTCACACTTTAGAATTGGCTGACATATTGATCAAAAATTCCCTGCGCTTTGTTCGTATGCACTTAACCTTAGCCGGTGGTGATGAACGCTCTCAAGACGAGCATTTACATTTGTTACAGCTGTGTGAAGAGCAAAAATTAGAACAAGCTTGCGACTATTTAAAACAGCACATTTTAAGTGCCAAACAAGACATTATTAATTTACTGGATGACTAACTCCATAAATTAATATTTTAAAAAGAGAGATTGAGTTGTATATGATTAGATTGGCTGTTTTCGTTTTATTACTCAATCCTCTTTTTATAGCCTTAGCTATTATTCTCTTTGCTAGCGAAGTTTCTGCAAATGCTTTCAATCATAAAAATGTAATTGATAGGGCAGGTTCTCCTAAATCCCATCAAGAGTTCGACCAATACGGTAATCAAAAATACAATCCATTATTCGACGCTGGCAGCTGGCACGGCTTCTTGTTGCCACAGGACAAACAGGACTTTGGTGCTTTTACAGGCCCCATGATTGTTGCTGAAGAGTACGGAGTTTTTGTTGCGAAAAAGCTTGAACAATTACAATTACGCGATGCAACTTCAGGCAAAGTTATTGATCTAGCGTCGATGGAATCAGAGCTATATAGCCAGCCAGGCTCTTTGCATCAGATCTATAGCAATGAAAAGATAAAGTTATCTTTAGACTTATATTTTGTTGGCAATCGTACCGCTTTAGTTGCTACTAAGCTTGAAAACTTAACATCAAAAGTTAGATCACTTGAATTAATCTGGCATGGGCAATTGCTAGACAAATGGCGTAGTGATAAGACGGTTGCTCAAGCTTATAGTAATTGGCAGCGTACAATCAAAGACAAAGGGGACTTAATCGAAATTAGCTTTGGTAGAGTTCGCTCGACTTGGAATATGATGTTAAGTGGTAGCTCTAAGTTGTTGATTAAAAGGCAGTTAGACGCAAAAACAAACATAGACTTAGATAACTTGAACTACCAAAGCCTGGCAAAGGTTGAGCTGCCAGCAAACTCAAAGCATCGTTTTTTCTCTACAGTTAGCTATGTGCATGATGATGATGAAGCTAAGCAGGTGACGGCAAAACTTCATGATTACATAAACAATGCTCAGCAACATATTGAGGCCCACAGCTCTCGTTGGCAACAATACCTAGCTCCAATTGCTCAATTGCCTGAACAACAAAAGCTAGTTGCACAAAAGTCTATTGAAACACTAAATGGCAACTGGCGTAGTGCAGCTGGAGCTTTAAAACATGACGGTGTTAGTCCATCTGTTACTGCAAGATGGTTCAATGGGTTTTGGGCTTGGGATAGTTGGAAGCACGCTTACGCTATGGCGCACTTTAACCCTGAAGTGGCAAAGCAAAATATACTTTCTATGTTTGATTACCAAATACTTAAATCAGACCAAGTTAGACCGCAGGACCATGGTGTTGTTATTGATGCAATTTTTTATAACAAAGACGTTAAACGCCAAGGTGATGGTGGCAACTGGAACGAAAGAAATACCAAACCTCCACTAGCAAGTTGGGCTGTTTGGGAAGTATATAAAACAACAAAAGATCTAGCGTTTGTAAAAACTTTGTTACCTAAGTTAGAAGCTTATCACGCATGGTGGTATCGCAACCGTGACCATAATGGCAATGGTTTGATTGAATACGGTGCAAGCAAGCATAGGTTTCATAATGATGAACAAGGCCAGTTATCTTTTAACGCACAGCTAACAGAAGCGGTAGCGAAAAAGTATGCGAGTAACTGCAAATTACAAAAGCAAGATTGGTATCAGTGTTTTGGTATTCAGGCCTACGAGAATTTATTAGCCAGCAGTGATTATCTGAATTTAGATATAGGTGCTCAGCATGGAGCTGGTTGGGAATCTGGGATGGATAACGCAGCTAGGTTTGGTTTTATTAACAAGGAACAGTTACAAGAATACGCAAACAAACATCACCAAGGTGATTTAAAGTTAGCTAAACAAAATTGGCAGGTTCGTTTCTTCGAAAATAGAGATAAAGCGGGTGAGCTGCTTGGTTTCTCAATAAACCAAGAGTCAGTCGAGTTGAATAGTTATTTGGTGTTAGAGAAAAAACTACTGGCTAAAATGTATGGTTTGATTGGTAATAAAACGAAAAAAATAAAATATCAAAAACAAGTTGAAGAGCTAACTCAGTTAGTTAATCACTGCTTTTATGATGAAACTACTCAATTTTATTACGATCGCCAAATTACAGCAGAAACGAGTTCAAGAGGGCAATGCTCAGGTAACTTGTTAGTGCAAAGAGGGATGGGACCAGAAGGGTGGAGTCCACTCTGGGCTGAAATAGCAACAAAATCACAAGCAGAAGCTGTTGCCAAAAACATGCTGTCGAGCCATCATTTCAATTTAACAGTGCCTTTTCCTACAGCAGCAGCGAGTAATCCTGCTTATGATAAAGATATCTACTGGCGCGGCAGAGTCTGGTTAGATCAATTTTATTTTGCCGTGCAAGCACTACAAAACTATGGCTATAGTGAAGAAGCTAATTTAGCAGTAGAGAAACTGCTGAAAAACGCTGAAGGATTAACAGCTTCAGAATCTATCCGAGAAAATTACAATCCAGAAACCGGCGCTATGCAAGGTGCAACTAACTTTAGCTGGAGTGCTGCACACATTTTTATGCTGATGTTACGACAACTTCCTGAGTAGGTTGGCAACTGTTATTTACGACCTTAGTTTAGAAGATATGCTCAAGCGTTTCTATTTTGCTGCGATTGGTATAATAATCGGAGCAAAATAAATTTAAATTACGGGAAAAGTAATATGGAACTCTTTGATTATGTGCGTTCTTCATCTGCTTACCGAGTACGTATTTGTTTGAATTTAAAAGGTTTAGACTACGACTCAAAGGCAATTAACTTATTAGAAAAGCAGCAGAGTTCGCAGCAGTACAAAGCTTTAAATCCACAAGGCTTAGTACCAGCATTAAAAGACGGTGAGCATTTAATTACTCAGTCTATTGCTATCTGTGAATACCTTGAAGAGCAGTACCCAGATTCTCCAGCAATATTACCTGCAGATTTAGTCACTAAAACTCATGTAAAGGCGCTAGCTTTATCTATTGGCTGTGACATTCAACCTTTGAATAATCTGAGAATATTAAATTACTTGGTGCAAGACATGGGCTTATCTGACGAGCAGAAAATGACTTGGTACCACCACTGGATTAGAGAAGGTTTTACCGCTTTGGAAGCGCAATTAGCAAATTCAGAATTAACTGGTGACTTCTGTTGTGGTGATAAACCAGGATTAGCTGACATTTGTTTGATACCTCAAGTGTTTAACGCTAAACGTTTCAAGGCTCCAATGGAAGATTATCCAACCATAAATCGCATTGTTGAAAATTGTGAGAAGTTAGAAGCGTTTATCAAAGCGCACCCTGACAATCAGTAGAAAAGATTTTATAAGCTGTAAGCAAAGTACAATCTCTTTGCTTACAGCTTAGGTCCTGAAATGAATTTAGTATGACCTACTTAACGAGCTCTTGAACCGAGTTCAGGATGATCTACTTAACGAGCTCTTGAATTGAGTTCAAGATGACCTACTTAACGAGATCTTGAACCGAGTTCAAGATGACCTACTTAACGGTCACATTTACAAGTTATTATTCCTGATGGAAAATACCTTTAAGAACAATATCTTCGTAGCCAACCATTCCTAGCACCTTGTCACCTTCAATAACTGGCGCTTTTGATAAGCCAAAGTTTTCGAATAAACGAGCACAGTAACGTACATCCATATCCGGCTTTACTGAAATTACAGGTTTAGCCATGATTTCATAAACGTTAACTCGGTCAGGCGCTCTATCTTTACTGATCACTTTCTTAGCAATATCTGACAATAAAACTAAACCAAATTCATCGTGCTCATGTCTTTTTTCTATGATCAGCGCGTCACAGTTGTGCTCTTTCGCTATTTTCATCGCCTCTAACACTGTGATTCGACCATCAACCATGTGGAAGCAGTCATTAACAACATCTTTAACTTGAACTAGTTGATGGCTCATATTTCGTCCTCGATCTTTTTGTATAATTCACTAACTTGGTGCTTAACACCTACCGCGTCTTCGACATTGATGGTTACTGCTATACCTGTGCCTGGTGTATCATCAAATTCGCCCGCTTGAGCTATAGTCTCAAGGATTTTACGGCTTAAATGCTCTTCAACAACAAATAGTAAGACGTCTTTTTGCGTCTCTAATGCCATACCGAAGAACGTTTTCTTTTGTTTCAAGCCTTCACCGCGAGCGTGATTAATAACCGTTGCACCAGTAGCGCCGGCTTCTCTAGCAGCGTCCATAACTTTATCTGTTTTACTGTCATCGCAAAAAGCGACTATGAGTTTAAAGTGCATAACCTTACTCTTCTGTTTTACTATTCTGTCTGTTGGCGTACCACTCACTCAATTGAGCGTAGGCCATTACTGTGATCATTGGGAATAAACTGGCAAAGGCGATAAGACCAAAGCCATCAATAAGTGGACTTCTTCCTGGAATTGTTGATGCTAGTCCTAAACCTAATGCTGCTACTAACGGCACGGTTACTGTTGACGTTGTAACACCGCCTGAGTCGTAGGCTAAAGGTACTATCATTTTCGGTGCTTTGAATGTTTGGAAAATAACAAACACATAACCCACCATAATGTAATAGTGAATTGGGTCTCCAGCTATTATTCGGTAAGTACCTAAGCTAATACCTATTGCCACACCGAAAGCAACGGCTAATCGTAAGCCCCAAGGGTGAATTGCTCCACCTGATACTTCATTGGCTTTAATTGCCACAGCGATAAGCGAAGGTTCTGCTATTGTCGTACTAAATCCAATAGCAAAAGCAAAAATGTATACCCAATAAAAATCAGACCAATGGATGTCTCCATAAGATTCTGTACCGTATATGAACTGTGAGCTGGTAAGCTGCGTAGCCATTAGGTCACCAAGTGGGAATAGGGCTTTTTCCAAACCCATTAAAAACAAACTTAAGCCTAAAATTACGTAGAAGAAACCTATAGCCATAGTTTTTGGTTGTGGCAAAGGCTTACGGATAACGGCAAGCTGAAATCCCATGAAAATAACAACGATAGGAATAACGTCGGTAACAGTCGTAAAGAAGGTTGTAAAGAATTGTTCCATCTACATTATCCTCCCACTACCATGCCGAAAATCATCACAAATATCATTGGTGTCAGTGAAGCAAAAGCGATTAAGCCAAAGCCATCAATCATTGGATTTCGGCCTTTAATAGAAGAAGACAAACCAACACCTAGAGCTGCGACTAAAGGAACTGTAATTGTTGAAGTTGTAACACCACCGGAATCATACGCTATGCCAATTATCTCTTTTGGAGCAAAGAAAGTGATGGCAACTACTAGCACATAACCACCTATAATTAGGTAGTGAATTGGCCAACCTTTAATGATACGAATAACGCCCAAAACAATGGCAAAACCAACAGAGAAAGCCACCGTCATTCGCAAGCCAGTTGCATAACTTCCCATTGCTTCTGCTGTATTTGCTATCGCACCTGCAGTTGCTGCAACATCAGCGGCTTCTTTCGATACTGCGATAAGAGCTGGTTCTGCAACGGTAGTGCCAAAGCCTAAGCAAAAAGCGAAGGCTATAAGCCAGAAGACGCTGCCTTTACGAGCCAAGGCATGAGCCATGCTTTCCCCAATAGGGAATAAGCTCATTTCTAGCCCAATGATGAAAAAGGTAAGCCCAAAGACCACCAAGACAAGCCCAATTAGGATATTGGTAAAGTCAGGCAAAGGTTGCTGTAAAACAGCAAGCTGGAAAAAGGCTACTACCAAGATGATGGGAATTAAGTCTTTTAGACTGCCCAAGCAAGCTTGTAAAAAGTTTATTAATGCTTGTTTCACAAAATAAAATGTAAATGGTTTTAGATGTTTCCATCTTATTGAAATTGATTTTTCAGCAATTGATTTGGATTAAGTTTTTAATATCTATTTATATCTAATGGGGTATGTATTTTTGCCTTTACAGCAAAAGACAATCAGAAAAGGAGTATGACTTGTTGTTTTGAGCAAATAAGGCAGAATGCAGAAAAATATAAAAACGGGGAAAACCATGGCAGCAGTTAAATTATCAGAACAAGAAATTCAGCAGCATTTAGATGAAGTCAACCAGAGCTTAGAAGCGGAAAAGCAATGGCAGTTAGTAGATGGTAAGTTGGAAAAAACGTTTGTATTCAAAAACTTCATTCAAGCTTTCGGTTGGATGACGCAAGTAGCTATGCATGCGGAAAAGTTAATTCATCACCCTGAATGGTTCAATGTATGGAATAAAGTAGAAGTTAAATTAACAACTCATGACGTTGATGGGATTTCTGACTTAGATTTTAAAATGGTCAAACGCATGGAAAACTTAGTTAAGTAGCTTTAAGTTTAATTTAGTCTGTTTTACCAGCAATTTTAAATGAACTATTTAGCGCATTGTCATATTGCCCACATAACTAACACTTCTATGTTGGGCAATTTACTTGGTGACTTTGCCAAGGGACGGGTTGCTGCTTTACCATACTCAGACGAAGTTAAGTTTGGTATTGAGTTACATCGCGCCGTAGATACTTTTACTGATAATCACGAATATACCAAAGAACTGAAGTCTCACTTGGGACAATGGCGGCGCTTTGCTGGGATTATTCTTGATGTGTATTATGATCATCAATTGGCTGTCCAGTTTGAACAAATTGAAGCCGTAAAATTAGAAAAGTTCGCACAGCTTTGTTACCAACAAATTCAATCTGTTCCCGATAATTCACCTGAGAGATTTAAACGAGTAGTTGGTTTAATGACAAGTATGGACTGGTTATCAGGTTACAGTGACATCAATAATATTGAGCGCGCGTTGGTAGGAATTAGTCAAAGACTGTCAACGAAACCCGATTTAGCAGGGTCAATTGAATGGTATAACCAAAATCAAAGCTTATTTTCACACGCTTTTTTGGCTTTTTACCAAGATCTTTCAAAGTATTGTCAAGAATATGTAGAAAAACGTGGATCTTAGCTAGCTTTCCTTAGTAACTCTGATAGCATAGGCTTGTCTTTAATAAGACCACTTTTTGTTTGTATAGCTTTTGTTTGCATAATCCTTTGATTACTTAATTACTGGTTTGTTGAATTTAGCAGGTTACAGAAAAAATAATCGAGTTAAAGATCCACCAAGTAAGAAATTAAATATATATTGAGGTTATTATGTCTAAGGCAACAGGCACAGTTAAATGGTTTAACGAAGAAAAAGGATTTGGTTTTATTGCTCCTGAAGATGGCAGCAAAGATGTGTTTGTACACTTCCGTGCAATCGTAGGCGACGGCTTTAAAAAGCTAGTTGAAGGTCAATCAGTATCTTTTGATGTTGAAGACGGTCAAAAAGGCCCACAAGCTGCAAACGTAGAAGTAATTGGCTAAGCCAATTATCTAACGAATTGTAAAGAGAAAAGGCGAGCATTATGCTCGCCTTTTTGCTATCTGGAGAACGCAAATTTTGCAATTTCCACTTATTTTTAAAGCTTTATTTTGCCAAAAACTAAATCATTACAAAAAATATGGCAATTAAGGCATTCCCTTCTTGTAAAGCTCGTGACAGATGTCTAAAATCCGCCCTCCAAATTTCCTGACTATTTTTGTGGAAAAGAAATAGTCTGCTTTCAGCAACAAAGCGTCTAGTAGCGGTTTAAGGGTAAACAATGTCTGAACAATTAAAGTTTGTGCCTGAGCTTTTGTCTCCGGCTGGTAGTCTACGTAACATGCGTTACGCATTTGCTTATGGTGCAGATGCCGTTTATGCGGGACAACCTCGCTATTCTCTTCGAGTTCGTAACAACGAATTTTCTTTAGCAAATTTAAAATTGGGCATTGATGAAGCCCATGCTCTTGGCAAAAAGTTTTACGTAGTAAGTAATATTGCTCCTCACAACAGTAAAATTAAAACCTATCTAAAAGATATTGAGCCTGTTATTGAAATGGGACCTGATGCTTTAATCATGTCAGATCCTGGGCTAATTATGTTAGTTCGTGAGAAGTTCCCACAAATGCCAATTCACTTGTCGGTACAGGCAAATGCGGTTAACTATGCAACGGTAAAATTCTGGGAAACTCAAGGTGTTGAGCGCGTTATCTTATCTCGTGAGTTGTCATTAGAAGAGATCGAAGTGATTCGCCAAGAATGTCCAAATATGGAACTTGAAATATTTGTTCATGGTGCTCTTTGCATGGCTTATTCAGGTCGTTGTTTATTGTCGGGATATATGAATAAACGTGACCCTAACCAAGGTACTTGCACAAATGCTTGTCGCTGGAGTTACGATGTTAAAGAAGCAACAGAAGATGAAACTGGTGATGTTGTTCACAAAGTTGACCCTAACGACATTATCCCTACTTTAGGTGAAGGCGAACCAACGGATGAAGTATTCTTATTAGAAGAAAAAGAGAAGCCTGGTGAGTATATGCCTGCATTTGAGGATGAGCATGGTACTTACATAATGAATTCAAAAGATTTACGAGCAGTTCAACACGTTGAGCGATTGACTCAAATGGGCGTTCACTCTTTGAAAATTGAAGGACGTACCAAGTCGCATTATTACTGTGCTCGAACAGCTCAAGTTTATCGAAAAGCAATTGATGATGCTGTTGCTGGTAAACCATTTGATGCTTCGTTAATGACAACGCTGGAAAGCTTAGCGCACCGTGGTTACACCGAAGGTTTCTTGCGTCGCCATGCTCATCAAGAATATCAAAACTATGAATATGGTCACTCAGTAAGTGAACAACAACAGTTTGTTGGTGAAGTTTTAGGTCGCTGTGAAGAAACTGGCAGAGCTATCATTGATGTGAAAAATAAATTCTGTACAGGCCATCAATTAGAGTTAATGACGCCAAGCGGTAACATTACGTTTATTTTAGAATCAATGTTGAACAAACATGATGAAGAAATCGATGATGCTAAAGGTTCTGGTCACCAAGTTCGTATCCCAGTGCCTGAAGATATTGATTTAGAGTACGCGTTATTAATGCGTAATTTAGATTATGGTACAGATACTCGTAATCCGTTTAAGCAGGAGCAGGAACAAGAACAAGCTGCGGAAGCTTAATAAAAATGATAGAAGTTTGTGTTACTGGTGGTTGGGAAGCTTATAGCTTATTTCAGTAACACAAACTATCTGTTGATCAGAGCTTAGATATTTCTTGATTGAGCTGATATTTGGGCTCAGTCACAATTCTTTCTAATACTTCAATTCTTTCCCTTAATGCGCTGTTCTCTTTCTGTGTGCTGTTTTCTTTTGGACCTTGACTGCCGGTTTCGCAGTTCATATCCCCAGTCAGACCTAAATTTAACTTCTTGTCCAAATAAGTTAATAAGACAAACAAAGCAACGAAAGCCGCAATAATTACAATTTTTTCTAACATAACTTCACTCCTAAATTGTGTTGTTATCTATTCAGTCAGGAAAAATTTAGTTTTCTTACACTTATTTTCAAAAAATTTTAAAGATTATGGTGGGTGTCTCTGTTGTGTGATTTTTTGAAATAACTGTGGGTGTCTCTGTTGCGTAATTTTTGAGATTACTATGGATGTCTCTGTTGCGTGATTTTTGAGATTACTATGGGTGTCTCTGTTATGTGATTTTTGAGATTACTATGGGTGTCTCCGTTATGTGTTTCTATGGGTGTCTCTGTTGTGTGATTTTTGAGATTACTATGGGTGTCTCTGTTATGTGATTTTTGAGATTACTATGGGGGTCTCTGTTATGTGGTTTTTTGAAATTACTATGGGTGTCTCTGTTATGTAATTTTTGAGATTACTATGGATGTCTCTGTTGCGTGATTTTTGAGATTACTATGGGTGTCTCTGTTGTGTGATTTTTTGGAAATAGCGGTGGGTGTCCTAGTAAAATATCGGTAAATAAAATATTTTTGTTTTTCGGTGTAATAAAAAAGATTTCATCAAGACTCTATGACTGCACAACAAAAAAATGGGTGGGTGTCTCTGTTAACATTCGAGGTAGCTGCTCTTGCGAAAGGAGAGAAAGATGAAATTGTCGAAAGTGAGTAACAAGTTAAAAAACAGCGTATGGGCGAAGCGAGTAGCTAAAGTTGGTGGAGCATACATAGTGTTAGAATTAGTTTTGGTTGCAGGCGCGTTAGTATTTTTAGGTGTATAGGGAAAAAGTTTGAGTTTAGATTTTTGCCAGCTTTGGCAGTTACACCAAAATGGTATTGGTCGAGTAGTTAAAAGTTACGAAGCTGACCACCACGAGCAGCAAGAGCTAATGCAGGAAATTGGCCTTGCTGTTTGGAGGGCGCTGCCGAGTTGTAAAGATGAGAGCAAGGTAAAAGCTTTTATCTATAGGATTGCTCATAACCAAGCGGTTGATCATGTTACTCGGCAAGTAAAAAGGCCGAAAACCACCGAAGCCGACCTAGAGCTGTTTAGTGCCGAAGTAACTAATCAGCCTATGAGCCTTCAACAGCAAAAACTCCTTATCGCTATGCGAGCACTGCCAGTGAATCAAAAACAAGTGATTAGCTTGTTACTCGAAGGGTTCAGTTATCAACAAATTGCCGAAATTACAGGTTTGTCTACGACAAATGTTGGCGCTTTGATAAATCGTGGTAAGCAAAAATTACAGGCAAATATAGATGAACAGTGAAGATAATAAAGACAAAGATGAGTTAGCTCAGCTTTGGCAAACAATAGAAACAGAGTCTGAAGTGTCGGCTCATCAGCTGCAAAAGTTGGCCAAACGAAGCAAGATGAAAAACAAATTGATTTTGTTATGGGATTCGCTTGGTTGTTTGATCATCGTGTATTTCCTCTATCTAGCTATAGCAAAACAAGCGTCCTATTTAGTAATAACTTGGATTGTTTTAGCTATCCTATTTGGTATTTGGTTAACGGTTCAATTTAATAAATACAGACAAGAAGGCGAGCGAGCACTATCGGGGACAACTGCGAATTATAAAAGTTATTTAATTGATAAAGCTAAATCAAACATAAAAGTTGGCAAGTTACTTAATGCGTCTAATTTGATCATGCTCTTGAGTATGTTTGTATTAGTAATAGCTGATCAGTGGTTTGCTGAAAAGCCTATGCTTACAGAAGCAAAACAGTGGTACTTCTTAATCGGATGGAGTGTGTTTTGGGGCGGGGCTTTATTTTTCTATGGTTATTGGAAGATTAACAAGGGTAAAAAAGCGTTGAAAAATCTAGAGTGAACATAGCTGTGTATTTGCTAAAACAAAGCCTACTCATGTGAGTAGGCTTTTGTTTATATGGATCGTGTTATTAAAGAAGAAGTTTACTCATCTTCGACATATTCCAATATGTCTCCCGGTTGGCAACTCAGATATTGGCATATTGCAGCTAATGTTTCGAAGCGTACACCTTTTACCTTTCCTCTTTTTAGCAGTGACAAATTGGCTTCGGTAATGCCTATCCGCTGGGCTAGTTCTTTTGAACTAACTTTTCTTTTAGCTAACATGACATCCAAATTCACAACTATCATCATAGTTAGACAAACCCTTGATTCTCGTTCTGTATATCTCTGGCTAACTTCAAAACATGAACAAAAAACACGATAAGAACCAAAGATATAGCATTTTCTATATCTAAATGAATCTCGCCTTCAAAGTCAACAAATAGAGATAAAAGCGGCGCCCAGATAATGTCGTATACGTAACGGAAAAACTGAGTCCAAGCCATCCATAAATAGCATTTTATAGTTAGGTCAGAAAAGAAATGTCCCACTTGAAATTCGCTTAGTAGTTTCTGTAGCCAATAAAGTAAAACAAAAAACGCTAGATACCCTGGTGCTAAAAAAAGTGCCACTAAAGGTTGATACTCACTGGAGTGCCACAGCTCACTAAACCAAGGAGCTGAAACTGGAGTTATTATTTGCTTTATATCTAACAAAGTAAGGGTGATCAGAATGGCACTAGCAAAGCCAACCGCTATCACTATAAATCTAAGAAGCTTACTTATCTTTTGTACTTTTACTGCTTTTGTCACTTTATTTCCTCGAAGTATTTCGCAGATAAGGAATGATAACTTAGAAGTATTAAAATATAAAACAGAAATAAATTATCGTTTTACAATAATTTATTTCTGTTTTATATTTCTTCGAAAATGCTCAGGAGAAAAGTATGCTAAGTAATATTTTTAATAAATTAAGCCGAAGTTCATTTACATATTGTGGTGGCGTAATCAGTTTGTTGTTTGGATTATCTGGTTGTCAGCAAGTAAGTGGAGAAAGACTTTTACAAGCTAACAATGAAGCTGCTCAAACTGAGTTAGCATCAAAACAGGCTGTAGAGGTACCATTTAAAGTCGTAAACCAACACATACTGGTGCCAATTAGCATCAATGGCAGCAAACCGTTGGATTTTGTATTAGACACAGGTGCACCAATAACTGCGGTTGTTGAAACGGCAAACACTAAAGATATTTCTTTGTCTTTCGGTCAAGAAGTGAATGTTGGCGGTGCAGGGCAGGGCAAGTCAGTAACGGCCAAACTTGTTCCGGAATCTAACGTTTACATTGGTGGTGTTGGAATTGATGGATTAACAGCCTTGTGGTTACCTATGGGAGCTGTGCCTTATTTTGAAGATGAGAAAGACGCTTATTTTGACGGGATCATTGGTCATGATTTATTAAATCGATATTCTGTATTGATTGACCAAGATAGACAAATGCTAACGCTTTACTCTAATGAAGACATGCCTGAATTAACTTCACCTTGGCAAAAGCTGGATTTAATCTTTGAAAATCAACATCCATATGTAAATGCTGCTTTGGATGGACAGACTGAAGTTAAGTTGTTACTAGATACAGGTTCAACTGCAGCACTAAGTTTGACGCCTAGCAGCCATGAGAAAATTGATTGGCCAACAGAATATTATGTGTCTGAGAGCCAGGGACTATCTGGAGTTGAAGAAGAACGCAATGCACTTAGAAGTTCTTTATCGTTAGCGAGCCACTCGGTTAAAAACTTTATAACTTCATACTCGGATGGCTGGAATGAAGCAAATAGCCAAGGGATTCTCGGCAATACAGTGCTTAACCAGTTTAATGTGTGGTTTGATTATGCAAATAGTCAGATTTGGCTGAAGCCTCGCAACAATGATAAGCCAAGCTTGTTAGCAGATAGATCGGGAATTAAGTTGTTACCTATGGCTGATAAAGGGGCAAAATTAATAAAAATTTACCCTGACTCTAATGCCAATAAAATAGGACTTAAAGAAGGTGACGTTATTGTCAAAGTGAACAACCAACCTATCGATCGTAATAACTTCGATGCGCTAAATGATTTATTGAAATCAAAGTCAGCACAATTGCACTTGTGTTGGTTAAAAGAGTCGGCATCAACAAACGCCAATATCTGTGAAAACCTTGAGTTATTAGATAGATAAATTCAAGTTAGCTTAATAGGAAAACGCTTGATAAAAACTAGCTTACAAAGCCCCTACAATTAGTGGTAAAATGCGCCGCATTAATAATGCGGCGTTCTTTAGTTAGAGCACTTCAATCAGAATTGAAAGTGTCAATCAGATTTAAAATGCTGCTGAGGTAATGGAATCCTGTGAGAGTGTATAAACTCTTATCGAATAAACAGAGCTTGATTAATACAAAAGTAAGCTCCAGCCTTTGATTCAAAAAAAAAGAACTTCCTGAGGAAAAGCAAATAGATGGCTCTGAAGATTTTAGACAGCTGCATTAACTGTGATATGTGTGACCCTGAATGTCCTAATCAGGCAATCACTTTGGGCGAGGAGATCTATGAGATTAATCCTGACCTTTGCACA
This sequence comes from Psychrosphaera sp., assembly GCA_965221615.1. Taxonomy (GTDB): domain Bacteria; phylum Pseudomonadota; class Gammaproteobacteria; order Enterobacterales; family Alteromonadaceae; genus Psychrosphaera. Next base: position 2,318,495 of record OZ244904.1, on the reverse strand, counting down.
GAGTGTATCGGCCACTATGATAAGCCTACTTGCGTTAGTGTTTGTCCTATCGACTGTATTAAGGTTGATCCAGAAAGGGTAGAAACTGTAGACCAATTAGCTGAGAAGTTTGTCGAAATTCACGGTCATGAAATGTTTAAAGGCTAGCAGTTGCTAGCCTTTTTTAATTAAGCTTGATTTAAGATCATAAAATAATGACTTGTTGCTCCAGCCAATACAAACAAGTGCCAAATGGCGTGATTAAATACAATTTTTTTCTGCACATAAAAGAACACGCCAGAGGCGTAAAAAGCACCGCCAAGTATTAACAGGGTAAAACCTGTACTACTTAACGATTGGTATAGAGAATTAATAAAAGCCAAACACACAAATCCCATACCTAAATAGCTAGCAAGAGAAACAAACTTGTATCTAGAACCAAACTTGAGTTTAAAAACAATACCAATAGCTGCTAATGACCAAACTACAGCTAGCATGCTGTAACCTAACCAACCTTTTAAGCTGATAGCTAACAGCGGGGTATATGTACCAGCTATCAATAAATAAATGGCGCAATGATCGAGTAGTTTAAATATCTTTTTGGTTTTTTCATGGGAAATAGCGTGGTACAGAGTTGAAGCTAAAAACAAGGAAATGAGACTTGCACCATATACTGAATAACTAATAATTTTCCCTACACTACCTTCCATCGCAGCATAAAATAGAAGAACAGTTAAGCCTGCGACACTAAGCAGCGCGCCCAAACCGTGGCTAACTGCGTTAGCAATTTCTTCCTGTACCGAGTATTGAGCTATCATTAGTTGCCTCTGCCTATTCAATTACTAGCTTTTAAAGGTTGATATGAGTAAGTGAAAGCAGAAGATTAAGTGAGTTAACGAATTTCAGCTTACACGTGTAAGCTGAAATAGTAGCAGTGAAATTGAAATCCGACCAGTATTAGTTTTAATAAAATGTCGGTAAATGTTTTAAAGTCCTGACAAGTGGGCAATTAAACCGATTAAACCACCAAAAAAACCACCCCAAACAACGAGCCAGCCTAAGTGACTCTTGATCATTTCTTGGATGATTTCTTTGACCATTTGCGGTGTAAGTTCAGCAAGTCTTTGCTCAACAATACCTTCTACTTTATTCATCATCTCGCTGATATTTTGCTCAGAAGCTACATTGGCTTTAAGTTTTTCCGCAAATTCATCAGTTCCAGTAATTTCAATAATAGATGCTTTTAATTTATCAGAGAAAGGCTGTTTTAATGGTTCTAATGCAGCATCGCCACCAAGCATTCCTAGCATTCCACCAAATTGGCTTTCCTTGATTGTCGCAACTAGCGAATCAAACGCTGGGTCTAAATCTACTTCTTGTATAATAGGCTCTAAATCAAAGTGATGAGCATGACCGTCTTGTTCAGACATAAACTTGTCTAAGTTCTCTTGAGTAAAGAACTGCTCCATGATCAGTGTTTTAATGCCGGTTTTGAACTGTTCAAACTTAATCTGAATAATGCCAGAGCCATACAAGCCTGGTACTTTTTCAAACAACATATGCACAGCTAACCAGTTGGTTAACGCACCGGATAAAGCAAATAAAGCCATAATAAATAGCCAATCAATTTGCATTAGATAACCAAAAATACAAGCAATAAAGGCTATCGCATTAGTTGCAAAACTCTTATTCAACGTAAACTCCTAAATGTCACAACCTAGGTTAAAACCTAATTGCGACATTTATATAGCTTTCATCATAGAGTTCAAGGGATTTATTCTTGAATCTTGCTTTAGTTCTGTCTTTTCATCGCGATGAATCTAATTGCAGCAAAGAGGCCTGATATTGTTGTAACGCCTTTTCGTCATCTTTGGCTAAAGATATAGCAGTATTGAGCTGTGTTTTAGCCGAAGAAATATTATCTTGCTGAAGGTAAAGCTGACCTAATGAAGCGTGAAGTAAATGTGATTTAGGTAGTTTAGCTATACCTGTTTTAAGCATCTTCTTTGCTCTGGCAAGTTCACCTAATTTTATATAAGCGTTAGCGAATCGATTAAACCAAAAGTCGGTAACATAATAATCTTCGATAAAACCTTCGAAGTTATCAACCAGAGAAGAAAACAGCTCTAAGTTATCTTCTTTTAATGACTGGTTCAGCAGGTAACCTTTAGTATCATCGTGAATCTCATCACTTATACCAAACCTTTTACCTCTATTTTCATAGTGCTTTTTCAGTGCAGCCAATCCACCAAAGTCGTTGAATTCTTTAATGCTGTAAAAGCGAACTGGGCCATAGTCGGAGTAAAATTTAAGCAAGCCATTGTCTATGGTTAGTAGAGGCGTTGTGTAGTGATCTTGATCGTCAAGCAAGTCATATTGCCAATTAATCGAATTAGAGGAAGAAGCTTTAACTGTCTTATCTAGCAAAGCCATACTCGGTGTTGACCAAGTCTCAACACTTCCTAAAGTTGCGTAAATAAAATGCTCACTCTTAGTTTGCTGCAAATACCTAGCTATGTTGTCTATTCTTTGGCGGTTAACATGGGTTGGACTCGCCATAAAATAGGCTTGAAATAAGTCTGGTTGATTAACAATTAAATCTGGTACTAAGCCTGCGGCCATTTCCCAACCAAAGTATAAACGCTCTTCTGAAGCGCGATAGTTATCGTGTATCCAAGGAACAAGCTCTTGCGATAAGAATTGAATAAAGGCTTCTCTATCTGGGTAAAGCCATTTACGTCTTTTATTGCTATCAGTGGTTAACCCTACAACAATAAGTTCAGGTGTTTTGTCTTGAAAGCGTAGTGTTTTTTGATGAGCAATAGCGTGTAAAAAATAACGCTGACTATCCATTACAAATAAAACTGGATAATGCCTTTTCGTTTTTTGATACGAATCAGGCAGGTATACTTGAAGCTTTCTATCTTCTTTGAGAATCGCTGACTTAAATATTTGCTCTTCACCAATGACGAGATCACTTGCTTTTAGTGAATAAGAACAGGCAATCAGTACTATTGATAATAGTATTCTACATATCGAATTCATATTAGAACTCCTTTTCTTGAGTGATAATTAACCACTGTACTCAAGAGACCGAGTTTTTAGTACGTAATACGCCTCACTTAACCTTAGATTAATCGCTTTCTTTAATCTGTGTTTTTACAACTTTCCAGCAATGCGGTTAGCTCAACATATAACTCAATGAATTCATTTAATATGAGTGTTTGAATGCCACAATGTAAGTCCAATCTACTTGTGGCATTCACACTACCGTCGTCATAGGAAGTGACCTTTAGCTTAAGCTGCGTCGTCTTTTTCAATAACAAAATCAACCAAGTTATCTTCAGTCGCTTTTGTTTTGCTCGCCTCTGTATCCTCACTACCTTCGTCTAACAAAGTTTGAGATAGCGACTTAGTGGATATGTCATCTTGCTCAGGATTCAACATATCAGCTTGCTGTTCGGTCGATGTTTTCGCTTTTTTATTCGCATTTGGCTTTTTCTTCGCCTGCAAAGCAAATAACACATCATCTCTTTGTTTTGCCAAATAGATGCTTAAATTCTCGCAATCTTGTTCTGACAACTCTACCGAGCTGGCATGTAAAACTTCAAACATGGCATCTGCCATATCCAGCATCTTGTCATAATCATCTGCCGAGCGTTTATCGGTAAAAGTCATAACTTCCTGCTCCTCGTTATTTCTGTCAGTGCGAATAACCACATATCGTGTTTCTACTGCCATCATTAACTCCTAAGTTACCTGTTGGTTAAAAGTTGGTGACTGTTTAAATATACAGTATAAATACACTGTGTAAAGTACTGGATGAAAATTAATTAATTTTTACTTGTTTTCGACTGTGGATGGATAGTTAAATTCCGCTTCTTCATTAAATTGGAGTAAATTTGTAAATGTTGGTTAATGAATAAAAATATCGGATGTATCTTATGAAAATTGATGCTTATGAAGCACCTTTCACTATTCGTAGAGGAAGTATTGATGAAGTGTTACTCATCAATGCACAGATACCTGAATTTGATAAAACCTTAACTAAAGATGCCATTTTTGCTCGGTTGAATGGGCTTGAGCCTTTAGCGCTTGTTGCTTGCGTTGGTGAGCAGTTAGTTGGTTATAAAATTGGATATTTCATTTCTGATTCTGAATTTTATAGTTGGCTTGGTGGTGTTACTCCTCAATATCGTAAAAATGGAATTGCTAATAAGTTAAGAGAAAAACAAGAAAGTTTAGTTGCCGAAGCTGGAATTTCAGTGGTTAAAGTGAAGTCGATGAATCGATTTCCTGGCATGCTACAACTGTTACTTTCTAATGGTTACAAGATTGAAGGGTATGAAGATAAAGGAAATATTGATAACAGTAAGATCCTTTTTAGAAAGAGTATGTTTTAGCAAGAGCTTGTTCTAGCGAAAACCTCACAAAAGTTCGATAAGCAGTCGGCATTGTTTTAGCAATACCGACTGAAAGTTAGGTTTTTAGAATTACTCGTATCTAAGCGCTTTAATTGGATTGGTTTTAGCCACTTTTACGGTATTAAAAGTAACGGAAACTAAGGTTAAAATTATTGCGCATAAGCAGGCTAGGGCCACCATTAGCCAAACTAGTGAATCACCAACTCGATAAGGGAACTGTTCAAGCCAAGATTGTATAAAGTACACCGCGCTAGCTGACCCTAATGCACAAGCCAAGAACACTGGCTTTGAGAATTGCCATAACAGCAAGCTAACAATTTCACGTACTGTTGCACCATGTACTTTTCTTATTCCTATCTCTTTGGTTCGTCTTTCGGCATTAAATGTGGCTAAGCCAAATAAGCCTAAACAAGCAATGATGCTAGCTAGGACAGCGCCAGAGAAGAGTATTGCAGCCATTCTTTTTTCTCCTCTAAATTGCACGTTTGCTAAGTCTTCGACGAAGGTTTTAACAAAAGGCAATTCTGGAACTTGTTCATGCCAAAAGTGTTTAATCATTTTTTCAGCATCGGCTGCGTTGCCTCTAAATTTAACCGCGAGAAAGCCTCCATGCCCGCGTCTAATTATGTACATTTCGGGTTCTATTTTGGATTTGACCGAACGGTAAAAGCTATCTGCAACTACACCCACAATTCGCAACGAACCGCCATCTGATAAATTCAACAATTTACCTACTGTTTGCTCTGGCGTTGTGTTTAAGCCTAAATGAGAGATAGCAGACTCATTGATTACTATGCTAGATGTTTCGTCTGTGCCAAGCGCGTTTCTATCTTCGCCATAATCTGCAGAGAAGAATCGACCTGCTAAAAGTTGTTGGTTAAAGGTTTTGGCAAAATCAAAGTCCATATCTCGATAAGCTATGGTAATTTGTCTCAAATCACCTCCACTTTCGATATCTAAGCCAATAGAAGCATAGCTTTGAGTTGCAGGGAACATTCCTATATAAGTGGCAGATTCTACGATAGGCAGTTTTAAGATCTCTTGTTTTAACCGTTCTTGCTTTTGCGCAACAGGTTCTCTGCCAACACCGTGCAAAATTAATAGTTGCTCTTTGTCATAGCCTCTATCCATATTTAACGAGTGGCTCACTTGTGAATAAATAACAGCAGCGCAGATAATCAAACAGATGGAAACGGCAAATTGAACGATTACTAATAAGTTACGGAACTTTAGTGATAAGCCAGAACCCGAAGAGTGATTTGCTGTTAAAATTTGAGCCGGTTTGTACCTTGCCATAACTATAGCTGGATAGAGCCCTGCTAAAATTGACACTGAACTAAGTAAGCCAAAAGCAACTGCGAGGTTTTGAGCAGAGATGTAATTTAAAACAAGTTCTTTCCCCCAAAATGCGCTATACCAAGGTAAAAATAGTTCAACCAATGCTAGAGCTAAAAGTAATGCAACTGCGGCTAGTAAAAAGGTTTCAGATACGAACTGCCAAAGTATTTGTTGCTGGGTTGCTCCCATACTTTTGCGCAAACTTACTTCTTTTAATCGCCTTGTCGAACGAGAAAGAGAGAGGTTCATAAAATTGAAGCAGGCGATCAACAACACGAGCAGAGCTACTACTTGATAGAGGTAAATGGCCTCCTTTTTACCATCGCGGTTTATATATTGTTGGCTAATTGGTTGTAATTTCAAATCGAGTAAACTGCTCGGTGTTACGCCTTGGTCAGTCCAATAACTATCTAGCTTGGCCTTTTGTGAGATGAAACGCTCTAGTTGCTGATTTATCTCTTCTGCTTGTTCAGGTGTTTTAAGCTTTAGTAGAGTTATATAATTCCCAGACTCCCAGTCTTTGCTGCTTCTACTTGCTGCTTCTTGTTCTCTTAGCTGGACTAGAGCAGGGAATGAATATACAGAGTTAGCTGAAATGTCTTGATAAATTGCTGTAACCTTTAGTTCTCTTACATCGTTGTGATTTTGATATTCGATAACTTGGTTTAACGCTTGTTGGGAACCAAATAATTTTTGCGCTAAAGAAGCAGACAAAGCTATAGAATTAGGGTCTTGCAAGGTTTGCTTTAAGTTACCCGCTAGCATTTCAATTGACAAAATATCAGCCAAGCTTGCATCTGCACTTGCCATGCTTTGCTCAAATAAATTATCACCTATTTGGATAATCGGGCTATGCGTTCTAACTCTAGCACTATTAATGATTTGCTCGGAGAAATATTGATCTAGCTCTGGCTTAACTATGCCTGCTGTATTTTCACTATCCCAAGGGTCTACGTCTGGATAATTATAAGTGGTGTTAACTTGAAAGATATGTTCTTTGTTTTGCCACTGCTGATCATAGCTGTATTCGTATTGGACAAAAAGGCTGATCAATATGCACGCAGCTAAACCAACTGCTAAGCCGCCGATATTGATAAAGCTAAAGAGCTTATTTTTCAATATTTGCCTGTAAGCAATAATAAAATAATTTTTAAACATAATTTGTTATTCCTTCACCCTCATAGCTCTCTTGAAGAGGCCTCAAGCCCTGATAGTTATTGCCTGAGGAGTTAGTGGCAAAGCCATCAAAGCTTGAGCATTTAAGCTAAGAGTTGTGTTGTTAAGAATATCCTTGTCATGGGTGTCTCTGTAATTTGTTATGGGTGTCTCTGTTAATTCAGATGTCCCTGCAACTTCAGTTATTCGTATCTCAGTGCTTTAATTGGGTTAGCTCTTGCTACCCTGAAAGCTCTGCTAGCTACGGTAAACCAAGCGACGGCAAGCGCTAGTAAGCTTGCTACGATGAGAACAGAGAAAATAAACTCATTACCTAATCTATACTGGAAGCTTTGCAGCCACTGGTTCATAAAGTAGAAAGAAACAGGCCAAGCAATTAAGTTCGCGATAAGCACAGGTTTTGAGAACTGCCACACCAACAATTGCACTATGTCTTTCACCGACGCGCCCATTACCTTGCGAATACCAATTTCTTTTGTTTTTCGTTCCGCCGTATATGCAGCTAATCCATACAAGCCTAAACAAGCGATAAAGATAGCTAATGCAGAAAAGCCTAAGAATAATCTTGCTTGTGCTAACTCTTCTGCATATTGCGCTTCCATCATGCTAGAAAGAAATTGCAAGTTCATCGGTTGCATAGGGGCAACTTGTTTCCAAATTTTCGCAATATCTTGCTGTAAATTACCTAAGTCATTGCCAGTAAATTCAATGTTTGCGACACGGAAGCGGCCAGGCTCTAACATAAATATGGTCGGCCTAATCTCAAACTTGATTGAACGGAAATAGATGTCTGGAATAACACCAATAATTGTCAGTTCTCGGTGACCGGAGTGACCAGTAACTATCGTTTTACCAATTGCTTGTTCTGGGCTAGTGAAACCGAAGTCTTGTACGGCTCTCATATTTAAAATTGCACTTGCAACAGGTGGTGTTTCACCTTCTTCAACTCTAACAATGGCATCAGAGCCAAAGTTCTCATCAAATAGTCGGCCTGCAATAGGTTGCACTTTGTAGGCCTCAAAGAAACCGTAGTCCATATTGTGATAGTTAAGTGGCTGCGATTCGTTCTTTGCACCATCGCTTAAAGTTTCAACCAGCGTAAAACCTGTATTGTTTTCATTATCTTGAGTCGGTGATTCAGAAGAAAAAGTAACTGTCTTAACGTTGGGTAATGCTAATAACTGCTGGCGTAAACTTTCTCTGTTTTCATTCACTCCATTAAGGTCTAACACCAACTTATTGTTGCCTTCAAAACCTACGTCTAATGAGTTTGAGTAAAGGGTTTGGCCGTATACAACTATGGTGCTGATAACCAATATGATGGATGTCGCAAATTGGAACACCACCAAAGCATTTCTCAATGAAGAAGAATGTTCTGAGTCTACACTTTTGTTTGACTTCAACACTTTAGCTGGTCGGAAACGAGAAAGGTAAGCGGCTGGATAAATACCAGAACCGACACCAACAAACAGAGTTAAGGCAATTAAGCTCAGCAATAATTGAGGGTCGTTAAACAGCTCCAGTTCTAACTCTAAACCTAATATTTGGCTGTAAAATGGCAATACTAATTCTACTGCAACCAAAGCAATAAGTAGGGCAACAGAAACAAGCGCTACCGCCTCGGCAATAAACTGACCAGCTAACTGTTTGCGCTCTGCTCCAAGCACTTTGCGTATTGCTACTTCTTTTGCTCGTTTTGTCGCTTTTGCTGTCGATAGATTCATAAAGTTTACGCAAGCAATAAGTAAAACCAAAGCCGCAACTACAATAAAAGTAGTGATCATTTTGTTGTCACCTAAAGGCGTGAAATCACCTAAGTTGCCAGCGTCTTTTTTGGCGTGAAGGTGCAAGTCAGTAAGAGGCATTAGCTTATGTTGCATAAAGTCTGAAAGTTGTTTTCCTTGTGCGTGTTTACCAAGAAACTCTGCCATACTCTCTTTAAACGGACTTTCATTGTTAACCCAGTAGAAAACACGTTCTTGTAACTGATCTACAGTGATCCCTTCATTCATTTTGAAGTAGGTGTACACATTAACACTCGTCCAGGTATCTAATACGCCGTTGTTTTCACCAAATACACTCGGCTGCAAATAAACTAACATATTGATATCGAAGTGAGTGTTATCTGGTAAATCTTTGAGTACGCCAGTTACAGGCAAACTTACGGTTTCACCTGTCAAACAACAAACTGTGATTGTTTCGCCAATTACGTCGGTACGACCAAAGTGTTTAATTGCCATTTCTTCGGTCAGTAAAAGATCTAAAGGCTTGGTAAAAGAGGTTTGGTTGTCGCCATGAGCCATAGGCAAATCAATAACATTGAAGAAACTGCCATCTACCATGGTAATTTGTTCCGCAAAAGCATCGCCATCTTTCACAACACTGGTACCAAACTGGATTAATCTAACCCCGTCTGCGACTTCATTTTTTGCGTAGTCACGAATGGCGGGCATCATTCTTCCCGCGCTTCTCACTGTTAAAAATGGTGGGCGGTTAGGAGTCAAATAAGCAGTGTGCATTCGTACAATTTTGTCGGCGTTTGGCACCCAGCGATCGAAGCCCGTTTCTTGGCGAACGAATAGCATGATCAAGATACAACTCATTAAGCCTATCGCTAACCCCAAGATATTTATCAAGGAAAACAAACCATTGTTCACGTTGTAACGCCAAGCAATAGCAAGATAATTTTTAAACATATGAACCTTCTTCCGGCATAGCCGGTGTTATCTGTGCTAAGTCAGCTATTACGCAGCTTTTACTGATTCCGTCACAACTTGGCCATCAAACAGGTTGATGGTTCTACGAGCGTAATCGGCATGGGCTGGACTGTGCGTTACCATGATAATGGTGGTGCCTTCGCTGTTTAATTGCTGAAGCATTTCCATCACTTCTTGACCGTGGGCGCTGTCTAAATTACCCGTTGGCTCATCCGCTAGGATAATGGCTTGGTCACCAACAACAGCGCGTGCTACAGCAACTCTTTGTTGTTGACCACCAGATAATTGGCTCGGCATATGTTTTGCTCTGTGCGCAATTCCCACTTTGTCCATAACCTTAGTTACTCTTGCTTTTCTCTCGGCTGCTGGAATTTTGTGGTAAAGAAGTGCTAACTCAATGTTTTCTTCTACTGTGAGTTCATCAATTAAGTTAAAGCTCTGAAAAATAAAGCCAACATTGTGTTTGCGAATGTGGCTCAGCTGGTTTTCTGAGTAACCTGCAATGTCTTCATCCATAAAGAAGTAATGACCTTCGCTAGGCGTGTCTAGCATTCCGATAATATTCAACAGTGTTGATTTGCCACAACCAGAAGGACCCATGATGGCTACGAACTCGCCTTGTTCAATTTCAATATTTACCCCGTTTAGCGCTGCTGTTTCTACTTCGTCTGTTTGATAAATTTTCGCTAAGTTATGTAGTTTTAACATTTTGTTATCCTTGTTTTGCTATAGCCATGGGTGAACAATGTTCACCGCTTTAAGCCAAGTTAAAATTAGTAAAATAGTGGCGACAGAAGTGATAATTTCTGTGCGTCTATGTTCTATTTGTTGAATAAATGATTGCATCGCGTTGAACCTAATTTAGTTTCAGCGTACTGATTTCTTTGTAGCTAGAGTAAGGTGAAGTGATCACTTGCTCACCTTTTTCTAAGCCTTCTAATACTTCGATAAAACGGTTATTACGGCGGCCTAATCTCACATTGCGTCTTACCGCCTCAGAGCTGTCTGAATTGACAACAAATATCCAATTACCTCCGGTGTCTTGGAAGAATGCGCCATTAGGGATCAATAGAGCAGGTGCTGAATCTCCTAATGTCAGTTTGGTTTGTTTGGTTTGACCGCGACGAATATTCTCAGGTTGAGCGGCGGCAAACTTAAGGTCTATCTCGAATTGACCATTGCTTACTTGCGGGTAAATTTTACTGATCGCTAATTGATATTCTTGGTTGTCGTGCTCAAAGCTTGCGGTTTGTCCTATATCGACACGACCTAGGTAATATTCATCAATAAAAGCGGTTAGCTTAAAGTCATTAGGTGTATCTATTTGGCCTAAGCGCTCGCCACGACCAATACTTTGGCCGACTTCAATATTGAAGCCTGACAACTTACCTGCAACTGGCGCGCGAACGTTCATGTTATCTAGGTTTTGTCTTGAGATAGCTAAGTTACTTTCTAAACGTTCACTTGTTTGCTTTAAGAACTTTAACTGTTCTTCTTGCATACGAGTATCAGAGGCTTGGCTTTCTAACGTGATCTCTAATCGGTTTTTATACCATTGTAGGGTGTCTCTGGTATCGTCAAGCTGTGACTGTTGCACCGCACCTTGCGTTACCAATTCTTGCTCCCTGTCTAGCTGACGCTGCAATATTTTTATCTGGTGATTAATGTCTATGATGTTACTTTTGTGTTGTAAGCGGTTTTGCTCCAGACTCAGCTCTATTGTTCTCATGTTATTAAGCTGTTCTGCTACTCTGGCTTCATTGCCAAGTACGTTGAGTTGAAGCGATGCATTCGACAGTTCAACAATTAAGTCTCCTGCTTTAAGCTCAGCACCATCTTCCACTAAAATGCGCTCGACACGTCCACCCTCTATGGCATCTAAATACAAGGTTTTAGCTGGGGTAATTCGGCCTCGAATAGGAATGAAGTCTTCGAATACACCTTGGTCAACCGAAGAGATAACAATTCTGTCAGTTTCTACAGTCAGAGCTTGGCCTTGAGTTGATGAATTTAAATTCAGATAAAAATAAACAAGCACCACGATAGCTAAAGCTGAAATTAGGTATTTAGCAATAGGCAAAGATTTGTTGCCCGCTATAGTTCGGTCCATACCGCTACCTGAATGCGTTGAACTTTCGTGCACCGTTTTAAGTTTTTTGCCTTTACTTGGCATTGTGATGGTTTTTTTATTTGTTTCAGTCATCTTAGTTACGTTGTTTGAACTCCAGTTTCATTACTAGTTATATAGTCAATTAGCATTCCAGTTTTTATCTTGTTGTTTTTATTGGTTTTTCTTGTTTTTGTTAAAAAGTTTAAAAATAAAACTGTACGAAAATGAACACTAGGTGTACGTTATTGAACAGCTTTTAAGAGACTGAGTGAAAGAAATGAAGTTACAGGCAACGATTTTAATTGTTGATGATGATCCGGATATTTTGACTGCAGGAAAACTTCTGCTTAAACGCCAATTTGAACATATAGTTACGTGCAATGAGCCGAGTGAAATACCTAAGTTGATGGCGCGTTTTCGCTTTGATGCCATTTTGTTGGATATGAATTTTGGTCCCGGTGAAAGCTCTGGTCAGCAAGGTTTTAGCTGGTTGGAGAAAATATTACAAATAGACCCGCAAGCTGTAGTGATCATGATAACCGCTCATGGTGGAGTAAATGTAGCTGTTGAAGCGATGAAGCTAGGAGCAACAGACTTTGTTGCCAAACCTTGGCAAAACGAAAAACTGATCGCAACTATATCAAGTGCGGTACAGCTTTCTCAGTCGAGAGCAGAAACACGAGAACTAAAAACGACAAATAAAGCGCTAATTAAAGCTGCTTCTGGTACGTTTGAACAACAACTTTTAGGTGCTTCTCCTGCGATGAAACAGGTGCAGTCAATGATAGAAATGACAGCTCCAACTGATGCCAATGTGTTAATTCTTGGAGAAAATGGAACAGGTAAAGAGCTTGTCGCCAGAGCCTTACATCATCGCAGTAATCGAGCAGATAATGTGTTTATGTCAGTGGACCTTGGTGCCGTGAGTGAAAGTTTATTCGAAAGTGAACTATTTGGTCACAAAAAAGGCGCGTTTACTGGTGCCAATGAAGATAGGGTAGGGCGTTTTCAAGCAGCAAATGGTGGTACTTTATTCTTAGATGAAATTGGCAATTTGCCTATGCATTTACAGGCAAAGCTTCTCACAGTGTTAGAACAAAGGCAGGTCACTCCTTTGGGGTCAAACCAAGTTATTCCCATTGATGTCAGAGTGGTTGCTGCAACCAATGTTGAAAAAACTAAATTAGCTGACGAACAACACTTTAGACAGGACTTACTGTTTCGTCTAAATACAGTAGAAATTCCATTGCCACCTCTACGAGAAAGACCTGAAGATATTGCACTCATTGCGCAGTACTACGTAGAGCTTTACGGTAAAAAATATAACAAAGAGTTTATTCAATTATCGCCTGAAGCCATTACTACGATTAGCCAGTACAGTTGGCCTGGTAATGTCAGAGCGCTAAGGCATGCGATTGAGAGAGCCATAGTATTAAGCCAGTCAGATGTGTTGGACGGGGAATCATTTCAGTTAGAGCAAACGCTAGTTGTTGCTAAGCCAAAAGAAGAAGTAACAACAGCAAGTGAGCCTGAGCTTAATCTGGAGAAAGTAGAAAAAATGACGATAGAGCTAGCGCTGAAAAAGCATAGATACAATATCAGTCATGCTGCCAAGGAATTAGGTTTAACTAGAGCAGCTTTGTACAGAAGGATGGAAAAACATGGGATTTAAAAAGTTCTCTCTCTTTATCGCTTTACGCACGAGTTTGATCATGGTCTCTCTTTTGGCCTTAACCTATTTATTAACCACTCCTGGTTATCACGCAGCTAGTATTTTGTTGTTTATTTTACTTAGTTATCAATGTGTTGATATTGTCCGATACGTTTCAAAAACCAATGCTGAATTGGTTCGGTTTTTTGATGCAGCCCGCTACGCCGACTTTTCACAGCGCTTTGAATTATCTCACTTAGGAGCTGGTTTTGCTGAATTAGGTGATGCGTTCAGCGATATTCTCAAGCGAATTCAACAAGTAAGATCGGGGCAAGAACAAGAACTTAAACATATGAAAGCTATGGTTGAGCATGTGCCTGTTCCTTTGTTGAGTATTCACAGTAGTGGTGAAGTGACACTTTGGAATAACAGCGCTAGAAGACTATTTGGCAGCCACCAAATTATTAAAGAATCTGATTTTCAGCAATTTGGTGAAGTGTTTAACCAAGCATTAACTTCATTGCAACCGGGAAAGAGTAAGCTAGTCACACTAGAGATAGACAATATGCAGCACCAGTTAGCTTTGGCTGCAACTCAGCTTGTGGTTGCAGGAAAATCTGAACTTTTGATCAGTATGCAGGATATTCAATCCGAATTAGATGGCGTGCAATTACAAGCATGGCAAGACTTAGTCAGAGTACTTACTCATGAAATTATGAACAGTATTACTCCTGTTGCATCACTAGCTAAAACAACAGTAGACCTAGTAGAAGATGTGAAGTCTCAATTAAAACAAGAAAGTTTATTGGAAGAGTTAAACGATGTCAGTGACGCGGTAAATACAGTTGCCAGAAGAAGTGATTCTTTAATGCAGTTTGTGAGTAATTACAGACAGTTAACGCGCTTGCCAGAAGCAGTAAAAGAGAATGTGTTAATCTCGGAAATGTTTACCAGAGTGAGCCAATTAGCAACTCAAACTTGGCAAGAAAAGGGCATCACTTTGGAGTTAAATATTGAACCTGAAAGTATAAAAGTACATGCAGATCCTGACATGTTGGAGCAACTTTTGTTAAACCTAATACTTAACGCTGAACAAGCGGTTAGTAGCCAACAAAGTAAGGTTGATAAGCATGCTGGCATTGTTAAGTTATCAGCATTCATAAATAAACGAGGTCATACCGTTATTGAAGTAGCTGACAATGGGCCAGGTATAGCGGAAGAAATAAAACATAAAGTGTTTGTGCCTTTTTACACAACAAAAAGAGAAGGGTCTGGCGTAGGCTTGGCTTTGACTCGTCAAATAATGATCGCCCATGGCGGTACGGTAAAGTTAGATAAATCAAATTTAGGTGGTGCTCAGCTCAGTTTAACGTTTTAAATATAGACAGATTTTGTTAGAATGCGCGCCCGCAAAGTAACCACAATTCTTTAGTGAGCATAGATATGAAACAAGTCGCAATTGTAATGGGTTCCAAGTCGGACGGGCCAACGATGAAACACGCCGCTGAGATGCTAGATAAGTTTGGCATCGAGTACCACGCAGAAGTGGTATCAGCGCACAGAACGCCTCACTTACTGCAAGAATTTGCAGAAACGGCGGAAGAAAAAGGTTACAAGGTGATCATCGCTGGCGCTGGTGGCGCAGCTCACTTACCAGGCATGATTGCCGCTTTCACTCATATCCCAGTTCTGGGTGTACCAGTTAAATCAAGTAAATTAAGCGGTGTTGACTCGCTTTATTCCATCGTGCAAATGCCAAAAGGCGTAGCGGTAGGCACCTTAGCAATAGGTGAAGCTGGCGCAGGCAATGCAGGCTTACTCGCTGCACAAATCATAGGTCTTAATGACCCCGAAGTTACTGAGAAAATTAAACAATTCCGTGCTGCACAAACGCAGGACGTATTAGAGAATCACAAATTAGACTTCTAACTTATTAGGATAAATCATGACTCATAGCTTTTCTGGCAATGCGGCGTATTTGAATAATGAAAATGGGCTGGTTGTCGTGCTTGGTCACGGTCAATTGGCTCGTATGATGTATCTTGGTGCGAGCCAGTTGGGATTAAACATTATTGCTGTGGACGCAGACAATAAACAATGTGTTAACCCAGTTTGCAAAACGGTACTAGATATCACTTTAGAACAAGCATTCTCGGCTTGTGTCGCTATCACTTCTGAATTTGAACACCTACCAAAAGACTTAGTTGCTTTAGCGCAAGCTACGGGTAAATTCAGACCTGGAGCTGATGCAATTGCAGCAGGAGCAGATCGAATTGTTGAAAAAGGTTTATTAGAAGAATTAGGCGTAGCTAATTGTCCACATCAAATTGTTCGCTCGGTTACAGACCTACAAGATGCTTATAGTAATCTTGGTCCTAAGTTAATCTTGAAAACAAGTCGTGACGGCTATGATGGTTATGGTCAATGGCGCATTTTCTCAGACCAAGAGCTAGCTGATACTTGCTCTGAGCTGGCTGATTTCGATTTTGAACATATGCCACTGGTAGCTGAACAATGTGTTCAATTTGACCGTGAAATTTCTATGTTAGGTGTGACTGACGTAAATGGTGGTCACAAATCTTATCCATTAACCGAGAATCATCACGGTGCAGGTCAGCTAGTGTTATCGTTAGCTCCAGCTCCTGGGATCACTGAGACTGTGCAACAAAAAGCTCAGGAAATTCACGATAAAATCGCGGATAAGCTTAATTACATTGGTGTATTAGCTATTGAGTTTTTCCAAATGGGCGACGAATTACTGGTTAATGAAATTGCGCCAAGAGTTCATAACTCTGGACATTGGACGCAACAAGGTTGTGCGGCGAGTCAGTTTGAAAACCATATTCGAGCTATTGCAGGATTACCAATAGGTGATACTAAAGCAAAACACTTAGTGGCTATGGTGAACTATGTCGGTGAAGCAAAGCCGCAAGCTGAAATGTTAGCTATCAAAGACACCCACCTGCATTGGTATGACAAAGAAGTTAGAGCGAAGCGTAAAATGGGGCATATCAATATTGTTGCTGATAGCGAACAAGAACTGCAAGCTTCTATCGCGAAAGTGCATGCGTTATTACCTACTTCTTTGGCGGATAACTTGGCTAAAATTAAAAAGTAGTAGTTTGTAGTAAGCTGATCGTTTAAAGGCCTTTGGATTGAAGTTCAAAGGCTTTTTTGATCTTGCTATGAATTGGTATAAACCTCCTCCGATCTGACATTTTCCTGATATTCAGCTGTTCCATAATGCCAACAAATCTCTATAATTTACTCTCAGTTTAAATAGCCAATAAGGTGAACTGGTGGAAAAAATATTAGATGGTTTAAAAAAGTTTCAACAAGACATTTATCCATTGCACAAAGAGCGATTTGCAGAACTAGCAAATAGCCAACACCCTGAAGTACTATTCATTACTTGTTCTGATTCCAGAATCGACCCTAACCTTATTACGCAAAGTAACCCTGGTGAGTTATTTATTTGTCGTAATGCTGGTAATATTGTTCCTCCGCATTCAAATGAAACTGGTGGCATGACTGCATCTATTGAATATGCAGTATCTGTATTAAAGGTTCGTCATATTATTATTTGTGGTCACAGTAATTGTGGTGCAATGAAAGCGGCGATGGCTCCTGATGCTGTTGAATCTCTACCTCACGTTAAGGTTTGGATTGACCATGCAAGAGCAGCGAAAGAAAGCGTTGAACATAACCACGGCTGTGTTCACGAAGAGCACTTACCTGAAGTAACAAAGCAAAACATCGTTTTACAGTTACAGCACTTAAAAACACATCCTGCAGTATTCTCACGTTTAAGTTCTGGCGAATTACAGATCCATGGCTGGGTATATGACATCAAATCAGGTAAAGTAGAGGCTTTTGACGAGCAGAGTCAAAGCTTTAGCGATTTATAGATTTATAAAGCGAAAGTGGCGACTTGAGAACCTATAATCATTAATCAATGACAAAGTCCCAACTTCATCCCCGCAACCAGCATCAAGTGGTTGCGGGTAAAGCCTACAATTTAGAAAAACTGCAAGATGTTAATCCGCAACTTAGCCAATGGTTAATACCACGCCCTGATGGTGAATTAACGGTTAACTTTTCAGAACCAGACGCGGTTAAACAACTTAATAAAGCATTACTGCTAAGTTACTACGATATGCAGTTTTGGGACATTCCAGACAATTACTTGTGTCCACCTGTACCGGGTAGAGCTGATTATATCCATCACTTGGCAGACTTATTAGCCGGCTCAAATCAAGGCAAAGTACCAAAAGGAAAGGCTATCAAAGGATTAGATATTGGTACTGGTGCAAATCTCATTTACCCAATCGTTGGCAGCCATGAATATGGTTGGCAATTCGTAGGCTCTGATATTGAAGCTGCTTCTATCAATTGTGCTGAGCAGATCATTAAGGCTAATGGTAGATTGCGAAAAAGCATAAGCTTGCGAAAGCAAAAGAAGCCCAATCAGATCTTCAACGGTATTATCAAAGAGACAGATAGGTTTACTTTTTCACTTTGCAATCCACCGTTTCATGCCTCAAAACAGCAAGCTGCTATGGGCACTCAACGCAAGAATAAAAACTTGGGTCAAAGTAAAGGCCAATTAAATTTTGGTGGCCAAAGTAATGAGCTTTGGTGTCCTGGTGGAGAAGCTGAATTCGTATGCAAGATGGTGAAGGAAAGTTCTCAGCATAAGCACCAAGTGTTATGGTTTACCAGCCTAGTTTCAAGCAAAAATAACTTAAAAAGAATTAACGCTGAGCTGAAGAAAATGAACTGTCAGCAAGTGAAAATTATTGAAATGGGGCAGGGTAATAAAGTGAGTCGCTTTGTTGCCTGGAGCTTTTTAGATAAATCACAACATCAGGGCTGGTTTCAGTTAACACCTAGTTAAATTATGTGTCGCCCTGTGTTCTCGGGGCGAAAATGAAACAATTTAAAAAACTGGTAGCGCTTAGTGTTATCTCGGCACTAGCTGCTTGTTCTTCTGAAACTAAGACTGAAACTCAAGTTAGCACTGATGCATCTGCGCATTGGTTAACACCAGATCTTATTTTATTAAACTCAGCACAAGCAACAAAAGCTGAGTTGGTTCATATCAATAAAAGTGGTGACGCTGAAGTTATTGCTATCAGCAAAACAGAATTTCCAACTGAATTAAAACAAGCGTTTCCTCATCTAGTTAACTTCACTGCTTATAATGTACCTGCTGGAGTATCAGCGAGCGAACTAGTCAAAGGGCAGTTGTCAGTAGAACAATATAAAGGAAATGACAAAGTTCTATCTTCGCGTGTACAAACGTACGGTGTGTTAGATGAATTGTTTACTAGCGGTGCAAATGACGCTGATGAAGTTATGGATTACGGCGCTGTCAAAGTTGAAACAGGCGTGCAGTTTAAACTTTGGGCTCCAACAGCGACGAAAGTAACTGCACTGGTTTTTAATAAAGACAAAGAACAAACTGAACAGCTAGAGCTAACACAAGATAGTAAAACTGGTGCTTGGTCAGGTATAAGTAAACAAGCAAAACAGCTAGATTACTATCAGTATCAAGTTGATGTATTCCACCCTGTTTCAGGCAAGTTCGAGTCATTAATTGTTACTGACCCGTATAGCTTAAGTTTGTCTCGCAACAGTAAGTACTCTCAAATTATCGACCTTGCTGCAAAAGAAACTATGCCTGCAAATTGGGCTAAACAAGATGTTCCTGTGGTAGAAAACCCGGAAGATTTGTTGTTATACGAAATGCATATTAGAGATTTCAGTGCGGCTGAGACTGAGCTTTCTAATCCAGAGTTTAAAGGTAAGTACAAGGCGTTTTCCGAAACAGATTCAAATGGCATTAAGCACTTAAATATGCTGAAACAAGCGGGCTTAAATACATTACATTTATTGCCTACTTACGACCTATCAACCATCAATGAAGATCCAGAAGTGACGATCGATATTGATGATAAAGTTAGCAAAATGTGTGGTATTGTTAATGCTAAACCTTTCTGTGATAACCAAGATGTTCAGCAACTAACAGTTAAACAATTGTTAGCATCATTTGATGACGATGCTCAAGCGCAAGATTTGATGGAGCAAATCCGTGGCTTCGATAATTACAACTGGGGCTACGACCCATATCATTACACAGTGCCAGAAGGCAGTTATGCACTGAATCCAGAAGGTGAAAACCGTATTCTAGAATTCAGAGAAATGGTGCAATCTATCCATGGTATGGGCTTTAGAGTCATTATGGATGTGGTTTATAACCATACTTTTGCTTCAGGATTAGCTGAAAAGTCAGTGCTAGATAAAGTAGTGCCAGGTTACTACCACAGATATAGTCCAGTATCAGGTGATATTGAAATGTCGACTTGTTGTGACAATAGCGCAACGGAACATGCCATGATGGAAAAACTAATGACAGATTCGTTAGTGGTTTGGGCACGAGACTACAAGATTGACGGCTTCCGTTTTGACTTGATGGGTCACCAACCAAAAGACGCTATGTTGCGTTCTAGAGTAGCAGTACAAGAAGTTGATCCTGACACTTACTTCTATGGCGAAGGCTGGAACTTTGGTGAAGTTGCAAACAATGCCCAGTTCGTACAAGCGAGCCAAGTTGAGTTAGCGGGGAGTGAGATTGGTACTTTCACTGATAGATTAAGAGACGCTATTCGTGGCGGTAACTTCCAAACTGCTAAAGAAGGTTTACGCAGAGACCAAGGTGTAGGTAATGGCCTTTATGTTATGCCTAACGATTTACAGCCAGAAGATAAACAATATGAAAGATATTTAGAGTCTATGGACCAAGTTCGCATTGGCATGGCGGGTAACTTAAAGTCTTTCGCAATATCAGATATTAACGGCAACACTATCACTGGTGAGCAAGTTAATTACGGAGGTTCACCTGCTGGCTATGCAGAAGACCCAGCAGACACTATTAACTACGTGTCTAAGCACGATAACCAAACTTTGTGGGATAACAATCAATATCGCATGCCTTATGATATGAGCAGCGATGACAGAGTCAGAGTTCACAGTTTATCTTTAGCCTATCCGTTGTTATCGCAAGGTATTCCATTCTTGCATATGGGGGCAGAATTAATGCGTTCTAAATCTTTCTTACGCGATAGCTACGATTATGGTGATTGGTTCAACTACGTAGATTTTGGTTATCAGTCAAACAACTATGATGTTGGTTTACCGCCAGTGGTAAAAGACGGAGACAACTGGTCTGTTATTGCTAAGTTATTAGAAGAAAATGGTGATAGAGATGACGTATCGCCAGAACAAATTGAGCGCTCAGCTCAGATATTTGCAGACTTTATTAAGATCAGAACCAGCTCTAAATTGTTCCGTTTAACAACGGCTGAACAAATTAAGCAAAGGGTGTCTTTCTTAAATACAGGTAAAGAGCACAAAGCTGGATTGATAGTCATGAAGATTTCTGATCAAGATGGTAATGACTTGGATCAGAACTACGAATCTATTCTTGTGGTGTTCAATAACAACAACTCATCGCAAAAATTTGACTATAAAGCAGAAGGTTATAAGCTACATCCAGTTCAAGCTAATGGTGTAGATGCGGTTGTTAAAACAGCTAAAGCTACAGCAGAAGGTTTTACTGTTCCGGCGTTAACGGTAGCAGTATTTGTGAAATAACCTTAAGCAAGATATTAAGGGAAGCCACCCTTAAACATAAGCCAGCGTTTATGCTGGCTTTTTTTGTTTATGCGGATTGGCATTATGGCTTTTATCAAAAAATAATAGTGATACAATGTATCAAAATTGATTATCTCTTTCTGTGTTTACAGATTGAGATAACGAGAAATTAGGGTAAACATGAAATTAAAATTACTTCTTCAAGGCGTGTTGTGGGCAGCAACAGGCTCATTACTTAGTGCGTGTTCTACGACAAATAATACAGCTAACACTGCTACTAACTCAGTAAACTCACCAGTTGTTTCAGCAATGAGTGATTCAGGATTAAAAGTAGCAACATGGAATGTGGAACATTTAGCAGTACCAATTACTAATGGTTGTAGACCAAGAACAGCGGAAGAACTTGAAGGCTTAAAGCAGTATGCAAGCTCATTAGATGCAGATATTGTCGCTCTACAGGAAGTTGAATCTATTGCGGCTATTAGCCAACTATTCCCAAGTGAATCTTGGCAATTGTTTATCAGTGAAAGGCCTGATAGTGAAAGTTATGACTGCCGTAAGACGGGTAATAAGTCGACACAGCAAAAAGTAGGTTACGCTGTACGTAAAGGCATTGAAGTTGAGAAAGTAAACTCATTAGCAGAGTTCAGTCTTGATTCAAGAGGGTTAAGACATGGTTTAGAGCTAATCTTCGACTCTGAGTTTGGTGAAGTAACTATGCTTAACGTTCACATGAAAAGTGGCTGTTTTGTTGATAACTACACACGCAAAGATTCAAAATCATGTAACAAGCTAGCGAAGCAAGTAAAAGTACTAGATAGCTGGATTGAAGAAAAAGAAGCGGAAAAATCACCTTATATTATTTTAGGTGACTTTAACCACAGACTAAGCGCTCGATATAATCACTTAAGACGTGAAATGTCGACTAATAGCAATGGTAGTGAGTCTTCTTTAGTTAATGCAACTGAAGAAATTCTTGGCTGTCACCAGTATTACCCTGCGCCGATTGACCATATCTTCTTAGGTAATATGCAAGCGCTTAACTTAGATACAAAGCCGCAGATGCATAACTTTGCCAACATGGACCCTAAAGCTATGTTGAGTGACCACTGTGCATTGTCGCTAGAGCTTAAGTCAAAGTCTCTACCTTTAACTAATTCTGTAAAGTGGCTACGTACAAGTAAAGAGTATCAATACTTCACAACTAAAGCATATGAAAAGGCTGCGGCTGACCTAGCTGCTATGAAACCAGAAGGTAACGACTGGGTTGTTGTTATGGATATTGATGAAACCGTACTAGATAACAGTCCATATCAGGTAGGAATTGATACTAAAGGCCTTAAGTACAGCTCTAAAACTTGGGCACAATGGATTAAAGCTGAAAAAGCAGGATTAGTGCCTGGAGCAAAAGCGTTTATCGATACTGTATTAGCACAAGGCGGTAAGCTAGCGTTAATTACTAACCGTGTTAGAAGCCTAGACAATCACACTTGGAGTAACCTGCAAGCTATGGGTATTCCTGTATCGACACAAAACACTTGTTTAATGGGGCGTGTTGAAGAAGATAAAACGGCAATTGATCACGACAAGATTCAAAACGATAAAGACTTAAGACGTCAACAAATTGAAACTGGTAAAGCAAGCTGCTTTAACCCAGAAGGTAAGCGTAAAGCTCACTTCCCTGCGCAACACATCCAAATGCAAGTTGGCGATAACATCGAAGACTTTGCCGGTGTAACGCAAGAAGACGCGAACGTACCTGTGCTAATCAAAGACAAGTCACTAGTGCTTTTACCAAATCCAATGTACGGCTCTTGGTAACGAATTAATCTTTTAATAAAACCCAGCGAATACGCTGGGTTTTGTTTATCTGGCTCAGTGAAACAGAGCGGAAGCAAAATCCAAATCAACGATTGAGGAAAAACAATGAAAACCATGATCAAAAATGCAACTTGCACTAACTACTTGCTAGGCAAATCGGGAGAGCAAGAAGTAACAATCAATGTACTTATTGAAAATGAGCGTATTGTTACTATCAGTGACACGCCAATAGTTGCAGATTGCGATCATGAGATTGATGCTACAGGTTTGTTTTTATCTCCAGGCTTAGTTGACCCTCAAGTGCATTTCAGAGAGCCGGGAATGGAATATAAAGAAGATATTGAGTCAGGTAGTAAAGCCGCTGTTAAAGGCGGATTCACAGCAGTAGTTTCCATGCCAAATACAAGTCCAACAGCGGATTCTCCAGAAGTGATTAAGTTCATGGTTGATAAAGCTGAGTCTGCTGGCTTGTGTAAAGTCTATCCGACAGGTGCTTTGTCGTTGGGATTAGCTGGTGGTGAATTGACTGACTTTATTGCTTTGAAAGAAGCTGGCGCAGTTGCTATCACAGATGATGGCAAAGGCGTACAAAATGATGAGCTGTTTCACCAAGCTATGCTTGCTGCCAAAGAAGCCGGATTAGCCATTCTTGACCACTCGGAAGACGAAAGTTTGTCTGCTCAAGGGGCAATACATTTAGGAGATGTTTCCCGTGAGTTCGGTATTAAGGGTATTGATGCTAATTCTGAATCAGCTCATGTGATAAGAGGCTGCGAAGAAAGTGAAAAAACGGGCGCTCACTATCATGTGTTGCATGTTTCAACTCAAGCTTCTATTGAAGCAGTTAGAGCAGCAAAAGCGAAAGGCGCAAAAGTTACGGTAGAAGTCTCGCCACACCATTTATTGCTTTGTGATCAAGATATCAAAGTGAAAGAAAATGGAGAATTAGACGCAAACTGGAAAATGAATCCACCACTTCGTTCTAAGCAAGATCAACTTGCCTGTCAGCAAGCTTTATTAGACGGTACGATAGATGCGATAGCAACAGACCATGCACCTCATTCACCAGAAGAAAAGGCATTGCCTATCGAGCAAGCGCCATTTGGTATTATTGGCCTTGAAACCGCATTTCCTCTGATTTACTCCAACTTTGTAAAAACTAATAAGCTGAGCTTAAATCGCTGTATTGATTTAATGAGTAAACAGGCCGGCGCTATATTTGGTATTAAGTGTGGCCGAATTTTCGAAGGTGCAAAAGCTGATCTTTGCTTGTTAGATTTAGCTTCCGAGTTTACCGTTAATGAAACGTTTTTTGCTTCTAAATCAAGTAATTCGCCGTTTGTTGGGGAAAGCTTATTCGGTGCAACTAAATTAACTATTGTCGATGGCAAAGTAGTGTATCAAAGCTAGAATGACTGGAACTGATTTGGAGCTATGGACGGCTATACCTAAACTAGATAAACTCATCGTTTATTACCCGCGTTTAAGTAGTCGTTAAATGATAATTTATTTAGCAAGGCATGGCGAAACCGAATGGAATCGACTAGGCCTGTTACAGGGACAATTAGAAAGTAATTTGACTGAGTTAGGTCAAACACAAGCAGTTGAGCTTGCGCAGTCTTTGCGAGATAAAAATATAGAACAGATCTATTCATCATCGCTTATTCGAGCAAAAGATACCGCACAAATATGCAGTGAACACTTGGTTAAACCTGTCTCCTTAAGCGGTGATTTAGTAGAGCGGCACTTCGGTTCATTACAAGGACGAAGCTTTGATGAACTAAAACAAGAAACTAAGTACCAGTCTTTATGGTCTGATTCTATTGCTTTTGAGCCTGAAGGTGGTGAATCAGCTTCAGATAGTGCTAAGCGCTTTAACCTTGGTTTACGCAGTATTGTGCAGCAGCAAGATGCGGAACAAATCCTAGTGGTGAGTCACGGTGATATTATTCGTAATTTTCTAAACCAATATTTACATCAAGAACAAGAGTCTAAAGCTGAATTGTTAACCAATGGAAGCTGGTTAGCTATCCGTTATTGTCACTTGAATGATTACTTTACTCCTTTTGCAGACTAAACATTGTAATGGAATTACTTGTCGTTATTACTTTGGCTTTGGTGCTAGATGCATGGCTTGGTGAGGTTAAACGATTTCACCCTTTAGTTGGTTTTGGTCACTGTGCAAAAAGGATAGAGAAGCAATTTAATCAAAACCAATGTTCAGCTGTAAAACAAAAACTAACAGGTATGTTTGCTTGGAGTGTTCTAGTTTTACCTTTACCAGTTTTATACTTTTTCCTACAAAGCGAGTTATCTTGGTGGTGGTTAGATATTGCCATCTTGTATTTCGCTATTGGTCATAACAGCTTAAAGCAGCATGCTCTTCAGGTTTTTGAGCCTTTACAGCAAGGTGATATAACAACTGCCAGACATTACTGTGGTTATTTAGTTAGTCGGGATACTTCAAAACTTGAATCAGAAGATGTTAGTCGTGCAGTAGTTGAGTCAGTACTAGAAAATGGCCACGATGCTGTAATAGCTTCGTTGTTTTGGTACTGCGTAGGCGGTGCTCCTTTGGTGATCATTCATCGGTTAGCCAATACGCTAGATGCAATGTGGGGATATAAAAATTCTAGGTTTTTAAATTTTGGTTGGTTTAGTGCTAAAGCTGATGATTTACTGGGATGGCCATCTGCAAAAGTCACGGCACTTTTGTACGCCATACAAAGCAAGCAGTTCACGCAAAGTCTGAGCAATGCTTACTATCAAAGTAAACAGTACAAGAGCTTAAACGGAGGCTGGGCAATGGCCAGCGGCGCAACAACTTTAAATGTGGAATTAGGTGGCAAAGCGATTTATTTCGAACAAGAGACCGAGTCTGTAACTTTGGGACAAGGTGGCACTGTTCAAGCTAAGCATATTTCTTCCAGTGTAAACTTAGTAACCAAAGCTGCTTGGCTATTTGTTTTTATAACGTTTGCATATGTTTCAGTATTCTAGGGAGATAGCGTGTTAAATCACGGAGGGAAGCTCAATCTTATTGCGGAACATTACGGTCGCCCAGTTGCTCAGTGGTTAGATTTATCTACTGGAATTAGCCCTTATTCGTATCCGGTTCCTGTAATACCTGAGCAAATTTGGCGAGAGTTACCACAAGTCGACTTGGCATTGATTGAAGCGGCAAAGGTGTATTACAAGGCTAAGAATATTCTACCCACTTCCGGCTCTCAAAGTGTTATTCAATTGTTGCCAAGGTACCGACTTCAGCTTGGCTTTGCTTGTTCTAATGTTTGGTTGCCAAAACAAGGTTACAAAGAACATGAAAAAGCTTGGCGTGACGCTGGTTTTACTGTTTGCCACTATCAAGAAATTCCGAGCTCTGAAAAAATACAAAAGCATGATGTTCTAGTTGTTATTAATCCAAATAATCCTACTGGAGAGCTTTATTCCAAAGAGCTACTGCAAGGCTTAGCTTGTGAACTTGCTCAAAAACAGGCTTGGTTGATCATTGACGAAGCTTTTATGGACAGTGTTGGGGCTCCACAGTCAATGATAGAAGAGAGCAATTGTGAACACGTTTTTGTTTTACGCTCTTTAGGTAAGTTTTTTGGTCTTGCTGGGATAAGAGTTGGCTTTATTTCAGCTAACAAGGAACACTTGGCTAATTTGCAGGCTTTATTTGGTCCTTGGCATTTAAATGGCCCTGCGGCTTATATTGCGAAACTGGCGTTAACAGATAAAAAGTGGCAAGAGCAACAAAGGCTTAGATTACAGTTCAATGCTGATGCTTTAAATGAAGTGTTGCAACATTACTTTGCCGTAACACCAAGAGGTACAAATCTGTTTAAAACGGTTTATTTAGCTAATGCTCTATCTATTTATCAACAGCTTTGTCAGCAGGGTGTCTACGTGCGTTTAACCGACGAACTAGATGCATTGCGATTTGGCATCCCGTCAGCTGAACAACTGAAAAAGTTGAGTAGAGCGCTAACAACTATTCAAAATTAAGCAGCACAAGCTAACCCTAATAGTTTGCAACCAGCGTGTTTATGAACTCGTACTGGTTTGAATTTGGTTTTGTGAACTTGAGTATGTGTTTTCTGAGGGCTTGTTTTGTAATGTTTATTTACTGCTCTTAACAATTGTTGCTCAACAATGGCTAATACAACCAAACTGATAACAACCAATGAAGGATAGAGCAGTAAAGAGCTGTGTTGAGTCACTGTGGTAAAAACTGGCACAGTCGCAACGGTCAAAACAACTAAAGCAGCGATAGCTCTAAACTGATTTAAATGAACAGGGCGTAACATAGAAACTTCCTCTGGTTAAGTGAACTTACAGAGCAAAGTTTAGGTGGATGCTAGGATAGTCGCAAAAGGATTATATTCACACTAATGGTGAATGAAATTCATCTATTAAGTGGTTTGATGTTAAAGATTTGGCGACGACTGCAACCAATCGAGGAAACATTGAATGTCATGTCTGTGACTGTCTTCCGTTCGATAAACCGCATACAAGTCTTGGTCGTACTTAGTTTGTGCATCGAAAGGGCACACTAATCGGCCTGTTTTTATTGCATAGTTTTCTATTGGCAGCATAGCTAGCGCAAGACCTAAACCTTCAGCTGCTGCTTGCATTGCATAATCATAGTTATTAAAAGCGAGATGATTCGAGGGTTCTATTCGCGGTATCGACATTTTATGTGACCAACGAGGCCAGATATTATCTAGGTTAGACATATCAATAAGTGGTACATTTTGAATTTGGCTTAAGTCTTTAAGTTGATGTTTTTCTGCAAACTCTGGTGAACAAACAGGAGTAATAAACAGCTCAAATAATTTTCGAATTTCCACCCCAGGCCAAGAGCCTTGACCAATGCGAAGCGCCAAATCGTAATCTTCATAACGCAGGTCAGTCATGTCCGTACTGGTTTCTACTCGAATATCAATATCTGGGTGAGCATTTTGAAAATGGCCGAGTTGAGGAATAACGATATGACTTGCTAAGGTACTGAAAGTAGAGATCTTTAATATTGGAGAAGAATATTTAGAAATAACTTTCTTGGTACCCGTTTCAAAGCTAGCAAGACCTTGCTGAATGTACTGAAAATAAAACTCACCTGCTTTATTGAGTTTCACTCCACGACTTTTACGCTGAAACAGCTCAAAACCAATATGTTCTTCTAAAGACTTGATTTGATGGCTTACCGCCGAAGGTGTGATAAATAACTCCTCGCTAGCAAGCTTAAAGCTTTCTAATCGCGCAGCAGCTTCAAAGATACTAAGCAAATGCAGAGGTGGGTATTTCTTCGCCATAACTCAAAACTAAAGTTGATAGATTTGAGCTAGTGTAAAAATCTTTTTGAGTGAATACAACTAATGTATTAGATCCCCGCCTACGCGGGGATGACGGCGCACGGCCTAAGTTAAGAAGGTTAAAAAGCATTAGACCCTCGCCTACGCGGGGATAACGGCGCAGGGCCTAAGTTAAGAAGGTTAAAAGCATTAGATCCTCGCCTACGGGGGATGAAGGCGCAGGGCCTAAGTTAAGAAGGTTAAAAAGCATTAGACCCTCGCCTACGCGGGGATGACGGCGCAGGGCCTAAGTTAAGAAGGTTAAAAGCATTAGATCCTCGCCTACGCGAGGATGACGGCGCAGGGCCTAAGTTAAGAAGGTTAAAAGCATTAGACCCTCGCCTACGGGGGATGATGGTAAGAATGTGGGGATGACACTACAATCACCGTCATTTCCAAGTTGCAGAAATAACCGTCATCCCAAAATCACAAAAATGATCGTCATCCCAAAATCGCCCCAGCGATGTTTGGGATCTCTTCGACTAAATTGAAATTTAGTACTCACCACTTTAGTTGTCAGCTGAGGCGTATACTGGTAACTTCGTGTCAATTGCAGCATCGTAAGATATAAAGGGAGTTAAAGATGCTTCGTAAATTACTTGTTTTTGTTCTAATTTATTCATCTGCTTTTTACTCACATGGAAGTTCACTGGAATCTCTAAAAGCTGATATAGAGTCGCTTTTAGCATCTAAGAAAGCTACGGTCGGGGTTTCAATACTAGCTCCAGATACTAATCAATCAGTCTCGGTAAATGGAGATGTTCGTCTTCCATTACAAAGCGTGTTCAAATACCACATAGCAGCCGCTGTATTGCATCAAGTCGATCAGGGCAAGTTATCTTTGCAAGATGAAATTACTATTACTGAAAAAGAGCTAAACAACGGCCTTTGGAGTCCAATTCGAAAAAAGTATCCCAAAGGAACAAAACTAACCTTAGCTGAAATCATTGAATACACAGTGGCAGGCAGCGACAATGTTGGCTGTGACATGCTACTAGTTATGTTAGGTGGACCAAAGATGTTAGAACAGTACTTACATCAAATAGGCATCAAAGATATAGCGATAGTGTATAACGAAGTGGATATGCAAAGTGCTTGGTTGCACCAATATCAAAACTGGACAACTGCAAATGCTGCTACTCAGGCTCTGAGTCTCTTCCATGAAAACAAAAATCAGTTGTTATCAGCCGAAAGTCATAAGTTTTTGTGGCAAGTAATGAAAAGCACGTGGACGGGAAGTAAGACCCTAAGAGCTGGCCTACCTAAAGGTACAATTGTAGGCAATAAAACAGGTCATTCAGGTAAAAATGATAAAGGTGTAACAGGTGCGAGAAATGATATTGGCGTTATATTTCTACCAGATGGCCGCCATTATTATGTAAGTGTTTTAATTAGCGACTCTGTAGAAACAAGCGAAACCAATAACAAAATGACTGCAGATATAGCGAAACTCACTTGGCAGCATTTTAACCAGTAAGCTCAGCGGCAAACTGGTCCCAATGATATTTGTGCGTCTTGCATCGCAGCTAGTTTAGTTACTAATGGGAAGGAGAGTTTAACTTCATCTTATTTGCTTAAAATGGTTTGCATTTTTATGAGATAAACTAAGTAAAGTTTGTGAGTCATTCAGTCAGGTTAAAGAGTGAATTTGACCTGACTGGAATTTAATAAGATTAAATTAGTTAATTAATAGGTCAGTTGCAGTGTTGAAGGGTCTTCAGTCTGAATAAAAACAACTTTTATCTGTACATCACCAGAGTCATTTTCAACAGCGTTTTTAAAAGTGTAGTTTGAGTCAAATGCTCCTAGCTCATCTACGTCAACTTCACCGTTTGAGTCATGATTGAAAGTGACGGCACAAACACGACCTCTACACGTATAGTTCTCATTATAGATATTTTCAGTAATATTATTAAAAGCTAATCCCAGTTTACCTTCTCTTTCTATTGATAAATCAGTTTCTTCAACGTCTTTTAATTGATTTATTAGATTTGAAAAATCTTCCACGGTAAATATTTCAGATAAAGCCTGCCTATGCACTCTATCCTCTGTATCTAAAAAAGCGTTATTAATAGACTCGGCTTTTTCTAAATATAGACCGTTTATGTAAAGATTATCTGTGTCATTATTTGAAGCTACTTGTTTTTCATCAGTTGTTTGCACTTCTTCAGGTAACTCTTTCTCAGTGTATGATTTAGCGTTCTTGCTAGTTCCAAGCTCTTTTGATGGTGCTGAGTTATTTTGGGCAATAAGAGCTGATGAGGTTTTAAAGTTTGCCTCGGTAGTAGAAGAGGTTGTTTCAGATTGATTATTAAAGATAACGATAGTCAAAATTGCAATTACGAAAATTGAGCCAACTACTTTAAACTTCATTGTCATTTTATGTTCCTTTTCAATATTTTGAGAAAGGCTTATATCAGCCCTTCTCATAATTTTAGTCGACTTTACAGCGTAATCTACCACCGTCTGAACATGAAAACGAAGCTCCATCTCCTGAAATCTTTACTACCATTGAACCGCTCGAACAAGTACAAGTAACTGCGGAGTTCGCAAAGTTAGAACACATTAATAAACATATTATCAAAGCCTTTTTCATGGAGAACTCCTTTAAGTTGTTTTGCATGATACTTTACCACCACCAGAGCAGGACATTTTCATAGTCCCGTCACCTTCTATAGATACAGTCATTGAGCCTGAAGTACATTTACAAACAGTTCCCGCTTGCACGCCTGTAATTGAAGCTGTTAAAAGAGCTAAAATAAAAAGTACCTTTTTATTCATTATTTTTCCTTAACTTTAGTTTTATTCCGAAGTGTTACTTCAAAACATCTAAATCCATGTTTTTAACTACTAAAATTAATCGTATTGTTAAACGCATTCAACATCAAGTGTTTTTTTGTTGGTTGTATTTAACTTTTTTTGGAGCCTAAAACTCTTTTTCATATTCTTGATGATTGTAAGAAGTTGTGATGGCTATGATGAATGAAATTGTCGTGTTTGCTTCTCAATTGAATTAAATATTTAATAAATAGCGAAAGTCAGGCTGAGGAAGTAAAGTTGTAGTATTTGTAATAGATAAATATTAAGTGTATATGGACATTCAGCAAGAAATTAGAGTTTTGAATACTTCTGTAGGTTTATTCACTAGTTATGTGAATTACTCTGTTTGTAATTTTCCTGAGGGTAGAGCAAAGTTAGTTCAAGAAGTTTTATCAATCATTGAAACACTCTAAATATTTAGAAGGTAGATATTAAATCAAATAAATTTATTTCAGTATAAGAAAACAAAGTAATCCCCTAAGCTAAAACCTCACCAAGTCTAAACAAACGCCACTCTTGTGGTTCCAACTTATGCCAATCTTCATTGTCGGTTAGAGGTTGAGTTGCTATTACTGTTACCACGTCTTTATCCGTAGTTTCTTCTTTGAAGTTTACCTTCATTTCTGTGTCTATTAGATTTGCTTCGCCAAATGGTGCCCGTCTGGTAATCCAGTGCAGATTGTTGCTGCAATAGGCTAATAAGTGATTGCCGTCTGAGATTAAAGTATTGAACACGCCCAGTTTATTCAGCTCTTTGCAGAGTTTTGCGATATAACGAAATACGCTGTCCCAGTTTTTGGGTCTAGTTTGATACTTAGCTCTTAGTTGTCCCATGATCCAACAAAAAGCGAATTCGCTATCTGTTCCACCAATTGGCCAATCACTCGTTAGCTTTAGCTTTCTATGGCCTGAAAGTTGGCCATTGTGAGCGAATGTTATATTTCTGCCCCAGAACTCTCGAATAAATGGGTGAGTATTTTCTAGGCTTACACCGCCTCGGTTTGCTTGGCGAATGTGTGAAATCACCGAACAACTTTTTATTGGATATTCCATTACCAAGTTGGCGATTTTTGATTCGCAGCTTGGGTTTGGGTCTTTAAATGAACGACAACCCTTTCCTTCATAAAAAGTAATACCCCAGCCGTCTTTATGCGGGCCGGTTTCACCACCTCGTTGCACTAGTCCAGTAAAACTAAATACGATGTCCGTTGGGACATTAGCTGACATGCCAAGCAATTCACACATAGGCGTTTATTATTTCTCTTCAATTTGGGTTAGGTTAGACTGGTAGCAGCTGTTGCCACAGGCAACAATATGCACGCTAAAATAAATAATTCAATAAGATAGTTATAAAAAGATGAAATCAAAGCAGCAATCTCAAGTGAATGAACCAGAAAACGACACTCAAGAGTTAAGAAAAGCCTTGCGAGCAGAGCTAAGACAAAAGCGTAATCAACTGACTGTTCAAGAACAAGAATTAGCAAGCCAGCGCTTGAGTGATACCTTGTTAGAAATAACAAAAGAGGGTGATATTGTAGCTTTGTATTTTGCTAATGATGGTGAGTTATCGCCGAACTTAGCTATCCGTGAACTAATTAAAGCCAATAGAAAAGTAGCTGTTCCTGTGATGCACAGCTTTCGCAAAGGTTATCTCAACTTCCAACTTTACGACTCAGATACTCCAATGACAAAAAATAGTTTTGGAATTGAAGAGCCAACTCTAAGTTCATTAACAACTGTGCCTCTATCTACAATGAGTTATTTGTTTATGCCACTTGTGGGCTTTGACGCGCAGGGCAACCGCTTGGGGATGGGAGGAGGCTTTTACGACAGAACCTTATGCCAAATTGATGAACTTGAAAACAGACCTAAACTGATTGGTTTAGCCCATGATTGTCAGCAAGTTGAACAGTTACCAATTGAGAGTTGGGACGTGGCAATTGACATGATCATAACTTCCACAAAAAAAGTAATGATTAATAGCAATTAATCATAGGCATTTGTGGCAAAGACACTATAATCTTGAGCAGCAAATTAATGACCTTATGGATAATAAAATGACGCAAGATGAAATGAAAAAAGCAGCTGGTTATGAAGCGCTTAAATTTATCAAACCAGATAGCATTGTTGGTGTAGGTACAGGTTCTACTGTGAATTATTTCATCGAAGCGCTGGGCACGATTAAAGATAAAATCCAAGGTGCAGTTTCTAGCTCTGAAGCCTCAACGCAGCAGTTAAAAGCCTTAGGTATTGAGGTTTTTGATTTAAACTCAGTGCCTTACCTAGATGTTTACGTTGATGGTGCAGACGAAATCAATGACGACAAAGCTATGATTAAAGGCGGCGGTGCAGCATTAACAAGAGAAAAGATAGTTGCAGCGGTAGCAAAAGAGTTCATTTGTATCGTTGATAACACTAAGAACGTTAAGTTCTTAGGTGAATTTCCACTACCTGTCGAAGTTATTCCTATGGCGCGCTCTTATGTTGCTAGAGAAATCGTGAAACTTGGCGGTGACCCTGTATACCGTGAAGGTGTTGTAACGGATAACGGCAATGTCATTTTAGATGTTCATAATATGCAAATTGCGCAACCGAGAAAATTAGAAGAACAATTAAATGCAATTGTTGGTGTGGTCACCAATGGCTTATTTGCTCATCGTGGTGCAGATAAGGTTATTGTTGGTTCACCAGAAGGTGTTAGTATAATCGACTAACTTCATAGTTGACTAAATTCACTGGCTTACTTATAGATTAGAAAAACTAATCTGTCGGGATAAAATTCTTTATTAATGATTAAAAATAGAGTATTAATTCTAACGTCGATTCGGGCGTATTAATTTTGGTTCAAGTAAATCAACTGGCAAAAATCGATACGCTCTAAAATACTCTTTTTCATCAATCATTTACCTAGGAAGTAAGCCGACCATGAGCAATGTGTCACTAGCCAAAGACAAGATTAAGATCCTTCTGTTAGAAGGTGTTCACCAAAGTTCGATAGAAACCCTGAAAGCACAAGGGTATAGCAATATTGAATTTCTAAAGACTTCCTTACCTGAATCCGAGCTCATTGATAAAATCAAAGATGTTCACTTTATCGGTATTCGTTCTCGTACTCAATTGACGGAAAGTGTATTTGCTCATGCTAACAAATTAGTGGCGGTGGGATGTTTTTGTATTGGCACTAACCAAGTTAACTTAGAAGCTGCAAAAGATCGTGGTATTGTCGTGTTTAATGCACCTTTTTCTAACACGCGTTCGGTTGCTGAGTTAGTACTTGGTGAAATATTATTATTAATTCGTCGCGTGCCGGAGCGAAGCGCTAAAGCGCACAGAGGTGTTTGGGATAAGTCTGCTGCGGGCTCATATGAAGCTAGAGGTAAAACACTAGGTATCATAGGTTACGGTCATATCGGAACTCAGCTTGGTATCATGGCTGAAAACATTGGTATGAAAGTTAAGTTTTACGATATTGAAACTAAGCTTACGCTTGGTAATGCACAACAAGTTTCTACATTAACTGAGCTACTTAAAACATCAGATGTTATTTCTCTGCACGTACCTGAAACTCCACAAACCCAAAACATGATGGGTACTGCTGAGTTTGCAGTGATGAAGCAAGGAGCGATCTTGATCAATGCTTCGCGAGGTACGGTTGTCGATATTGATGCATTAGCTGAAGCATTGACTGAAAAGCGAGTGTCTGGCGCTGCAATCGATGTATTCCCTGTTGAACCAAAATCGAATGATGAAGAGTTTGAAACACCACTTCGTGGTTTTGATAATGTACTGCTTACGCCACATGTAGGTGGTTCAACGCAAGAAGCTCAAGAAAACATAGGCATTGAAGTTGCTGGCAAGCTGGCAAAATATTCAGATAACGGCTCTACTTTGAGTGCGGTAAACTTCCCTGAAGCTTCACTTCCAGAACACACTGGGCGAAGCCGTTTGTTGCATATCCATAAAAACCAACCAGGTGTGTTAACCAAGATCAATGATGCGTTTGCCAAGCATAACATCAATATTGCAGCTCAATACTTACAAACAGATGACAAACTAGGTTATGTGGTTATTGATGTTGAAACAGACGATTCAAAAACGGCATTGGACGAGTTAAAACAAATCGAAGGTACGATAAAAGCACGCTTATTGCACTAACTCATATTGCACTATTACAAGAAGCCACTTAAAGTGAACCTTAAGTGGCTTTTTTTGTATCTTCTTAATAATAGTGAAAAATATACTTTTATACAGTTTGCTTATTTTTCTTTGCTGGCTTTGGCTCAATCGCGATGAGTCGGCAGCTAGTGAAGGTTTAATTGAGTTACAAACAGTTGTTGATAGTTATGTTGAAGAAGCTGAAAGTGTCCAAGACGCTTTTGTATATGTTCCTTCTGCTGATGGTGTAACCCAGCAATGCCCATTTCCAATTAAACAAGATCTCGATGGTTTGAGATTTAAACTTAATCTTACTTCCGCTATTAAAACCGCAAATTTTTATTCATTGATGAATGAAGCTGTAAACAAACTCTTTTCCAAATACTCTAGTTGGTTAGGAGAAGAATCTGTTTCTGGTTTTGTCGTCGATATGATAGTGCTGCCAGAAGATGAATTTCACACCTTTATGATTGGCAGAGTTGCAGTTCCTGAAGGCTATTTAGGCGCTTATTTTCCAAATGAAAATCTCGCTGTGATTAAATATGTGAATGAAGAGCAAGCTATCCGCACAGGCATCCATGAAGTGACTCATGCTGTGAACTTTGCATTGTTTGGTGAGTTACCAAGATTTATTAATGAAGGTTTGGCTGAATATATTGAAAGGACAGCTTTTGTAGGTATTAGTGGCAATGATTTTATATTGCCAAAACATATTGATAAAACAGAGTTAAAAAATGAATTGTTAGACTTTTACTCATTAATGCACTCAGAACAAGATTGGCACACTAGCAACAACAACAGCTTGTACTTTAGTGGTAGTGCTTGGGCTTATTTTTTAATGACCTCTGAACAGGGGTTATCTGCTATGCAGCAACTATTACAAACCAAGTTGGAAAATCCTTGTCAAACTCTAACCTCAGAACAAATCATTATTACGCTCTCTGAGGTTTATCCCAACTTTGAGCAAGACTTTTATTACTGGTTTGCTGCTTTATAACAGGTCAAAGTTATTAAAGTTTGTTAGAATCATATTTTTAGACTACTGTTTTTATATACAGTTTAAAGGTCAGTTATGTTACAACAATCACTAAAACAGTATTTCGGATTTGAGCAATTCAGAGAAGGACAGGAACAAGTTGTTACTGCTGTAACGTCAGGGCATTCGGCAGCTGCTATTTTTCCTACTGGCTCAGGTAAATCGCTGTGTTATCAGTTACCTGCTGTATTGTTACCGAATTTAACTTTAGTGGTTTCTCCCTTACTTGCTTTAATGCAAGATCAAATAAGCTTTTTGAACAGCAAAGGTATTACTGCCGCATCTATCGATTCATCTTTGTCTCGTGAGCAAGTTAACCAAATTATGCAAGACGTTAAGTTAGGCAAAATAAAAGTGCTGATGGTGGCGGTTGAACGTTTAAAAAATGAAAGGTTTAGGAACTTTATTCAGCAAATTCCTATTTCCTTGCTGGTTATTGATGAAGCGCACTGTATTTCTGAGTGGGGTCATAACTTTAGACCTGATTATCTCAAGCTGCCTATGTATCAGCAGCAGTTTGCTATACCACAGGTGTTGTTGTTAACCGCTACGGCAACACCGCAAGTTATTCAAGATATGGCACAAAAGTTCAGCATTGATGCTTGCAACATCACAGTGACTGGCTTTTATCGCAAAAACTTAAACTTAGCAGTAGAAGCGGTAAGCGATAAGAATAAGCTTCAGTTGCTAGAGCAATGGCTGTTTCACGAAGCGAGATATAAGCCTATTTACCAAGGTGAGGTAAGGCAAAAGAAAGATAGAAGTGCGGAAATTGACCCTACGATTATTTATGTGACACTACAACAAACCGCTGAAGATGTTGCCGTAGAACTAAAGCTAATGGGATTTAATGCTGCGGCTTATCATGCTGGGATGAACAGCGAAGATAGGCAAATTATTCAAACTGATTTTATGGCTAGCAACATTGACGTTATTGTAGCGACCATAGCTTTTGGTATGGGAATCGACAAAGCAAATATTCGTCATGTTGTGCATTACGACTTGCCTAAATCAATAGAAAACTACTCTCAGGAAGTTGGCAGAGCTGGCCGAGATGGTCTAGCTTCTGATTGCTTGGTTCTGGCAAACAAAGACAATTTATCTGTGCTGGAAAACTTTGTTTATGGTGACACTCCTGAGAAAGATGAAATTGAACTGGTGTTGAAAGACATACTGGAAGAACAGGAAAATGGTCTGTGGCCTTGTCAGCTTATTCCGTTATCGAATGAATCAAATGTCAGACAATTACCGTTAAAAACCTTATTGGTTTATCTTGAAATGCAAGGCTTGTTACAGCCTCTTTATGCCTACTTTGCTGAATATAAGTTTAAGTTGCTGATTGGTGAAAGTGAGTTAATTAACTTATTCGAAGGGGAGCGTCAGTCTTTTGTTCAAGCTGTTCTACATTACTCTGAAAAAGCAAAAACTTGGTGGACTGCAGACATTACTAGCATATGTGGTCACTATGGCTCAGGGGACATACAGAAAGACAGAGCCAGAGTTATTAGTGCCTTAGAATACTTTGATGAGAAAGGTTACATAGAGCTGCAAGCTAAGCAGATGACGGAAGTGTATAGAGTTGGTGACTGGCCGACGGATATTTCTGGATTGGTTGAGCAATTAGCGCAATATTTCGAGCAAAAACAGCACTCAGAAGTTGCCCGTATTCATAACATGTTGGACTTATTTGCTAGAGAACAATGTATTAGTTTTCAGCTTGCTGATTATTTTGGTGATACTCATGCGCCGACACACTGTGGTCATTGTAGTGTATGCCAAGGGCATAAAGTGGTGTATCCACAAATTGCAGAAATGGAAGCTCTCAACGGACAAGAATTGAGATTTAAAGCTCTGGCTTTTACCGAGCTTTACTTAAGCAAGTTAGGTAAAGAACCAAGCCCAGTGTTGTTAACACGATTCTTACTTGGTTTAACTTCGCCTGTTTTCACTAAGCTAAGAGCAAGAAAGTTAGATGGCTTTGCTAGCTTTAGCCACGCATCTTATAAGCAAGTGTTACAAGCCTTGAATTCTTGAATTTATGATGCGAGCTTTTTGGCTTTTTGTTTAGCGATAAAAACTAAAACAAAACCACTGAAGCCACATATAACAAAGCCTAAAGTTAGAGGCATAACAGTTCCGTCATATGAGTTACCAATGACAACACCAACAGCTACAGACATTAAGGTTTGCACTGATGATATTACTGAAGTTGCTATGCCTGCAATGTGGCCTAATGGTTGTACTGCGAGAGTACTTAAATTGCCAAACAGTAAGCCAAAGCAGAAAAACACCAAACCTAGGTAAATGAGAAAGAAGGCTAAACTAGGCTCAGCTTGAACTTGTTGTTGATAGAAGGCAAAGCCAAGAGATAAAACTGACATAGTAAGCAATGCCCATAAGCAAAGTTTTTCAATTTGAAACTTCATTACCAATTTAGAATTTGTAAAAGAAGACAAGCCTATGGCTAATGCCAAACTGCCAAAGCATAAAGCAAATAACTCACCTGTTTCATATTGCAATTGCAGTATTTGCTGTGCACTACTTAGGTAACCAATAAATGAGCCAAAGATGATACCAGCAGCGATTGTATAGAGGCTCGTTGTCGGGTGAGTGATAGTTTCTTTCATTGCTGCCCAAATTGATGAGAGCGCAAAAGGTCTTTTATATTCTTCTTTTAGCGTTTCTTCTTGTCTAAAGTACAGCATTGCTAAACCAACCGCAGCGACTAATAAAACGAAAACAAAGATAGCTCGCCAATGGGCAAACCATAAAATAACTTGGCCAATTGATGGTGCGAGGGCTGGCACAATAACAAAAAGCACTAAAATTAAGGACATGACACGTCCCATTTGTTGTCCTTCAAACCTATCTCTGATCATGGCAGTGGTGACCACTCGACAAGAAGCGGCGCCAAAACCTTGAGCAATACGGCCAAAAAGCATTAAGGAGAAATCTTGAGCAAAGATAGAAATCAAATCGCCGATAAGAAAAATGCTGATGCCAAGGTACAGTGTTTTTTTCCGACCAAACGAGTCTGCGATAGGGCCGTAGATCATTAACCCAAATGCCATGCCAAAGAATACGCCTGACAGGAATAATTGAGTGTCGTTGGCGTTAGTAACTTGTAGCTCTTCACCAATTAATGATAGTGCCGGCAAGATAGAATCAATCGTTAAAGCAACGAGTGACATTAGGATGGCCATTAAGGCGATAAATTCTTTTTGCTTGGCATCTAAAACCAGACTATTTGGCATTGAACTACTTATGGTTGAGTGAAGAGAAGTTTAACTATTGTACGCTAATCAAAGATATAAGTATTGATGCTTAGTCGCTTAAAACCTGAGACTTGTTACTTTTTGTTTCTAAACTTTTTACAGAGACACCCACCATAAAATTACCATGGGTGTCTCTGTTATTTACGAGGACACCCACCGTAAAATTACCATGGGTGTCTCTGTTATTTACGAGGACACCCACCATAAAATTACCATGGGTGTCTCTGTTATTTACGAGGACACCCACCATAAAATTACCATGGGTGTCTCTGTTATTTACGAGGACACCCACCATAAAATTACCATGGGTGTCTCTGTTATTTACGAGGACACCCACCATAAAATTACCATGGGTGTCTCTGTTATTTGTCTCCGTTATTTGTTGTTAAGTTGGAGGTAAGATCTGGGAGTTAAGCCTGTCCATTTTTTGAAAGCTCTTGTTAAAGATCTTGCGTCGGAAAATCCCACCTTTTCCGCTACTTCGTAAACTGGCATATGCTGTAGGGTCAGTAAATTGATGGCTAACTCTCTTTTTAACTCGTCTTTGATTTCCTGAAAACTACTGCCTTCTTGTATTAGTCTTCGGTGCAAAGTTGCTTGGGAGATGTTTAGTTCTTTCGCTACTTCTTTCAAATTCACAAAAGATTGAGTGTGATGATGAATTCTTGATAGAGATTGGCTTACTAATGTGGTGAAGCTCGAATCAAAGCCTGGAATGGTCAGTAAATCAAAGGGGGAATGTTTTAAGAAGTTATTCACCTCTGTTTTTGAACGAACAATAGCTTGGCCCGCGAAACTTTTATCAAACACTATT
Organism: Psychrosphaera sp.; assembly: GCA_965221615.1. Lineage (GTDB taxonomy): Bacteria > Pseudomonadota > Gammaproteobacteria > Enterobacterales > Alteromonadaceae > Psychrosphaera. The sequence goes on along the minus strand of OZ244904.1, from coordinate 2,278,169 downwards.
TTGTTAGAAATTTTGCTGAAAGCATGTTTACACGGAAACATGAGCTCTAACTCTTGAGAGTGGCTTGGTTTATCGTAGTTAAAGTGAATTTCGATAAGAGGGATTTGCACTCCCGTTAACCAACAAGCAAGTCGATGCCAAATAACAAACCAAAATTCATGAAAAAAACGTTCGGGGTCTAACTCAGGCTTAGCAAACGAAAAACTAATCTCCACTGTTTTACTTGTCGTTGTTACTTCGGTGTTTATGTCATCAGTAACTAGATTATAAAACTGACAGCCTTGCTTTAATGCGGTGAACAAATCAGGACTTGTTCTAATGCATGTTAGCATGAAAGCGAAAGAACCTAACTTACACTCGTGTTCGGTAAATCCCATAAATTCATCTTCTAATCCTAACCAAATACTTTGAACTAACCTTGTCATTTGAGTATCAGTAACTCTGGCGTTAGGTCGTTCAGCTTGTAAAGGGTTTATACCCGCTTGTTGCAATAGCTCAGCTGAAGTTTTTCCAACGAGTTTAGCTCCGTGAGTTGCGGCTAATGCATGATGAAAATTAACAGATGCCATATTTGAATTGATTAAATTAGTTACCTTATTGGCAAATTATGCGCTTTTAAATCTTATTTGTGAAAATAAATGTGAGTTATTTTGATGCTTGTTGTCCTGTTCAGATAACAGAATAGTTCTTATCATCACGTCTAACTGAATTTGAACACGAGAGTATGTGTTATGGACTTAGCCTTAACCGAAGAACAATATTTAATTCAAGAAATGGCAAGAAAATTTGCTGAAGGGGAGTTAGCTCCTGTTGCGGCACAATTAGATCATGGTGAAGATAAAACAGAAAACCGAAAAATTTTTCTTAACAACTTAAAACAGTTAGCTGATTTAGGTTTTATGGGACTAAATATTAGTGCTGATTACGGCGGTACAGAAGCTGGTACCGTAGCTTTTAGTTTAGCCATAACAGAAGTTGCTAAGGCATGTGCATCAACTGCAGTAACTATGTCGGTAACTAATATGGTTGGCGAAGTGATACAAGCCATTGCTAATGAAGAACAAAAGCAAAAGTATTTACCTAAGTTATGTTCTGGTGAATATCCAGCAGGCGGTTTCTGTCTATCAGAAACTGGCGCGGGTTCAGATCCAGCTGGAATGAAAACTAAAGCGGTTAAAGACGGTGATGATTGGGTATTGAATGGCAGCAAAATGTGGATCTCTAGCGCAGAATACGCTGGTGTTTTTGTTGTTTGGGCGGTAACGGATCCTGATGCGAAAAAAGGCAAAGGTATTTCTTGTTTCTTAGTTGAAGCAGATACTCCGGGAATTACAGTCGCAAAAGCCGAAGACAAAATGGGTCAGCACGCTTCTGCTACTAATATGGTGAGTTTCGATGACTGCCGTATACCTGCAAGTGCCTTAATGGGGGAACTGAATGACGGTTTCAGAATAGCTGTTGCTGAGTTAGCTGGTGGTCGTATTGGAATCGGCTCTTTAGCATTAGGTATTGGGCAGGCTGCTATGGATTATGCTCGTCAGTACACAACAGAAAGAGAACAGTTCGGGACAACCATTGCTAAGATGCAAGGTCCACAGTGGATGATGGCAGATGCTTACACACAGCTTGAAGCATCTAGATTATTAGTAATGCAAGCCGCTTATTTAAAACAAGCAGATAAACCTTTTTCAAAAGCGGCATCTATGGCTAAACTGCATGCCACAGAAACCGCGAACCAAGTATGTTACACCGCAATTCAATTAATGGGTGGTGTGGGCTATACCAAAGAGGTTCCATTAGAAAGATATGCAAGAGATGCACGTGTTACTTCCATTTATGAAGGAACAAGTGAAATTCAGCGTGTGATCATTGCTAGAGAGTTATTAAAAGAAGTTCAGTAGAGAGAATATTATGGAATTACAGAATAAAGTAGCCGTTGTTACTGGTGGTGCATCAGGTTTAGGTGAAGCAACAGTTAGACGTTATGTTGAGCAAGGACTTAAAGTTGCTATTTTTGATATGAACCAAGAACGTGGCGATGCAATTGCAGCAGAGCTAGGCGATAGCGTTATTTATCAAAATGTTAACGTTACTGATGAAGAGTCAGTAAAAACGGGAATTGAAGCTACCATAGCTGCATTTGAGCAAATCCACGTACTTAATAACTTTGCTGGTGTTGCTGATGCAGCAAAAACAGTAGGTAGAAAAGGTGCGTTTCCACTAGATACTTTCCAAAAAGTAATCAACATTAACTTAGTTGGTAGCTTTAACGTACTGCGTTTGGTTGCAGAAGTAATGAGTACACAAGAGCCTGTAACTGAAGAGGGCACTCGTGGTGTTATCATCAATACTGCTTCTGTTGCGGCTTATGAAGGTCAAATGGGACAAGCTGCTTACAGTGCATCTAAAGGTGGTATTGTAGGTATGACTCTACCTATTGCCAGAGACTTGGCTTCTTTAGGCATCCGTGTAAACACTATAGCCCCTGGTTTAATCCACACTCCATTAGTAGATGGTTTCTCTGATGAAGTAGTTGAAGCATTAAATGCAAGCGTTCCATTCCCAAGTCGTTTGGGTAAACCAGATGAAATCGCGAAGTTAGCTCAACATATAGTTGAGAATGAGTATATGAATGGTGAAACGGTTCGTTGTGATGGCGCAATCAGAATGCAACCTAGATAAGCTAGATTTTAAACATTGATAAAGGCGAGCTAAATGCTCGCCTTTTTTGTATCTAAAAGAAATAACAAAGACACCCATGCTAATTTTGTGGAGGGTATCTTTGTAAAACACGTACTCTGTTAAATTCGTAGAGATTTTCTGAAACAATTGAATTATCTTCTATGGGTTTTGTTACTAGAGCTATTGTGATTGACTATTCGTGGATGTAGGAAAGTTACGAAGGATAAATATTGAGCAAGAAAATAACCTTTTTAGCGTGTAGCACATGCATTTTCGCGCTACTACTAAGCTACTTTTTAGCGAGAGACAAGAGTCTTACCGATGAAGAGTACTTTGAAGAGGCCATTGAATTAATGGAAGAAAACTCCGTTAATAAAAATAGCTTAGATTGGGACCTAATAAAAAAAGAGGTTTTTGAATATTCTAAAACACACGATAAGAAGTCAACAGCACTTAAGCTTTTGGAGTTAACTGAAACAAATCACAGCTCTTTTAGAAATAAAGATGGTAAGTTACTTGCGTTCCATAATGACTTGGGGTGTGAATTTGAACACTCTGAAGATTTAAAAATTCCTGAAAATATTGGCTACATTCGTATTGATCAATACAGAGGTCGAGGGCTAGAGAAACGAATCGAGTTTGCTGAACAAATCCAAGATTCCATTCGAAAGCAAGATAAAAAAGATTTAAAAGGCTGGATTATAGATTTACGGTTTAATACTGGTGGCTCTATCGATCCTATGGTTGCAGGTTTGGGACCTATCTTAGGCAATAACAAGGTAGGTTACTTTGTTAATCCGAATAAAAGTTCAGACGATAAAAATAAAGTTGTTGCTTACGGGTATCATAAAGGCTCAACTATTGTTCGCTATGCTCGATTGACTATCGAACAGCCATATATTCTAAAGCATCCAGAAAAACCAGTAGTAGTATTAACTAGCAGTATAACGTCTAGCTCAGGAGAAGCGATAGCAATTGCATTTAAGCATCATCCAAACACCATTCATGTAGGTGAAAAAACCTGTGGAATGGCTACTGCAAATAAACGATTTAAAATGTCAGACGACTCCCTCCTTATACTAACGACTTCCTACATGACTGATAGAAAGATGAATCGCTATGACAATGGCGTATTGCCAGATGTTGTTATTGATGCGGAAGATGCTCTGGGATATTCAATCGGCCATTTACAGGAATAGAAAGACAATAACAGAGGCATCCATAGTAGTTTTGTGGTGGGTGTCTCTGTTAAACCTACTTATTGCTCATAGACAGCAAACAATAGAATCTGCTGATAGGGTTTTATCATTGGATGGATATAAATTGGATGAAATCAAAAAGAAAATGTAAATCTTACTCAGTATTCGATTAACGTTTGCTTAACTGGTCAGATGTGTTAGCTTAATAAAAAAGAAATATCTTCGGGTAACACTCATGTCAGATAACTACGTATTAAAGATGTACAAGCGTTTGAGCAAGCTGCCGTTTGGTAACAAGATCTTCACCATGTATGCAGCGAACAGAGCACCATATTTCAAAACGGTTTCTCCACTTATTACTAAGCTTGTGCCAGGTGAATGTCAGTGTTTTATTAAAAAGCGCAGAAAAGTTGAAAATCACATTGGCACTATGCATGTGATTGCTATTTGTAATGGTTTGGAAATGGCAATGGGCTTCATGGCCGAAGGTTCAATTCCAAAACACTTGCGTTGGATCCCTAAAGGAATGGACGTGAAGTACACAGCAAAAGCTGGTTCAGATATACGTTGTGAAGCTATTTTGCCGAACAATGAATGGGTCGAAGGTGATGTACCTGTGATTGTTAAAGCGTACGATGAAAACGACATTGTTGTGGTAGAAGGTACGATTAATCTTTGGGTTTCGCAAAAGCCTACTAAAAAGTAACACTGAAAAGATAAAATAAAGCCCACTTTTAAGTGGGCTTTTCTTTAACTGATGATTAAGTCAGAAATTAGCGTATTAAAGCACAGTTAGAACTTCATCACGCATATCTGAACCACCTTCTTCAGCGTAGTAACTTACTTCGACGATAATGTCAGTGATGCTATCAAAGACTTCGTCAGGTAAACCAGGAGAGAACTCTAGTTCCCAACTAGAATCTGCACCAGTGTTTTCAAATGGTAACAAGCGATCATCACCAAAGTTTAACTGGAACATACCTGCATCATTCACCGCTCCTGAGACTGCGATAGACTGATTATTTCTATAATCTGTTCTTACGCCTAATGGCAAGGTAGGTGACTGATTTGTTCTTTGCTCAGCCAACTCTGCAGCAGCAGCCTTATCATTTACTAGAAGTACCTTGTTATTCATCTGTCTCAAGGTTGCACTTAGTGTCTGATATGGCCCAACAACCGCAGGGACAGTAACATTAACGCTCTTGATCATACGTCGGTAATGACCTGGATAATCTCTAGCGTAGACACGTGAAGGCAGCTCAAATGAAATACGGCGTTCTTCAGCTGGTTTAGCTTTGAGTAATTCAATCAAGTTAGTACCTTGGTTAGTGCCAGAAGTTGTTCTAACAAAGCCATTTTCAGAACTGTAGATATCTAAGTTGTTCGCCAGCGATACTGGTTTAACAACTTCTAATCGACGTTCATTACTTTGCTCATACTCATGGTGCATTCGCTGTAAGCCTAGTAATAAGCCGTCGCCAGCTAGTAAACCTTGCTGAGTATTATCCCAATAATCGCCTCGAACGAATACTTTGTCTGAGCCAAGCTCAAAGTTAAAGGCATGTTCTGCTTCTTTAGCCATACTTAGTGCCAATTGGTAAGCTTGGAAGTACAAGTTACTCATTCGGTTGCTTAACCAACGGTATAATTCCGTGCGTGTTCGGCGACCAGAGCGAATAAACTGTTCGATTTCTTGATTAGACTCGATCTCTCTTTGCAAGTTGTCATATTGAGCTCTTGCTGCGTTTAGATCATGCAAACCTTGAACAATTCTGTCCTTAAGTTCTGCTTGGTCCATCACCGCAAGGTTTCTCGTTTCTAACCAGCCAGCTTTACGACGTAATCGGCTACCATTCTCCGCGACAATTGAACTCGAAAGATCTAGCCCTTTGATTATTGTGCCAAGACTTAGCTTGATAATGCCTTTACCAATTGCACTATAGTTATGACCACCAGCAGCTAAACCAAAGATGTTAGGTGCTGTATCAGTCAACTCAGCTGCACCAAAGCCAGCTTCTGTCGCTATCTCTAATGCATTTTTGGTGATTGATAAAATCCTCGCAGCATTTTCTTCGTTGTTTGCAGGGAAGGTATCGCCTTCATCTCCTCTTAAGCTAGTAATAGAGCCGTTATCATCAGCTTGTTCTAGGTCAATCGGAATGTTATCCAGTGATTGGTAATCTGAGTTAGCATTTGCAACTTGTTCAACATTAGCACCCATTAATCCCGCAGTACGGTACTCTTGATAACGAGCTGTTTCGTATTGGCGATAGAAGATCTCTAAATTATGTTCTACTGACATAACCTGGTGCCTTAACACTTCGGCACTCATCTCAAGAATACTCTGTTCATGAGAAGCTCTTAGGGCTTCTAATTCTGTAGCATCTTGTTTTTCCATGATGTTCAACAGGCGCGTACCAAAGCCACTTACCATTTGAGTCACATCTTTTGCTCGATTGATCATATAGTTAAAGCGATAGTGAGGAATAGCCATGTTGGTGTTACCACGCAACTGTCCTAATGTGCCACCATTTGCAAACAATCTAGCTAGCGCTAGTGGATCTAACGGTGGTTGAGTTAACGCTAAGTTAATACGTCGACCATTAATATCTCGGCTGTTGCGAATGTTGAATAAACGGCTAGCTACCGTATCCCAAAGTCTCAGTGTTCGCTGATTAGGCGGTATAGCAAAATAGCTGTTATTCAGATAGTTCTGCGGTGCAAAAGTAGGTGTTCCTGTAACTGGAGCATACATTACGGCACTACTATCATCACTTAATCGAGCTTGTCTAGGTTGGGTTTGAACTGCTGAAGCATCGTCACCTGTATAAGCTTCTGTCAACAAAGTAGCTGTTGACATGTTACGAGTAACATTAGATAACCTTTGCTCTAGCATCAGCTCATAGGCGCCAACTAAACGTCCTGTACTATCCAACATACGTTGTGCTTGTATATCCGCATCATCTAAATCGATATCACCATCGTTGTCGAAATCTAGCAAACCAGCTTTGCGAACTTGGTCAACATTGCTATCAGAAGGTAAATAGTCCAACTCACCCATGTTCTTAGGCATTTCGCCCAGAAGTTCACTGACGCGAGTATAAATTAGGGTTGCTTCGGCTAAGTCTTCTCTAGTTAATCGTCTAAATAGCTTATCGCCTCGTTTCATCATATTGTCTATGAACTCATAAAAAGCCCAAGTTTGATAAGCCGACGGACGAACCGCTGCTAAAGCATGAGGGTTATATGGGTCACGAATATAAGTTTGACGAGCAACAGTGTCATCAACCACATTGATTTCTTGCAACAAGCGCTGCTCAGCTTCTGATTGGCTAGCCAATAGGTGGAAGTCGTATGAATCTTCCAACCTTGCAGCTTCAGCATCTTCATCTGACTCAAGTCTTTCTCTTGCTAGTTCAATACCTGGTAAGGCTGCTGCAATTTGTACTTTGAATTTACCTGGACCTCCGCCATTTTGATACAAAATTTCTAAGTGCTGAATGCCAGACTGTTCTATGTGTAAAGGCGCATTAACAATAAGTGGAGCTGTGCCACCGTTGCGATTGTGAACCAATTCACCGTTGAGGAATACTGCAAAACCGTCATCTATAACTAATTGCAGATAATAAGTTCCTTGCGACAAGTATTGAGTACCACGATAACGCATTACAGTGTCTTGAATATCGTAATATCTGTCCTGTGAATTTTCATGGATCAGTAAATCTGAAATACTTCCTTTACCTTTACTGGTTATCCAAGTTTGTAAATTATCTGAACTGTTGCCACTGTAGTCTAACACTGGTGCTTTAAAGACCACATTTGGCGCTCTTCGGTTATCAACTTTAGTTTTAAAGTACTCAATTAAGTTTGATTGGAATGAACCTCTTTCACCACTGCCAACTTCATAAGCATCGCACACAAACTCACTCGGTGCTGTGTTGCGTAAGAACAGGCATTGCCAATTGTTATTTCTAAGCGCAGCTGCATCATGGAAATCTCTACTATCACCTGAATCAAGCGATAAGTTCTGTGCATCGGCTTTAGGGTTATATACATAGCGATACCAACGATCTGCTGCATCGTATTGTTCAGAGTTTTTAAACGCTGTTGCAATCATCATTGGCGCATGGAAAAACAGCTCACGGTATAATTGGCCGTTAAAGTCATTAAATGACAGTCTTTCCGACGGGCGAGGGTACGCAACCTGAAGATTTGGATTTCCTACGCTAAATGATGCTTCACGAATTCGCTGAGAATCATAGTGCATCAAGCTGTCTATGCCATGTCTGCGCAGTCTTTCTAAAAGGTCAGTACCTGCTTGGCTAGAAGTACGTATGAATTTAAACTTATCCTTATCAAATAAATAGTCTTGACCACCAAGTCGACCAAAGAAGGTTTGATAAAGGGTTGTACCTGCAGTTAAGAACAGCATATCGTGCGTAAAGTTGCTGTTATTCGCAGTAATTGCTCGCAGAGTCGTATTACCATTATTTACAGGGAAACGACTTAATGCTCTAAGATCGGCCTGACTGTAGTAGTCATAAGTGTCTTCTTGGCTTTCGCCATCAGCTCTTAGTCTTCTTGGCTCAATAGTACGGTTGTATCTTAAGTTTAAGCCTGAAGCAACGCGCTGTTTGCCATCAGAAAGTAAGATTAAGGTGTCTCTAGCAATAGAATTACTATCATCTTCAATAGACTCTTCATTATCCGTGTAGACGGTATCAATATTGATAAAAGAAACCATTGCTGAAGTTTTGGCTACGCTACTGAAGTTTGAATAGTCCTTAACGTAGATAGTTTCGCGGTTAAATAAACCAAACACTGGAGGTAGTGATAAAACAATGCCGTCAGTCGGAGTACGAGAGCCACTGTTGTTAGCTGAAGAAATTGCATTTTTTAAGCCTGAAGGATCACTGTGATAAGTGGTGTATTCGTAATAAAAGCTTTCATCTTCACTTAAGTTACGTTCAAGCGCTATTTGATTGGTTCTAGCAATGATCCTATCAACCAAGGTAGCACGATTAATATCGTCTTGTTGAGAAGAGTATCGCAAGTCATACAAGTCGTTTTGTACTATAACATCAACAGGATCTTTCCCTGATGTTAAGGCTTCTTCAATACGTTCTTGACGACTCCAAACCGAATTCAATTGTGACGAACTGCCAAATAAGTGGAAGCTGCCTGATGGGAATGCTGAAACATATCTGAAAGCGTAATCGTTGCGGCGTTGGCCGTACTCTAATGGAATATTACGCTCACGAATTACTTCTGGTGTTTCCCAGCCGCCATCTATGTTTTGCGACAGTCTATTTAATTGAGCTGCATAAAGAGGCTCTTGGCTTGGTGTTTGTCCCGACTGTTGGTAAGTTACCCAAAACAGGTGCCAACGACCTTGTTCAAATACTGGTGTAATACTTACAGAGTCTTCTTGCGCTAGATTTAATGGCAGCTGTTGCCATTCACCACCTAAGTAAGGGATAGCATTATCTTCGCTTTCCGTAAGGTTAGTAAAGCGAATGTAGATATTTCGGATAGTTCCTGTTCTAGCACGAGCAACTACAGCGTCTGGCTCTAAAGCATTGGCACTGATAGCCACACCAACATTTTCTAAATCAACTGTCTTTAATAATGACTCCGCATATTCTCTAAATGCTGTTTCAGCTTGCTCTGGATTATCCATAGCTGAACTGATTGTCGCTTCTAGAGTTACAAATGCTTCAGTCTTATTTCGTCTAACTTCTGGTAATAGGAAATTCTCAGTTTCAAAGAATGTGCGGCGGTTAGCCTGCCAAGTAGTGAAATATTGCATCCACTCCCAATACTCGCGGAAAGTTGCATTTGCGGTATGGCCTGACTCCTGATTGTTAACTATGGCATCACCGTACAATTGTAACGCTAGCGTCGCTTCTCTTACTGGACTAGTGGTTGCTTCGCCACCGACATTAACATCTAGCAGCAGATAGCGATAAAGTGAGTCAGCGTCGCTTACTGGTAGCCCGCGAGTTTCCATTCTGTGCAAAGCTAAACTCAGTAATCTATCCCTTTCTCTTTCAAGATTACTTGCTTCATAGCTCGTACTGCGTGAGCCATTTGCACTTAGGCTAGCGTCTAAAGCAAGACTAGTAGGCATAACTTCTGCGTAGCTATCACTTGCATCACTGCCTAGAGTAAGAATATCTAACATACATTGAGGTTGAATACGGCTATGGGCGCTGTAATCATAAGCCAAAATAATGTTAGCTAAACCCGCAAGCGTTAAATACATTGGACGACCAGTATTGCCTTGTTCAAAGTAAGCTATAAGTGGACTGATTTCAGATTCTTCCGCTTGCTCAAACTCAGTTAAGATCTCAGTGATAACTTGTTCACGTAAACCACTAGTATCTTGTTCTCCCACTGGACGACTGTAAGCAATTTCGAAGATAGGTGAATCAACATTATCAATTTTATCTACCACTAGTTGATAACGTTTCAGACCTAGTAGCTCCTCTACTTGAGGTAAACGATTGACTGCAAAGTCGGATAGGATATCTGGACGTTGTAAAAGACGACGCAAGTCAGTTTCACTTAACTGGAATTGTCCTAATAATTCAGCTAACTGACGTAGAGTTTGGAATTCACGTCGGCGAACAGCTAAGTCAGTATTTAGGTCAAGTAAGCGAGCACGCAAATCATTATTTTGACCGCTTAAACGCTGTTCAAGAGTTGGAGCATCCGCATCAACAGTCGCAGCTGGTAAATTATTAGCCGTTCTAGTCGCAGCAGTAGTAGCTGGCTCAGCTAAGATCATGCCAGCCCAGCTACTGAACTCACGATAATAAACAGGATTTACATTCAGCTCAGCTATTAATGTATTGTCAAACAAAGTGATTTGGTCATCGTTAATAGTTAGCACTACTTGTTTAAACACATCTACTTGCTGATCACGCTCAGTAGAGTTTAAGCTTGCACCTAGCACAAATTGACCACTTTCTTTTGTCTCAAGGATAGAGGCTGTAGGATCAGAAATGACACCATCTTGATCAAAGATTTCAGCAAATTGTGTATCATTAACTACAAGGTCGGCCGCGCCAGCTTCTGTTAGTTGTGCATTAAACGACTCTATAGTTTCACTTGGTATGTTTTCTCTTGATAACTGAAGATTAAAATGGAAGTTATCCAGTCGTTCTTGGGTTACTGATAAGCGATTGTCAGTGCGGCTTAGTTCATAAGCTCGAACTAATGAGAAATTAACGTCTTTAAATTTTTGAATATAGGCTAGTAAAATCTCAATTACATCAAGTTTAGCAGTAGGTGCTGAATCAGAAGCGATTAAATCAGCTTCATTAACAGGAATAGCCATAAGCATGCGGTGTAGGTCATTTGCTGAAACATCCAGTTGCTGCATTAAGTAAGCTAAACGGAACAGGGCTGATAAGTTCGATTTATTTAACGTTATGCTGCCACTGGCTACAATTTGTCGACTGATATTCATTAACTGAGATTCAGTTATACCAAGTCGAGCTGATAGTTCTGCTCGAATCGACAAACTTTCAACTGAACTGTCTCGTTGCCAAATTAGGTTTGTTAATTTACCTTCGCCATCAAACAGCTCAATAGACTGGCCGCGACGGTAGAATATTACTCTCAGCGGAGTTTCTTGGGTCAAAGCTGCACTGCCTTGTCCACAGTCACGTAAATCAGCAATTAAGCCGATAAACTCATCTAGGCTGGTATCAAACTCCTGATTAAAGTGCTGAAAAGCGCTGACAATACGCATAAAATCAGCATTGAGACGATTACCAGTTGCTCGTAGTAGTCGATGTAAACTAATGGTATCAAGGTTAGCACTTTTGCTCATACGCAAGAACCTATGTAGTCGGTCTTGGCGCAAACTGTCTAAGTTAGTTATTTCATTAGCATCACCACTGGTACCCAAAGCTGTCTCAGCAGTTAAAGTATGGCCGCTTGCTGGGCTGTTAAAATACAATTGCAGATGTTTATCTTCTGCTATTTCAGCGGTAGATAAATCACCAAAAAGTAACGGATGCAATTCATACTCTTCGATATCTGCACGTTTAACGAACTCTGTGATTAGAGCTAAAGGTGCAGGTTTGTTATTTCCTGTTGATGTACCTTCTAAGTCTGCTTCAGAGCTATAACCCCAAGGTTGATGAGTGTTATTAGAGTCGACAAATTGCGGTACATCTACACCATAGTCAGGGTCAGTGGCGATGACGTCTACCATAGAAGGACTAATGCCAATATTTTGTGGGCGACTAGTATTAGCGCCTAGTACCTTAGCAATTTCACTAATTGATGAGTCGGCGTCTTCTAAACCATTTACTACTTGATCAAAAGCAACATTGTGCGGGAAGGCCAGCGGGAAGCGAGTTGAGTCTTGTTGTTGATCGGTTAATAAGTCTTGACTGTTTTCATCTGGACGAGCGTGATAGCGTAATACGCGATTAACAATGTTAAGACTTGGTTGCAGAGTTAGTGCATTGTCAGCACTTAACAATAAAGTATCAATATCTGGACGACGTAGTTGCAAGCTTCGGTTATCCGGTGCTGAAGGTGCATTTACATTCTCATCAATCAGCTCTTTTAATGCAACTAGGTAAGCCGATGTTGAATAAACACTACGGTGGTCTGGCACTTCATAATATTGATTACTGTTAAATTGATTTTCAAAAGTTAATCTATCATCTTGATTGCGATTAGCAGCCGCTAATGCAGGAGTAGTATGATTTTTGGCATTAATATAAGCCAAAGAAACTAGATGAGAGCGCTGACGAGCTGATGCGATTAACATCTGAATTCGGTTGTTTGCTCTCGATTTTGCTCGTTGAACTACATCTGAATCTTCGCTGCCGATAGTGCGAGTTTGAAGTCCTGCAAAGCGATATAATGCAATTTCAATATCACTTTGTTGTGCTCTTGCTAACACAGATGAAGAATAAAATCCGGCAGATAATAGGTAAAATGCTTCTTGTAATTGCAAGCGGTTACCATAATTGATACTGCCATTACTGTCTGGGCCTAAAGCTAAACCTGTAAGTAATAGACGTTGTAAACCTCGTAAATTAGCTAAAGTTTCACTGGCATCAGAAAGACCTGCGGTATCTAAGGCTGCAATAGCACTAGCGCTGGTAAAATCCGACTGGATAAACTTTTCTAGGTCAATATCATCAAATGCATCAACATTGCCGCTAACACCACTGCGTTTTAAGTTGTTAGATTGAGCAAAACTAAAAACGTCATTGTCACTGACATATGGGTTAGCAAACAGGGTTTGTCTGACTTGGGTTTCGTTGAACAAACTATTGTAGATTCTGAAGTCTATCAGGTTGGTAGTGCAACTTACTGTACCTATAGAATCAGGAGAGGCACTAGGTGGATCTTGTTTGACAGGTGTGCCTTGTGTAGTGAAACGAGAGCTTAGCTCAGGTACTAGAGTTCCATTGATGTAGGTGTTGAAAGAACGGCCTGCAAAGTTAATAGCAACAGCAACTTGTATATGATTATCAGAAGTTACTGGATAGTTAAGGTTGCCTTGAACACCCGTTGCATCTTGATAGTTAACTGTCGATAGGTTGGCGCCAATATTGTAATCAAAAGACAAGTCTTTTTTACCATTGAAGGTTCTTAACCCTAGTCTAAGAGAGCCATTGCGACGAGTAAGAAATATTCTATGTCCATTTAAAAAGTTTATATCGATATCAGAATCGCTAGTCAGTATTGCAGAAACAGTTTGCTCATTGGCATTGATGTAATTGTCTGCGGAATCAGATTCAATAGAGTAGTAAGGGCTGCGATAGCCAGCTCCAAAAGTGTAATAATTGTGATAGAAGGCTGTTTGCGCCCCTGAAATTACATTTGCATTAGTTAGTGGCGTATCAGCGAGTTCATAACCTAGTGAGTTGAGTGACAATAGGTGGGCATCGCCATCTTTATTGGTCAGTAGACGCTTGCTTTCGCGCTCTCTGACTTCGGGTTGAAAAGTGTGAAAATTGATTGTCATAAGACATATCCTCAAAGTTAATAATTGGGCTAAATTGCTTTTCAGCGCAATCACTTTTAAAGACAATACAAAGTAACCTCAAAGATACAAAGTAGCTTTGCTAGCCCTGTTTTAGTCATTCATTTCGAGAGTTAAATCATGCGGTTGTGGTCAGTAGCATACGTAAACAAATGACACTGTTATGGCTTTCGAGAGGACATAGTTGTTATGATTTTTAGCTCGCAATAAACTACTTCTGACAACGCACTTATTCTGATCTTAGGTTGGGTGTTAGATACAAAAAAGCGAGTCACATTGGACTCGCTTTGTTATTTACTTAACTAATTTGTTATTAGTCTTGCTTGTGAAGATGGACATCCATTTGTGGATAAGGAATGTTAAGTCCTTCTTTATTAAATGTGTTATAAACATTCTCGTTCATATCAAAGAACACCCCCCAATAATCTTCTGCTTTAACCCAAGCTCTAACTGCAAAGTTAACTGAGCTATCTGCTAATTCTGCAACACCAATGAATACTTCAGGGTCTTTTAAAATACGTTCATCAGCATCACACATAGCTTTAATAACAGCTCTAGCTTTATCTAAGTCATCGCCGTAACCAACGCCAATAGTCCAATCTACACGACGTAAAGCTTCAGAAGAGTAGTTGATCATTGAACCTGTAGAAAGGCCACCATTTGGAATTATGATGGTTTTGTTATCAGGTGTTTTCAAAATCGTATTGAAAATTTGAATTTCAGAAACTGTGCCTGAGTAACCTTGTGCTTCAATAAAGTCGCCTTTTCTGAATGGACGGAACAACAAGATCATGACACCGCCTGCAAAGTTTTGCAGGGTGCCTGATAAAGCCATACCTACAGCTAAACCAGCTGCACCTAGAACTGCAACAAATGAAGTCATTTCTATGCCCAGCATGCCTAACACGCTGATCACTAACATAACTTTCAATAGCATATTAGCCATGCCTAGCAAGAATGGACGAAGAGAGTCGTCCATTTTGCTTTTCGCCATCGCTTTATCTATGCCTTTTGTAATGCCCTTAACAACCCAGCTACCAACAATAAGTACAAGTATTGCTGCAACGAGTTTAGGGCCATAGTTTAATGCCAGTTCGGTAAACTGGTTCATTACTTGTTCTGTATTCATTTGCATTACTCTAAAAGATGTTTTTTAGAATAATGAAATAAGCTGACTTTTTTGCAAGCCCTTTTCTGCTTGAACGCTGCTTATTTATGCAAATGGGGATTAACAGCAAACTAGTCTGCAAAAACAACAGTTTTGTTACCTTGTACCATTACCCTGTGTTCTAAGTGATATTTAAGACCTCTTGCTAGCGCTTGCTTTTCACACTCTTTGCCTTTGACCACCATGTCTTGAACTGTGTCACTGTGACTAATTCGGCTTATCTCTTGTTCTATGATGGGACCAGCGTCCAAGTCAGCGGTAACATAATGGCAAGTTGCACCTATGAGTTTTACCCCTCTGTCATATGCTTGATGATAAGGTTTCGCCCCAACAAAAGATGGTAAGAAACTGTGGTGGATGTTAATAACTTTGTGTTGGTATTTCTGGCACAAACTGTCTGGGAATATCTGCATGAAGCGAGCAAGAACTATGGTATCGACTTGATAACTATCAATAACTTGTTCTAACTCAGAAAATGCCTGTTGTTTGTCTTCTTTAAAACTAACTAGGTGAAATGGCAACTGGTACCAAGTTGCAAATTTTTCCATTTCTTTGTGGTTAGCAATAACGGCAACAACCTCGCAATCAAGCTCTTGTTCATGCCAGCGGTGCAAGATGTCGGTCAAACAATGAGACTCTTTACTGGCTAATAGTACAACTCTATTTTTTTGCGTTTTAGGAGTGATATCCCACGTCATATCAATAGGTTCTGCTAAATGGGCAAAGTCTTGTTGTAGCTGCTTTAAGGGATAAACTGACTCGTCCAATAACAGCTCGTGACGCATAAAAAACCAATTGGTTTCTAAATCTGTGTGATGATTAGCTTCCACAATGGAAACTTGGTGTTGAGCTAAAAAATGACTAACTTTAGCTACAAGTCCAACTCGGTCAGGACAAGAGATGGTAAGGGTTAATTTGGTAATACTCATGAAAATAATGCGGTGGATAAAATTACAACAGCCTCTGATATTAGTGTAATTTTGTGTAATGGGCGATTCGAATTTAGAAAGTTAATATTGCAGTTCGTGAAAGTACTTAGTAGTTGGCTGTTTTATTGGTGTAAATGCTCGAATTTTATCTGAACTTAGTTATAATCTCGCCTCGAAGACAACAGTTTACAGAAGGTTTGATATGCCAAATTATGTAGTGGGACATAAAATCCCTGATTCAGATTCAATTTGCTCAGCCATTGCGCTTTCTTATTTGAAGACAACGCTAGGTGAAGAAACAGTTCCAGCTCGTTTAGGTGAATTGTCACCGGAAACATTGTTTATCCTGGACAAGTTTGGTTTTGAGCAGCCTGAACTGAAACTAAGCTACGCAGGCGAAGGTGTTTATATTGTTGACCATTCTGACAAGGTTCAAGGTCCAGATGACCTAGATGATGCAACAGTACTGGGTATTATTGATCATCACAAATTAGGTGATATCACTACTTCTACGCCATTAGAATGTTGGATCCGTCCAGTTGGTTGTACTAATACTATCATCAAGATGATGTACGATTTCTATGATGTAGAAATCCCGAAGAACATTGCTGGCGCTATGTTATGTGCAATTTTAAGTGATACGGTTATCTTCAAGTCTCCAACTTGTACAACGGCTGATATTAAGTGTGTTGAAGCATTAGCTGAAATTGCAGGCATTGAAGATCCGAAAGCGTTAGGTATGGAAATGTTTAAAGTTAAGTCTGCAGTTGAAGGTACACCTGCTCGTGACTTAGTTTTCCGTGACTTTAAAGATTTCAATATGAGCGATAACTTAGTTGGCATTGGTCAGCTAGAAGTTATTGATTTAGCTATGCTAGATAATATGAAAGCGGATTTAGAAGCTGAGATTGTAAAAGTTAAAGAAGAAGGTAATCGTCATACTGTTATCTTGTTATTAACTGACATCATGAAAGAAGGTTCTGAATTATTAGTGATCTCAGACAAAGCTGAGGTCGTTGAGAAAGCTTATAATGTCAAACTTACAGGCGGTAAAGTTTGGATAGATGGCGTACTTAGTCGTAAGAAGCAAGTTGTTCCACCTCTTCAAGATGCATTTGCTCAGTAAGCAACAAATAAAAGGCCAGGCCGCTTAACGCGGTTTTGGTCTTGCGAATTGGGATTATCTTTTTGATATTTGTGATATCTGAAGCATAAGCCTTCCCTAATGTTTTGGTTTTTATTTTGCATAGGTTGTATTTATATAGGTCTTGGTAGCCATATTTTTGGCAGCTATTCTACTGATAATTGTAGTTCGAATTATTTACTAGGTCTCATTTCTTAACGTTAATTAAGCGGAGAGCATATCTTGAAAACAAAAGGATTTACCTTAATAGAATTGGTCATTGTGATTGTTATTCTAGGTATATTAGCTGTTACTGCTGCCCCTCGATTTTTAGACACCTCTCTAGATGCTAAAGCGAGTGTAGTAATTGCAACAGGCACTTCCTTTGAAGCTATGATTAAACTAGTAAATCGAAAGGCTATTGTTTTAGGTGGCGGGCCTATGAATAACCTTCAGTTATACGGTGATCAAGAGTCTGAGCAATTAGACATTAACGAATGGGGATTTCCTGCGCAAAACTGGCGCTTTGATGAAGATAGCCCTAGATTAGATAATCCCGAAGATTGTATTTCAGTTTGGGAGACTGTGTTAGAAGATGCTCCTTCTGCATCTCGTTCATCGAATGTTGAAGACTCAGAATATCAAGCCGTATATATTAGCCGCGACCAGTGCCGCTTTATTTTAAATGAAATTCCTGAACTATCTATATATTACGACTCTCGTGACGGTACTGTTACTGTCGATAGTGATTACAGCAGCTAGTTAACTTTGATATATTCGAATAAGCTAAAACATCTTGTTTTAGCTTTTTTTTGCAATGATCATTTATAGTTAAATAGAAGTATTGTTATCTGCTAACGCTTTTTTATGTTCATTAACCTTATTGTGAGTCCATATGTTGTCTTCTCTAAATAAACAAAATATTCCTCAACAGCAGCAATTCTTATTGATAATGGCATTTGTTATGCCTTTTGTTTTTGCTGTATGGATGACATTGCTGAATAATTTTGTTGTGGAAGTTGCTGACTTTACTGGTAAAGAAATTGGCATTTTGCAATCTATCCGTGAGATTCCTGGTTTTCTAGCCTTTACCGCTATCTACGTTTTACTCTTTATTCGAGAGCAGAGATTTGCCATTTTATCCATTGGCGTCATGAGCTTAGGTGTTGCTTTAACTGGCTATTTCCCGTCTGAATACGGGCTATATGTAACAACGTTAATTATGTCGATAGGTTTTCACTATTATGAAACAGTTCAACAAAGTTTAACTTTACAATGGTTAGACAAAGATAAAACTGCGCACTTTATGGGAAGGCAGCTCGCCGTTAAGTCTTTTGCTTCTCTGATTGCCTATGGTGGAATTTGGTTGTTAATGGATTACTACTCGGTGAGTTATCAGACGACGTATTTTATCTCTGGCTGCTTTGGCTTGATAGTTGTTTGTTGGTTGCTTTGGCACTTTCCAATGTTTGAACAGCCTCATGCTCAACATAAAAAGATCATTTTAAGGAAGCGCTATTGGCTTTATTACGCTTTGACTTTCTTAAGTGGTGCTCGCAGACAAATATTTGTTGTATTCGCTGGCTTTATGATGGTTGAAAAGTTTGGATATAGTGTTGGCCAAGTGAGCATTTTATTTGGTGTTAATTATGTATTTAACCTCTTGTTTGCTGCCAAAATCGGTAAGTGGGTTGGCAAAATAGGAGAGCGCAAAGCGTTAGCTGTAGAGTATATTGGTTTGATTCTTGTGTTTACTGGTTATGCTTTTGTGGAAACCGCAGAAGTAGCGGCTGCGCTTTATATTATTGACCACATGTTTTTTGCTTTGGCTATAGCAATTAAGACCTACTTCCAGAAAATAGCAGATCAAAAAGATATAGCTTCTACGGCTTCAGTAAGCTTTACTATCAATCACATTGCTGCAGTCGTGATCCCTGTTTTACTTGGTCTGTTATGGTTACATTCAAATGCCGCTGTATTCTTAGTTGGAACTGGTTTCGCCATCTTGTCGTTGATTTTTTCTCAATTAATTCCTACGCAACCTGAACAAGGTCGTGAGACGGTTTTAAGCAAGTAACTTGCTGATTAAGATTAGTATGTTTAAGTCTAGACAAAAGCGAAATCATCGCAGTTACCAAGTCAAAAAGACTGGGGTTAAAGATGAAAATATTGATAGGCAAATACGCGTTATTCATATGGCAATAGCTAGAAAGCTGGTGGCTGATAATAAAGCAGAGGGAAAGTTGACTACTCAAGTATTAGAGCAGCTGGAGCAGCGCAGAGAAGAAGGTAGAATGGGATACGGTGAGTACATTACTTGGGTCAGCGCAATGGAGATAATCGAACAACCAAAAGAGTTTATTGACGCGGTTTGTGAAGACTCGGCAAGAATGCGTAAGTTACGTCGCCGTACACCTTTTGTAGGCGTGTTAACTGAAGAAGAAAGACAATCTGCTTTAGATACAGATAGCTTAGGTACCCTAGATGATTTATCGAGTTTGTTCTAATGTATATTGATCCTAATTGGCAGATATTAACCGTTGGTGACGGTGATCTGTCATTTTCTAAGTCACTATTTAAGCGTTTTCGCCCAAAACATCTCACTGCGACTGTTTTAGATAGTGAACAAGAATTGATAAGTAAGTATCAAGATAATAGTTTTGCTGAATTAAGAGGATTAGGTGTTGATGTATTAACAAATTTTGACATTACTGATCCATCTTCGTGGCGGGGAGAACAAGCTAAGTATGACTTGGTTATATTCCAATTCCCTTTGGTTCCTGGAATAAAGAGTAAAACCGAATTTCAAAATATGAGAGACGAGTTCGGCGAAGATTTCAGTATTAATACGCTGAATCGAAGATTACTTAGAACTTTCTTAGAAATGAGCTTCGCTAGGCTTTTATCTGAGTCTGGCGCTAGGTTAGCTTATATTAGCTCGAAAGATGTAAAACCTTATATTGAGTGGAATATTGAAGATCAGTTGCACAAAGGTCTGAATATTGATTATTTAGGTTCTGAGTTGTTTAATATCGAAACTTTCCCTGGTTATAAAATACGTAATGTTGATAGGGATAAGCATGTCAAACAGACACTCGCATTGACCTATGTCTGGTCTGACAAAGAACAACGCAGTTTGAGTTTGACTCCTTTTGTTAATTTGGGAAGCAAAGCTTGCCAAATATGTCGAGCAGGCCCTTTCACTACAGAGCAAGAAAAAGTCGACCATGAAGCCTCAGCAAAACATAAGCGAATGAGCGACTACAATCGCCAATGGCAAAAGCACCTATCAAAAACAGAGACACCCACCGCAATTTGACGATGCCGTTTCTTTGTCTATATTTAAGGTACTAAATTAAATAAACCAGGATGATTTATGCCGCAATCAAGGAAGAGCCAAATCAGCTTAGCTGACACGCCTTATTATCATTGTGTTTCCCGCTGCGTAAGAAAAGCCTTTTTATGTGGTGAAGATAAAAGCACAGGGAAAAGCTATGAACATAGAAGAGGGTGGGTAGAAGAAAAACTGCACTTGTTATCGCAAGCGTTTGCAATAGAAGTTTGCGCATATGCAGTGATGAGCAATCATACTCATGTCGTCTTGTATGTTAATGAAAGTAAAGCAGATAGCTGGAGTACCATAGAGATATTGTCGAACTGGCATCGGCTGTTTAAAGGAACATTACTGACGCAACAATACATTAACAGCGAGCACTTAACGCAAGCAGAAAGGTTAACGGTAGAAGAGACCGCAAACGTTTATAGAGCGCGACTTAAAAGCATAAGTTGGTTCATGCGAGTATTGAATGAAAGCATAGCGAGAAAAGCGAACCAAGAAGATGAGTGCACAGGGCGTTTTTGGGAAGGAAGATTCAAAAGCCAAGCGCTTTTAGATGAAGCGGCATTGTTATCGTGTATGGCTTATGTTGACTTAAATCCGATTAGAGCGAAATTGTCGAAGACCCCAGAAACTTCAGAGCACACGAGTATAAAGTTAAGAATTCAACAAGCGTTAAATAGGAAGCAACCGAAAGAACTCATGCCTTTTACTGGAAGTATAAATAAGAGTGAAACAACGGGATTAAGGTTTGAATTAGCCGATTACATCGAACTGGTCGAAGTGACAGGACGCTATCTAAGAGAAGATAAACGGGGGAGGATTGACCATACACTTCCTGATATTTTAGAACGACTTAAGATAGAGCAAGAACACTGGCTTGCCATGAGCCAAAAGTTTGAAGTGATATTTCGTGGTGCTGTAGGCCCAGTAGATAGATTATCTGAACTTACTGAGCACCAAGGTAAAAAGCGACGAAGTAACCTATCAATTTGTTTAGAAGTTTTTGGTTAAGCTTCTGAGTTCAATTTACAAAACGGGTTAGTCGATGCATTAGAGGGAGTGTAGGTAGTCCCTATGGTCTTTAATGCTCAAAATTGCATGAATGATGCTCACCTAGCTAGCAGCATCGACTTCACGCATAAATTCCAACAAAGACACCACTGACTTTTTATTTTTCACCTGTCGTCAAATGGAATTACGGTGGGTGTCTCAAGTATTACGATAAAACAGAATTACAGTGGGTGTCTCATGTACTAGGAGGTTGGACAAGGTAAGTTTTTGCAATTTCGCCAGCATACTCTCGTAGCGCTTTTAATTGTGGGCTTTCTGTTTGCCAGTAGTGCCAGTACAAAGGAGTGTCTAAGTGGTAATCAGGAAGTAAATTCACCAGCTCACCTGTTTCTAACATATTCTCCAATTGAACATGAGGTAATAAGCCATAACCTAATCCTGCAATCATGGCTTGTTTAAAACCTTCGGCAGAAGGGCAGTAATGAATGTAACTAGGTGTAGAGCCATTCATCTCGGTCAAAAATTGATGCTGCAATTTATCATTTTCATCATAGATTAGGCAGGGTAAATCGGTTAACTGTTCCACTGAGTTAAAACGATAACGTTCAATAAAACTAGGACTCGCGATAACGTGATAGCGCATTATTCCTAAAGGATAAACTAATCCGCCATTTACCGGTTCTGCGTTAGAGCAAATGCAAACCATAACTTCGCCTGCTCTCATTCTATTTAGTGTTACTGACTGATCTTCTTCTATTAATTCAAATCGAAAGCGAGTGTCTGTCCTATCTTCAGGGATAGCTAAAGCTTGCGGTAGCCATGTTGCTAGGGAGTCTGCATTAGTTGCCAGCTTAACCGTTAATGGTTTTTCGCTGAGCTGATCTTCTTGCAAAGAACTTATGTTCAGAGCTACTTCTAATTGTCTCACTTGCTGAAAGTGATTCAACAAACGCTTACCTAATTCTGTAGGTGATGGAGGTTGTGTTCTGACTAACACAGGCTCGCCTAAGGTAGATTCAAGCTGGTGAATGCGGCGACTAACCGCTGATTGAGTAATAAACAGAACCTTAGCTGCTTTTTCAAAGCCTTTTTCACTAATCACTGCATGCAAAGCGTGTAGTAGCTGATAATCAATCATGAGTTTTATGCATTGTTGAGGAAAACTATTCATTAGATTAATACAAAAGTTCTCATTAAGCTTGCCCAAATTAAGCGTTTTATCCGATTAAGTAGTTTTTGTGTTGGGAGGTTCAATGTCTTTTTTGTCTGGATTAATGTTAGGTTTAAGTCTTATTGTGGCTATTGGAGCTCAAAATATTTGGGTACTCAGCCAAAGTATGGCTGGAGCAAACCGACTTGTTGTAGCTTTGGTTTGTATAGCTTGTGACGCTAGCTTAATTGTCATAGGTATTTATGCGGCTAGCGAAATTCAACAGTGGTTACCAAACTTACTGCCAGGGTTTACTTGGCTGGGTATTGCTATTTTATTGTACTTAGCTGCAACCTCGTTAGTTCGAGCAATTCGAGGTACCGGCGGATTAAAAGTTGAAAGTGGAAGTCATATTAGTTGGTGGAAAACTATGTTAACGGGCTTTGCAATTTGTTTGCTAAATCCTCATGTCTACTTAGATACAGTAATGTTATTAGGTAATATTGGAGCGTTACAACCAGAGCCATATTTATTTGCATTTGGAGCTTGTGTAGCCTCAGTTGTTTGGTTTACTGGTTTAGTACTGTTTTCTCCTAAACTTAAAGAGCTACTCAGCTCACCGTTTCGTTGGCGTGTATTTGATACCAGTATTGCTGCAATTTTATGTGTAGTGGCATTGCAACTTTATACTTTTGTTTAGCAGATTTTGCAAAGAAAAAAGCCCGGTAAACCGGGCTTGCTTTAATAAGTTTGGAAGCTTTTAAACTTTAAATTCCGCTACAGCGTGTTCTACTTCTGTCATTGAGCCAATAACATCATGGCTATTTTGTTGCAGTTGCTCACTTCCTTTGGCCGTTTGATCTGCAATATCAACAATATTGGTTAAGTAAGAATTCATATGTTGAATGGCTGATTCTTGCTGCTGAGTATGCTCTCTAACCACTGTATTTGTTTGTCTGATCTCGCCTACATTAGCCAAAATTTGTTCTAAAGCTTTTGCTAACTCTTGGTTTTTATCACTACATTCATGAGCTCCGGCTCTGCCCAGCTCCATCATGTCTTTAGCTTGTTCAGCTTGTTGCTGGATCTTAATAATGGTGTTTTGAATATTTAGCGTAGACTCTTGCGTTTTCATTGCCAAATTACGAACTTCGTCAGCAACAACTGAGAAACCTCGGCCAGCTTCACCTGCTCGTGCAGCTTCTATAGCCGCATTTAATGCGAGTAAGTTAGTCTGTTCAGCAATGTTTTCAATAACTTCCAATACTGAACCTATTTCTGTGCTTGAATTGCTTAGATTTAAAATAGCTTCACTTGTTTGTTCCACTTTGGCTGTTAGTTCAGTCATTTCTTTATGTGCATTATTTACCAGAGAAACACCATTTTGTGTATCTTGGAAAATATTATCGGCTTGTTGTTCTGCCTGCATAGTAGATTCAGTAACAAAATCTACTGAACTAATAACTTGAGTCATAGCTGAACTAATACTTTCAATTTCGCGTTTCTGAGTTGCAGTACCTTTCTGAGTAGATTCTGAAATAGTTGAAAAATCATTTAGGTGTGAACGTGAGTCACTTACTGATTTAGCTATGTGTGATACGGATGTATGAACTTTTTCAATGAAGTGATTAAATTCAGTTGATAGCTCTCCTACCTCATCTTCGCGCTCGATTGTTAATCGTTTGGTTAAGTCACCATCACCTCTAGACAAAGCAATAACTGCAGATTTTAGTTTAGTTATAGGTTGTAACAAATTGCCCGTTAGCCAAAATATCGATACCAATGCTATAGAAACCATAAGTACCAATAAAATAAATACCGTAAGCATTTGTTTGTCTATGCTTTCTGTTACTTTTTCAGCCATATGTTGAGCTGAATTTTGAGTGTCTTTTGCAAGAGCAATGAGCTCTTGCTGGATCTCTTGCTCTAGACGATTTAATAAACGTAAATCGACTAGACTTCTTTGACCATTACCCACAAGGTGAGCATTTATCGAATCAAACCAGTTTTGACCTTTATCTAAAATTTTTGCACTTTGTACCATTGCTTGTTCGGTCAGGCTATTGGTTTTAGTTTGGCTGATCTGTTTAACAAACTCTTGTTGTAGATTTGCGAACTTTACTGAAACCTCAGAACTGTTTTTTGGAGTTTTATAATCTAGTACCTCATGAGCATAAGTACTAGCTTGGCGAAACACATTCGCCGCAGCTTGACTGGCGTTAACAGCATCTAATGGTTGATTAAATGCATAAATGGTTTGTTCCCCTTGCTGCTGTAAAGCATAGGTTAAATACAGGCTCAACGCTGAAAAAATACTGATCAGAGCAATGAAGCTAGCTAGTAGTTTTTGTTTAATAGTCATGATTATTCCTCTAATACGGCAAGATAGGTAAACTTACAGATGCATCTTGTCCGGTTAAGGACATTAAAAATGCTTCTAAATCAATTACATCTTGCCCTGTTAAAGGAATAGGATTCATTAACTCTGAACGAGTTGGACGTGACTGACCGCCCGTTATGTAGTGGGCGATTACCGATCTTAGATTGTTCATTTGACCATTGTGCATGTATGGAGCTCGTTGGCTGATATTACGCAGGCTCGGCGTTTTAAAAGCAAAATTTTGGCTAGTAATGCCAGTTCTCGCGCCAAGTCCTTTATCTTCAGTAGCAAGGCCTATGTCATGGAATTTATGATCGGTGAAGTTCCAACCTGTATGACAACTAGAACACTCTGCTTTACCGTTGAATAACGCAAAACCACGCTTTGCTGATTCTGATATTGCCGATTCATCACCTTCAACCCATGAGTCGAATGGAGCCTGACCAGAAACAACAGTTCGTTCGAAAGTAGCAATCGCTTTTTTAATATTTTCTGCAGTAATACCAGAACTGCCGAATACTCTTTTGAACCAGTCTTGATAACTTGGAACCTGCGATAGTCGTTGCACAGCTTGTTCAATAGGAAGGTTCATTTCTACGTTACTTTCTATCGGACCAGCAGCTTGGTCTTCAAGTGTTGCAGCTCTGCCATCCCAGAAATAAGATTTACCCCAAGCCGCATTTATGATTGTTGGGGAATGTCTATCTAAGTTTGAATTTTGTGCGCCTATAGAAGTTGGCGTTGCATCTTCCCAGCCGAAACTAGGGTTATGGCATGTTGCGCACGTCATATTACGATTTTTACTCAGCCTTGGCTCAAAGAATAACATTTTTCCTAGGGCTGCTTTTTCCGCTGAGTAAGGATTAGTTGTAGGGAAAGGTATCGAATTTGGTCGTTTATACTCATGTCTAAGACTATTTGCCAGAGCTTGATTTGATAAACCTAGCAACACAAGGCCAGAAAAGAGGGTGCTAAAAATATACTTATACAACTTGATACCTACCACTTAATTCATTCAAGGTACTTGAACAGACAGTGGTAAGTAGATTTTTATTTCAAAATTTGAAACATTTTATAATATTTTTTTATTAAAATGAGTGACAGAAATAACTTCTGCCACTTTAAATAATCTATTTAGCTGCTGTTAAGATCTTCTTAACTATATCTAAAGTTAGATCTCCTGACTCGGACAAAGCTGTTAATCCCATTTTTTCCATGTTCATAACAACCTGAGCAATACCTGCATCATCAATATCGTAATGAGATAATTTTGTTGGTACGTCTAGTGAGTTAAAGAAGGTTTCTGTCTTATCAATAGCTGCCGCTATTTTCTCGTCTTCAGTCCCGTCAGTCAAATCCCAAACACGTTCTGCAAACTGTAGCAATTTAGCTCGTTTTTGCTCAGTGCGTTCTCGTAGCAAAGAAGGTAAAACTAAAGCTAATGTTCGACCATGAGCTATGTCGTACATTGCCGTTAGTTCGTGACCTATCATATGAGTCGACCAATCTTGCGGTACGCCTGTACCAACTGAGCCATTAAGTGCTGTTGTGGCTGCCCAAATAAAGTTTTTTCTAGCTTCTAAATCATCATTGTTCTGGTAGGTTACCGGTCCATCTTCAATTAGAGTTTTGAGCACACCTTCAGCTAAGCGATCTTGCACCTTAGCATTGACTGGATAAGTTAAATATTGCTCTACAACATGAACAAAAGCGTCTGTTACACCATTAGCAATTTGTTCTTTTGGCAATGTAGCAGTTAAATCTGGATCTAAGAAAGAAAATTTAGGATAGGCCAAAGGTGTTGTAAATGGATACTTTTGCTGACTGAAAGTTACGACACCAAAAGCATTCATTTCAGACCCTGTAGCAGGTAAGGTCACTATACAACCTAATGGCAAAGCTGAATTTGCTGGTACAGGCATAAAGCCGTGGAATAGAATGTTTTGATAATCACCTTCTTGTTTTGCTGCAAGAGCAATGAACTTGGTTCCATCCATAACTGAACCACCACCAACAGCGAGTAAAAAGTCTACTCCTTCTGCTTTGACTTGCTCAGTTGCTGTTACTAAGGTTTCGAATTTTGGGTTAGCTTCAATGCCACCGAATTCAACAATCTTACGGTCCGGTAAAGCGGCGACAACCTTATCTATGGTACCAAAACGTTTTGCGCTTTGACCGCCGTAAGTGATCATCACTGTTGCACCACTAGGTACTAGTTTATCTAATTCAGCCAAGCGGTCTTGACCGAATACTATGTGAGTTGGGTTGTAGTAATCAAAGTTTTGCATTGTTGTCTCCAAACTTTATCTTAAACTGTATGTGCACTATAGTTTTCAATGTGAGTTGTTTATATACATAAAATGCCTAAATTTATGCATTATCGTTCAGGTTTTTGTTTTTTTATTGAGTGTTAGTTTAACAAGTGTATTATTCAGTTGCGTTTAGTTAGTAGTTTGTTGGATTGAGTATGGCGAGTGATTACCAAGAGTTTAATAGGTTAATGTTCAAGTTAGCTAAAGAGGATGGTTACAACTGTACATTAGTGCCTGAGGTAGGAGTTTTTAAGTCGACTCAGCCGCAAAAAACAGTACCAACGTTTTATGATCCTCTAGTTTGTCTTGTGGGGCAAGGTCATAAGTTTTGTAGTGTGGGCGATAGTCGATTCGAGTATAAAACCGGTGACTTCTTTATGAACTCCTTACCTATGCCTGTTGTGTCTGAAATAGTTGGGGCATCTGAACAAACTCCTTTTTTGTCTGCAACTCTGAGCATTAATCTAATCAAACTTGCTGATATGGTTGTAAAGTTAGAGCGTCTGGGAGTTGAGCAAGTTGAGAAATCTGTAGAAGATAGCTCATGTATCATAGTTGGGAAGTCAGAACAGAATTTAGACGATGCTTTTTTTCGATTGATAAAAGCTGCTAGTGACCCTTTAGTAGGAAAAGTATTAGCTGATAGTATTATCGATGAAATTTATTTTAGGTTATTAACTAGTGAGCATGGCTTTATGTTAAGGAAGTTGTTGAGCCAATACGGGGATGTGCAGCCACTATCTAAAGTCGTGAGCTATATACACAGCAACATGGATAAAAATATTCAAGTAAGTGAATTAGCGAATATTGCTAACATGAGCAAAACGTCGTTTTTTAATGCATTTAAGAAAATGATGCATGTACCGCCTAATCAATATATTAAATCTACTAAATTACAGAAAGCACAGACTTTGCTATTACAAGGGATGCAAGCAACAGAAGCTTGTTATCAGGTAGGTTACAATAGCTTTTCTCAGTTTAGCCGTGAGTACAAGCGATTCTTTGGCTTTACCCCTTCTCAAACAAGAACCGTAGCTTAAAAATAATAGAGACACCCATGTTAATTTTGGGTGAGTATCTCAGTTAAGACTTCAAAAATAACAGAGACACCCATGTTAATTTTGGGTGGGTGTCTCAGTTAAGACTTCAAAAATAGCAGAGACACCCATGTTAATTTTTGGTGGGCGTCTCAGTTAAGACTTCAAAAATAGCAGAGACACCCATGTTAATTTTTGGTGGGTGTCTCAGTTAAGATTTCAAAAATAGCAGAGACACCCATGTTCATTTTTGGTGGGTGTCTCAATTAAGACTTCAAAAATAGCAGAGACACCCATGTTCATTTTTGGTGGGTGTCTCAATTAAGACTTCAAAAATAGCAGAGACACCCATGTTAATTTTGGGTGGGTATCTCAGTTAAGTTTGTGAACCAGAAGTTAAGAAAGGTGATTATTTGATTAGCTGGTATTGCTCAGCCAAGACATCAATAATTTCTTGTTTAGGATTATCAGATAAAACGATTGACTTACCTGTTATTTTTTCTGCAATACCACGGTACGTCTCGGACACTTGCATGATCACTTCTAACGGTAGTGCATTGTCTCTAGCTAGTTCTTCTCTTTCAGGCATGCGGTCTTTGTTAAGTAAGATGTCTGGATCAGGGAAGTGGTTTAATAATGTTTGGCGGAAGCCTTCTTTTGAGTTTTCAATGATCTTGCCATTGCGATAATTTGGGCCATCCCAGATGCGTGATGAGTCAGGCGTGCCTACTTCATCCATATAAATTAGCTTATCGTTACCTGCTGCATCTTTAACATAGCCAAACTCAAATTTGGTATCGACGAATACCTGGTCAATTTTATTTAAAGCATTGCTAATCAGGTTAAAACCATCTTTTAGCAATACTTCGTAGTTATCAACGTCTTGTGCATTTAGGAAGTTAAATGCTTGGTAGTTCTCTAAAATATCTTGTCGACGAATATTTACATCGTCTGCTTCAGGAACATTAGGAATACCTTTTAAGATACCTTTAGTTGACGGAGTGATTAAAATATCTTTTAGCTTTTGATCTTTATTTAAGCCTTCAGGCAATGCAATACCGCAGAATTCTCGTTCGCCTTTTTCATAGCTGCGCCACATCGAACCTGTGATGTACTGACGAGCAATGGCTTCAATCATTACTGGTTTGGCTTTTTGCACTATCCATACAAAAGGATGAGGAATGTCTAAGATGTGGCTATCAGCAAGGTTATTGTCTTTGAACATTTTAAACCAGTGATTAGACACTGCGTTAAGTGCAGCTCCTTTGCCTGGAACCCCTTGTACTCCGCCTTCACCATGCCAAATACAATCAAAGGCTGAAATTCTGTCACTGATCACCATTATAGCTAGTGGAGCGTCAGGCTGAACGTCGTAACCTTTTTGTTCAATTAACCGCTTGCTGTCCTCGGGAGTTAACCAATATACAGAGCGAACTTTACCGCTGTGAACTTTTTGATTAGTGATAATTGGTAAGTCATCATTGACTGCTAAAACAGAGTTGGCTAGTGACATTTAAGCTCTCATTTTTGAAGGGAACAAAATTGCGGCAAGTTTAGCAAATGAAATAGTGACAAAAAATAGGGCAGAGAAAATAACCAAGATTTATTTTTAAACTAAAGGTTGTAAACTTATAAGTCTTAAGAAAAGTATCTGTCTGGATGATTTTTGACCACAAAAAAGAGTGCAAATGTTAAATGCACTCTTTTTATAATCTTTTGCTTGAGTCCTGAAATCAATTCAAGATGACCTACTTGACGAGATCTTGAATCAAGTTCAAGATGACCTACTTAACGAGATCTTGAATCAAGTTCAAGATGACCTACTTAACGGTCACTTACAGCTTTTAAATCTTAAACTTCGAGGCTGCTTCTAATAGATCATCAGAGAGACCGTGAAGTCCACTTGATACATTTCTGATATCTGACAAAGCTTCTAACGAGGCAGAAATTGAGCTATTCATATCTTCCACGTTCGTAACAACTGTACTAGCTACGGCTGTTTGCTCTTCAGTTGCGGTTGCAACTTGTGTATTTAAGTGATGGATGGTGTTGATATGGCTGGCAATAACTTTAACTGATTCGCCAGTTTGCATTGCATATTCTTCGTTGCGTTCCGCTTGAGCGCTTGCACTTTCCATCGACTCTACTGATGCTGATGCTGCATTAGTCAATTCGTTCAACAATTCACGTATTTCTGTGGTTGATTTAGATGTTCTCGATGCAAGTTCCCTTACTTCATCGGCTACAACTGCGAAGCCTCGTCCTTGTTCGCCAGCACGTGCTGCTTCAATTGCGGCATTTAATGCTAATAAGTTAGTTTGTTCTGCGATTGAGGTAATTACATCTAGAATTTGATTTACATTTTGTGTGTCTTGCGCAAGCTTATGTATAACTTCAGAGGCACCTTTAATCTCAGAGTTTAGCGCTTGCGACACAGCCATTGACTGATTCAAAATATCTAGCGATTGTTTTGCTTCATTCTCTGCTTGTTCTGTTGCTGATGCGGCTTCAGTTGCTGAGTTGGAGATTTCACCAACGCTAACTGTCATCTCATTCATTGATTGTTTAACTAGGTCTGAATCAACTTCTTGTTTATGCATGGCCGCTTCGGCAGTTTCAACGCGCTGAATTAGTCGTGTTGAGTTGTCTAATAGAGGTTGAACTACTGACATTACTTCACTAATAGAGTCACGAAGCACTTCCATAAATTTGTTAAAGTTTATCGACATTTGGCCAATTTCGTCTTGGCTTTTAACGTCTAATCGAGATTTTAAGTCGCCATCACCTTCGGCTAACTCTTTCAATGTTGCAGCTGCATTTGATGCAGTTGTTTTAATTTCTCGGCCGATGAACACACCAAGAACAATAACGGCAAAAGTTAATACAACAGAAACTAAAATACTGGTTACAATTGCAGAATCAGAACGAGATTTTGCATCTTCTGCTAACTGGTTATAAGCAGCGTCAGTTTGTTTCTGGAAAGACTCCATCGAGGCTTTAATCTCTTCAAATAAATCAGCTTTAGTTTTGGATTTCGATTGAATTACGGTGAAGTCTACATTGCCTGAAATAAAGCCTGTAACTATCTCTTTAGCAATATCGTTATATTCATTTAAGTTGCGTTTGAAACGGTTGATTGCCGATGTATTTTCACCATCATCGAGTTGTTCAATTTTACTGATGTTCGAGAGTAGGGTTTGGTACTGTTCTTGAGCCGAACCGATTAAGTCTTCGTCGCCGAAGGAGACTGCCTGAGTATATAACTCATCAATACGATTAATTAGAAAAGCGTTAGCTGTGGAGTATTGAGCTATATTGTAAACTTTGTCTTTTAGTTCATCTAAGTTTTTATTATTCGCACTATTTGCAATGGCGTTTAATAGAATAACGATAACCAAAGCAATAAGTGCAATGGCGGTGATTACATTAACTTTTATAAAAACACTTAGGTTTCTAAAATTATTCACGTATTTACCTCAGGTTTCTTAAAATCAGCGAACAACCAGTCTATCGGCTTGGTTGATAATTCCTTTACCCAGAGCTGACGAATTATTAAAAAAGTGTCTACTGAAATCATAGCCGCAATAATAAAAAGCTACAACTAACATAAGCTTAGAAGTGATAATAAAAATATCAATAGTGTACAGATTGGAGGTAAATCAACTAATTTAGATTAAAGTACGAGCAATAATGGCACTTTTAAGGATTTGAACTAGACTTAAGCGCTTTGCCTGAAAATATTGTTAAGCTGCATCTCCTAATAAAGGGATTCCATCGCAACTAGCGATATGCTTACTATATTTCATTCTTCACAGGATCAAATTTCACAAAAGCAAAGCTCTAACTTTAGGTAAAAAAAAGCGCCAGTATCAACTAGCGCATTGTTATTTTTAGCTTCGCTTTCACCTTTACCTTGGTTTAAGAGCGAATACCTGTCCCTTTATTGATTAGGTACATAGCGATAGAGAAGAAAACTACAACAAATGCAATGATCATAGAAAAAGCAAATGTTAAGTCCACATCTGAAACACCCAAGAAGCCATAGCGGAAGGCATTTACCATATACACGATAGGGTTTGCTTTTGATACGTCTTGCCATAATTCTGGTAATAACGACAAGCTGTAAAATACACCGCCTAAGTAGGTTAATGGAGTTAACACAAAGGTCGGAATAATAGATATGTCATCAAATGTTTTAGCAAATACGGCATTAATAAGTCCGGCTAGAGAGAACACCATAGCTGTCATTAATACGGTTGCTATTAAAACTAGGTAGCTGTGAATTTCAATGTCGACAAAGAACATAGAAACGAATGTAACAATAATACCTACCATTAATCCCCTTAACATTCCGCCACCAACGTAGCCTAAAACAATAATGTAATTTGGTACTGGAGCAACGAGCAGTTCTTCAATATTGCG
Organism: Psychrosphaera sp.; assembly: GCA_965221615.1. Lineage (GTDB taxonomy): Bacteria > Pseudomonadota > Gammaproteobacteria > Enterobacterales > Alteromonadaceae > Psychrosphaera. The sequence continues at coordinate 2,245,395 of OZ244904.1, read as the reverse complement.
CTGAAATTTAGCGCTAAAGAAGGAACTGGCAACATTTGAGTAAGAGTTGGTAATTACCGACATCATGATTAAACCTGGCACAATGAAAGCCATATAATCAAAACCGCCCATTTCACCAATTCTAGAACCAATCAAGCTGCCGAATATGACGAAATATAAGGTCATAGTGATTGCTGGAGGCACTAAGGTTTGCACCCAAATACGCAAAAATCGAGTGCATTCTTTAATAAGGATTGATTTTAACGCGATAGAGTACTGCAACATTATTTTGTCTCCTTAGCTTTGTTACCTTCTTCCACTAAGCGGACAAAGAGCTCCTCAAGGCGGTTTGCCTTATTTCTCATACTGAGTACTTGCACACCTTGCTTATCAAGTTGTTCAAATACAGGGTTAAGTCCCTTTTCTTTAGCTACTTCAACTTCCAATGTGTGGTCATCAACAACAGTGAAATCAAAACCAACTAGTTCCGGCGCTTGCTCAAACTTAGATGTATCTAACACAAAGGTTTCGACATTTAGTTTTGACAGCAATGATTTCATCGAAGTGTTTTCGCCGATTTCACCTTTATCTATGATGGCAATGTTACGACATAGCATCTCTGCTTCTTCAAGATAGTGAGTTGTTAAAATAATGGTGATACCTTGCTTGTTTAAGTCTTGCAAGAAAGTCCACATACTCCGTCTTATCTCGATATCAACACCGGCTGTTGGCTCGTCAAGAATAAGCAACTTAGGTTCGTGCATAAGTGCTCTAGCTATCATTAAGCGTCTTTTCATGCCGCCAGAAAGTTCACGAGCTTTGGCGTCACGCTTGTGCCATAGATCTATTTGTTTTAGGTATTTTTCTGCACGTTCGTAAGCTGTTTTTCGGTCAACCCCGTAATAACCTGCTTGATTTACTACAATTTGTAATACGGTTTCGAACTGATTGAAGTTGAACTCTTGAGGCACTAAACCCAAATGTGATTTAGCTAAGTCCAGTTCTTTATCTGTATCATGGCCAAATACTTTTACTGTGCCTGACGTTTTATTTACCAGTGAACTTACTATGCCAATAGTCGTTGACTTACCTGCACCATTCGAGCCTAAAAGAGCAAAAAAGTCGCCTTGTTCAACGGTTAAATTTATGCCTTTTAACGCTTCAACTTTTCGATCTTTCGATTGGTATGTTTTGGTTAAATTGGTGATTTCTAATGCGTTCATAAACCTATGCTTTATTTGGTGTAGCCCCAGCGAGGCACAATGTCGTGTTCAATTTTTAAATGATCCAGAATTCGCGCAACCATAAACTTCACCAAGTCATCAATAGACTTTGGTTGATGATAGAAGCCTGGCGCAGCTGGCATGATAGTGACGCCGATATGAGCTAGTTTACTCATGTTATCTAAGTGAATTGCTGAAAATGGCGTCTCTCTAGGCACCAAAATTAGCTGTCCTTTCTCTTTAATAACTACGTCAGCTGCTCTTTCTAACAGATTATCTGAGGTACCATGAGCAATAGCCGACAAAGTCCCAGTAGAACAAGGTAAAACCACCATTTGTTTTGGTGCGGCTGAGCCAGATGCGGGAGGTGAAAACCAGTCGTGGTTTCCTATTACTTTGATTTGTTCTGGTCTAGCTTGACAGTACTGCGTGAAAAATTCACTAGCCTTATCTGGATTACCAGGAACATCAAGTTCAACTTCTGTTTTGAACACGATTTTAGCTGCTGAAGAAAACAGCAAATACACCTGAACATTAGCTTTTACCAGCTGCTTTAATAATTCAAGTGTATAAGGTGCACCAGAAGCACCGGTCACAGCTAAAGTGAGCTGTTGACTGAATGTACTTTGCATTGTTTACCCGAGATTTTTAAGTTATAGCTTTAGGGGAGAGCTTTCATATATTGCTATGTATGAAAGCTAAATATCCCTAGTTATCAAACTTATTTGATAACGCGTCGGCGAGCTGTTGTCTGATGCCAGCAAACCCACCATTACTCATTAACACTATATGGTCATTAGGACGGCAAATATCAATTACCTGTTGCACAATATTTGTAACTGAATCGCTAATCGTTAATTTTTCTTCTGATTCTATTTGCCAGTCATTGTCTGGTTTGTATAAAAAGACCATATCAGCTTGTGACCATGAAGCGCTTAATCTATCTTTGTGAACACCCATTTTCATTGTGTTAGATCTAGGTTCAATAATGGTGATTATTCTGTTATCACCCACTTTGTTTCTCAGTCCATCAATGGTTGTCGCTATAGCAGTTGGGTGATGAGCAAAGTCATCATACAAGGTAACGCCACCAGCTGCGCAGACTAATTCCATTCTTCGCTTTGGAGGTTGGAATTTAGATAGTGAAGCAATACTTGTTGTTAGCTCAATACCTGCATGTCTAGCTGCTGCTAATGCCATTAGGCCATTTAACACGTTGTGTTCGCCTGTAACTTGCCAGTCTACAGTGCCTGCGACTTCACCATCAAAAACAACTTCAAACTTACTGCCATCGAAACGTTGTTGGGCGTTGTTAATAGGTGTGAACTGCCATTCGCCATTTCCTGAAATTGTTTGCTTAGGTGTCCAACAGCCCTTATCTAATGTGCTAGGTAAGTTTTCATCTTGGCCATTGACTAACAATAAGCCGTTGTTAGGTACTGTTCTGATCAAATGGTGGAACTGAGTTTTTATCGCTTCTAAATCACTGAAGATATCAGCGTGGTCAAATTCCATATTGTTCAGGATTAGTGTGTTTGGTAGGTAATGTACGAACTTGGAACGCTTATCAAAAAACGCAGTGTCGTATTCATCTGCTTCGATGACAAAAAACGGATCACTGCCGGCTCTAGCTGACACTTCAAAGTTACCTGGAACACCGCCAATTAAATAACCCGGATCAAAGCCCGCATCTTCTAGAATCCATGCAAGCATACTAGAAGTTGTTGTTTTGCCATGAGTTCCTGCAACAGCTAATACCCATCTATCTTTTAGTACGTGATTTTTCAACCACTCAGGACCTGAAGTGTAAGCAAGTTTACGGTTTAATACATACTCAACCGCCGGGTTTCCTCTAGAAAGCGCATTACCTATGATCACAATGTCTGGTTCTGGTTGGAATTGTTCAACATCCCAGCCTTGAGTTAACTCAATTCCCAAGTTTTCTAGTTGCGTTGACATAGGAGGGTAAACGTTGAGATCAGAACCTGTGACTTTATGGCCTAGCTGTTTAGCAATTGCTGCAATGCCGCCCATAAAAGTGCCACAAATACCTAAGATATGAATATGCATATAAAACTTTATAAATAGCAGATAAAAAAACAGGCTCAACATAACATAGTTGAGCCTGTTTTATTAGAGGCTGTTTGTTGCAATATGTCGCAACATAGTTAAATTGGCGATCCTGGAGGCATCTTAGTTATTGTTACTAGAGGTAACCACTTTCTATGCTCGAAGTACCAAGCCAAGTGATGCGAAGCAAGCTTGTAAAAACTATCATTTCTTGAGTATGAAGATAGCCACTCAGACAAGTCTGCCAATGCTGTGTATACGTCAGCTTTAGCTTCAATACTCAATTGTTCAGATAATAAGCTTTGCATCAGCATTTCTATTGTTAGGCCTGCAACTCGCTTTTGCACTAAGCCAGACATATCATCGTTTAGTGGTGCTTTTACCGTTGTTTCAATAATCTGAGTTAGGTATTCAGTAAGAGTCCACGGTGTGTTGTTTAAGCTAGCCTGTTGAGCGACACGATTTAATCTTGCAGTATCAAATAAGCCTTTTAGGCTATGCCCAATTGATGCGCTAGCTAGCTCCATTGGGTCGAATACTAAACCAGTTTTACTTGGAGCAGTTTCTCTATTGCGATAAGAGCCATAAGCTTTAGGCGGAATTAAACCTATGATATGAGTTGGTAAAGTTAGCGTTTTTGCATCAAGTGTTGCTAATAACGCTTGCAATGCTTGTTGCTGTTTGTCTTTCGACACTGGCGTTGCATTTGCTGTATTGCCGCCTTTTACTTGGTAATTGTAATCTACGCCACCAATTAGTTTTACCGCAGCTTCAGCTTGATAACGATGGAATAAGTAAATAGGTACTAGAATTTCTTGTAGGTCTGAAACATCACGTTCGGCAGCTAAATTATTTAAGCCGAAGTTGTTCAGAGCAATTTCTCTAACCTTTAATACTCGTTCTAACTCGCTTGCTGGATTATCACCATTATCCCATAAGTGACCGTCTGGGTGAGCACCGCTTAAAGGTCTAGCATCTGGGTCTGACATGTACAGCAAACCTTGCTGTTGTGCTTCATTTACTAACTCAGCAAGAGCTTCTTCTTCCTGCTCTGAATTAAACTCTGAATAACCATATTGGATAACAAACTTATCCCAGCTGCCAATTTTGTCGTCGTAGGCATCAGATAAATCTAACTTACCATCTTTAATTTTAACTAGCGGGTGAGGGTAATCCATCACTGACGCTCGGTCGTTTACCGAAGCTGCGAAGTTATGTGCGATACCTAAGGTATGACCAACTTCGTGAGCAGATAACTGTTTAATACGTGCAAGAGCCATAGTTTTGATTGCATCTGTATTGGTATTGCCGTCAGCAAAAGGCGCTGTTAGTCCTTGACCTATCAAGTAGTCTTGACGAACTCGCAATGAGCCTAAACTAACGTGACCTTTAATGATTTCACCGGTTCTAGGGTCGATAACTGAAGAACCATAACTCCAGCCTCTTGTTGCTCTATGTACCCATTGGATAGTGTTGTATCTTACATCCATAGGATCGGCGTCTAGAGGTAAAATTTTAACTTGGAAGGCATTGATGAAACCAGCAGTTTCAAAAGCTTGGTTCCACCATTTCGCTCCATCTATCAGTGCCGTTTTCACTGGTTCTGGTGCGCCAGGGTCTAAATAATAAACGATAGGCTTGATAGCTTCACTCTTCGCTGCCGTTGGATCTTTTTTCGCTAAACGATGACGAGGGATATATTTCACCGCCATGCTGTCTTCTATTGCTGCGGCATAATCTTTATGCTCTACCGACCAATAGCCAGAGTACGGATGGAATTTTCTAGGTTTATACTTGTCATCTGGTAGCTGAATAAATGAGTGATGCATGTGAACAGTAATCTTTTCTGCATCTGGTGCTACATCTCTAAGGTAACCACCTGGTTTGCTGCCTTTGAAACTAACAATCGCTTCTAATTCAGTATTTTCAGGAAAAGCTTTGCTTTGTTGCAAGTAAACTGCACTGCGACTTTTATCTAAAGAAAAGTTACCTTGGTCTTTACGAGCTAAAGTTTTTGCTACACCGTGAATATCACTTTGTAAGAAACTAGTGTAATCAATAAGAACACTTGAACCCGATTGAGCTGCTACAGTAAATCCTTGAATTACTGACTTAGCAAAAGCTTCTTTTACACTTTGTTTTTCTGCCTGATTATCAGAATTTGCACGGTAATAAGTGTTAATTTGGTTTAGTAAAACTTTGTTGCCGTACTTTTCAAATTGTACAATACGAGTATCACCTAGCTGACCTCTGTCTAAGCCAATATCATTAGAACCTAAGCCTTGTGGTAACGAGCTTTGAAACAAAACTTGTTGATTCAGTTTATCCACTTCTAGATAAAGTTTGTCGTTTGAGTCATCGTAATAAAAGTTAAAAAAGCCTTGTTGACTTTGCATACCTTTGGTGAAGGCTTCGATACTTCTTGCCAAGCTGGCAAAGGAACTCACCGTTATTAAGGCAAGAAAAAGATAGGATCCTATTCTCATTATTATCTCCCGAAATTAAGTGCTACCGAGTCTGCCTGAGCTGATGGAGATTGTGAATAGGCTTTGGTATGAATTATTTTTATTACAAAGATTATTCGGTTTGCTTTGAGATCGCGAACTCTAATCTTTTAAAGAAATAAAATTTACATTTTTGCGATATTAACAAGTTATTGTTCAATAAGTTTATAACAATCTTTTGCATTCATAGGTCTAGCTAAAAAGTAACCTTGCAGCTTTGATATACCAATTTCTTCGCAAAGGTTGGCTTGTTCCAGTAATTCGACGCCCTCCGCGACAGTGTCAACGCCAATTGAGCTAAGCATTTCTGTTAACCCCTTGAGTACAGAAAGCTTTTTCGGTTTTTCTAATGCGTCATCTAGCAAAGACTTATCAAACTTAACAGTATCAATTGGATAATTAAGCAGGTGCGAGATGGAGGAATAACCTGTGCCAAAGTCATCCAAGGCTAGACGGCAACCAATTGATTTGATTGCGGTTAATGTATCTAAGGTTGAGTCATTATTCTCAAGTAATGCGGTTTCTGTTATCTCGATAATAATTCGCGAGGCATCAACTTTATAGTTGTGGGCGAGCTGTTTAATAAAAAGTGGTAAGTTTAAATCGTGTAACTGCAGTGGTGATAAGTTAATTGCCAAATTTACATTGGTTTCTTGCGAGGACTGTTGCCAAGCGGCTAACTGACTTATCGCTTGTTCTATGATCCAACGACCAAGTGGCTCGATAAGTCGAGTTTGTTCAGCAATAGGGATAAACTCACTAGGATTTTTTGTTGTTTTTCCTTTTGGCCAACGAATTAATGCTTCGAAGCAAGTAACTTCTCTGGAATTACTTTTGTAGATAGGTTGGTAGTTAAGGACAAAGTCTTTATGCTTAATTGCGGTTCGTAGTTCATTTTCAATTCGGAATGCTCTTAGAAATTCACTTTCCATGTCATCTTCGAACAGGCAAGCTTTACAACTTCCTTCTTTTTTAGCTCTGTACATTGCGATATCAGCGTATTTTAATAACTCTTCCATTCTTATTTCAGAATGAGAGTTGATGGAAATACCAATGCTGCCTTGGCAAAAGATTTGATGTTCTAGAATATCGAAAGGTTGATTGAAAGAATCTAGAATACGCTTAGCGATAGCGAATGCATTATTAACTTGACTGATCCCAGTAAAAACAAAAGCGAATTCATCTCCGCCAAGGCGAGCAAACAATTCGCTTTCGCGAAATGAATTTCTCACTCGATTAGCTAATTCCACCAATAACTGATCACCAATAGCATGACCAAAGTTGTCGTTGATCAATTTAAAGTTATCGAGGTCTAGTAGCATGACAGCCAAGTAACCGTTGTGGCCGCGAGTGTTTATAAGTAGTGAACGAAGTGATTCTTCGAAGTGATAGCGGTTGTATAGCCCTGTGAGCTGATCGTGTTCAGCAAGCTCCTTTAGTTGATGGTAACTACGATATAATTTTTGTTCTAACTCTAATCGTTTATGAGACTGTTTGATGCATCTTACTAAGTGACGAGAAGTTACCTCTTCTTTTAATAAAAAATCTTGAGCTCCTGCGTTGATACATTCAAGCATAAGCTCTTCATCACCGTTGTTACTGATGATTATTTTTATTGCGTCATTTTTGTCAGGTATGGCTTGCAGTTGATGTAGCATTTGCATGCCATTCATTCTTGGCATTTGATAATCCATTAGAATGACGTCGAACTGTGAATTTTTAAGTTGATCTAAACCTTCATAGGCGTTTGTCGCTTCGGTAATATCAAATGATTTTTCTGAACCAAGCAGGGCATGTTTAATCAGTTCCCTATCTATTTCGCGATCATCAACCAGTAAAACATTCATACTGCTCAACTCCCTGTTTAAGACGAAAAGAAAAGTATTCGTACTCTCAGCTTATACCAAGATATGAAAAATGCTCGTTTATTGAGCTGTTTTACTTGTTGTTTTTTTATACTATGATTAAGGGGAGTGAATCACACTTAACTGAAAACAAAATTATAATTACAATTAAACGGTTTTGGTTAAATCAATGGAAAGATACACACAAAAGCAGTGGTTTTGGCCTGCAGTTATTTCATCGACAGGGTTAGTCATAACTATCTTGCTTTCTTTCATTGTCAGAGAACTCTCCATTCAACAAGAAAAACACCTTATTCAAAATACATCTAAAGCTAAAGTCGAACTTATTGAGCACCAGTTTTTGACGACATTGCCTAGCACTCTCAGTGCATTAGAGCGAATGAGAAATCGCTGGGTTATCAGAGATGGTATTCCCTTTAAAGATTGGCAGTTAGATGCTGCCAATTATGTCCGAGATAACGAAGGCTTGAGAGCTGTCGAATGGGTTGATAGCGAATACATCGTTCGTTGGGTAGAACCCATTGAAGGTAATGAGCAAGCACAAGGACTTGATTTATCGTTTGAACCAAAACGAAAGCTCGCATTGGATTTAGCTAAACAAAAGGGTGAGTTCACTTTGACTAAACCTATCGATTTAGTGCAAGGGGGAAAAGGGTTTTTAAGTTATTTTCCAATTTATTCAGGTGAGTTGTTTCAAGGTTTTATTCTAGGTGTCTTTGACATTAGCAAGCTCATAGAGCACATGTTGCCAGAGCACTTCACTGACGATTTCAATATCGCTGTTTATTCTGAACAAGAACTGCTTTATGAAAATGCAGGTGAACATCTAACCTATGAGAGTGAAATAGGGTTTAGTCGAAAATTCGAATTACACGGTACTTCATGGCAATTGTATATTTGGCCAAAAGAGTTTCGAGTTATTGAAGATGTATCTTACGTACCTTTGCTGGTGCTTGGAGTTGGATTGTTTATTTCGGTTTTACTCGGAATAGCGCTTTTTTACGGCTTATTTTCTAGAGCAACGAGTTTGCAACTGCGAAAACGAGAAATTGAGTACAAGGCGACGCTAAGCAGCACTATTGACGGCATTATTACTATCGATGATAGAGGCAATGTGCTATCGGCAAACAAAGCGGCTGAGGAAACATTCGGCTATGCGGAATCAGAATTGGTGGGCAATAACATAAAAATGTTAATGCCTGAACCTTATCAAAGTGAACACGACAAATATCTGAGCAATTACGCCACCACTGGCGAAGCCAAAATTATGGGTAAAGGTCGACGTGTATATGGTAAGCACAAAAATGGTCGAATTTTTCATATGGACTTGGGCGTGACCTCATATTCAATAGGTGAGCAAGTTTATTACTGTGGCATGGTTCGAGACATCACGGAGCAAGTTAGGTTTGAACAAGAACGCGAAGCTATGATGGAACAACTGCAGAATTCCAATGTTGAACTAGATAACTTTGCCTATATTGCTTCGCATGATCTCAAAGAACCGTTAAGAGCAATAAAGAATCACTCTTCATTTTTATTGGAAGATTATGAAGATACGTTAGACCCCGATGGACAGCACAAACTCAACAGACTGATTTATTTAAGTAGCAGAATGGAGAAACTCATCTCCGACTTGCTTTATTATTCTAGATTGGGCCGTGAAGCTCCAGTAGAGGAAACAGTTGATGTTACTGAGTTAGTTAACGACGTTTTAGAAAGAATAAAAGAACAAATAATAGAACGCAACGTAACTATCAAAGTTGAACCTCTTCCAACAGTTACCTGTGATCCAGTTCGATTTACCGAGCTGTTGTACAACTTGATCACCAATGCTTACAAATACAACCGCTCTGAAGTTAAAACGATAGATATAGGCTGCAGTTATAAATCGGGCACTTGGACGTTTTCAGTCAAGGACAATGGTATAGGTATAGATAAGCGTTTTGACACTGACGTTTTTAAAATTTTTAAACGACTCAACAGCCCAAAACAGTTTGGAGAAGGCACTGGTGCGGGACTCACTTTTGCTAAGAAAATTGTTGAACAACACAAAGGACAAATTTGGTTTGAACCGGTAGCAGGTGGTGGAACCTGTTTTTATTTCACAATAAAGGAAAAATAATAATGAAGATGGATAAAAATCAATTAATACTGATTGTTGAAGACAGCGACGACGATTATGAAGCAACGATTAGAGCATTTAAAAAAGTAGGGAACTTGTCGAATCCTATTGTGCGCTGTGAGGATGGACAGGAAGCTCTGGATTATTGCGATAAAGAGTGGGACGCCACACACCCTAAGCCTGGAATTATTTTATTAGACTTGAACTTACCTGGGATTGATGGCCGAACTGTTTTAAAAGAGCTGAAGTCAAACAGTAAACTCAAAGATATTCCAATTATTGTCTTAACCACCTCAGATGATGAAAAAGACATCACCTCTTGTTACGAGCTTGGCGCCAACACTTATATTCAAAAGCCAGTAAAGCTTGATGCTTTTTTTGAGTCAATCCAGAAGCTCAAAGAATATTGGTTCGAAATTGCCATTTTACCAAAAGGCAGCTGAGCATGGTGAAAAAAGCACTCGTTATTATCGAAGACAGTGAAGACGACAGAGCTCTTTATCGGCGGCTTCTAAAGCAAAGTAAAGTTCATGACTGGCAAGTGTTCGAATACGAAACTGCTGAGGAAGGATTACTTGCGTTAAATACCAATACACCTGATTGCGTATTGTTGGATTATTCATTGCCGGGCTCTGATGGTCTTTTGGCTTTATCTCAGCTCAAGCAGAATCATCCATATTTACCTGTAGTTATGCTAACTGGACAAGGGAATGAAGCTATAGCCGTTTCTTCCCTTAAGCTTGGCGCTTTTGATTATTTAAATAAGTCGGATATAACTTCCTCTTTGTTAAACAGAAGCATTGAAGGTGCTATTAATTCGGCAATGCTGACGAAAAGAATTGCTGAACAAGAAAAAGAGCTCAAGCAATTTGCTCGAGTTTTGGCCCACGATTTCAAACAACCTGCCAAAGCCATTAGTACTATGGCTAAGTTGATTTTGGATGAGCACAAAGGCGAGATTTCTGCAGGAGTAATCAAAAAACTGTCTTTGATCTCAGAATCTGCCGAGCAAATGAGTGATTTAGTACAAGCTTTGATCTGTTACACCCAATTGGATCAAGCGCAGCCAGAAAAACAAATGGCAAAATTGCATCATTGTATTGAAATTGCCTGCAACAATTTAATAACTGAAGTAGAGGCTAAGCAGGCTGATATTGAGCTAGCGCACTTACCTGAAGTAAGTATTGTGCCAGCACTAGCTGTGCAGTTATTCCAAATCTTGTTATCTAATGCCATGCTCTACAACGAGCAGAGCCCTAAGATATTCATTGAAGCTGAACAAACCGATAAGTATTGGAGAGTATCTGTTAAAGACAATGGCATCGGAATTGATGCCAAGTTTCAGCAGAAAATCTTTGAGCCTTTGGTTCGATTACATGAAAGCGATGAATATAAGGGCAGTGGTTTAGGGTTAGCTACCGCCAGTCGAATACTAGAAAAACATGACGGGATGATAGAGTGTCAAAGTAACGACTGGGGAGGCACAACCTTTGTTATTTCTTTACCGCGGTAGTTAGCATAGGCTAATCTTTTTGTAACTGGTGTTGGAACATTTCATTTTATATAACATTTTGGCTGAAACTCGGTCGCGATTAGTTTAGAATTGCCGCCATCAAATCTGCAGAATAAATTCAGGCTCAATGATTTGTTCTGCAACTTACAGATGAAAATAGCAAAGAGGCAAATTCAATCATGCGTAGACTCGCTCCTGTACTTCGTGAAGATGGTGTTGAACTGGATCTTATTTCACTGATCAGAACCATATTGGCAGCTTGTAAAGACATCTCTTTTAGGGTTGGCCAAGCGGACTTAGCGGGCGTATTGGGTTCGACCCTTGATGAAAACATTCAAGGTGAAACGCAAAAGAAGCTAGATGTATTATCTAACCAATTATTAAAAGACATGTTGTTAGAATCTGGCTTTGTTCGAGCAATTGCTTCTGAAGAAGAAGATTTTATTGTTGAGAGCGAACACGGCGGCCGCTTTTTAGTAGCATTTGACCCACTAGATGGCAGCTCAAACATAGACGTTAACTCATTAACTGGCACTATTTTCTCAATCCTTCCTGTACCTGAAGGTAAAGGCGAAACAGACCCTATCACTGAAGAAGACTTCTTCCAACCTGGAGTAAACCAAGTTGCTGCGGGTTATGTAATGTATGGTCCGTCGACTATTCTAGCGTTAACAACAGGTAAGGGCGTTAAGTTCTTTACGTTAGATAAGACCCATGGCACCTTCTTATTAACCCAAGATGACATCCAAATTCCTGAAGAAACTCAAGAGTTTGCGATTAATACTTCGAATCAGCATAAATGGGAAATCCCAATGCAACGCTATATCCGTGATATCTTAGATGGTAAAGGTGGTATTCGCGGTAAGAACTTCAACATGCGTTGGATTGCTTGTATGGTAGGTGATGTTCACCGCATTTTATGCCGTGGTGGTTTATTCACTTATCCAACTCACACTGACGTTGAAGGCAAACCTTATAAACTTCGTTTGTTGTATGAAGCAAATCCTATGGGATGGCTAGTAGAACAAGCTGGTGGCTTGGTTTCGACAGGTAAAGAGAACATCTTGGAGATGAAGCCAACAAGCTTACACCAACGTGTACCTGTGATCTTAGGCTCTAAGCAAGAAGTGAAAATTTGCTTGGATTACCATAACTACTAATTCAAAAAGCTTCTGTAAGTTACAGCTAGTTTGACTAGCTGTAACTTGTTACTCAGTAAAAATGAATGAATCATCTGGCCTTCATTTTTCTTTCATTTCGCTCTTTGCTTCAACTGCCTTAGTAACCCACAAAACAAGCAAACGCTTTATACCTTCACAAAACCCCGACAAAGTAACATTTATGCTATGGCAAATTGATATTTGTTGCAGGTTAAAAGTATGTTTAAGCATGTTAGTTTGATTGTCATATTGCTTCTATTGTCAGGCTGTCAGAAGCCGCATTTAGAAATTTTTCCAGCTTTGGAAGACCCCAGTTTAGTCGATGAGCTTCTCACCGTAACTCAAATGTCAGAAGACATTGATGCCTTTATCTATGGTACGCTCGAAAGGCACCCCAATATGTCTATATACGCCGATGTTGATAACTTATTTTACCAAGCTGAGCAGCTTAAAAAGCAGCTAAAGAAGCCATTGAAAAGGGTAGACTTCTTTAAAATCATTGGTCAGCTAAATGCCGAACTAAAAGACGGTCACTCTTTTCTTATTTGGCCATATCAAGAATATGCGGAACTAAAGAGCAGTAACAATAAGCCTTTTCCTTTTGCTGTAAAATTGACTTCAAACAAGCAGTTAGTTTTAGCCAATACTTATAAAAGCGAAGATGTTGTGTTAGAGGCAGGAAGAGTAATTCAAACAATAAACTCAGTTAGTGCGGTGAGTTTAATCGACGAAATGCAGCAGTATGTAGGTGGTGAAACTCAGCGCTTGCGGGAACAAATTGTGGCTGAAAGATTTCCTATTATGCTGTGGGCTGTGACAGGTGCAATAAATGATTTTGACTTACTTATAGATGGTCAACGTTATCGAGTTAATAGAGAGCAGCAATGGTCATTAGAGGACTCACGCAAAGAAGAACTTCACTACCGAAAGCTGAATAAAGATACAGGGTTACTTTATATAGAACATTTTGATATTGAGCCTACTATTTTTGAAGAGGTCATTGATCGTACCTTTGAGCAAATTAGCAAAGATGACATCAATAATTTAATTATTGATGTCAGAGACAATCCAGGTGGCAATACCGATACTGTGACTTATCTTACTTCGTATTTAGCTAATGAACCATTTCGACTGGTGTCATCCCTACAAGAGAAGTTGAATGAAGACAATCGAGGAATATTCAACTACAAAGGTGAGATAGGCGAAGTCACCTCACAGCAATGGAACGACTGGGAAAGTCCTAACCGGTCAGATAATTTGTTTAACGGAAACACTTACGTTTTGATTGGACCAATTACGTATTCTGCCGCGATAGTTTTCGCGACTAGTGTACAAGATAATCAGCTGGGCACTTTGGTAGGAGAACCAACTGGCGGGTATGCTAGTCAGTCGGCTCAGGGAAATCTTTTTAATCTGCCAAACTCAAAACTGCGTGCTTACATTACTACTCGCTTACTTGTTAGGCCTAGTGGTGACAATAGCCAAGCTCCCGTAGTGCCTGAGTATATTGTCAGTCAAACCGCCGATGCTTTATTAGCTGACAGAGATTTGGCTATAGAAAAGGTTGTTGAATTAATTAACAGTAAACAATGAATTTTGCAGGAGAGCATCATTGGAAACTAAGCTATCTATTTTAGTCGTAGAAGATAATAAAGACATCGCCAGTCAGCTTGTTAACTTCCTTGCTGACAAAGGGGCTGCTGTTGATTATGCACATTCAGGGCAAGCTGCTATTTCGTTAATGTGTTCACAAAAATTTGATTTGGTTATTCTAGATTTGATGTTGCCTGATGCTGATGGATATAGTTTATGTCGAAAGTTAAAAGCTATTGCAGATCATCACTTACCAGTATTGATGTTAACTGCTAGAGACAGCTTGCAAGATAAGTTGTTTGGCTTTGAAGTGGGAGCTGATGACTACCTGACCAAGCCATTTTCTCTTGAAGAAGTGTATATGCGATGTTTAGCATTAGGCCGACGATCATTGCTTCACAAAGATAAAGTTATTGAATTGGGAGACATACAACTCGACTTAGGCCAGAGAACATTAAAAAGGCAAGGTTATGATGTTTTGTTGTCGCAAACTGATTTTGAGATTGTTAGGCAACTTGCTTTGGCTTTTCCCAATGTAGTAAGTAAACGACAACTCAGCGAAAAAATATGGGGCAATGATATGCCTGAAACAGATGCGCTGAGAAGCCATATTTACGTTATAAGGAATGCATTAGACAAACCATTTTCCACATCTGTCATAAAAACAGTGCACGGAATTGGCTTTAAACTGGATATAAACGAGTAATGCAAGAAAGAACATCTATTACAACAGCGATTAACAAGTTGCTAGTCAGCATATCTTTAACCATAACGCTTATTTATAGTTTACTGATCCTAACTTACTCTTGGATTATCGAAGATAATATATTTAACCGACAAGTACTCAGTGAAGCTAAGTACATACAGGAGCAATTTGCAAAAACTAAGCAATTAACAAGTCCTAGAACCTCTTATATGAGTTTGCATAATGACTGGGAAGGTTTACCGAAAGAATTCAAACAAGAGTACTTACAAAAGCCTGATAAAATTGAATTCAGCAGTCCCGTTTTAGGTACGGTACATATCCAAGTTCTTTCGCTAGGAAAGGAAGTTTATGTGTTAGCAGCAGATGTTGACGCGTATGAAGTCAGTCGAGATTATTTACCAACTACCTTAGTTTGGTTGTTAGTGTTAAGCATCATTTGTTGCTCTTTAGTTGCTATATATGGCCTTTATAAAGCAAGAAAACTGATAAATCCGTTAAATCGATTAGCTAATCAGGTAAGTAGTAAAGATGAAATTAACCAAGTCGAAGTCGATGATAATTACCCTAACAATGAGATAGGTATTTTAGCTGAGAAGATAAAAGAAACATTTTCTCGCTTAACCGACGCGTGGGAAAGAGAAGCTCATTTTACTAAAGATGTAAGTCATGAAATTAGAACCCCGGTTGCCATAGCTAAAAATATTCTAGCTCAGCCTTTTACCAAAACAACCGAACAAGAATGGCGTCAGCTTACAGAAGCGAATATGCGTCTTGAACAAATCACCAATACGCTGCTGGCTTTGGCTCGAAACGAATCAACTAACAGTGAAACAACTAATGTCACAGCACTTATTGAAAACTGCCTGTTGACAAATTCAGATGTGAATCACAGCAAAAAAGGTCAAAGTATAAAATTCAATATCAGTGCTGGCAGAGATGTTTTTCTGGAAGTAAATACACCATTGGTTGCTATTTTGTTTAACAATGTACTGTCTAACATTGTTCACTATACTACGGGAGATGATGTATCTATCGAAATTACATCGTCATCCGTCAAGTTTGTTAATAGCTATCAGCATGCAATTCCTAATGAATTGTTCAAAAGTGGTGAGAAAGGCTCATTTAGCCAAGGGATCGGGCATGGCTTGAACTTGATTGAGCGAATAGCTCACGTTTATAAATGGCAGGTAAGAGTAGACACTAGCTCTCAAGCATTTTCATTATCCATCAACTTTGATGATAAAGGCGACTAATTCGCCTTATCTTTTTTTCTAACCTAGTATTTAATAACCTATTTGTGCGCAAACTTTACTTAAGTTGCCTTTAAGGTTGTCATCGGCAAAGTGATATTGGCTAGTAAGATTAGCTAAGTGCTCCTGATCTTCAGATATGACTTTTTCAATCCAGTCGATATGAAAAGAAATGCGAGAGTAAATTTCTTTTACGCCATATTTACCAATGCCTTCTGGTGGACTATCAGCACGAGAACTAATTCCAAGTAGGTAATATTTGTTATCAATCTTTTGATACGCAGGACCTCCGCTATCGGCATTGCCTGAAACACCTTCTAAAGGCAGTGCTTTTGGACCTTTGTTAAAGGTGAAAAATAACTCAGCATCACTAACACCATCTATTGTATTTTCAGCTTTGCGCAGTAATCCTTGATTTTGTACGTAATTGACAGTTTGCCCAGTTAACCCATTGCCTGTACTGCCACTGCCAATAAACCAAATTTTCTGTTCTGCTTCGTCATCACTGCGGTATAACTGTGCTGGGACAATGTTATTAATTGGTGTTGCGAGTTTTAAAAGTGAAATGTCATAGTTGTCGCTATCGTGATATTTGGCATGAGTGTACCGAGAAGAAACAGTTGCCCACTGACCACCTACTTTTATTTTGGCACCCTGTTCCATGCAAAATACAGCATGCCCAGCAGTAACTACCCATTCAGGATGAATGAGTGTGCCATGCACGCCTATTTTATATAGCGTGGCTAATGGCGGAAAGGCACTGATATCAGCATGATACTTTTCGTCACTGACATCGTGGCGAATAATGATTGCTTGGTTATCAAATGATGTAATAAATAATGAAGATATGAATGTTGTGGTAAGCCACAATTTTTTGTTCTTTGTGTACACTTGAATGCTCCATAAACACAATATGAGAGTAAAGTAATACTGAGAGTATCCAGTTAAATGTGAGACTTTTGTGAGTGTCAGCCAGATATTTAAAATATTGAATAATCAGGCGAAGTTCACAAATTTTAAGCCTTATATAGTTGCGATAAAAAGCAGAAAATCCACGATAGGAACTAACTCTACCTCACAAAACCTTCACAAAGTACGACCTAAAGTTTTCCTGATGAAAAACCTATTAGGGAAACCTTTAAATGAACAATAAATTAACCAGTAAAGCGGTGATCAGTATCAGCGCTTTATTAGCTTCGAGCTGCGTGATAGCTGATGATCAACTTGGTGAAGCGATAAATACATTAAAAGCTGCATATGGAGGGAGTAAATTAACATCACTGCCTGCGATTACTATTCATGATCATCGAAAAAGTTTGTGGCCGGGACAAAATGAGTCTGCATCATCAACTGATTTTTGGCGGATAAATGAAGAACTAACAATAGATTTTAGCAATAACACCAAAGGAATGTTGTCTTGGCGAGTAGATAGGACCAATACAGATTTAGAGCATTACATAGCTAACGAAAATGCAGGTAGAGTTTATGATGTTCTGAATAAAAGATACACGGATGATCAATGGTATAACTTCAAAAATACAGGTGCGTCGATTGAAAGAAGTAGCGATACCTTGGTTGCGAAAAAACTAATTGAAGCAAAATCAGACGTATTATTTGTTGGAGAAGCTAATTACCAAGGTACTCCTCACTATAAATTATCTTATACTTTGTCAGGCAATGCCCCGTCAGTTATATACATCGACAAACGTTCAGGCTTCATTAGCAAAGTTTCCCGTCAACATCCCAGTGGTGGAGAGCTCACTTATGCATTCTCTAATTATTCGCAGGTGGAAGGTATTGGCTACGCGCGCGATATGAATTTTTTTGTTTTGGGGGAACCAAGGGTGATCTCTACTTATCGCAATATTGATATTGCACCTAACTTATCGAGTGTACTTACGCCACCTAAAGATTATCTTAGCTGGGGCAAGCCGGTAGATAATAGCCAAATGTCTCATGCTTTGTTAGCTCCAAGCATTTATCATGTGGGACAAGGTCGCTCCCGAGCTTTGTTTGTTGATGTTGGTGACTACTTTATTTCAGTTGGAGGTGACCGAAAGTTAAAAGAAAACTTTAACAGCTTACAAAATTATCTCGGTTCGTCGAAACCGCTGAAAATGGCGGTGTTGACTCACCATCACTCTGAACATCTCAACATGATCCAACCCGCGCTAAATTTGGGAGCAAAGTTAATAACGGTGGCAAAGAACAAGGTTGTTATTGAAGAAAAGCTGGGTAAAAGCATTGAACCAGCAAACTTTATTTTTGTTGAAAAATCGCTTTCACTCTGGAATGGAAAATTAATTATCCATGACATTCCTACAGCACATACAGATAACAACTTGGTCGCTTATCTGCCAAAAGAGAAAATACTCTACGCTGAAGATCACTACGAAACACCTTACCAAAAAGGTTTACCTCGACCTTTTAACAATATGGTTAAGTTTGAACGAGCGATATCAGAGCTAGGGTTAGACATTGAATATTTAGTTGATGGTGCCAGCCCAAGAATTTTGACTATGAAAGAGTTTAAGCTTGGAGTGAAGTCTTTTACCAAGCCTAGTTGTCCTCAGGGCTATCGAATTTGTCAAAACGGTTAATTAATTAGGGGAGAAGAAGAACTCCCCTAATCATGTTTAACCTCTATCAAAGGTTTAGTTAACTAGTAATAACCTAGTTTTAAAGTTGCTTTCTCAGCTCTTGTGGTAGCTTAAATTCAGAGAATGTTTGCTGAGCTTGCTCAAATAATAATTTTGCTCGTGTTTTGTTGTTAAGCTCAAGGTGAGTATTAATCATATGAATAACATATTGAGGGTGATGGAAGTACTCACCTATTTTTTCCATAAGGCGTAACTCGATGGCTTTATCTTGCTCAGTTTCAGCTAATTTATACGCATATAAGCCATATAAAGCTAAGTACATAAGGTCATAACTTTCTGAATCTTGGCTCATGGCAATATCAATCTGTGATACACCCATAGTTCGAGCTTTTGCGATTAATTCCATCGATGCTTCGTCCTTGAACGCTTTACGATTAACTGGCTTAATCCCTAGCTCTATCAATAAAGCCTCAGCTGCCTTGGCAACTGACGTTGGGTTTTGTGCAGTAATCAATCCTTCATCTTGAGAGACAAAAGGAAGCATAGGGCTGTTTGATACAAATTTTGCACCTCGTTTTTCAAGTTCTGTTTGCACTATTATTGGGTATTTGTTGATGTTTTCCTTTTTAAAAGCATGATCTTCGATGTAGGTAAAACTATTCACTTGTTTGTCTTGAACAAAGTAATTGCCATCAGGTAATTTCACGTTAATAAGTGCGGCTGGACCATGACACACAGCAGCAATTGGTCTGTTTGTGGTAGCAAATGAAGTAATCCATTGCTGAGTGTTTTTATCAAAAGGCAGGTCAAATACAGCTCCATCACCACCAACAATGAACAGGGCATCATATTGATTTTTACGTGCTTGTTTCGCTGACAATGTATTTGCTAATTTAGCTAACCCTGATGTGTTCTCTTTGAAATCAGCAATGTAGCTTATATTATCTTTATTATTTTTAACCGGAACAGCTCCTCCTTGCGGTGTTACTATATCGATTTCGACCTGATTTCGATGAAAAATAAGGTAGCTTTGAACTAGCTCTTCCAAATCATAGGATAATGCTGCATCAAGATTGCCATAGCCAGAAATTAGCATAGCAACCTTCTTGTTAGGGTGTTTAGGCTCGGAATTGTTAGCGGCGTATGTATTGAATGAAATGTGGCTACTTGATACAAAGATCAGACATAGCAATATAAGTTTTAATGTAAAGTTCATAATGTATCTCCTATATAGTGAGACACATCATAAGTATTGATTTGTCGTGCTTTCGTGACGCGAGCGAGTCACTAGTAGATTGAGTTAATTAACCAGTGAATGAGCTACTTAATTAATTGCAATATTGGTTTAAATTCATCGGCTCGGCAGTCTTCAACTAATTCATATAAACACATTTCTAAGCCAGTAATTTCTGCTCCGCGAGCGGCCAGTTTGTCTATAGCTAGTTGTCTGTTTGATGCCTCGCGGGATGCGATACAATCACTGAGAAGATGAACTTTATGGCCACGTTCAAGTAAGCCAGAAGAAGTTTGATAAACACAGATATGAGCTTCAATGCCACAAACGAGCCAATTGTTCACGCCAGTTTGTTCGACTGCTTTGATAAAAGCTTCTTCTAGGCAAGCATTAAAAGTAAATTTCACAATTGGTTGTGTATCTGCAATTAAGTCTTTTAGCTCGTCAATTGTTGAGCCTAACTTTTCAGGATTTTGTTCTAACCAAATGACAGGTAAGTTTAATATCTTTGCTGCTTTAAGTAACTTTTGATTGTTATTAATCAAGGCTTCGCTGCCGTCGACGATTCGAGCTAGCTTGCCTTGAATATCAACGAAAACAATACCGGTATTTTGTTTGGTTAACATA
This sequence comes from Psychrosphaera sp., assembly GCA_965221615.1. Taxonomy (GTDB): domain Bacteria; phylum Pseudomonadota; class Gammaproteobacteria; order Enterobacterales; family Alteromonadaceae; genus Psychrosphaera. The sequence goes on along the minus strand of OZ244904.1, from coordinate 2,224,949 downwards.
GGGCTAAGCTCCTGAATTCGCTGTGATAATTAACAGCTTGGTGTTAAGTTTTTAGCATTAGAGTTTTGACTGCTAATAGTTTTATACGCTTTGTCTATAAAAGTGTCTAACTGAAATTCAGCTGTTTTTTTATGAGCCTTACTGAAACGACTAAAATCAAATGCTTCGATGTTTGTTCTTTTTGTATTTGCTAAAAAGTGCTCTAGGTCTTGGTTGTTATTCAATTGAAAAATATTTTGCTTAACTTTCATTTCGCAGCGACTTAGTAGACCTGCTTGATAGTCATTCAGCATAACTAAAGCTTTTGCACCTAGTGTGACGTGGCCACCGTAAGATGCGTCAATAGGGTAGTCTTTATCGAGAGCGTCCCAATTGAAACCACCAATGGTTACTTTACCTGTTAGACCAGCTTCTTTCACTGCTCGACTTGCTCCGTAAGCCATAGGATCATTGGCAGCCCAGATAATATCTATACTATGACGTTGTAGCAGTCCTTTTACTTTTTTATAGGCTTGTTGCTCTGACCAATTTGCCACTGAGCTGTCAAACAAGTGAATGTTATCGTTTTCTGTTAAATAATCATGTAAACCTTTGACTCTATCTAATGCCGCGGCAGAACGATAATCACCTCTAAGAGCTAGTAATTGATATGGCTTTGCGGAAGTCGGCTTGTTCTCATGTAACTCATACAAGTCCGCCAGAAGGCCTTTTCCTGCAAGGTAGTTATCTGGAACAAGACTACCTATTAACAATGACTTTTGTTGTTCGGTTAATTTATCTAGTTCTTGCTTGGTAAAACTGTTGAGCAAAGTAAAGATAGGAATATTGTGCTTTGCTATCGCGCGGACTAGGTCAACGCCTACACCTTTCTCATTCACTATAATGATGTAATCAGGTTTAAGCTTATGCACGTCATTAGCAAGCCTTTTCATCAGAATGTGGTCGCGTCTAGCAAATAAGGTAGAAAGTTCAAGGTCGAGATCATTAGCAGCTGCAACCATAAAGCGATTAACACCAGCCCAAAATGCTCCAGTAGAGTCGCCTTGGGGATGACCTGGATTGATAAACACAACTTTACTTTGCTTTGCATGTAACGCGTAAGCTGGCAAACAAAGCATTGCAAGTATAAGAAAACGTAAAAGTCGCTGCATGGTTCTATTTTAGCCTATTAAGCTTGTTATGATCAGAAAAACAATAAACTTCCATGACTTAAGTCCCTAAAAGTAAGGAACTTTTATTCCAGTCCTAAAAAACCACCTGTCTGGTGGCGCCAGAGTTTAGCATAGATACCATTGAGCTGTATTAGTTCTTCATGGCTGCCCGATTCAACCACTCTACCTTGATCGAAAACCAACAGCTTGTCCATTTGCGCTATAGTTGACAGTCGGTGAGCAATTGCCAATACCGTTTTGTTTGCCATAAGTTCGTCTAAGCTTTTTTGAATAGCTACTTCCACCTCAGAATCTAGTGCTGATGTTGCTTCATCTAAAATGAGAATAGGAGCGTCTTTAAGAATAACTCTAGCAATAGCTATTCGTTGTCTTTGCCCACCAGATAATTTTACCCCTCGCTCACCAACGTGAACTTGGTAACTCTTATTGCCATTAGGGTCTGATAAATTTTCGATAAACTCATGTGCTTCAGCTCGCTTTGCAGCTGTAATGATTTCCTCTTCTGTTGCACTTTGTTTACCGTAGCCTATGTTTTCTTCGATGCTTCTATGTAGTAGCGAAGTATCTTGAGTCACCATACTAATGTTAGCTCGTAAACTTTCTTGTGAAACATCCGCTATATTTTGCCCATCTATGAAAATACCGCCGCGATTCAAGTCGTAAAATCTCAGCAATAAATTCACTAATGTCGACTTTCCTGCTCCTGAGCGACCAACAATGCCTACTTTTTCTCCTGGCTTTATTTTTATGTTCAGTTCATCAAAAACTTTATTGTTATCATCATAGTCAAACCCAACATTACGAAAATCAATCGCTCCTTTGTCTACTTCCAAAGTTGGAGCTTTACTTTTATCCTGTACTTGAATTGGCGTGGATAAGGTATTCATTCCGTCTTGCACTGTGCCTATGTTTTCGAACAATGCAGAAACTTCCCACATAATCCATTGCGACATACCGTTTAAACGCAAGCATAAACTTACGGCAATGGCGATGTCTCCTGGAGAGACATAGTTGTTCATCCATAAATAAATAGCAGCTGCGGTGCAGGTAAAAATTAAGATGGCATTGTTGATCCATACTGCTGAATATAGCCAAGTTACCAATCTCATCTGAGGATAAACGGTTTGCAAGAATCCGTTCATACTATCCTTAGCGTAATCAGCTTCTCTTTGAGTATGAGAAAATAGTTTTACTGTTGAGATATTAGTGTAGCTATCAACAATGCGGCCAGTCATAACAGAGCGTGCATCTGCTTGTTGTTGAGATACAGCTTTAAGTTTAGGCAACAATAGTTTAAGAATGCCTAAATAGATGACCAGCCAGATTAATAAAGGTAGAGATAAGCGCCAATCAATAGCTGCAACTAGTACTACAATTGATATGAAGTACACGCCTATGTAAACAAGGATATCGAGTACCTTCATAACGGCTTCTCGAACCGCTAAGGAAGTTTGCATTACTTTAGTGGCAACACGACCTGCAAATTCATCTTGGAAAAAGGATAAGCTTTGTGCGAGCAAGTAGTTATGAGCTTGCCAGCGTATCTTCATTGGGTAATTACCCAGTAGCGATTGATGAACGAGCAAAGACTGAATGATCACAACTGCAGGGAGAATAACTAATACTAATGCTCCCCACCACCACAGTGCAGTTTCATTATCCTGAACAAAAGTCTCTTTATTTTGACTGGCTAACCAGTCAACTAATTGTCCTAAAAAGCCAAATAGAGATACTTCCATAATTGCAATTGCAGCACTTAGTAAAGAAACCACGATTACCGGAGCTATCATGCCTTGCGAATAGTAGCGCAGGAACGCAAGCAATCCCTTTGGCGGTTGTTTTACCTCAGCATGAGGAAAAGGTTTGGTCAAATTTTCAAAAAACGAAAACAGCATAAAATAGGGCTCAATCAGTCGTTAGGTAGTGTTAAAAATGGATATAGCTTATTGATTTCTTCATCGGTTAAAGCTTCAACTCGGTTGATATTGTTCTCTGGGATCAACTCTGGATTTGGATAAAGTTTTAACACTTTTTCTACCGTTGCTTCACGTATGATATGAATAACAGGGTAGGGAGATGTGTTGGTTAAATTCTCTTTATCATCTGGCTCTGTATCTTCAAATTGATAGTTTGGGTGAAAACTCGCTAATTGAAATTCGCCTTCTAGTCCCATTTGTTGCACTGTCATATTTGCTAAAGCTAAGTAATTTAAATAACTATCAAAATCTGACAGCATGTTAGGAATAACAAAAACGCAGGTGTCAGTTACTTCTGGGTTAACATCACGAATAAACTCAAGTTCATCCATAAAGTCGTTAATCAAAGCTTCGTCGCTGCGAGCGTTAGAGATAAACACTTTAATTTGTTGGTTAATTCTAGGCTTTTTGGCAAAAGGACATAGGTTAAGTCCAATTACTACATCGTCTAGCCATTGCCAAACTTGTTGTTCAACACTTTTCAGATCTGTCATAGTTGGAACCTTTGTTTCAAAATTTGATTGGTAAATCCTGTTCTTAAATAAAATCCTTTTGGCGGAGCTGAGGTTAGTTTTCCTTCAGTGTCAAAAGCTTGCGTTCTTACTGAACTATCGGCGGCTTTTGGTCTTAACTGCAAGGCTTGTCCTAATTTAGCGTTAATTCGATGGTGATGACCAAATACTATGAGGTCAGTAAGTTCTTGCCAATCAGACTGCAAAGTTTCTGCTTCATCTTGTGATGGCCGCCATAAAAAAGGCATGGCTATTTGCCGATATGGAATTGGGATCTCTTTTGAACTAATAATAGGTACCCAAAGTACATGGCGTAGTTTTTTGTAAACGGTTGATGTTTGCCAAGTAACACCTGTTTCACCAGTTAGTGGTGCAACGCATACGAAAGTAGTCTCTAGTGGCTTGCCATTTTCGTCTATTGGGATAGTTTTGAGTTCTACGCCTATGTGTTGAAAATCAGGTTCCGGCAAGTTACCAGCAGTTGCGCCAAGGAAAGCTTCAATCAACTGTCCGCCCCAGCCTTTTTCTAACAAATAATTATCAGGTACCTGCACATTTAACTGCTGTGCAACTTCTCCTAAGGTCAATCCTGCAATCAAATCTATTCTGTGTTCGAGTTCTGCAATTGTTCTAGGTGCAGATGGAAAAGCCATAATTATTACTAGTTATTTTGTGTAGATAAAATTATCTAACTAACAAGCCCAACATACCAGCAAAAATTTAGGTTTGCTCTATGCTTGGCTTTGTGGAAGAATCAAAGCATAGATAAAAATTATAAATGCAGGTGTAACTGTGATTGATGCCGAAGGGTTTCGTCCCAATGTTGGCATCGTGATTTGCAACCACAAAGGTCAGGTGTTTTGGGCCAGAAGGTTCGGCCAACACTCCTGGCAATATCCTCAAGGTGGCATAGATGAAGGCGAGACGCCTGAGCAAACTATGTATCGTGAACTTGAGGAAGAAGTAGGGTTAAAACCCGAAGATGTAGAAATTTTAGCGGTAAGTAAAAATTGGTTTAGATATCGTTTGCCAAAACGATTGATAAGAAAGGAATCGACACCAGTTTGTATCGGGCAAAAACAGAAATGGTTTCTACTACGTCTTCGTTGCAAAGAATCCGATGTAGATTTATTAAAGTCCTCTCATCCAGAGTTTGATGATTGGCGTTGGGTAAGTTATTGGTATCCAATTCGAAATGTGGTGTCATTTAAGCGTGATGTTTACCGCAAAGTGATGAAAGAGTTTGTGTCTGTAGTAATGCCATTTACTCGACAAAATGGTAAAGATGGAAATAGACCTACTAGCCAGAGACACAAGCGCCGAGGCAATAAGTCTCATTATAGGAATAAGCAGCATAAACAGCGGAATTAGCCTGAGAAGACTAAATGCTAAATGATTTAAGGCGGATCACTCACTCATTTGTGCAAGAGCCATCGTTAGAGATAGCTCTTGCTTCTTTAGTTAAGGACATTAAACAATGTCTTAATGCTGAATGCTGTTCAATTTATTTAGCCGAAAACGAACAAACTCTACTTAGACTCCAAGCAACAGATGGACTTAATCAAAATGCAGTAGGTAAAACTACGATGAGCTTTGATGAAGGTCTTACTGGTTGGGTGGCACAGCGTGAAGAGCCAATAAAAATTCACAATGCTCGCCGTCATCCAAGATTCAAAAACTTTCCCGATGTTCAAGAAGATAACTTTTCTGCTTTTTTAGGTGTACCTATTATTCACCGCAGAGAAGTACTTGGCGTTATTTCGATTCAACAATCTCAAGCTCGCTTTTTTGACCAGGAAGAAGAAGCCTTCCTAGTAACGCTAAGTGCTCAACTAGCTGCAAGTATTGCTAATGTGAGCGCTCGCTTACATTCAAACTTTGTTGAGCATGAACAAGATAATGCAAGTTATGTATTAAAAGGTGTTTCAGGCTCTACAGGTGTTGGTATTGGTCACTCTTACTTAGTACAAACAGAGATTGATTTGAGTGATGTTTCACTTAAGAAAGTATTTGCAGAAGAGCAAGAGAAAGCTCGCTATTTTGATGCTGTAGAAGCTACCAGAGCTGACATAAAGCAAATGTCAGAGCGCATGTCGAAACATTTACCGCAAGATGCACTAGCAATTTTTGATATTTATCTACAAATGTTAGAAGCCGCAAGCTTAGGTAATGAAATTGTAGAGCAGATCAAAAAGGGTTGGTGTGCGGTTTCGTCATTGAAGATTGTCGTCGAAGGATATGTATCTGAATTTGAAAAGATGGAAGATCCTTACATCAGGGAAAGAGCTGTTGATGTAAAAGATTTAGGTCGACGTTTACTTAAATATTTAAACAAAGCTTCGATTCAGCAACAAAAAATTCCACTGCATGCGATTTTAATTGCTGAAGAAGTAACAGCGTCGATGTTGGCTGAAATTCCGAGAGAACAAATAAAAGGCCTGATTTCTATAAAAGGGGCCGAAAACTCTCATGCAGCAATCATGGCTAGGGCTCTTGGTATTCCAGCAGTAATGGGAATAAGAGATATACCTCTTCTAACCTTAGAAGATGTGGACTTGGTAGTTGACGGCTATAACGGTCAAGTATTTATCTCGCCAAATGAAGCGATTTTAGAAGAGTATCGACAGCTTGAATCAGAAGACTTGGAATTTGCCAATCAACTCAAAGAAGATGCCAACCAAGTTGCACAAACCAAAGATGGCAAGCGTATTTCACTGTTGATTAACTCGGGCATGGGCTTTGATGGTGAGTTTGCTGAACAAGAACACATTGAAGGTATAGGTCTGTATCGCACTGAATATTTGTTTATGATGAGACCGCGTTTTCCTTCTGAGCAAGAGCAGCAGTTGTTGTATCAGCAAGTACTGGGCGATTTTGCTGGCAAGCCTGTTACTATGCGTACTCTAGATGTAGGCGGTGATAAGCAGTTGTCCTATTTTCCAATTGAAGAAGAGAATCCGTTTTTAGGTTGGCGAGGCATTCGTTTAACACTAGATCATCCAGAGATCTTTTTGGTTCAAATCAGAGCTATGATCAAAGCCAATGTGTTTACTTCTAATTTACATATAATGCTTCCGATGATCTCGGATATCGGTGAAATTGATGAAGCCCGAAGATTGATTAACCAAGCTTATAACGAAGTAGTGACTGAATTAAAAGAAGCAGATTCCGCAGCAGTTATTCCAAAACCTAAAATCGGCATTATGCTTGAAGTTCCTTCTATGTTGTTCCAATTGTCTCAGTTAAAGGGAAAAGTTGACTTTTGTTCGATAGGAACCAACGACTTAACTCAATACTTACTTGCTGTTGATAGAAATAATGATAAGGTTGCCGACCTTTACGATGCGTACCATCCTACCGTCTTGAATGCGATTAAAGTGATTGCAGATACAACTCAGTCTCTAGGCATTCCTTGCAGTGTTTGCGGAGAGTTAGCAGGCGATCCTGGCGGAGCTTTATTACTTACAGGGATGGGCTTTGACCAATTAAGTATGAATACTCAAAATTTATTGAGAGTGAAGTGGGTTCTGCAAAAAGCGGACTCGACTCAAGTTAAAGAGTTGGTCGAAGATGTTTTATCCTGTATCAAACCAGAGCAGGTGAAATTTAGAGTTAACCGCTACTTTTTAAATATAGGTGCAGCAGGTATTTTGCGCGCCGGAAAATAGAAGATAAATCATGTTGTACGAAATTTTGCTGTTTGCGCCTATCCTTGGTCTATTGGCTGGTTTTCTATCTGGCTTATTGGGGATAGGTGGCGGCATCATTATCGTTCCATCTTTGATATTTTTACTACCAAAACTTAGTTCTGCAGTGAACGAAAGTAATGTTACTTTGATTGCTATAGCGACATCTTTAGCAACCATAGTTGTTACTACATTTTCTTCCGCCCGCAGCCATTACAAAAATGGCAATGTTGATATTCAGTTCACGACGCCAATAATTATTGCTGTCGCAATTACCGCTTTTATTGCACCTTATATAGCTCAACTTATAGGTGGTTATTGGCTAACTGTAGTGTTTTCCTGTTTATTAATTTTAGTTGCAACTCAAATGTTGTTAACTAAACCCTGTGATCAACTTGAAGAAAAACAAGCAAGCACTGAGCAACTTTTTCTTGGCGGGGCATTAACTGGTGTATTAGCAGCTATTGCAGGTTTAGGTGGTGGCGCAATTTTAGTGCCTTATTTGAGTTTTATTAAAGTGAATATCCGCAAAGCAATTGGGGCTGCTGCGGCAAGTGGTATGGTTGTCGCTTTGTTTGGCTCTATCGGTTATTTGATGAATGGTGCTGGCTTTACCGATAGTCCAGAGTTTATTGGTTATGTGCATTGGCCTGTGGCTGTTGCCATTATGATTTTTTCATTTTTAGCCGCGCCTTGGGGAGCAAAAGCAAGTCAGCATTTGGATCAAAAGCAATTAAAGAAACTATTTGCCATATTCGTTATCATAGTGGCTGTGAAATTAATTTTTGAACAGTTTTAAGCTAAGGGTGTAATAACGTGTTATCTGATCCTATTATTTTCCCTCAAATCGACCCTATTATTGTTTCTATAGGACCTGTTGCCGTTCGTTGGTATGGTTTAATGTACCTTGTTGGTTTAGCGTTTGCTTATTGGTTAGCTATGCGCGAAGTTAAATCTGGGCGTTCTGTTTACACAGAGAATCAAGTCGGTGATCTATTATTCTATGGTTTTATGGGGGCCGTGCTAGGCGGTCGCATTGGCTATGTATTCTTTTACCAATTTGAACGTTTTATCCAAGATCCAACCTATCTATTTCAAATCACTCAAGGTGGAATGTCGTTTCATGGCGGTCTATTGGGTGTTGTTACTGTTTTGTTTTTGTTTGCTCGAAAAACTAAAACTAGCTTATTCCAAGTCGGAGACTTTGTTGCACCGTTAGTTCCGGTTGGCCTAGGCGCAGGACGTTTAGGTAACTTTATCAACGCGGAACTTTGGGGAAGAACAACAGATGTTCCTTGGGGAATTGTATTTCCTGGCGCAGGCCCGTTACCAAGACACCCATCACAGCTGTACGAGTTCTTCTTAGAAGGCTTTGTTCTATTTGCTATTGTTTATTGGTACAGCAGACAACCTAGGGCTGTTGGCTCAGTTGGTGGCTTGTTCTTAATTGGTTACGGCAGCTTTAGATTTATTGTGGAGTATTTCCGTCAGCCTGATGATCACTTAGGTTTACTAACACTAGGTATGTCGATGGGACAATGGCTATCCTTGCCTATGGTCTTAGCTGGTGTCGCTATGATGGTTATAGCAATAAAGAAAGAAAACATTGCAGTTAGCAGCGCTAAGTCCTAAGTGCGCTGTGAATCGTTTGATTTAATGAATATGAAATAAGTTATGAGACAGTATTTAGATTTGTGTCAGCGTATTGTTGACGAAGGTGAGTGGGTAGAAAACAAACGTACAGGTAAACGTTGTTTAACCGTAATTAATGCTGAACTTGAATATAATGTTGCAGCAAATGAATTTCCTCTTATCACAACCAGAAAAAGCTACTGGAAAGCTGCTATCGCAGAATTACTAGGGTATTTGAAAGGCTTTGATAATGCAGCTGATTTTAGAGCGATCGGCTGTAATACTTGGAATGCCAACGCTAATGAAAACGAAGCATGGTTGAACAACCCACATCGTAAAGGTGAAGACGATATGGGTCGAGTTTATGGAGTTCAAGGTCGTCGTTGGGCAAAGCCTGATGGTGGCTTTGTTGATCAATTAAAGAAGTTAGTAGATGACTTATCACAGGGAAATGATGACAGAGGCGAGATATTGTCTTTCTATAACCCTGGTGAGTTCCATATGGGGTGCCTACGTCCTTGCATGCATACCCACAATTTTTCACTGCTAGGTGATACCTTATATTTGACTAGTTATCAGCGCTCTTGCGATGTGCCATTGGGATTAAACTTCAATCAAATACAAGTTTTTGTATTACTCGCTTTAGTTGCGCAAATCACAGGAAATAAAGCTGGTAAGGCGTATCACAAAATTGTAAATGCACACATTTACGAAGATCAACTTGAGCTTATGAAAGAAGTACAGCTTAAGCGCGAACCTTATGCGTCACCTAAATTACATATCAACCCAGATATCAAATCTCTAGAAGATATTGAAACTTGGGTAACCTTGGATGACTTTTCAGTTGAAGATTATCAATGTCACGAACCGATAGCGTATCCATTCTCGGTTTAGATACATTCAGTTAATACTAAATGATCTTATCAGCTAACAAAAAGTGTTAGATATAAAAAAATCCTCAGCCAGTGCTGAGGATTTTTATAAGGGATAAAACATTTCTAAACTATAGTAAACATTGATTATCAAAGGGGTCGTTAGAATACTCCTTTGATATCCAGTTTTTCGTCAATAGTCAGCTTTCAACCTAGCCACAAGGTGCATTTTCTGGATCTGGGTCGTTAGGGTCTATATCGCAATCAGTAATGGTAACTGAACCTGTACGTATAGGAACGAAAAATTCAAACTCAAGAATATAATTATTGATGGTTCTAGCAGACTCTTCGTCACTGATCCTTACTCTAAGACCATCCAATCCTTCTTTTTTGAAAGGAACAGTATTACCGTCTTTATCTACTACTTTGGTGACATCGATAATAAGATATGAACCTCTGGCAAGTGTCATTTTAACTTCCAGATAACCTCCGTTTTGCAAAGGCACTCGGAATTGATTTGGCACACCAGCTGAGCCAAAACCAAATATTTGAGCAATTGAATTAATGGTGTGGCTTACAGTTAATATTTTTCCTTCCAAACTTTCGTTCAGAAAATCTTCAACGCCATTTTCACAATAAGCACAGTTTATGAATTCCCAAGGGTCTTCAATGGTTGAAGTTGGAATAACTAAGTTTCCCGCGGCAGAGTTTAATTTATCTACGTCGCTTTTTAGCTTTTTAATAGGTGTTGTGACAGTTGAGGGCGTACCAACTTTTCTAAAGCTTCTGAGGACCCAATTGCCATCGAGATCTGACTCAAAATCTTCTAAGCTCCAATCGTAAGAAGAGGCTTGCATACCAGCGAGGTCGATGACATGGATAGTTTCTTGTTGCCCTGACTCTACACCGTCATAAGGCGAAGAGTTTGCTCGTATATATTGGTTAGCTTTAGACCTTCTATCTGTTTCTGAACATAAGTCGCATTGTACGTAAATATCAGCAAAAGCTTTTGGAAATGAAAAAAATAATATTATTGAAAACATAATTAAACGATACATGATTAATTGATCCTTCTATTAAAAAAAACTCGTATTGTTTAACTTTGTGATGATAGTAATCCACAAAGCTTCTGCATAGTAAATGAAATAAATCTAAATGCAAATGATTTGCATTTGCTTTGTGGTGAGGTGATAAATTTAATGCAGGGTGTTAGATTGTTGTTAAAAGTTAATTCCCTGTTTTCCGGTCTAATTTGAGTAGAGCTGTTATGGTTAATCTCGACGCAATGAGAACGATCTCTACATACAATAAATAATCTAAGAGAAGGTATATGAATTTAGGATTAGAAAAGTACAAAACAAGACTCAATAGTTACTATTTTACTGCTGTACTTAGTTTTATCGTGGCTATTGTTGGCTTTTCATATAACACTTGGCGTTTGGAAGTTTCTGAAGATAACAGCAATATACGTACGGCATCTTTTTCTGTTTTAACCTTGCTGGCTGAGTTTGAACAAAATATCTTTGCTGCTCACTATGACAATGACAAAGTTGCGGGGAGTCCTAGAGTCGGTTGGGTTAAAGTAGGACTCATTGCTGATATGAGTTCTTTGATTAGTCAAGACGTTGAGCAAGAGTCGATTGAACTTAAATCTTTGTGGAGCGAACAATGGTCAAAGGTGCCCGAAGAACAAGAGGCTGTTCATAAGCTCACTATGCAAATTGACCGTGTTCGTGATGGCATAAAAATGGAATTGAAAGATTTACAATAGTTGTTTTCAAACAATTGAACGGTTACTACTAACTCAGATTTTTACTTGTCCTACCATAGGTTTATTGAATAATACCTATAAGTCAGACTTATGGACTATACCAATTCATCTAGGCTTTTGTCCGCTCAGTGGGAATTAGAAAGCTTTTAGACAAAGCGAATGAATGCAGGCATAGTTATTCTACGTCAAATTCATTTAATGCAGTATAAAGGCTTTATAAACCCATCAAAGACACGCCCTCAGAAACATGATTTCTGTGTTATGTGAACTTGAAATATGGTCGATATTCCTGCATTCCCATACCTTGAACTCAAATTCCTGAGGACGTGCTGAGTGGATAAAAGTCTAGACGAATTGGTATAAGACTAAAGTGGCGATTCCTTTTGATTATTTTGCCACCTATAATTACCTCACCTTACTCAAAGGCATCTATAGTTAGTTAGGGTCATTTATCTTTTATGTGTTGAAGTGCAAAGATAAACCGCCCTTAAGATGACCACATCGAAAAATAATAAGAGGACAACACAGTGCTTCAAGAGTATCGCAACCATATTGAAGAGCGTGCGGCCGAAGGCGTCGTACCTAAGCCACTAGATGCAGCACAAGTCGCTGATTTAGTCGAATTAATTAAAACTCCACCAGCAGGCGAAGAAGAACTTATTTTAGACTTGCTAACCAATCGTGTCCCACCTGGTGTTGATGATGCTGCTTATGTTAAAGCTGGCTTTTTAGCTGCAGTTGCTAAAGGCGAAACAACATCACCTATTCTTTCTGCGGAGCGTGCCACTGAGTTGTTAGGCACTATGTTAGGTGGTTACAACATTCAACCTATGATCGATTTGTTAGACAGCGATTTAGCTGTGACAGCTGCAAATGGTTTGAAGAAAACATTATTGATGTTCGATGCCTTTTTTGATGTGAAAGAAAAAGCAGAAGCGGGTAATGAAGCGGCTAAAGAAGTTATGCAATCTTGGGCTAACGCAGAATGGTTTACTTCCCGTGATGCTGTAGCTGAGAAGATCACTGTGAAAGTGTTTAAAGTAACAGGCGAAACTAATACCGATGACTTATCACCAGCTCCGGATGCTTGGTCTCGTCCCGATATTCCTGTGCATGCCAAAGCAATGTTGAAAATGCCTCGTGATGGTATTAAGCCTGACCAGCCTGGAGTAATTGGTCCAATTGAACAAATCGAAGAATTACAACAAGATGGTATTCCATTAGCTTATGTAGGGGATGTTGTTGGTACAGGCTCTTCTCGTAAGTCAGCAACTAACTCGGTACTTTGGTTTATGGGAGATGATATTCCATATGTACCAAACAAGCGCACAGGTGGTGTTTGTCTTGGCGGCAAGATAGCCCCTATTTTTTACAATACAATGGAAGACTCTGGCGCGTTACCGATAGAACTTGATGTGCAGAAAATGAATATGGGTGATGTTATTGATATTTATCCATATGAAGGTGTTGTAAAAAAAGGTGATGAGATTATTTCAACTTTTGAACTAAGCCCTGTACTTTTAGATGAAGTTCGAGCTGGTGGTCGTATTCCTTTGATTATTGGTCGAGGTTTGACTGGCAGAGCGAGAGAAGCTTTGAACCTTGGTGAGTCAGAGTTGTTTGCTAAGCCTGTTGATGCACAAGATACAGGTAAAGGTTATTCACTAGCGCAAAAGATGGTTGGTAAAGCTTGTGGCGTTGAAGGTATTCGCCCAGGCCAATACTGTGAGCCTAAGATGACAACGGTTGGTTCACAGGATACAACTGGGCCTATGACTCGTGATGAGCTAAAAGATTTAGCTTGTTTGGGATTCTCGGCAGATTTAACAATGCAGTCTTTCTGTCACACATCGGCTTATCCTAAGCCTGTAGACGTGAATACTCATCATACTCTTCCTGACTTTATGATGAATCGGGGCGGTGTATCACTGCGTCCTGGTGATGGCGTGATTCATTCTTGGTTAAATCGTATGTTATTACCAGATACTGTTGGTACTGGTGGAGATTCTCATACTCGTTTCCCTCTAGGCATTTCGTTCCCAGCAGGTTCTGGATTGGTTGCTTTTGCTGCTGCGACAGGAGTTATGCCGCTCGATATGCCTGAGTCAGTATTGGTTCGTTTTAAAGGCGAAATGCAAGCGGGCATTACACTTCGTGATTTAGTACATGCGATTCCTTACTATGGAATCAAGCAAGGCATGTTGACTGTTGAAAAGGCTGGCAAGGTTAATGAATTCTCTGGTCGTGTATTAGAAATCGAAGGATTGAAAGGTTTAACCGTAGAACAGGCGTTTGAATTATCTGACGCGTCAGCTGAACGTTCTGCAGCGGGTTGTACAATTAAGTTAGAAGATGAAGCGGTTAAAGAATATTTAGAATCTAACATTGTTATGCTCAAGTGGATGATTTCAGAAGGCTATGGCGATGTCCGTACCATTGAACGACGCATTAAGGGGATGCAAGACTGGTTAGCAAATCCATCACTAATGGAAGCGGATGCAGATGCTGAATATGCCCACATACTAGAAATTGATTTGAACGAAATTAAAGAGCCTATCGTTTGCTGCCCAAATGACCCTGATGACGCTAAGTTATTATCGGAAGTAGCAGGTGATAAGGTAGATGAAGTGTTCATTGGTTCTTGTATGACCAATATTGGTCACTTCAGAGCAGCCGGTAAGCTGATTGATAGCTTTGGTGGTGCTTTACCTACTCGTATGTGGGTTGCTCCACCAACTAAGATGGATAGAGATCAGTTAACTGAAGAAGGCTATTACGGCATTTATGGTCGCAGTGGTGTGCGTATTGAAACTCCTGGTTGCTCTCTATGCATGGGGAATCAGGCTCGTGTAGCTGATGGTGCCACTGTTCTTTCAACTTCCACTCGTAACTTCCCGAACCGTTTAGGTACAGGTGCAAATGTATATTTAACCTCGGCTGAACTTGCAGCTGTTGGCAGTATTATTGGTAAGTTACCAACTCCTGCAGAGTATATGGAGTATGCAAAAGAAATTGATACTACCGCAGCAGACACATATCGCTATTTAAACTTCCATCGTATGGAACAATATACGAAAAAGGCTGATGGGGTGATAGTTCAACAAGCTGTTTGACTTTAGAGTTGTCTTGCGTGTTTTGAATATTTAAAAAGGTCAGTTTTACTGGCCTTTTATATTTTGTACTAGTAATTGAACAAAAAATGAAATGAAGGGAATTCTGTTCCTATTTTAGTATGTATTCCTGAGATTATTGATGGTAGCATGTGGACTTGAATAATCAGATTGAGTTTGGTTAAGTTTGTCAGCAGTAAAACCACAAATCGACTTAGGCAGTACTAAGTTTAAAAACCATGTTCTTTTCACCTTGAGTACTTTGTTATCACTCGCTTGTTTGATGACGGGTATTCATATATTGGCGTTAGACCACGCAGGTCATGATATCTACACAGCTATACCACAGTTTGTGTTATCTGGATTGTTTGCGTTATCTGCATTATTAATTTACCGCAATAAACGTAAATTATGGTTAGATATGGCAGTCGTGTATGGCTATCTTGGTGTTATCGTTTATTCCCTTCTTAATGTGGGCATTACATCCAGTGTAGTGAATTGGTGTTATTCCATTCCTATTGTTAGTTTTTTTATACTTTCCCGTCGCCAAGGTTACCTAGTGACACTAGGTATGTTTGCGCTTATGGCATCACTTGCCTTAGAGCATAATATATTTATTGCTGAAACAAGCTGGCACTTTGGCCTTATCAATTTACTTTCACCTTATTGCATCATAGTTGGTGTTGTTGCCGCGTATGAAAAAGTGCGAAAAAGACATGAGTGGGAGTTAACTGAGTTTGCTTTAACTGACCCTTTAACTAGGTGTTATAACCGTTTAGCCTTGAAATCGATATTCTCAAGCTTTCAACAAACAGGGCAGGATTACAGCATTATGTTATTGGATATCGATCATTTTAAATTGGTAAACGATAACCATGGCCATGAAGCTGGCGACCACGTGCTTACTGAATTTACCAATTTGTTTGTTAGCGAGCTTGGTTTAGAACAAGTATTCAGAATTGGTGGTGAAGAATTCTTATTGATCTTAGAAGGCACAGATGAAGAAAGCCTAGTTAGAGCAGAGTCACTGCGAGCGAAAGTGCAAAAACATGACTTCTTCTACAACAATGACCGTGTGTTTTTAACCATAAGCGCAGGCTTGGTACGTGGTATTGCTGAAAAAGAATTATCTGAGCTGTTAAAGTCTGCAGATGCCTTATTATTCCAAGCTAAAGTTGATGGTAGAAACCGAGTAGTTTATTAAACTTATTGAACTTTGGCGGATAGGAGAAAGCTCGTTTTGAGCTAAAGTTAAAATAAGAGTAAGCAATTGGATTGATATCTTTGGCTTTTGTACGGTGGCTACTTTGCGCCAGTAACCACCTTACAATAAGAGGTATTAATCTTCTAAGGCATAAGTTTGTTGTTTCAAACCGTCTACCCACATTGCGGTTGCACCGCAAATTGCGACAGGCATCACTAATAAGTTAACAAAAGGCACCATAGTAAAAATCGAAACTGCCGAGCCAAATCCAAAACATACAGCTTTATTCTGGCGCAGTACGTAGCGCATTTTGTTAAAGCTCTGTTTATTATTATCAAATGCATAGTCACAGTATTGGATGGCCAATACCCAAGCAATAAACAAGAACCAAATAATTTGCCCAATACCAGGTAGCAACAAACCTATTAGGAAGTAACCGATAAATCTAGGAATAAAATAAACTAGTTTTTTCCACTCTCGCACAACAGTATGAGGAATAGCTTTGAATAAAGCGGTTAAATTGTCTTGTGGTGGTGTAGCACCGGTTAAATGTTGTTCCACTCGTTCTGCCAAAACTCCATTAAAAGGTGCTGCTAGCCAGTTGGCAGCAGTAGTGAAAAACAGACTAAACAAGAACAACAATAGCAGCAAAGCGGTTGGATAGATTAGAAACTCAAGCCAAGTTAACCAGCTTGGCAAATGGGAGATAAGCCAATCTGTATGAAGACCTAGCTCACTTAATAGCCAAATAATAGCGCCACTGAACAGAACAAAATTGACCAATAAAGGAATAAGGACAAATCGCTTTAATCCTTTTGTGGTTAAAATCTCAAAGCCGCTGAGAAAATACTTAATACCGTCGCTAAAACCCATAAAACCTATCTTTTAAGCTATTTTCTGCAAGTATATTAAGCGATTGATTTTTAGCAATAATTAGTTTGTTACAAAGTTTAATTATATCTGTTAAAGTTTGCGGTTGAACTCGATGTTATAAATGACCAATAACAATAAAACTGTAACCCTTCATGCGCTTAAAACAAATAAAGTTAGCTGGATTCAAATCCTTTGTCGACGCGACAACTGTTCCGTTCCCGGATCAGATGACAGCTATTGTTGGGCCAAATGGGTGTGGTAAGTCAAATGTGATTGATGCTGTGCGTTGGGTATTGGGTGAAAGCTCAGCTAAAAACCTACGTGGCGATGCCATGACAGATGTTATTTTTAATGGCTCCACTAATCGTAAACCGGTTTCGCAAGCAAGTGTTGAACTTGTTTTTGATAATGCAGAAGGACGTTTACAAGGTGGCTTGGCAAGCCGAAATGAAATATCGGTTAAACGACAGGTTAATAAAGAAGCGCAATCAACTTATTTTTTAAATGGCAGTAAATGTCGACGTCGCGATATCACAGACATTTTCCTTGGCACAGGCTTAGGCCCAAGAAGTTATGCCATTATTGAACAAGGCATGATTTCCCGCTTAATTGAATCTAAGCCGCAAGAGCTTAGAGTATTCATCGAAGAAGCTGCGGGGATCTCCAAATACAAAGAGCGTCGCAGAGAAACAGAAAATAGAATCAAGCATACTCGCGATAATTTAGAACGACTGCAAGATGTAAGGGAAGAGTTAGGTTCTCAGTTAGAGAAGTTAAAGAGACAAGCTGCAACGGCAAGACGTTTTAAAGATTTAAAAGCCAAAGAACGTAAGTACAAATCTGAGTTGTATGCCTTGAAGTGGCATAAATATAACGAACAGTTAAACCTCTACGAAAAAGACAGAATGGAAAAAGAAGCTCAGCTAGAAGCTTTTATTTCTGAACAAAGAGGCGGTGAGTTAGGCATGTTGCAACTAAAAGAGCAACATCAAGATTTGTCTGACAAAGTACAAGAAGCGCAAAAGCTGGTTTATCAAATTGGTACTCAAATTACTCGTTTAGAGCAGCAAATTGTATTCTCTCAAGAAAAGCGGCAAAACCAGCAAGAACAGAGAATTCAACTGGAGTCTAGTATTACAGACTCGGTCGAACACCTTGAATTAGAACAAGAAAAACTAGCACAAATGCTAGAGCAAATAGAGTTTTTAGCACCTGAATTAGAGTTGTTAGATGAACAACTAGCAGAAGCTAATGAGCAATTGTTAGAAGCTGAGCAAGAGTACGAAGATTGGCAATCCGATTGGGAAAGGCAACAGAAAATAGCTTCTCAATCTCAGCAATCCGCTCAAGTCATTCAAACTAAAATTCAAGCGCAAGGGCAGCAGCTGGCTAGGCTTAAACAACGCCAACTCGATTTACAAAAAGAAATATCAGATATTGATAATCCAGAGTTGGAACAAGACTTAATTCTGGCACAACAGCAGTTAACCGAAGTTGACGCTGAACTAAGCATTAATTCAGAAAAACTTGCCAAGCAACAAGAGTCCGTTGATGTGGCTCAACAGGAATTAGAGCACGCAAAGTTAGCGTTGCAGCAAGAATCTCAGTTGTTACAAACGGCTCAAATCAAACTAGACAATCTCAATACTTGGTTAGAAGCTTACCAAGCTTCCAATACTAATGAAGTAGAGAGCAAATTAACGGCTCAAGGCATAGCTAATTATGGAGCAATGCTGACTCAATTAGATGTTGATAGTGAGTGGCAACTAGCTGTGGAGGCATTGTTGAGCCATCATGGAGAGGCATTAGTTGTCAATAAATTACCAACAGAGCAGCTGCAAGGGCATTTCATTATCGCAATTACAAAGAGCGCAAGAGCAGGCTCTGTAGCTAGTAAAATTATCTCAGGAACATACCCTGCTTGGTTAAACCAAGTAGCAATTATTTCGTCTGTAACAGAGTTAGAATCAGTATTAGCAAACGGTTTTTTCAGTGCAATTGATAACCTAGGCAATTGGTATGGCGATAATTGGCTAAGCTCAGGCTCGATAGAATCATCAGGTGAAACTAACGTGTTAGCTAAAATGGCTGAGCTTGATGCTCTAAAAGAGCAGCGTGTTAATGCGCAAGTACTGGTTGATGAATTGCAAAGCCAAGAGCTTGAAAAGAAACAAAAGCTAAGCTCAGAAACTGAACTCAAAGATAAGTTTTATGCTTTGGTGGCAGAGAATAAACATACGCAAATGGAACTGAATATGCAGGTTAAGCTGCAACAGCAACAATTGCAGCAAAATGTGAGCTTAAAGCAAAAACTTCATGATGAATTGGAACAAACTGCTGAGTTAGTTGAGTTAGAGCAAGAAAATATTTTCATGCTTGAACAAGAATTAGAGTTGGGGCAAGAGCAAAACTTAGAGCTAGGACAGAGGCTAGAACAGCTAGAGCAAGATAAATTCCAATTGCAAAATCAGGTGAGTGCGGCAAAACAACAAGTGGATGGTTTAAAGAACCAGAACCATCAACATGCCTTAAAACAGCAAACGTTAAAGTCTCAACATGACGCTATCTCGCAAAATGTAACGAGAGCCAAACAACACTTACAACAACAAGAGTCCAAATTACAAAATGTAATAGAGTCATTGAGCTCTGATACAGATCCAACAGAAGAGTTTAAGTTGCAGTTAGAAGAACAACTGCAAGCAAGGTTGGAAGCAGAAGAGGGCTTAGCTGTGCAGCAAAATCAGTTATCTGATGTTGCAGAAAATATATCTCAGCTAGAGCAAGGTCAGTCTGGTATTTTAGCTAAATTGGACGGCATGCGTGGTGAAATTGAGAGCATTAAACTTGATAGTGAAGGTGCAAGAGTTAGAGCTCAAAATATGCTGGAAACGTTGAAAGATATGGACCAACCACTGAAGCCAGTGCTTGAATCTATGTCTGTTGATGCTAACGAAGACGAATGGGCAGAAGAATTAGAAAAAACCACTCATTCAATTTCTCGTTTAGGTGCAATTAACTTGGCGGCAATTGAAGAATACGATATTCAGGCAGAGCGCAAAGGCTATTTAGACGAGCAATATCAAGATTTAGTTGATGCATTAGAAACGTTAGAATCTGCAATTAGGAAGATTGACAGAGAATCCAGAGCTAAGTTTAAAGAAACTTACGACAAGGTAAATGCTGATCTACAAACCTTATTCCCTAAGGTCTTTGGCGGTGGTTCAGCTTACTTAGAATTAACAGCAGATGACTTACTTGAAACTGGGGTAACCATAATGGCTCGACCTCCAGGAAAGAAAAACTCCACGATTCATCTGTTAAGTGGTGGAGAAAAAGCGTTAACCGCTTTATCATTAGTGTTTTCGATATTTAGGCTGAATCCGGCTCCATTTTGTATGCTGGATGAGGTTGATGCACCATTAGATGACGCCAATGTTGGTAGATTCTGTAAATTGGTAAAAGAAATGTCGGAAACCGTACAATTTATTTATATTAGTCACAATAAAGTGGCGATGGAAATGGCAACTCACCTTACCGGGGTCACAATGCAAGAACCTGGGGTTTCTCGTTTGGTTGCAGTAGATATTCAAGAAGCCGTGCAAATGGCTGAAGCATAAAGTAAAGGGTTTAGTATAAATGGCAGAAGAACTTAGATTAGCTTTGATCCTATTAGGAGCGCTAGCTATAGGTAGTGTTATTTTGCATGGTATATGGACAGTACGTCGTACTGTTAATGAAGAACGCAAAGCTGCAAAACAGCAGCAAGAAGAAGAGTCTCCAGAGATAGCACCAGAAGAAGAAGAAGCGCAAAAGCTTAAGTTGAAGCAAATGGAAATGGACTTCGCTACCTTGGCAGAAGCTGAAGAGAAAGGCGAAGGCATTCCAGTTGCAAGTATGGATGTTGACTCGATTTACAACAAAGAACAAAGTGAGCAAGAGCAATCTGCAGAGACTGTTGAGCAAGCTACTGAAGAAGTTGATACTGAACAGTTAGTACAAGAGCAAGCTCAATCACAACCGCAACAAGCATCACAACAACAGCCAGCACAGCAAACGCAAATGCTAGGTGATGTTGAGTTAGAAGATGAAACCCTTCCTAGTTTCTCGACGCTTGATATTGAAGATGAGCCAGAAGTTAATATTGACTTCGCATCGATTAATACTGACGACGAACCTGTTGTTGGCTCAAAAGCTGACCCAGAGAAACAAGAAGTACTGATGTTGTACATAGATAAAACAGAAGGCACGCCAATTGATGGTGCTAAGTTATTACCTACCTTGTTAACTCTTGGGTTTAAGTACGGTGAAATGGATCTTTTCCACCGTCATCAAGATAGTTCAGGCAAAGGTGAAATACTGTTTAGCCTAGCCAATATGTACAACCCAGGTACATTCGATATTGATAATATGGAACAGTTAACCACCCGAGGTTTAACTATCTTTATGACGTTGCCAAATGCGGCAGAGCCATTACAAACTTTTAATATGATGCACAACGCAGCAAAGAAAATTGCCGATGAGTTTGGCGCAACAGTGTTGGATGACAAGCGTAATCCATTAGATGTAGCGATTGTGCGCAGCTACGTTGAAAAGATCAGAAAATTCTAATGCTAGAAAAAGTACAAATGCACTACCAACCTGTAGAAGACAGGTTGGCACTAGTTATTACCATGAAAACCGGTGACATGTTAAACCTGTGGCTGACCAGAAGAGTGACGAAAAAGTTGCTAGGTAGTCTGGGTGTATTAGTGAAAAAAGATGAAAACGTTATTAGCCAAGATTCAGTGCAAAGAAAGCAATACGTAGAGCAATTCCAAAAAGAGCAAGCAGCTGAAAAAAGCAAATTTTCGCAAGAACGAATAGATTTTAGCAAGCCTATGGAAGGACCAAAACCAACCCTAGTTGCGGATGTTAGGCTTGATAACAAAACACTAAGATTACCAATGACAGATGGTAAAACGTTGAACTTAGAAATGAGCACACAGCTAGCCTATGTCATCATTAATCTAATCAACTCAACCGTCGCCAACACAGACTGGAATTTAGTGAAAAAAGAGCAAACTACTCCTCTAGAATACTCTCATCAACGCTATCCAACTATGACTTTAAATTAGATCACTTTTTAAAGTAATGTTTTCAAGGACGCATAGTGCTTTACTCTAAGCTATACGATGACCCACAGCTTACTAACTACTCTGTTAGTCAGAAAAATAAAATAATTAATACGGCTGTGAAGTTATCAAGAAAAGACAATCCGATAAATTTGATAAAACGACTAACAACTTTGTTGCTTGTTGTTTTTTCCCCTGCTTTTGTTATTTACGCCTATTGGGGCTACAACGCGGCTCTAGCGTGGTCTTCAGTATCATCGTTCATTGGAATATGCAAATTAAGCAGTGTAGAAACCCCTGTTGTTGAAACTTATATAGAGCAAGCAATTTCTGCCGTTGATAAACAAGATTAACTTTTCGATTGAGTGAGCGACAAAAGTTGTCGCTCGACATTTAAAATGTGCAAACTAGTTGTTTGAACTGCAACTTTTTCACATCAGATCTTAGGATGTAAATTCCCACCATTGTGAACATGGGTTATCTTGCCAGAATCATCTCTGATAAATCTTATTTCTTCATCCGTTAGTTTGCCGTTAACTTGTTTTACAAATACGTCTTTTGACTTAGGTTTATACACTTCAAACGCGTGATTTAATGACTCAGACGGTAAGTACATCGCGATTATCCCATCCTGCCACGGTGATACATAGTATTCGCTATTCCATGGGAAAGGGCTGTAGAAGCCTTGATACTCTTTGGCATTAACCTGTTTGCTATATGCTGCTTCTTTGCCAGATAAAGCACTTGGACTTTCTGCTAGATTAACGATATGGGTCAAGCCCCTAACATAAGCTGCCGCTGTAACCCTATTTGCATTGGTAAAAACAGCAAACGCTTGCTTTTTATCCATGTTGAATTTCATGTAAGAGTTAAAGCCCGGACACATGCCTCCGTGCATAGCCCATGTTTGGCCTTTTTTGTCTTCATTCAGTTCAAAGCCGAGTCCTCGTGACCAGCCTCCGTCAACTTTAGTTTGAACTGTCGTCATTTGCTTTTTTAGCTCAGGGGACATTAGCTTATGGTTGTCATCTGCTAGTTGCCACATTGCAAATTTAGTCCAATCATTAATCGTTGTTGAAGTACCAGCTACTGGCTGCATTGTCTTTGTTCTGAAAAAGCCTGCTGGAACTCGGTTTCTATTTCTGTCCTCAGCAGAATACCCCAAAGCGTGTTGTTTGCCGTAAGTGCTTTTTTGCATTTCAACGACCGATGAATCCATGTCTAGCACACCATAGACGTGCGTTTCCATGTAGTCTTTGTAGGACAGGCCAGAGGCTTTTTCTATTGCTGCACCGAGCAATGCCATTCCGATATTGCTGTATGCGATAGCTTCACCTACAGGGGTTTTGGTAGAGACGATTGATAAACTTTTTATTAGTTCTTCTTTATCTGGAAAGTTAAAGTCTGGAGCTCCCCAATAGCCGTGGTGTGTATCTCTTGGCAGTCCTGAAGTGTGACTTAGTAACGATCTGATAGTAATAGGACCTGCATCGGCAAATTTATGAGTAAATGAGTACTCGGGTAAAAACTCTTGGATATCAGTTTCTAGCGTTAGTTTCCCTTTTTCTACTAGTGTCATAATGCCAACCGCAGTAAGCACTTTAGAATTCGAGCAGATATTGGTTAGGGTATCTGTATTGGCTTTTATTCGGGTGGTTAAATTTGCATAACCAAAGCCTCCACTCCAGTAAACTTCATCGTCTTTAACAATTGCTGCCATGATAGCAGGAATGTTTTGTGCATCTTTTTGATGATCTAACCAAATGTTTATCAGGTTTGTAACTTCGTTTTTATTTGCTGCTGCAGGGGCACTTAATAAAGCTGCGCTTAATAAGGCAGCTGAGCTAGTGAGTAACTTTGATAAATCAAACTGTTTAAGTTGAAACACGTACATATCTCCGGTAATTAGATAATAGAATCGTGTTTAGTAGTCGAAGCGAGTTTGGAAAAAGTTTTAAATGTTAATATTTTATTCTGGCGAGTTCTCTTTTTAGACTGTTTATAAATTCAAATTAACCCTAAAGGGGTCTCACCTTTTTCAATAGTTTGTTTTTAAAGTAGTTAGTTTTGTATTAGGTTTCGCCTAGTGGCGAGCCTCATTTTTGCAACAGCTCAAAAACGAGGCGCAAAAAAGCCGTCCCCTAACAATATCTTAATCTCATTATTTAATTTGTTTTGTCGAAAAAGACAGGATGATTTTTCGTCCATGAACAGCATCCTTTTCTCGGCGTCCATGCCTCGCTCTTTTTGAAAACAAAATTAAATAATGAGCGATATTGTATGGGGATAATGACTCGGAACGTTTAGTATTTATTCTTAAATATTATTGATTGAAGTACAGTTCAGGAATTATTCTGAATCACATGTCGTCATTCTGGCGAAGGCCAGAATCTAAATCGTATCTCAGCGCAGGTTGTGAGCTTTTATTTCGCCTAAGGGCGAGCCTCATTTTTGCAACAGCTCAAAAACGAGGCGCAAAAAAGCCGTCCCCTAACAATATCTTAATCTCATTATTTAATTTGTTTTGTCGAAAAAGACAGGATGATTTTTGTCCATGAACAGCATCCTTTTCTCGGCGTCCATGCCTCACACTTGATACCAATGAGGTGAATAAATTGACCATTCAGCGAGAATTAAAAGCTTTCTAGACAATGCATTGATTGCCGAGAATGGCTATTCTCTTTTCAAAATCAATAAAGCCGTATAGGGAGCTTTTAAACTCGTCCTTCGGAAGCTCATCAGAAGCGCGATAATTGCGCAAAATTTGTTTGATGTAGGAAAGCTATAACTGCACAAATTTCGCTTATTCTCCCACTTCTGATGCAGCTCTGAATTGGTTAATTTATTCACCTCATTGGTATAGAAAACAAAATTAAATAATGAGCGATATTGGATGGGGATAATGACTCGGAACACTCAGAGTAAGCTCTGCAAGTTCAGATTTATTTCCCCGCTCAAAACATCTGAATCTAATCTGATTTTTCTCGAATAAAACGGGCATGGATGCCCAATTAGAAAAGAGTACATGGATGTACTTCCTTTTCGTATTCGACGACAAAAATCAGATTTTATTCAGGTTAAATGTTTTGTGCTAAGGGCGGCATTTTCGCTTACCTTTTTTGCTGTTGAAAAAGGTGAGAACCCTTTAGGGTTTAATAAAAAACAACAAGTTCTTAAAGGCACCTTTTGGGCTGTTGCAAAAATGGAACTCGTCATCAGGCGAAACTTAAAAAACAAAAAACAAAAAACAAAAAACAAAAAACAAAAAACAAAAAACAAAAAACAAAAAACAAAAATGAGAACCCTTTAGGACTTATTGACGCTTTAAACGTCCCCAACAAATATACTTTGCTGGGGACTGTTTTTTAGAATTGGAACTTAGCTCTTACGTACCAAGAGCCACCTTCATAGTTGGCTGGAGTACGGCGAGGGTAAGGTAAACCTACGCTTAATCGGTTAGCGTACGGTTCGCCAATTTCATCGACATAAGTGTCAAAAATATTGGAAGCACCTAGTGTCAGAGTTAGGCTATCAGTCGCAAAATAGTTTACTTCAAGGTCGACTAAAGTGATTGGATCTATTTTGGCACTTGGCGACTCTTCATCGCCAATACGACCACGTTCGTCGTAGTGACTTCCGTAGTAATTGGCTCGTAACATCAACTGGTAATCATCGTACAAATCGGTCACCGCAGTTGCGACAAATCGAGTATCTGGATAGTTATTTTCAATATCTTCAACAATGGCTTCGCTGACTGGTGTTATGCCGTTAATTGTTGCTTGTCCAACAACGTCAATAGTGTTGTAGTTGTAAGCTAAAGTGAAACGAGTTGTTGCCACTTCGTTCCAACTATGGGATGTAGTGTAAACCAAGTCAAAACCTTGGTGTTCAACATCTAATGCGTTAGTGAAGAATGAAATTGTGTTACCGCCTTCAGTTTCAATGTCACCTGTGCGGTAGATGCGATCATCAACGTCTGTTTTATAGAAGTCGATAGCTATGTTGCTTTCGTCAAAGCCAGAGTATGAGATACCAAAGCTTATGCTTGTCGACTCTTCTTCTTTTAAATCGGTAGCGCCGTTTTCTCTAGCAAGTGGGGCGCTAGTTGGTAGTAAACCTTCCTCAACCTGTAAGCCAGTTCTGCCATCAAAGGTAGTGATTATGGTACTTACGTTTGCTTGCCCTGGAGTTGGAGCGTGGAAACCAGTTGAAACTGAGCCTCGCAATACAACATCTTCGATTGGATTAAATCTCAGTGCAAGTTTACCGTTGAGTGTGCTGCCAAAATCTGAAAAGTCTTCATATCTAACGGCGCCTTGTAGTAGCAAGTCATCTGAAAAGTCGTATTCAGCATCGGCATATAGTGCGTAGTTTTCTCTACTAAATTCGCCTGCGTCGGCTGGGCTAACTGCTGATAAACCACTGGTTCCCGGGCTAACTAAAGCGGCAGACTCGCCAGCAACAGTAGTGAAGGTTTCTTCACGCCACTCTAAACCAAAGCCTAAGTAAATTTGCTCGGTTAGAGGCATTGAGAAATCTGCATTTAAATTGGTTTCTTCTTGCTCATAACCTCCCATATCAAAATCGCGCTGGCCAGGGTCGCCATTTTCCACAAGTCCTGGGTTAACCGTATTATTTAAGAAGTAATCTAATTCGTTTTTGCCTGTCGCTATGCTCAAATCATAGTTTATGTCGTTTGGGGTAGTCCCTTTTAAACCAGCAACTAAGTTGTAGTCGGTTTGGTCTCCATCAAGATACGGAGTGTAACCCGCTGGAAGGGTAGTTACGTCGGTCAACGAGCTGTGTGTTGGCGGACGATAAAAGAATCGATATCTGCCTTCTGTATCAGCAAAACCACCATGAACGTAAAGCTGTCCAAGTTCACCTAATTCATAACCTGAGTTAAAGGCTAGTTTCGTGCCTTTAGTTTCTGGTCGTCCCCAGCTTTGAACAAGTGGAGCATCGCCAAATGGCGAGTCACTTCCAACTCCAGTCACGCCTGAGTCAATTAACTCTTGCGCGTCTGGTCTTTGAATTCCTCTGGATAAAGCTTCGTTGTCGTTGGTTTCAACGCTGATATTGAAAAATCCATCGCGTCCTAGGGCAAAGCCTGCATTTGCACCAACAATCCAGCTTTGTTCACCTTCGAAGAACTCACCGTATTGTGCAACAAGAGAACCACCTTCGTTGTCATCTTTTAACTGGAAGTTCATCACGCCAGCAATAGCATCTGAGCCGTACTGAGCCGCTGCACCATCTCTGAGCACTTCAACATTTTTAAGTGCAATACTTGGTATCATGCCTATATCAACACCATGCGCGCCATTACCAGCAGCAGGAGCAAAAAACTGAACTAGCGATGATCTGTGACGTCGCTTGCCGTTAACGAGTACTAAGGTTTGGTCCGGCGCCATTCCTCTAAGAGAAGTAGGACGGATAAATGCACTGCCGTCACCAGTTGCTGGGGTAGCGGTAAATGAAGGAACTAACGCCTTTAAGTTATCAGTAATATCGGCTGTGTTGCCATTTGCTGTGAACTCATCTCCTGAGAAAATATCGACAGCAACAGGGGAGTCGGTTGTTGTTCTTGGTGTGCCTCTAGTGCCAAGAATAGCTATTTTTTCTATTTCTTGGTTTTCTGCTTTTGCTGAGTCAGTATTGGCTAAAGCTGATGAATTTGAACTCGCTATTAAAGCGGTAATCACGCAGGCTAACTTGGTTTTTATTGTTTTCATATTCCCTCTCAAGTTTTGATTGTCGGAGTAATACTTTTGTTGACCTTGATTCATTTTTTGCAAGTGAATGGTTGGTATTACGCCTTATCCTTTTCAAGCTAACATTATGAAGGATGTTTTTAAACGAGACAAATAACGAAAGATAGATGCAAGTTAGATAAGATATAAGGAACAAGAATTTCACAAAATAGGAAATTTGTACCTTAAATGAGTTATGGTTTGCATTTAATATTAGGTTGGTGCCGAAAAAGTTAATGGCAAAAAAAAGCCGCTTGCTTAGTAGCAAACAGCCTAGAGGAAATCACATTATAAATAGTTAGTTTATAATTGATTATAAACGTGCTTGGATCTTCTGTTTAATGCCTTCGGCATCTAGTCCAAGTTCTTGATAAATCTCTTGTTGAGTACCGTGTTTGATAAATTGATCTGGTAGGCCAATGTTCAACACAGATTTAGCGTAACCTTGTTGATTCAGGTATTCATTTACACCAGAACCTGCGCCGCCTGCAATCGCGTTATCTTCAACTGTTACTAATAAGTCGTATTCAGCAGCAAGGTTATCAATCATTACAGTATCCATTGGCTTAACAAAGCGCATATCGACCACTGTTGCATCAAGCTCTTTAGCCGCTTGTTCTGCTTCTGCGAGGAAAATACCAAAGTTGAGAATTGCTACTTTCTTAGTGCTTGCTGTTGATACAAGGTTAGCTTTGCCAATTTCCATTTCTGTCATCTCAGCAACTAACTCAGTGCCTCTACCTGCTCCTCGTGGGTACCTTACTGCAGCTGGTTGATTTAATTTATGACCAGTAAATAGCATCTGACGACATTCATTTTCATCACTCGGTGTCATTACGACTAAATTAGGAATACAACGCAAGTAGCTTAAATCGAATGTACCTTGATGGGTTGGGCCATCAGCACCTACAACACCAGCTCTGTCGATAGCAAAAAGCACAGGTAAATTCATGATAGAAACATCGTGAATTAACTGATCATAAGCTCTTTGCAAGAAGCTTGAGTATATGGCAACAACTGGGTTAAAACCTTCGCAAGCTAAGCCTGCTGCATAAGTTACGGCGTGCTGCTCAGCAATTGCTACATCAAAATACTGCTCAGGGAACTTCTTCGAAAACTCAACCATGCCAGAGCCTTCACGCATAGCTGGAGTAATAGCCATTAGTTTAGGGTCTGCTGCCGCCATATCACACAACCAGTCACCAAAAACTTTAGAAAAAGTTGGTTTGCTAGAAGCTGATTTAGGTAATGTTTCTGAGCTTGGATCAAATTTAGGAACCGCGTGATACTTAATTGGATCTTGTTCGGCAGGGTGGTAACCCTTACCTTTTTTGGTCACTATGTGTAAGAATTGAGGTCCTGGTAAATTACGCATATTACGTAAAGTATCTACCAGCGCATTAACATCGTGACCATCAATTGGACCTATGTAATTAAAGCCAAGTTCTTCGAAAATCGTACTTGGCACTACCATGCCTTTTAAGTGTTCTTCAGCACGGCCAGCTAGCTGTTTTATTTGCGGAATACCACTGAGTAACTTTTTACTGTTTTCACGGAAACTTGTGTACAGATTACCAGAGAGTAATTTAGCCATGTGGGTGTTAAGGGCACCAACATTTTCTGAAATAGACATGTCGTTGTCATTTAACACAACTAGCATGTCAGGTTTGACATCGCCAGCGTGGTTCATAGCTTCAAAAGCCATACCTGCTGTCATTGCACCATCACCAATAACCGCACAAACTTTTCTTTTGTCCTGACTAGGATCTGCCTTATGGCTTGCTTCTGCTGCCATAGCCATACCCATAGCAGCACTAATTGAAGTAGATGAGTGACCAACACTTAAAGTATCGTATTCACTTTCTTCACGCCAAGGGAAAGGATGTAATCCGTCTTTTTGACGAATTGTATGTATTTGCTCAGCTCGGCCAGTAATGATTTTATGTGGATAAGCTTGATGACCAACATCCCAGATAACTCTGTCATACGGCGTGTTATACACGTAGTGTAATGCAACGGTTAACTCTACCGTGCCCAAACCTGATGCAAAGTGACCAGAAGAAATACTCACCGAGTTTAACAAGTACTCTCGTAACTCGGTACATACGTCAACTAACTGCTCCTGCGGTAACTTACGCAACTGCGGTGGCGTTAGTGATAATTCTAAATTTGGGTAATCTGAAATATTTACTGTCATAGTTTGAACTTAATGGTCTCGTTCAATAATGTAATTGGCTAATTGCTGCAATAGTTGAGTATTGTAAGGTAATAAGGCTAAGTCTTGAACCGCTTGTTGGACTAAATCTTGCGCTTTTTGTTGGGCGCCTTGTAAACCTAAAATAGCTGGGTAAGTCATTTTGTTTGCTTCAAGGTCTGAACCTTGAGGTTTTCCTAACGTGTCAGTATCTGAAATGATATCTAATACATCGTCCCATACTTGGAATGCTAATCCAATAGCCTCAGCATATCGCATCAATATTGTAATTTCTTGCTCAGAAGCTTTGCCTACCGTCGCTCCCATCAACACCGCAGCTTTAATCAAGGCACCAGTTTTCAACTTGTGCATGTTTTTCAGTTGATTAAGCGCAATCTCAGCGTCATCAATGACAGAGTCAGTTTGCTGTAAGTCGATTGATTGACCGGCGCACATATGAATACTGTTTTGACTCAGTAGTTTGATTAGCTCTAAGGCTTGCGATGGTGTGACTTGCTGGTAGTTGTGTTTTGCAACTAGCTCAAAAGCAAATGTTTGTAAGGTATCACCTGCTAAAATAGCCGTCGCTTCGTCGAACTTTTTATGGTTAGTTAAATGACCTCGCCTTAGATCATCATCATCCATAGCTGGTAAGTCGTCATGAATTAAACTGTAAGTATGAATAGCTTCTAGTGCCGCAGCTGGTGCATCTAAGTCACTTAAGCTGGCATTAAATAACTCGCCTGTAGCATAAACTAAAAAAGGGCGTAAACGTTTTCCACCTAGCAATAATGAATATTGCATTGATTGTTTGAGTTTGTCGTCACTCAGAGCAAGTTGTTCCAATTGCTCAGATAAAAAGCATTCAACTCGATGTTTATAGTCGCCAACGGCTTGTTGTAAATTCATAGAAATGACGGTGAGGTTATTGCGCTAAGTCAGTAGGTTCTGAAAAAGGTTGTAGCTCTAACTGGCCATTCTTTTCCATTAAGATTTGAACTTTTTGTTCTGCCTCTTGCAGCTTAGTTTGACTCACTCGAGTCAATTCAATACCGCGTTCAAATAGCTTAAGTGATTGTTCTAATTCTAAATCACCAGATTCAAGTTGAGCTACAATTTGTTCTAACTCAGCAATCGCTGTTTCAAAAGAGAGTTGTTGCTTTTCGGTCATAACATAAATCAGTGATGGAAGATGGCGCTAAGTTACAGCACCACGGGGTTAGATTCAATGTAAATTGCTGAAACTTGGCCTTTATTGGTCAAGGAACCACCAGTCAATTTAGTTTATATTTAAGTTGCTAATCGAATGGCCGATAATTAAAGTAATGTAAAATGAAAATTTTCAGTTTCAGTTAGGAGTAAAGTGTGGATTTAGCTACTCTGGTAGGTATCATCGGTGCGATTGGCTTTATTGTTATGGCCATGATCATGGGTGGTGGTTTAGGTATGTTTATAGACGTGCCTTCTATTGCAATTGTATTTGGTGGTTCTACATTTGTACTTTTGTCTAACTTTACTCTGCCGCAGTTTATCAGTGCTGGTAAAGTAATAGGCAAAGCGTTTTCTTTTAAGATTGAAACCCCAGAAGAGCTTATCGAAAAAATTGTTGAACTTGCAGATGCGGCCCGTAAAGGTGGTTTCTTAGCTTTGGAAGAAGCTGAAATTTCAAATGATTTCCTACAAAAAGGCGTCGATTTATTAGTAGACGGTCACGATGGCGATGTCGTTAGAGCTACTTTGTCGAAAGATATTTCCCTCACAACAGAGCGCCATGAGCTAGGTGCTAGTATATTTAAAGTATTAGGTGATATTGCACCAGCGATGGGGATGATAGGTACACTGGTTGGTCTGGTTGCCATGTTATCAAACATGGATGACCCTAAATCAATCGGTCCTGCGATGGCAGTTGCACTATTAACAACTCTATACGGTGCTTTCCTAGCTAACGTAATTGCTTTGCCTATTTCGCATAAATTAGCTTTGAGAACGGATGAAGAGAAGTTAAATCAAAGCTTAATCATGGACGGTGTACTAGGTATTCAAGACGGTCAAAACCCTAAGGTTATCGAAGGCGTACTGCGCAATTACCTAGCTGCTTCAAAACGTGAAGTAAACCCTTCAGAGGAGTAGTAGTATGGCTGAAGAAGCAGAAGAATGTCCTAAATGCCCCCCGGAGGGGCTGCCCGGTTGGATGGGAACCTTTGCTGACTTGATGTCGTTGCTAATGTGTTTCTTCGTACTCCTGCTGTCGTTTGCAGAAATGGACGTACTGAAATTTAAGCAGATTGCCGGTTCAATGAAGTTCGCATTTGGTGTACAGAATAAACTTGAAGTAAAAGATATACCAAAAGGTACATCGGTTATCGCACAAGAATTTAGACCTGGGCGACCGGATCCAACACCAATTCCAATTATTCAACAGCAAACCGTTGAAATTACTCAACAGATCTTAGAGTTTGAAGAAGGTGAAGATGAGTCTGCAGGTGGTCGTCAAGAACAGACTCAAGAACTTCGTGGTGGTATGAGTTCGGCGACAGAAGACTCAGAGACGGAGAGTTCTGCGGTTGCTTCTGATAATCAAGAAGAAGTTAATGAGATGATGAAGAAAATTGCTCAGCAATTGGAAGAAGAGATCATTGATGGTGCAATCGAGTTGGAGTCTTTAGGTCAACAAATCATTATTCGTATTCGAGAAAATGGGGCTTTCCCATCTGGCTCTGCGTATTTACAGAATCAATTTAAACCTATTATTCGTAAAGTCGCGAGTTTACTAAATGACATCCCTGGTGAAATTACTATTTCTGGTCATACAGACGATATTAATGTGACTAATGAATTGTTTAGTAATAATTGGGATTTATCATCTAAGCGTGCTGTCGCGGTGGCAACCGAGATGTTAACGGCTCCTGGCTTTGATAAAGATAGAATTCAAATTACTGGTCATGCGGATACTCGACCTCTTGTACCAAACGATACTCAGCAAAACCGCAGACGTAACCGTAGGGTTGAAATATCTATCATGCAGGGTAAAGCCAAAGAGTCTGACCCTATTGAAGTGATGAATATTGAATAGATAGTTGTAAGTTTTAAGTTATAAGTCGTAAGAAGTTTTAATGTGTTGTCCTGATATAGATTGAGACTTATTTAGGACGGGTCAACTACAAAAAAAGAGTGCTGATGTTAAGCACTCTTTTTTATTGTTCTTTTGTTTATAGCTTAGATCCTGAAATGAATTCAGGATGACCTACTTAAGGAGATCCTGAATCGAGTTCAGGATGACCTACTTAACGAGATCCTGAATCGAGTTCAGGATGACCTACTTAACGGTCACTTACAGCTTATGCTGTAATCGCTTTAGCAACCTTAGAGTTACTTTCTCTGCCGATTACTTTGCTGATCCAGTTGCCTGTTTCAGCTAGTTTTTGTAAGTCGATACCGTGTTCAATACCTAAACCATTAAGCATATAAACCACATCTTCGCTTGCAACATTACCAGAAGCGCCTTTTGCGTAAGGACAGCCGCCTAGGCCTGCAACAGAAGCGTCGACAACACTTACACCTAATGATAAACAAGCATAAATGTTTGCTAGTGCTTGGCCATAAGTATCGTGGAAGTGAACAGCTAGTTTATCCATAGGTACAAACTTTGATACTTCAGCTACCATAGCCTTAGCCTTTTCAGGAGTGCCAACACCAATGGTGTCGCCTAGTGAAATTTCGTAACAGCCCATCTCATATAATGTTTTTGCAACTTCAGCTACTTTTTCAACGGCGACTTCACCTTCATATGGACAACCAAGTACGCAAGACACATAACCTCTTACTTTTATACCATCTTGTTTTGCTTGTGCCATGATAGGTTCAAATCGCTCTAAACTTTCAGCAATAGAACAGTTGATGTTCTTCTGGCTAAAAGCTTCACTTGCTGCACCAAAGATAGCAACTTCTTTAACACCTACTTCACGAGCGGCTTCGTAGCCTTTCATGTTTGGTGTTAGAGCAGGGTAGTTAATGCCTTCAACAATATTGATTTGTTGATAAATCTCACTGCTGCCAGCCATTTGTGGCACCCATTTAGGTGACACAAATGAACCTGCTTCAATCACAGTGTGACCAGTTGCAGAAAGTCTGTTGATTAACTCTACTTTATCTTCCAAGCTTACTGGAACCTCGTTTTGTAGGCCATCTCTTGGGCCTACTTCAACGATTTTCACTTTGGCTGGAAAATCACTCTCCATCACTATCGTCATGATTATTCTCCTTCAGGAGTGAAAGCTAATAGCTCAGCGCCACCGTCAACCATGTCGCCTTCTGCGAAGAAGATAGTATCAACAGTACCAGCTTCTGGAGCACGAATAGTGTGTTCCATCTTCATTGCTTCCATAATTACTAATGCTTGGTCTTTTTCAACCTTATCACCAGCATTAACTAATACAGAAACCATAGTGCCGTTCATCGGCGCAGTTAAGCCGCCGCCCGATCCATAAGAGCCTTGAGCGTTTAAGTCTCCTAAGTCTGGCATTACTTTGTTGAAAGTAAATACGCCGTTTGTGCGGTATAAATTAAGCTCGTTATCAACTTTAACTAACTTAGCCTGAGAGCGGTGACCGTCAATGTAGCAAGACAATTGGTCGCCTTTCAGTTCACCTTGGCAATCAAGTGTTCTAGAACTAACGCCTTCAGCTTTAACCGTGATTAGGTAGTAACCTTTTGCATGTTCACGTCTTTTCTCAACTTCAACTTGGTATTCAGTATTTGCATGAGACAAAGTTAAGTATTGCGTGTTTGCTTCGTTTAAGCGCCATGCATCAGTGTCGTGCCATGGAGAGTTAGGTTCAGAACTGGCTGATGCCTTTTCTTTTGCTTGCTGAGCTTCTTGTAAAGTCAGAGCAAGTGCAGCCATTGGTAATTCATCTGATAACGCTTGTTCAGTTTGGTGGAAGATCTCGTCTTGGTTTTTCTCGATAAAACCAGTGTCGATTTGCTCTTCTACAAACGGCTTACAGGTAGCCAAGTTGTATAAGAACTCGATATTAGTCGTTACACCTTGAATGCGATATTCAGATAGAGCTTTAGCCATGCGCTTAAGAGCTTTATCACGATTTTCATCCCAAACAATTAGTTTAGCAATCATAGGATCATAGAAGACACTAACGTCGTCGCCTTGTCTTACACCTGTATCTACACGAACAAACTCAGACTCTTCAGGTGTGCTCAAATAAGTTAGCGTACCTGTTTGTGGTAAGAAGTCATTGTTTGGATCTTCTGCATATATACGGGCTTCGAATGCGTGTCCTTTGATAGCTAATTGGTCTTGTGTTTTCGGTAAGTTCTCACCACTTGCAACACGTAATTGCCATTCAACTAAATCTTGACCTGTGATCATTTCAGTTACAGGGTGTTCTACTTGCAAGCGAGTGTTCATTTCCATGAAATAGAAAGAGCCGTCAACATCTAGTAGAAACTCAACAGTACCTGCACCTTGGTAGCCAATCGCTTTCGCTGCTTTTAATGCCGCTTCACCCATTTGCGCTCGAAGCGTTTCAGTCATAGCAAATGCTGGCGCTTCTTCGATAACTTTTTGGTGGCGACGTTGCACAGAACAATCTCGCTCAAATAAGTAAACACCATTGCCGTGATTGTCACAGAATACTTGAATTTCTACGTGGCGAGGTTGAGTTAAGTACTTTTCAACTAGCATAGTATCGTCGCCAAATGACGAGATAGCTTCACGTTTCGCTGCTTCTAAACCTTCATTGAATTCAGCTTCAGACCAGACTTGGCGCATACCTTTACCGCCACCGCCAGCAGCTGCTTTAAGTAACACAGGATAGCCCATATCGTCGGCTGCTTTTTTGATGATTTCAGTCGACTGATCATCACCGTGGTAGCCAGGTACTAAAGGAACCTGAGCTTTTTCCATAATGGTCTTAGCTGCAGATTTACTACCCATAGCTTCAATTGCGGCAACAGGAGGGCCAATGAATACTATATTTTCTTGTTCACACATACGGCAGAAATCAGCGTTTTCTGACAAGAAACCATAACCTGGGTGAATTGCTTGAGCGCCAGTTTTCTTAGCTGCTTCAATTACTTTTTCAGATACTAGGTAGCTCTCTCTTGAAGGAGCTGCGCCTAAGTAAATAGCTTCATCAGCCATGTGTACGTGTAATGAGTCACGGTCAGCATCAGAGTAAACAGCAACGGTAGCTATACCCATTTTACGAGCTGTTTTGATTACGCGGCAAGCAATCTCACCACGGTTTGCTATAAGAATTTTATTAAACATGGTGTTACTCTCCGTTAGATGCTAACCAGCTTGCTGGACGCTTCTCAAAAAATGCAGTTAGACCTTCTTGGCCTTCTTCGCCAACACGGATGCTAGCGATTCGCTTGCTAGTTTCCGCAATAAGAGCATCATTGATTTCTTTGTTTGCAACATCAGCAATTAATAGCTTGGCTGCTTTAACCGCTTGTGGACCATTAGCTAACGTTGAATCAATTAATTCTTGAGTTTTAGCATCTAGTTCTTCAGCTGGAACTACTTCACTTACTAAACCTAACTCTTGTGCTTTTGCTGCAAAGAAACGTTCTGCAGTTAGGAAATACCTACGACTTGCACGTTCACCAATAGCGTTAATAACGTAAGGACTAATAGTTGCTGGAATTAAACCTAATTTAACTTCACTTAGGCAGAAACTAGCTCGCTCAGCAGCTACTACCATGTCACAGCAAGCTGCAAGGCCAACTGCGCCACCAAAAGCAGCACCTTGGATTTTGCCAATTGTAGGTTGTGGCATGAAGTTAATCGTTTTGAATAGCTCTGCTAAGGCGTTTGAATCGGCTAGATTCTCTTCATAAGAGTAGTCTGCCATGCGTTTCATCCAGCCTAAATCTGCACCGGCGCAAAAGCTTTTACCTGTTGAAGCCAAAACTACAAGTTTTACTTCTTGGTTTTGGCTTAGCTCTTTGAAAGTATTAGTTAGCAATGCAATAACTTCATCATCAAAGGCGTTGTGCTTATCTGGATTATTTAACGTAACGGTAGCAACACCGTTTGCAGCGATTGAATGTATAACTTTATTCATATTCAGTTTTCTTTAAAATTTGAATCCACGTTCATCGTTCTTTACCATCCATGGCACCACGATGTTAGTGCATCCATGCACGTTCATCGTTCTTAGGCTTCCATGCCTTCACGATATTCGAATATCCCTATTCATCACATTCGGAAAATACCAAACTTGGTATCTTCAATTTCTTTGTTAAGCGATGCAGAGATAGCTAAACCTAATACTTTACGAGTATCAGCAGGGTCGATAATGCCGTCATCCCATAAACGGGCTGATGCATAATAAGGATGTCCTTGATGCTCATAAGTGTCGATAATTGGTTGCTTGAACTCAGCCTCTTCTTCCGCGCTCCACTGTTCGCCACGCTTTTCTTTTTGATCACGAGTAACTTGAGCTAGTACGCCAGCTGCTTGTTCGCCACCCATTACTGAGATACGAGCATTTGGCCACATGAATAAGAATCTTGGGTCATAAGCGCGACCACACATGCCGTAGTTACCAGCACCGTAACTACCACCGATTAAGACTGTGAATTTAGGCACTTTGGCACAGGCTACCGCTGTAACCATCTTCGCGCCGTGCTTAGCAATACCGCCAGCTTCATATTGTTTACCAACCATGAAGCCAGTGATGTTTTGTAGGAATACTAGTGGAATTTTTCGTTGCGAGCATAATTCAACAAAGTGTGCGCCTTTTTCAGCAGATTCACCGAATAAAATACCGTTGTTAGCAACAATACCTACCGGATAGCCGTAGATACGAGCAAAACCACAAACTAGAGTTGAACCGTATAGAGCTTTAAACTCATCAAACTCACTGTTATCAACAACGCGAGCAATTACTTCTCTAACGTCATATGGTTGACGAGGATCTTTTGGAATAACACCGTAGATTTCTTCAGTATCATAAGCCGGAGCTGACACTTCTTGGATATCCATTTGGCATGGCTTAACGCGGTTTAAGTTTTTAACAGCGCTTCTCGCCAATTCTAATGCATGATGATCGTTTTGTGCGTAGTGGTCAGATACTCCTGATGTACGACAATGAACGTCTGCGCCACCTAAATCTTCAGCTGATACTACTTCACCTGTTGCTGCTTTTACTAACGGAGGCCCCGCCAAGAAAATTGTCCCTTGTTCTTTAACAATGATTGACTCATCAGCCATTGCTGGAACATATGCGCCACCTGCTGTACAAGAACCCATAACCACAGCTATTTGTGGAATGTTCTTAGCTGACATATTTGCTTGGTTAAAGAAGATACGACCAAAGTGTTCACGGTCAGGAAATACATCATCTTGGTTAGGAAGGTTAGCACCGCCTGAGTCTACTAAGTAGATACAAGGTAAGTTGTTTTCTTCAGCAATAGCTTGCGCTCTCAAGTGCTTTTTAACGGTAAGAGGATAGTAAGTACCACCTTTAACTGTTGCATCATTTGCTACGATTACACACTCTTGACCACCAACGCGGCCAATACCTGTAATAATGCCAGCTGAAGGTACGTTGTCTTTGTATACTTCATAAGCTGCTAGTTGAGACAGTTCTAAAAACGCTGAACCTGGATCTAATAGGTTTAGTACTCTGTCTCTTGGTAATAATTTACCGCGAGATAAATGACGTTCACGAGACTTCTCACCGCCACCTAACTTTACTTGTTCTAATTTTTCTTTTAGGTCATCCACTTGTGTTTGCATGTGTGCTTTGTTTTCAGCAAACTCTGGGCTGCGTGGATTGATTTTACTAATGATCTTTGCCATCTGAGAATTCCTTATAGCTCAACAATTACTGAGCTTGTTAAGAAAAAGTCGGGATAATTCCCGACTTGCCATTACTTAGATTCGTTAAATAGCTCGCGGCCAATTAACATACGACGGATTTCAGAAGTACCTGCACCGATTTCGTATAACTTAGCGTCACGTAATAAACGACCTGTAGGGAATTCGTTGATGTAACCATTACCGCCTAGTAACTGGATTGCATCTAGTGCCATTTTAGTTGCTAGTTCTGCTGAGTATAAAATTACTGCTGCTGCGTCTTTACGAGTAGTCTCGCCACGGTCACAGGCTTGAGCTACTGCGTAAACGTAAGATTTTGCAGCATTCATTTGAGTGTACATATCAGCGATTTTGCCTTGTACTAACTGGAACTCGCCAATGCTTTGACCGAATTGCTGACGATCGTGGATGTAAGGAACAACTACGTCCATACAAGCGTCCATGATACCTAGTGGACCACCAGAAAGAACAACACGCTCATAGTCTAAACCTGACATTAATACGCGAACGCCTTTACCTTCTGCACCTAGTACGTTTTCAGCTGGAACTTCACAGTTTTCAAATACTAGTTCACAAGTATTTGAACCACGCATACCTAACTTGTCTAATTTTTGATGACGCGAGAAACCAGGGAAGTCACGTTCTACGATAAATGCTGTGATACCTTTAGAGCCTGCGTTCACGTCAGTTTTTGCATAGATAACATAAACGTGTGCATCTGGACCGTTAGTGATCCACATTTTGTTGCCGTTTAAGATGTACTTGTCGCCTTTTTTCTCAGCGCGAAGTTTCATGCTTACTACGTCTGAACCTGCATTTGGTTCTGACATTGCTAGTGCGCCAATGTGCTCACCTGTACAAAGCTTAGGAAGGTACTTTAATTTTTGCTCATGTGAACCGTTTTTACGTAACTGGTTTAAACACAAGTTAGACATTGCACCGTAGCTTAAACCTACAGATGCTGAAGCGCGGCTGATCTCTTCCATTGCAACAACGTGCTCAAGGTAACCTAAACCAGAACCGCCGTACTCTTCTTCTACTGTCATGCCTAATAGACCCATGTCACCGAACTTGCGCCATAAGTCATTTGGGAACTCATTGTCGATGTCGATTTGTTCAGCACGAGGTGCAATTTCGTCACGAGAAAAGGCGTTAACCTGATCACGGATCATGTCTACGGTTTCGCCTAAATTAAAGTTTAATGATGAGAATGTGCTGATCATTGTCTGTCTCTCTTATAATTTTGTTGTTGACGCTTTTATTAAAAGCCCTGTCGATTTTAAAACTTAGATTTTAAATTTGTTCACTGAACTTGCTCAGTGCAAGTTTACAGTTTTGTTCTAATCCCTCTAACTCAGCTTTTACCGCTTCAATATCAAGTAATTGCTGAGCTAAGATTTGTTTTTTCTCACTGATCATAGTGAGCATAAATTCCAATTGCTTTTGTCCTGTATCTTCGTTGTCATACAAGTCAAAAATATTCTTTGTTTCTGCTAGTGAAAAGCCTAAACGCTTACCTCTTAGTACTAGCTTTAATCTAACTTTATCTTTTGCTGAATAAATACGAGTTTGGCCTTTGCGTTCAGGTGCTAATAAACCTTCATCCTCGTAAAAGCGAATGCTGCGAGTGGTAATATCAAACTCTTTAGCTAACTCACCTATGCTGTAAGTTGTGTCGTTATTCGTATTGTCAGCCATAGTTAGTACTCTTAGTAATGGAACCTAGACTATAGGGTAAGTTTACGTTAACGTAAACTTGTTATTTCTAATTTGGTTATGAGTAAAGCAGCGAAGTGTACATTTTGCGAGACGGTGCTCAATAAGAGTTTAGTTGTTGGTAAAGTTTTATTGAGATTGCGGCCTACGCCACAATGACGGATAGGTTGTGACCTACGCCACAATGACGGATAGATTGCGACCTACGCCACAATGACGGATAGATTGCGGCCTACGCCACAATGACGGATAGATTGCGGCCTACGCCACAATGACGGATAGATTGCGACCTACGCCACAATGATGGATAGATTGTGACCTACGCCACAATGACAGATAGATTGCGACCTACGCCGCAATGACGGATAAGTTAGGGTTAGTGTCATAAGGATAAATTTGAAGGTTTTCAGTTGTGCTGCTAATACCGCGACTGTAAATCTTCCTAGACAAGTTGTTTTATAATTTGCCCAACAGATTTGAGCAGGAAATTGCGTAGGCAAATGCAACCATCGTAGTATCCACGCCAATTAGAAATTGAATTAATATAGTCAAACTATCAGAAGCAGTCAGTAGAACTGCACTTTATGAGGTTATAAATATGTCTGAACAAGATCCAATTGTAATTGTATCCGCAAAACGTACTCCAATGGGCGGATTTCAAGGCTCTCTATCTAGCGTTGCCGCGCCAGAGTTAGGTGCATCAGCAATCAAAGCTGCTATCGAAGAAGCAGGTTTAACAGGTAATGATATTGATGAAGTGATCATGGGCTGTGTATTACCAGCTGGTTTAGGCCAAGCTCCAGCTCGTCAATCTGCAATTAAAGCAGGTGTTAGACTTGCAGCAGGCGCAACAACTATTAACAAAGTTTGTGGTTCAGGTATGAAAGCCGCAATGATGGCAAATGACTTCATTAAAGCTGGCTCTATCGACATTGCGGTTGTTGGTGGTATGGAAAGCATGACAAATGCACCATACATGTTACCAAATGCTCGTGGTGGCATGCGTATGGGTCACGCTAAAACTATGGATCACATGTTTTTAGACGGGCTTGAAGATGCGTATCAAGGCAAAGCAATGGGTTGCTTCGCACAAGATACAGCAAACCAATATGAATTTACTCGTGAACAGTTAGATGAATACGCAATCCGTTCTCTGACTCGTGCGCAAGACGCAATTGCAGAGAACAAGTTCGAAGCTGAAATTACGCCGGTAACTTACTCGACTCGTAAAGGTGACGTAACAGTATCTATTGATGAGCAACCAGGTAATGCTCGCATCGATAAGATCCCTTCACTACGACCTGCATTTGCCAAAGATGGCACTATCACAGCAGCAAACTCTTCTTCTATCAGTGACGGTGCTGCGGCACTAGTAATGATGAAAGAATCAGAAGCGAAAAAGCGCGGTTTAACAGTAATGGCGAAGGTTGTTTCTCACGCAACAAACTCAACTGAACCTGAAAAGTTTACAACAGCACCTGTTGGCGCAATTGAGTCAGCATTAGAGAAAGCTGGATGGTCGACTGAAGAGGTTGATTTATATGAAATTAACGAAGCATTCGCTATGGTAACTATGGCGGCAATGGTCGATTTAAAACTGCCTGCTGAGAAAGTTAATGTGAACGGCGGAGCTTGTGCTCTAGGTCACCCGTTAGGAGCTTCTGGTGCTCGCATCATGGTTACTTTATTACATGCTCTTAAGAACAGAGGCCTGAAAAAAGGTTTGGCATCGCTGTGTATTGGTGGTGGTGAAGCAACAGCTATCACAGTTGAGC
This sequence comes from Psychrosphaera sp., assembly GCA_965221615.1. Lineage (GTDB taxonomy): Bacteria > Pseudomonadota > Gammaproteobacteria > Enterobacterales > Alteromonadaceae > Psychrosphaera. Next base: position 2,182,744 of record OZ244904.1, on the reverse strand, counting down.
TAGTTTAATAAACTACCTCTAACTAACAGATAATAAAAAGCGGTAAGCAATTTATTTGCTTACCGCTTTTTTTATTTGATCTAAGTGATGGTTAGTCTTCAATACTTCTTAATAAAGCATTAACACCAACTTTTGCTCTTGTTTGAGCGTCAACAGTCTTAACAATAACCGCTGCGTATAGCGAATGTGAACCATCTTTAGAAGGAATAGAGCCAGGTACAACAACTGAGCCAGCTGGTACGCGACCGTATGTGATCTCACCAGTTTCACGGTTGTAGATGCGAGTTGATTGGCTGATGTAAACACCCATAGAAAGTACAGAACCTTCTTCTACGACTACACCTTCAACAACTTCTGAACGAGCACCAATGAAACAGTTGTCTTCAATGATTGTTGGGTTAGCTTGTAACGGCTCTAAAACACCACCGATACCAACACCACCTGATAGGTGAACGTTCTTACCAATTTGTGCACATGAACCTACTGTTGCCCATGTATCAACCATAGTACCTTCATCAACATAAGCACCAATGTTCGTGTAAGAAGGCATAAGTACTACGTTCTTACCAATGAATACGCCTTTACGAGCCATTGCTGGTGGCACAACACGCATGCCGCCTTGTTTGAAGTCTTCTTCTGTGTAGTTAGCAAATTTGCTATCTACTTTATCGTAGAAACGCGTTTCACCACCTTCCATTACTTCGTTGTCACGAATACGGAAAGAAAGTAATACTGCTTTTTTCAACCACTGATGTACAACCCACTCGCCAGAGATCTTTTCCGCAACTCGGCCTTTACCGCTGTCAAGCAGCTCAATTGCTTGTTCAACAGCGTTTTTCACTTCATCTGTAACCGTGTTTGGTGTGATGTTTTCACGGTTTTCAAATGCTTGTTCGATTATTTGTTGTAAATCAGACATTTTTTTCCCAATTTATATGTTCTATTTTGTTAAATACTCATGCTTTTATATTCATAAAAGCTAGTTAATTGTTCTGTCAGGCACTATTTGTTCTATCAAGCACTATTGCTCTATCAGAGACTTAGGCCAAGGCTGCTTTTAACGCGCCTGCTAACGAGTCCTTTTGTTCCTCTGTTAATTTATCACCATTTGGATTGGCTACTTTAAAAATATCTTCCGCTTTTTCACCTATGGTTGATATCTTTGCGGTAAACAGAGTTATATTTTGCTCCTTAAATACGTTGGCTATTTTAGCGAGAAGTCCCGGCGTATCTAGAGCGGTTATTTCTAACATATCTCTTTTTTTGCTATTTGAGTCCATAAAGCGAACTTGAACTGGTATTGTAAACTGCTTAATCTGCCTTGAAACTCGGCGCTGGCAGTTTGGTACCGGCGTTTCACCACTAATAACCTGGGTGACTGCATCAACAATGGCTTCTCGTCTGGACTCCGACTCAATCAAACAACTGTCTTGCTCTAGAATAATAAAGGTGTCGGCAACATAGCCGTTTTTAGTATCCATAATGTGAGCGTCAACAACGTTCACGTTTTTTGAATCGAAGGTGGATACTATATCAGCTAGTAAGCCGGGTCTATCTTTAGCATAAACAAATACTTGTGTGCCACCACGAACCGCGGTTTCGCTAATTAATACTACTGGCTTCTTGCTCGTAGCGGTTTGATTCAGCAAAGCTTCTGTATGCCACACAATGTGTTTTGGAGCGTGGCGAGCAAAGTATAAGGTTCTAAAACGACGCCAAACTCGCTCAATATCTTCTTTTGAATGAAAGTCTAAGTCGAACATTTCAATAGCTTGTTCTTTGTTAGCTGTTGCTGTTTCGCGCATTGTTTTAGCATTTTCTAAACCATTGCGCAGAGCTCGGCGAGTAGCTAAATACAAGTCTGCCATTAAGGTGTTTTTCCAGTCATTCCACAAGTTGGTATTTGTGGCTCTAACATCTGCAACTGTTAGGCAGTATAGATACTTAAGTCGAGTTTCATCTTTAACTTTACGAGCAAAGTCAGCGATAACATCAGGGTCGTAAATATCATTTTTCTGAGCCGTAACCGACATTAATAAATGACTTTCCACCAACCAACTTACTAATTCGGTATCAGCTTTAGGTAATTTGTGAAGTTGACCAAAATTAATCGCGTCAATAGCGCCTAATTCTGAGTGATCACCACCTCGACCTTTACCTATGTCATGGAATATCCCTGCCATATAAAGCAACTCAGGTTTATCGATACGTTTCATTATTTGGCTGCAAAGCGGGAATTCGTCTTGGTATTCTTCTTTGGTGAAACGATATAAGTTCTTCAACAGTCTATGAGTGTGTTCATCAACCGTGTAGGCATGAAATAAGTCAAATTGCATTTGGCCAACAATATGCCGCCAGTTGGGCATGTAGTAAGCCAGAATACTGTGGCGAAGCATCAGAGTAAGCGCTCTTCCCATTGCTCTTGGATGACGTAGAAACTCAATAAATGCAACACGGCATTTTTCGATGTCGTGTAAATCTCCCATGAGGCGACGACGTACTTGGCGTAGCAGACGAATGGTGGAAGAGTGCAGCTTTTCTATTTGCTCATATTCGGCAACATGAGTGAACATCTTGATTAAATTAGCACGGTAGAAAAACACGTCATCGTGACGGGCTAATAAAGAACGACCATGAATAGCAAAATCATCGTCAATGTAAACGACATCACGAGTTGTGCCTAATATCGCCGAATTAAACCTTTGTAGTAACATTGTGTTCAGCTCAATAACGCGACGAGCAACTCGGAAAAAGCGCTTCATCATACGCTCAACCGCTGCTTTTCCGTCATCACCAAAGCCCATGTATTCAGCAACAAGAGGTTGATAGTCGAATAACAGACGATTTTCTGAGCGACCTGCTACTACGTGAAGAGCAAAACGCATTTGCCACAAATAATCCTGGCATTCTTCTAATTCTTGGAATTCACCAGCTTGCATATAGTCATGTTGAACTAAATCTGCGACTTTTTGGGTATCAAAATGTTTTTTGGCGACCCAAGAAATAGTTTGTAAATCGCGTAAGCAGCCAGGATTGGCTTTTAGATTTGGTTCTAGGTTGTAAGAAGTAGAGTGGTATCTTTTGTGGCGTTCTTCTTGTTCTTCTCTTTTAGCTAGATAAAAGTCTTTACTGCTGATGAATTTTTTATTGGTGAGTTCTTTGCAAAGTTGTGAGAAGTTATCTTGATTGCCTATGATTAAACGGCGTTCCATTAGGTTTGTTGCAGTTTTAATGTCTTCCTTACCAGCCACTAGCGTGTCTTTTATTGTTCTAACCGAGTGACCAACATCAAACTTTAAGTCCCAAAGTGTAGTTAAAAACGAACTTATTTTTTCAGAGGTTTCTTTACTAATGGCTTTTTGAGAAAGCAATAAAAGGTCTATATCGGACTCTGGGTGAAGTTCGTTCCTTCCATAACCTCCAACGGCGACAAGTGAGATGTCTTGTTCTTGGTCTAGTTCAGCGTGTTGCCAAACATTAATTAGAATGTAATCAACAAACTCGGATCTGGCTTTTACTAAGTGATAAACAGGGTAGAGGTTGAAATTATCTTTACTCCACTGAGCAAACGCTTTAAGCCGTTCTTTATATTCTACTAACTTAAAAGGTTGTGCGAATGGACTAAAAAACTCTTCAGGAATTTGTAGTTGCATGCTTAGCCTTATAGCCAGTGCGCATCTCGCACTGGCAGATCTTTTGGCAAAGAGTAATTAGTCGTGTGAAATCACTCTTGGTAAATCTTCGTCATTTCTCAACGTCAATACTTCTACGCCGTTTGCTGTTACTAGTAGGGTATGTTCCCATTGAGCTGACAGTTTTCTATCTTTGGTCACAGCTGTCCATTGATCTTTAAGCACTTTTAACTTGTGTGTACCAGCATTGATCATAGGCTCGATAGTGAAACACATACCTTCTTTCAACTCTACGCCTGTGCCCGCTTTACCATAGTGAACAATTTGTGGTTCTTCATGGAAGCCTTCACCGATACCGTGACCGCAGAAGTCTCTTACTACAGAGTATGAATGCGACTCTGCATATTTTTGAATAACTTCACCAATATCACCTAAGCGACAGCCTGGCTTAACTAACTTGATTGCTTTGTACAAACATTCTTGAGTGATTTTAGCTAAACGCTCTGCTTGAATATTTGGTTTGCCAACAAAGAACATCTTCGATGTATCACCGTGATAGCCATCTTTGATAACGGTTACATCTATGTTCAAACAATCACCTTCTTTTAATGGTTTGTCATCAGGAATACCATGACAAATAACGTGATTGATTGAGGTACAAATTGACTTAGGGAAAGGAGGATAACCATAACCTAGAGGTGCAGGAACACAACCTTGAACATCAACAATGTAGTTATGGCAAATATCATTAAGCTCGTTGGTTGTTACGCCAGGCTTTACATGCTCTCCGATCATCTCCAATACTTCCGCGGCTAGCTTGCCAGCAACTCTCATTTTTTCAATTTGTTCAGGCGTCTTGATTACGATTGACATAGTTTTCCTCGTAGTGAATTCGAAGGTGAGTGACGGCCAAATTGCCGAGTATTTTTGCGATATCACACCTTCTCGATAAAAATTGCTAAAAAATGAGCAATTTTTACTGCTATTAGTTGTCTTTGTTAACCCGTATATGGTATAAAGCGCGCCTTATTTTTACAAAGTTTTTTTCAGTCTTGATTGAATTTAATTTTGTAGCGATAAGAATGAAACTTTTAATTTAATAACACACATATATCGACACCTTCTCCGGGGTGCTGATAGATCAATGGGGTCAGAGTACTTTGATTTGGGCGTAAAAGTTCAGAGCAAGTAAATCAAAGTACTCTGACCCCATTGATCTGTTGGTCGGATAGTAAGGGGATATATGGAGGCCTAACCCCAATAGAGGAATTATAAAATGGCAAACGTATCAATGCGTGAAATGCTACAAGCTGGCGTACACTTCGGTCACCAAACTCGTTACTGGAACCCTAAAATGAAGCCTTTCATTTTCGGCGCACGTAACAAAGTTCATATCATTAACTTAGAGCAAACTGTTCCTATGTTTAACGACGCATTAGACTTCATCAAGTCTGTTGCAGCTCGTAAAGGTAAGATCTTATTCGTTGGTACTAAGCGTGCAGCTGGTGAAGCTATCAAGGAAGCGGCAATCTCTTGTGACCAATTCTACGTAAACCACCGTTGGTTAGGTGGTATGTTGACTAACTGGAAAACAGTTCGTCAATCTATCAAGCGTTTAAAAGACTTGGAAGCACAATCTGAAGACGGCACGTTCGAAAAGCTAACTAAAAAAGAAGCTTTAATGCGTACTCGTGAAATGGAAAAGCTTGAAAAGAGCTTAGGTGGTATCAAAAACATGGGCGGTTTACCTGACGCTATCTTCATCATCGATGCAGATAACGAGCACATCGCAATCGCTGAAGCAAACAACTTAGGTATTCCTGTTGTTGCTGTTGTTGATACTAACTCTAACCCAGACAACATTGACTACATTGTTCCTGGTAACGACGACGCTATCCGTGCAATTCAGCTATACACTTCTGCAGTTGCTGCAACTGTTAAAGAAGGCAATGCTAGCAACATCGAAGTTCAAGCAGAAGACTTCGTAGAAGCTGAAGCTTAATTGTTTATTCGATTTTAATTAAATCGAAATAAAGACAATTTAAAGTCATATCTGGGGTCGGACTTTCTTTTAATAGAGTGCTCTGGCCCCGAAACCAGATTAAACGTTAACGCTCACTTTGATTTATTCGGGCGGTAACAAAAAAATTTAGAGGATATAACCATGGCAGTAACTGCTGCATTAGTTAAAGAACTTCGTGAACGCACTGGCGCGGGCATGATGGACTGTAAAAAAGCACTAACTGAAACTAACGGTGACATCGATTTAGCAATCGAAAACATGCGTAAAAACGGTCAAGCGAAAGCAGCTAAAAAAGCTGGTAACGTTGCGGCTGAAGGTACAATCATCATCGAAAACGGTGAAGGTTTTGCTGCGTTAGTTGAAATCAACTGTCAAACTGACTTCGTTGCTAAAGACGAGAACTTCTTAGGCTTTGCTACTAAAGTAGCTAAAGACGCTGCGGTAGCAAAAACAACTATCGAAGAGTTAGCTGCTAAGTTTGAAGAAGAGCGCGTACAGTTAGTTGCTAAGATTGGTGAAAACATCAATGTTCGTCGTTTAGCATATGTTGACGGTGCAGAGTTAGCTTCTTACCGTCACGGTGAGAAAATTGGTGTTGTTGTTGCTGGTTCTGGCGACGCAGAAACTCTTAAGCACGTTGCTATGCACGTAGCTGCTTCTAAGCCTGATTTCGTTAACCCTGAAGACGTTCCAGCTGAAGTAGTTGAAAAAGAGAAAGCTATCCAAGTTGAAATCGCGATGAACGAAGGTAAGCCTCAAGAAATCGCTGAGAAAATGGTTACAGGTCGTATGAAGAAGTTCACTGGTGAGATCTCTCTTACTGGTCAAGCTTTCATCATGGAACCTAAGAAATCAGTTGGCGAAATGCTTAAAGAGAAGAGCGCTTCTGTTTCTACATTCATCCGCTTAGAAGTTGGTGAAGGTATCGAGAAGAAAGAAGAAGACTTCGCTGCTGAAGTAGCTGCTCAAATCGAAGCTGCTAAAAACGCATAATTCTTAAGTTAAGAATTTATCTTCTAAAAGGCATCCATATGGGTGCCTTTTTTGTTTTTTAAGTTTCGCCTAATGGCGAGTTCCATTTTTGCATTACTTCAAAAGGCTTTCTTTAAGAACTCTTTGTTTTTTATAAAACCCTAAAGGGTTCTCACCTTTTTCAACAGCAAAAAAGGTAAGCGAAAATGCCGCCCGCAGCACAAAACATTTAACCTGAATAAAATCTGATTTTTGTCGTCGAATACGAAAAGGAAGTACATCCATGTACTCTTTTCTAATTGGGCATCCATGCCCGTTTTATTCGAGAAAAATCAGATTGGATTCAGATGTTTTGAGCGGGGAAATAAACCTGAACTTGCAGAGCTTACTCTGAGTGTTCCGAGTCATTATCCCCATCCAATATCGCTCATTATTTAATTTTGTTTTCTTATACCAATGAGGTGAATAAATTAACCAATTCAGAGCTGCATCAGAAGTGGGAGAATAAGCGAAATTTGTGCAGTTATAGCTTTCCTACATCAAACAAATTTTGCGCAATTATCGCGCTTCTGATGAGCTTCCGAAGGACGAGTTTAAAAGCTCCCTATACGGCTTTATTAATTTTGAAAAGAGAATAGCCATTCTCGGCAATCAATGCATTGTCTAGAAAGCTTTTAATTCTCGCTGAATGGTCAATTTATTCACCTCATTGGTATCAAGTGTGAGGCATGGACGCCGAGAAAAGGATGCTGTTCATGGATGAAAAATCATCCTGTCTTTTTCGACAAAACAAATTAAATAATGAGATTAAGATATTGCTAGGGGACGGCTTTTTTGCGCCTCGTTTTTGAGCTGTTGCAAAAATGAGGCTCGCCATCAGGCGAAATTTTAATTCACAGTTTATTAAACCAACAGTAACGAAAATACACTTAACCAAACAGTGTTAACTTAAACATCTTAAAGGGACACCCACCGCAAAATTATGGTGGCTGTCTCTGTTAATTCTGCCGCAAAATTATGGTGGCTGTCTCTGTTAATTCTGCTGAGATGAGATTTAGATTCTGGCCTTCGCCAGAATGACGACATGTGATTCAGGATAATTCCTGAATTGTGCTTCAATCAATAATATTTAAGAATAAATGCTAAACGTTCAGAGTCATTATCCCCATACAATATCGCTCATTATTTAATTTTGTTTTCAAAAAGTGTGAGGCATGGACGCCGAGAAAAGGATGCTGTTCATGGACGATAAATCATCCTGTCTTTTTCGACAAAACAAATTAAATAATGAGATTAAGATATTGTTAGGGGACGGCTTTTTTGCGCCTCGTTTTTGAGCTGTTGCAAAAATGAGGCTCGCCCTTAGGCGAAACCTAAAACAAAAAAAATTAAAAAAGGTGAGAACCCTTTAAGGTTTATTTAAAAGTTACAAAGACTTCTTAAAGATACCCACCTAAAATTTTGCTTACAGCTTAGATCCTGAATCGAGTTCAGGATAGCCCACTTAACGGCTACTTGCAGCTCATCCTCTATCTTCATCTCTTGTTTCAAGCTAAGATATCTACTCTTTTTTCACTTTATTAATCCCATGTCAGCATCTAGTAATAAGCTCGTAAAGCTAACCAATACCACAGTAGCGAAAGCTTTTGATAAAGAAACCGAACTACTCAAGCAAATTCAAAAGAGTGAACTAGAGCAAGCTTTGCTACTTTGGCAAACTCAAGAGGATACTTTGGTTTTACCTGGTAGTAATAAGTGGCAAAACTCTCCCGAGTTACAATCAGAACTACAAGAGTTAGGTTGGCAGATATTAAGTCGACGAACGGGCGGGGCTCCTGTACCGCAAACCTCTGGAGTTATTAATTTATCTCACATCTACTTATGGCAAGAGCAGGAGTCTTATTCGATTCCAAAGGCATATAAAAAGCTGTGCGATACTTTAACTAAGTTCTTCGATAGTTATGGAGTTATTACCAAAGTTCATGCAACTCCGTTTTCTTATTGTGATGGTGATTACAATTTAAATATTAATGGTAAGAAAATAGTCGGCACAGCTCAGCGTGTGGTGTTGAAACACGGCGGAGGTTCAATAGTATTAGTTCAAGCTTGTATCTTGATAGACGCGATTATGGAAGAGCTAATTGAGCCTGTTAACTTGTGCTATCAACGAAACAACAATACCGAAGTTATCAAAGCCGAAGTGCATACCTGTCTGTTTGAACATATAAAGCAAAAACCAACAATATCAGAGTTGTATCAATCTTTAATTAACGCGTTTGTATCATAGCAAAACTGAGATAGTCATTAGTTAAAATGAGTAGCTATTTAATGTTTAGAACAGTTTGGACAAGCCCAAGCCGAGTGAACTGTCACTACGTTTATTTTGCGATATATGTTTGGCGAAAAACTCTATGTATAGCTCATCAGTTAACTGATAACTTGCGTTTATATTAGCTGTTTTGTTTAATTTACTGCTGGTGTTGTAAAAATAAGCCAACTCTCCATGTACCTTGAGTGAAGATACTGAATAAAGCACTCCAAACTTGGTTCCTACATCTATATTTGTTCTTCCTCTCGAAGCGAAGTTTACGTTAGCTATAAGATCTCCATACAAGAGGTTGGAGGAATTCAGAGAAGTTACTACTCCTTTAGCAGCATTTAGATACCAGTGATTACTCATGCTCGAACTCAATTGTTTTTCTGATAAGTAGCCAGTTGCAAAGTGGGAGTGCTGGCCGTTACTAAATTGGTTCATTTCGTACAATCGCAATTGGCTCAAAAATAATTTGCTAGAGTCGAGTTCTGCTCCTATTGTGACTTCCCCCATTACTAAGCTGGATTCTTCAAAAAATTGAGAGCTATCGTGAAATAGTTCTTTGGATACAGGAGCAATAGAAAAGGATAAAACATCACTTTGTTCGTTGTTAAAGTAAACTGCTCTTAGATGAGAGTCAGAAGGTTTATTCTGTGGAGCTTTATATTCAACTATGGATAAGTTTTTTTGTTCTTCATTGGCTTTAACTGCATTTACATATTGTGAGGAAAATAAACCTGAACTAGCAGTGATAAGGTCTCTGTTTTTTGCTGCTTTTACTACGTCTATAGGTGTTACCCACAACCCTTTGTCTAATACGACATCTTCTTCCAATAAGCTTAATAAGAACAACGTCATAGTTGCACAGTTGTAGGATTGAAATAGGTAATTAATTTTTATCTGTTTTAGCTCCCATAAGTGAGCCATCAGAATATCGGTTCTGTATTGCTGAGCTGTTAATGAATAGGTGTAGAGATTGCGGTTTTCGTCGATTATGTATCGGTTAACCGACTCAGAAAAAGGACGGATAATAAAATACCCTGGCATGCCAGTAACCAAAGCATCAGAAAATAAGCTAACAGGGTTAGAGGTATTAATTTCATTGAAGAATGAAAGAGTGTGTTCGACATTGTTTCCGCTTGAGTTGCTGCCTCTCGCTTTTAAAAATACATGACCAAGCATACTGGTTGGGGATGAGAGGATCTCTGACGCAAAAACGAGTTCTAGCTCTTCAGCTGGCACATTAGCTCGATAAATCTCATAGTCTTCACATTGGCGATCAGGAAGTTGAAACTGAACACCTAACTTTGATAATTCGTGGTTAATGAATTTGTATCTAGCTATGAATCGGCAAGTTTTAGACTCTTGCAAATACTTAAATGATGCAATGAATTCGTTTTTAGGAGAGAAGTTACTCTGGCTTAAAAAAAAGCCATCGGCGACAAGATTTGGCTGGCCATCGAAATGGAGCATATTGTGCCACAGTTTTGACGCATAAACTTTGTTGTCTAATAAAGTTTGCAATGCCAGTTCAGAAGCTTGCAAGTTCAATGTAAGAAACAAAAAAAGGGTCGTTAGACCCTTTGTGATTAATCGAACAAAATACATTTATTCTTTACACTGGATGTTAACTGATTCTTGGTACTTCCACATTCTGCCTGTTCCAGCATCAGTTGAAGAGCCAAAAACTCCACCAATCAAAATGTTTCCAAAGAAAATAGGCTCAATACTCTTTGCTAAGTTTGTTGTTGCAGCGCAATTTTCATCTAAAGTTGATAGCAATTTCTCTTCACCATTTCGGCTAACTTGAACGATACCAGGTGCTTGGTATGACTGACCTTCAACTTCTACAGTAATTGCTTTACCGTTAGTTGTTGTTACGTTAACTGATTGGCTTTTTGGTGCAGTGATAGTTGCACAAGCGGTAGAAAGTGTAATTAATGATGCTATCGTTAATAACTTTATTGAGGATTTCATTTAGTTTCCTTCATTCCTTGTTTAATGTTGTGTTCCTATAAAAGGATTGTGGATGCTAATTAATTTCCAATCGGTTGGCAATATGTAAGTGATTAAAATTTATATAATATTTGAGTTTTGTAAGTTTTTTATTTACATAACTTTACAATGTAGGGCAAGAAAAGCCTGATTATATCTAGCGAAATAGCAGGTTAAATTGTTGTTGATAGTTCAACCTTCCTTAGTTGTTAAATAATAAAATATTGACTACTTATGCGATTCATTTTTTATAGAGTGAATACTCAGCGGTTATTTGTTAAACTCTCGCGCCTTTCTGACGGCTGAAAATTTAGCTATTAAATCAAGTAGCTTGTTGTAAACCGTCTACAATCAATGAACTAATTACTCATAGTGGAGTTTTCATGTTTAATTTGCTCACGAAAAGTGATTCAAATGTTAAAAACGATGTCTTATCGGGCATAACGGTAGCATTAGCACTTGTACCAGAAGCGGTAGCTTTTGCCTTTGTTGCTGGTGTTGATCCTATGGTCGGTTTATACGCAGCCTTTATGATGGGTCTTATCACTTCTTCTATTGGTGGTCGTCCTGGTATGATTTCAGGTGCAACAGGTGCTACTGCTGTAGTTATGGTTGCGCTGGTTGCTACATATGGTGTGCAATATTTGTTTGCCGCCGTCATACTTGCTGGTATTCTGCAAATACTCGCTGGTGTCTTCAAGCTTGGTAAGTTTATCAGGCTGGTTCCTTATCCTGTAATGCTAGGCTTTGTTAACGGCTTGGCAATTGTGATCTTCTTGGCACAGTTAGGTCAGTTTAAAGTGTTCGATAGTTCAGGCATGCATGTTTGGATGGAAGGCGAGCAAATGTATCTAATGCTTGGTTTAGTAGCCTTGACCATGGCTATTATTCACTTCTTACCTAAATTAACTACTGCTGTGCCAGCTTCGCTTGTTGCGATTCTTACAGTAACAGGTTTGGTTGTAGGTCTAGAGTTAGAAGCCAGAACGGTAATCGATTTTGTAAGAGACATGGTTCCTGAAGCTGAGAAAGCGACAGTAACACTAGCTGGTGAATTACCATCTTTTGCTATTCCTATGGTTCCATTCACATTAGAAACGCTTTACATCATTCTACCAACTGCTGTGATTATCATGCTGATTGGTTTAATTGAATCGCTACTTACGTTATCGCTTATTGACGAGTTAACTAATACTCGTGGTAACGGTAATAGAGAATGTGTTGGCCAAGGTGTTGCGAACTCTGTAAATGGCTTCTTTGGTGGCATGGGTGGTTGTGCCATGATTGGTCAGTCTATGATTAACATTAACTCAGGTGGACGTGGCCGCTTATCTGGTATCACTGCTGCGTTAGTTCTTTTAGGCTTCATCCTATTTGCTGCTAAGTTTATTGAGATGATCCCTCTAGCTGCGTTAGTTGGTGTAATGTTCATGGTTGTACTTGGTACATTTGAGTGGGCTTCATTCCGAATTCTACGTGGTGCAAACAAAGAAGATGCGTTTGTACTTATTCTAGTTACTGGTGTAACTGTTGCAGCTGACCTTGCTGTAGCTGTTGTTGTTGGTGTTATAGTGTCTGCGTTAGTATTTGCATGGAAACACGCTTCTCACATTAATGCTCGTACTCACGTTGATGATGAAGGTTGGAAAGTTTACGACTTAGACGGTCCTTTATTCTTCGGCTCAATTACTCATTTCAAAGATTTATTTGATATCGAAAATGATCCTCAAGATGTGGTTATTGAATTTAAGAACTCGCGTATTTGGGACAGCTCGGGCATTGATGCAATTGATGGTTTAGCGACTAAGTACGAAGCAGCAGGTAAGAAGTTACACATCAGACACATTAGTGAAGATTGCCGCGATTTATTAGAAAACGCGCAGAAGTTCGTTGAAATTAATGTTAACGAAGACCCGCGTTATAAAATTGCGAGTGACAAGCTAGGCTAAGAGATATAAGCCTTAAGTGGTTTTAATCGACAAAAAAAGAGTGCTAATGTTAGCACTCTTTTTTTTAATTTTTTGCTTAGGTCCTGAAATGAATTCAGGATGACCTACTTAGCGAGATCCTGAAATAAATTCAGGATAACCTACTTAACGGTCACTTACAGCTTAGGACAACTCACTTAACGAGATTCTAAAATAAATTCAGGATAACCTACCTAACGAGATCCTGAAATGAATTCAGGATAACCTACCTAACGGTTACTTAACGCCTGAGCCAACTTCTAGATCTTCAAACCAATCTAAGAACTTACCTACGTTCTCACCTGTAAAAATTCGGCCATGTTGTGGCGCCATGATTTCAATATCTAGTTTGCGTACTCGATTAATCCAGTCTTGCTTTGCTCGGTTAGATGGCATCCAACGTTTGTGGAAACCTTCCATTTTAGAAATTTGTTCTTCAAAACTTTCAACAAATAATGGCGCATCATCAGCTTCTAAAGCTGCACCTATATCACCACTCATCAAGATTTTAGTATGAGGGTCATACACGTTGAAATTACCAGAAGAATGTAAGTAGTGAGCTGGGATAAGTTCTACTTGATAGCCACCTAGACTGATAGAGCCGCCTTGATCTTGGATTGGTACATATTCAATATTTTGCATACCGAAATGGCGAATAAAGCCTTCCCACAACCAAGGGCTATGTAATCTAGCGTTTGGCAAAGCTTGATCCCATAAACCAAGTGAAGAAATGATGTCAGGGTCTTGATGAGAAGCGAATAGATCAGTAATTTGCTCTACGGGAGCATGACGCAACACACTGCTCAACATAGGAGCAAACAGCTCAATACCGCCTGGGTCCATAAGTAAGCTTCGGTCATTGGCTATAATCATGTACTGGTTAGTGTCTATGATTTTTTCTGGCTTAGTCTCATCACGACCAAAAACAAGCCACTTAACTTTATCGTCTGCATAAAGAGTTTGGGATTTCATGAATTACCTTTTCCTACTTGCTAGTAGCTTTTCAGCCGAGATTAGTTCTTTGTTGATGTTGGCTGCTGCTTCGAAAATGTTGTCTGCAATTACTTTTAATTGTTCTTCAAACGCACCTGACTTTGATGCTTCAACTTTGGACATAGTAGAGATAACTTCGGCAGAGCGGATTTGCATTCTAATTTGCTCAACTAAATCAATTAGCTGATAAAGCATAACGTTAAAGTCACCGTTCAGGTTAGCTTCAGTTTGTTTCGTTTTATCTGAAAACTCACTTATTGAGTCGATAAATTCTGATTCGTAAGAAGACGAATAAACTCGCTCTAGGCAGTTTTTAGCTAGATTTATTCTTTCCAACTCTGTTGCCTGCATTGCTATTTTTACGGCAATGCGATTGATATCTTGCGATAGCTGAATTGTTTTTGTTGCTAATTCTTGAATAAAACCTGTGATAGCGGTGAAACCAGCAGCTTGCTGACCAGCTCTAGCTGTAATGGCTCTGGCATTCTTAGCTGTCAAGGAAAGTTGCTTAGCAATGAGGGTAGCGAAGTGCAAATGTGCTGCTACTCTGGCTGCGATAACAAACATTCTTTGTTCATTCTGTGGTGATGATGCTTGGTGCATATTAGTGTTTGATTATCTCCCGATGGTAGACAGCCTATCAAGCTCGTAAAACTATGTATTGATATCGGTCAAGTAGCTGAATAGTTGAGAGAATAATTTACCGACTTTGAGTATGAACGCAACAAAAAAGCCGACGTTACGTCGGCTTTAATTAATTTTGAGCTTATTGATTACTCGTCTAAGAAAGTTCTTAGTGGCTCAGAGCGAGAAGGGTGGCGAAGTTTACGCAACGCTTTCGCTTCAATCTGACGAATACGCTCACGAGTAACGTCAAACTGCTTACCTACTTCTTCTAACGTGTGATCAGTATTCATATCAATACCGAAACGCATTCTTAATACTTTTGCTTCTCTCGCTGTTAGGCCAGATAACACGTCTCTTGTTGCGTCTTGAAGACCTTCAGAAGTCGTTGTATCAACAGGTGAAGAAATCGTTGTGTCTTCAATGAAATCACCTAAGTGCGAATCTTCATCGTCACCGATTGGCGTTTCCATTGAGATAGGTTCTTTTGCAATTTTAAGAACTTTACGAATCTTATCTTCTGGCATTACCATGCGCTCAGCAAGTTCTTCCGGAGAAGGCTCGCGACCCATTTCTTGTAACATTTGACGAGAAATACGGTTTAGCTTGTTGATAGTTTCAATCATATGAACCGGAATACGGATCGTTCTTGCTTGGTCAGCAATTGAACGAGTAATTGCCTGACGGATCCACCAAGTTGCATAAGTTGAGAACTTATAACCACGACGGTATTCGAACTTATCAACCGCTTTCATTAGGCCAATGTTACCTTCTTGAATTAGATCCAAGAACTGTAGGCCACGGTTGGTGTATTTTTTCGCGATTGAGATTACTAGACGTAAGTTTGCTTCTACCATCTCTTTTTTCGCACGGCGAGCTTTTGCTTCACCGATAGACATACGACGATTAATGTCTTTAATCGCTTCAACTGAAAGGCGGGTTTCAGTCTCGATTTCATTTAGCTTTTGAATTGAGCGACGAATTTCAACGTCAACGTCAATTAATTTTTGAGCTGTTAAATCACCGCCAGCTTGTAATAAGTCTAACCAAGCTGTTGATGTTTCATTACCTGGGAAGATCTTGATGAAATCTTTCTTAGGTAATTTAGCGTAACCACAACAATGCTTCATGATAAGACGTTCTTGAACTCGAACTCTGTCCATCATGTCACGCATGTTTTTAACTAAGCGATCAAACTGTTTAGGGATAAGTTTGAATAAACGGAAGTGTTCGCCAAGAGCTGCAATTTTTTCTTGCGTGTCAGGGTGAGCACGGCCAAATTTTTCAATAGCTACTGTCGATTCATCATATAGGCGACGTAATTCATCGAAGTGTTCACGAGCTTCTTCAGGATCTGGACCTGTATCTACTTCTTCTTCATCTTCGCTGTCTTCGTCATTTTCACCGTCTTCATCAGCAAGTTGTTCTTCAGTTAATTCTGAACCAACATGTGTTGCAGCAGGTGCAATGTCGTCTTCGTCTGGGTTTAAGAAACCTGAAATGATGTCGCTAAGGCGAATTTCTTCAGCTTCATATTGATCCCATTGATCTAATAGGTAGCTAATAGCTTGAGGGTATTCAGCAACTGAAGATTGAACCGTGTAAATACCGTCTTCAATACGTTTAGCGATTTCGATTTCGCCTTCACGAGTTAATAGCTCAACGGTACCCATTTCACGCATATACATACGAACTGGGTCAGTAGTACGGCCAATTTCTTTTTCTACTGTTGCAAGTGCTTGCGCTGCAGCTTCAACGACTTCGTCGTCACTGGTTTGCTCTTGCATTAATAATTCATCGGCATCAGGTGGTGTTTCACATACCTTGATACCCATGTCGTTAATCATCTGGATAATGTCTTCTACCTGATCGGCATCGATCATATCCTGTGGAAGGTGATCGTTTACTTCAGCAAATGTTAAGTAACCTTGCTCGCGACCTTTGATAATAAGAAGTTTTAGTTGTGACTGAGGAGTTTGCTCCATACAGATTCTCTTCCACCTAGTTTGTTGAACGTCAAAAACAGATACTTTATATGGGGACAGTTTGTTAAAAACCAACCCAAAAAAGCGAACTGGCGATTATAGCAGTTGATTTAAAATCTGGCTATTTTTTATCGCCTAACTCTCTAAAAATATTACACAAATTTTGTGTGAAAAATATTCGGTTTATGAAAGGTAAACAGCCCTTACTTTTTCAAAGCGACAATTAGTGCCATATACTCAGCTTTTTCTTCTTTACTGAGCATTTCTGGCTGGGTTTTGTCCTTTATTTCTAGCAGTTCTAGTCTTTTAGCTAGATAGCTGTCTTGCAGCACTTTAAAGGTATCAACAAACTCTTGCTGCTGATTGTCTACTTCAATGTGATGCTCCCAACTAAATAGTTTAGCTAATAAACTGTATTCTTTCCTATCGCGAAATCTCTCTAGTAAGACATGTGATTTCAGCTCAGGTTCATTTATTATTGCTTCTTGTATGTCAATCAATTGCTTAAAGCCTGGTAACTCAGCTTGTGCTAAAGCTGGAATAAAGGGAATTGCTTTAGCCAAAGGCGGGTTTTGCAACAATAAAGCTATGGCTCTGCGCATTGGTGTAATTTGCAACTCTGTTTGTTGCCTTTGTACTTGCGCAACAGAAGACTTAGAAAATCCTGCAAGATTATCTATCTGCTTGCCCAACAACTGAGCTAATTTAGCTTTTAATGCTTCTTGATAATAATCACTAGGAACTTGCTCAATCAGTGGCTTGGCACTTGCTTGCAACGCTGATTTTCCGGCATCCGTGGTGATGTCTAAATCTGCAAGAAAATGTTCAAAGAAGTAGGTAAGTAACGGTGTTGCAGCTGCCATACGCTGTTCGAAAGCTTCTTTTCCTTCTTTTTGCACCATAGTGTCAGGGTCTTCGCCATCAGGTAAGAAGGCAAATCTTAAATCTATGCCATCTTTTAGATGCGGTAGAGCATTTTCTAAGGCTCTCCAAGCTGCATCACGTCCAGCTCTGTCACCGTCGTAACAACAGATAACCTTCTTGGTATTTCTAAATAACAGAGACATATGCTCTGGAGTTGTCGCTGTACCTAACGCTGCAACCGCGTAACTAATACCTTGCTGAGCTAGAGACACTACATCCATATAACCTTCAACAATAAGCACTTGTTCTAATTTTGCGTTAGCGTTCTTCGCTTGATAAAAGCCGTAAAGTTCATGACCTTTATGAAATACTCGTGTTTCTGGAGAGTTTAAATATTTTGGTAAAGAGTCATCAATAACTCGGCCACCAAAACCAACAACACGACCGCGTTTATCTCGGATTGGAAACATGACACGATTTCTGAAGAAGTCATAAACTCGACCTGAGTCATTTTGAGTTAGTACTTTTAAATCTGCTAGCTGCTGCTTTTGCTCTGGAGTTTTAGCTAAAGTTTTGAGTGCTTTATCCCATGAGTCTGGAGCATAACCAATACCATATTGTTGGCAGGTTTGGCCGCTTAAATTTCGACTCTTTAAGTATTCGATAACCTTGCTTGAGTTCTCATCATGTTTTAATTGATGCTGAAAAAATTTAGCTGCGGTTTCAAGCAAGTCATAGTCAGATAATTTTTGTTCACGGCTTACCGATTCAAATTTTTGCGACTTACCTTTACTATCTTCTCTTGGTACTTCCAATGAGTGAAGTCGGGCTAGTTCTTCAATGGCTTCGACAAACTCTAGCTGCTCATATTCCATTAAAAAGCTAATAGCATTACCGTGTGCGCCACAACCAAAGCAATGATAAAACTGTTTTTCAGGGCTAACGCTAAAAGATGGTGATTTTTCGTTGTGGAAAGGGCAGCAAGCCTGATAGTTTTTGCCTGCTTTTTTCAAAGGCACTTTGGCATCAATAAGATCAACAATGTCGGTTCTTTCTACGACATCATCAATAAAGGATTTAGGGATACGACCAGCCACTTTGCCTCTTTTTATTGTTATTTAAATCGATTATTAAGGCTAATATCGATTTTGCAAAACCTTATCTGCTTATTATGGCGAGATAGCTTTGTTCCTACAAGAACAATACTCAAGTTATCTTTGCCCACAAATAAAAAAACCGTACATAAGTACGGTTCTCAAACTAGATTGTATTGGTAACTAAGCGTTTAATTGATTTCTAACTAAACCACTTACTTTACCCATGTCAGCTCGGCCTGTAATTTTAGGCTTTAACTCAGCCATCACTTTGCCCATATCCTGCATACCAGCTGCGCCAGTTGCACTAATAGCATTCGCGATAAGTGATGTTACTTCTTCCTCTGAAAGAGGTTGAGGTAAAAATGCTTCAATCACTAAGATTTCAGCAGCTTCCGTTTCAGCTAACTCTGGGCGACCTGCGTCTTCATATTGCGCTTTAGAGTCTTTACGTTGCTTAACCATTTTAGTTAAGATCGCAATGATGTCTTCTTCGCCCAGTTCAATTCTTTCGTCAACTTCCCTTTGCTTAATGGCTGCCATCACCATACGAATAGTGGTAAGACGTAATTTGTCTTTCGCACGCATCGCTTCTTTTTGAGCATCTTTTAGTTGTTCAAGTAGGCTCATGACAGTCCCTTAAAAGAAGTAAAGCAATATTAGTAAAGCTTAATACGACGAGCGTTTTCGCGAGCAACCTTTTTCAGGTGACGCTTAACAGCAGCAGCTTTCTTACGCTTACGTTCCCAAGTTGGCTTTTCGAAGTGCTCACGACGACGTACTTCTGAAAGGATACCTGCTTTTTCACATGAACGCTTGAAACGACGTAAAGCTACGTCAAACGGCTCGTTTTCTTTTACTTTAATTACTGGCATTTAAAAATTCACCTCAGTATTTTGTAATTGCGGTCAAACTTTGACCAACGCTAATAAAAATGGTGCGGCATTCTAATGCCAACAGCTGTGAAAAGTAAAGGTTTTATTTAATTGAATTACAAATAGTGGAGTAAAGCGGTAAGAATCGTTAGAATGCCGCCTCTTTTGATTACTGCTCAGTTCTTTTAACAATGATAAAGGTTTCTTATTCTTTGTAAAAGTAGAACTATTTTATTGCCTCAAATGGTTAGTCTTAAAAGCAGTATAAAACTTGATTTTAAAGGTAAATATTGAATGTTGGTCTTAGGTATAGAATCTTCTTGTGATGAAACCGGTTTAGCGCTTTATGACACTGAACGAGGATTGTTAGCACATGAAATTTATAGCCAAGTTGAAGTACATGCAGATTATGGTGGTGTAGTTCCAGAGTTAGCATCTAGAGATCACGTAAGAAAAACATTGCCTTTAATAAAGCAAGTTATGGCTGACGCTAACGTTACTCAGCAGGATATTGACGGTATTGCTTATACTGCAGGACCTGGTTTAGTTGGAGCCTTAATGGTTGGTTCTTGTATAGCTCGCTCTTTATCTTATGCGTGGGATATTCCAGCGGTTGAAGTTCACCATATGGAAGGGCATTTATTGGCTCCTATGTTGGAAGATACTCAACCAGAGTTTCCTTTTATTGCTTTGTTAGTTTCTGGCGGTCATACCCAACTTGTTGAAGTACAAGCGATTGGTAAATATCAAATCCTTGGTGAATCAATTGATGATGCAGCAGGTGAAGCTTTTGATAAGACGGCTAAGTTACTCGGATTAGATTATCCTGGTGGTCCAATGCTGGCTAGAATGGCTGAGCAAGGAACGGAAGGGGTTTACAAATTTCCGAGACCTATGACGGATAGACCTGGGCTAGATTTTAGTTTTAGTGGTTTAAAAACAGCAGCAGCTAATGAAATTCGCAATGCTGGCATTCATTTAGCAGGTAGCAAGTCTGAGCAGCAGGAAGAAGTAGAGAACGTAGAACAAGTAAAAGCCGACATAGCTCATGCTTTCCAGCAGGCGGTTGTTGATACTATCGCTATTAAGTGCCGACGAGCTGTTGAGCAAACTGGAATCAAAACTTTAGTTATTGCAGGCGGTGTTAGCGCAAATATTTCTCTAAGAGAAAAGCTAGCTCAGATGATGAAAAAGAATCGAGGCCAGGTATTCTATCCTCGTCATGACTTATGTACTGATAATGGTGCAATGATAGCTTATGCAGGAGCGCAAAGGTTAATGAGTCAAGGCAATAAAGAATTAAAAGTAAAAGCTAAACCTCGTTGGTCAATTGAAGAACTACCAGAAATTGTTTAATTAACTCCAGATTAAAAAATGTATTCATAAGAAGAGTTCGAGAGTTTGCTTCATCGAACTTTTTTATGCTTCTATCAGAGTCTTTCGTTCGAAGTAGTGGAATAGATATCGCTGCCTTGTTGTAATCTTTTTGTATATATTAATTGAGAACCTTGAATAGCAAAGTGGGTAACGTCAGAAGCTATTTTTTGTTTTTTGCCAGCCGTTAGTTTGTATAAAACACCTTGACCACCTTCATATTCGGTAAAATACCAACTCCCTTGGAAATATTTAAAGTCGAAGTTGCGATTAGGAATAATAGATTTGAACCATGGTTGTAGTTCGTCCATTGGATTGTGACCAATATACACCTTTCCTTTTTGATTAATTTTTAATGGTGCAGCAGTGCCTGCGTTATGATCTATATATTGCCATTCACTGTCTCCGATAGTCAGTTCGTTGCTATCAAGGTTAAACTCTTGAACTTTCCAAACTCCATCGAGTCGACGACTGAAAGATAAAATATTGTTAGAAGGAAACGACAATCCTTTTATTTCACTTTGTGCCATAGCGAGTTTGGTTGTTTTAGCGGTTGCAGCGTCCACAATGTAAATTTCATTTAGCGTTAAAGCAGCTAGTGTTTTACCATTTGGTGACCAAAGTAAATCTAAGAACCTGAAGTTATCTGTAAAGTTTGAAATTTGGCGTTTAGAGCCGGTTTCGATATCTAACAACCACACTTGTTCTTGTTCACTTACCAAACTAATAAAAGCCAGTTGTTCTAACGTTGGGGAAAGTTTGCCCAAGCGGTCATCAGAGGTTGCATCGACCAAAATTTGCTGCTGTTTAGAGAGTAAGTCTAAGGCGTGAATATCCTGATTAAGCGTGTCACGATTTACCAAGTAGTCCTTACCATTACCGTGCCGTTGCGGACGATAAATTACCTCACCATTAGCAAACATTACACGTTTATTGTTACCCTTGAGGTCAAAAGCCATTAGTTCTTTGGAAGGGTGTTCTCCCATCAGTACGACTTCATCGCCACTGTGACTCCAAATAGCACAACAAATATATGCATCTAAGCCAAACAGCTTTGTGAGTTCCCCCGACTCGATATCGAGAGAATAAAAGTTTTCCCACTGTTGCTTATCCGGAGAGGAAATTAGAAGTTTGTTTTCGGTTGGGTGGACATCAAATTGATTATTGCCAGCTAAAACCACTTCGGGCTGATTGAGCCTAGTTATCTTGTTGGTGTCTAAATTGATCTCGTACAGTTGATATTTTGAACCTCCAACTTCACTCTCTGCGAACACTAGCCTATTGTTTTGATGTAAAAACTGAATGCGGCCTGCACTGCCTTTATTGCAGTTATGGATCAACCTTGGCGCAGACAATTTCATGTTAGAAAAAGAACGAATAAAATGCATACACTGTTGTTTTGTCGTCACAGTGTAAGCTATTAGTTTGCTGTCTTTACTCCAAGCCACTGGGCCAATCCATGAATCTGGATAGTCTTCATGAGTTACCTTAATTTCTAGTTGCGAGCTTACTTCTCGAATAGTTGAAGTCATTCGATTATTTTTAATATTGCTATAGCTAAAATACTTCAGGTTGGGAGAAAAGCTCGGTAAAACTTCAAAGCCTGCATCTTGAGTTAAGGGTTTTA
Source organism: Psychrosphaera sp. (assembly GCA_965221615.1). Taxonomy (GTDB): domain Bacteria; phylum Pseudomonadota; class Gammaproteobacteria; order Enterobacterales; family Alteromonadaceae; genus Psychrosphaera. Next base: position 2,160,405 of record OZ244904.1, on the reverse strand, counting down.
GTCTAGAAAAACTATATTGTTCACTATTATTTTCAGTAATAAAAATGGTTATTAGTACTGCACTTAAAACGACTAAGCAGCTAAATAGCACTAATATTTTTGAGAAGACGCGAGAGTTTTTGTTGTGATTTAACTGCTTTTTCTGGTCATCAGATATTTTTAACTCGACCCTCTTTTGCCATTCTGGCTTTGACTCTAGGTCATTTTTTGCTGATGTTAGTTCTTTAACTTCAGCTATAAAGCGATAACCCTTTTTGGGAAAGGTTGCGATAAATTGTGGCTTTTTAGGATCATCATTGAATAACTTTCGCAACTTAGTTATTGCTCTATTGACTGCACTATCTGTAACAATACGCCCTGACCATACTTCAGTTATTAACTCATCTCGGCTAATGGTAACCCCTGGGTGGCGACAAAAGTAAGCTAACAACTCAACTAGCATAGGCTCCATAGTAGTTTCTTGTGAGGATGAAATGAGTTGTTGCTGGTGTTCACAAAACTTGTAACTGGCTATCTCCCAGCGCATCTTGTTTCCTTGTCTTTGAGCAAGTTAATTAGGCAGGTTTGAGCCGAAAATTATCACAGTTAATAGCTTTGGTCATCATTGGTCATAAAAAGTCATAACTAAATCCAGAAATTATAAAGCCGCTTTCATAGATTAATTAGGGTTATTTATTCAGATTAAAAAGGATTGAACTTATGTATCGAAACTTAGTTGTTTCAGTAGTAAGCCTGAGCTTGTATTTAGTTACCAATATTGTATTTGCTAATGATGAAAAAAACACAAGTTCAGAGCAACAAACAAAAAGAAGTGGTGTTATAACCTACTCCATACCCGCCGTTTTAAGCGAAACTGAATTCTCAAAATCTGAGGAGCTTATTGAGTTTTTGCAAAGGCCTGATGTGAAAAAAGAGTTAACTAGCCTTGCAAAACAAGTATTTGAAAACATAGATGATATTGAGGAGTTACCGGCTAGATACAAAATGGCAATCTGGTCAATATTGGGGCAAAACCAAAGCTTGTATGATTTTATAGCTCGTGCAGATAAGCCTATGGAACATTTTCATTATACAGTCAGAGCAAAAGCTAAAGAACTAGATAGTGTTTCGCCTAAAGTGACGAGTGTGCTCGAGCACTTGCTACCGACTATTACGGATGAAGAGTTATATCAAGCTAGTAATAGCATGTTATGGCAGCTTAGTTTAGGGAGAGATTATTTACTCTATTTGATTAATAGCGCGAAGCAAGAACAGAGTTTAACTCAAAATAGTTTGCTGAACCTTATTTATAATTTCGAATACTATTGGGTTTATGCAGATTTAAAACCCATCGCCGAAGAACAAGTCGAGCAAGAAGTTTTCAACCGTTTTGATATTCAGTCCGATGTATTAATAACGACGCCTGACGGAGTCGAATTATCGGCTGTCGTTGTTACTAAGAAAGGCGCAAAGAAAAAACGTCCAACCGCTCTTCAATTTACAATTTATGCGAACAAAGATTATCACATAAGTAATGCCCTACACGCTGCTAGCCATGGCTACAATGCGGTTTTTGCTAACTCTAGAGGAAAGCGCCAAAGTTCAAATCCAATTACACCTTGGCGATATGATGGAGAAGATGCAAATCGAGTTATTGATTGGATAAGTAGACAGAGTTGGAGTGATGAGCGTGTTGTTATGTATGGCGGTAGTTACAATGGTTTTACGACTTGGGCTGCAACAAAACATAGACACCCATCGTTAAAAGCAATTGCAGCTTTCGCGGCCGCTAGTCCTATTACTGGTTTGCCAGTGCAAAACAATGTGTTTTTAACACCAAATTATGAATGGTATTTCTTCGTTACTAATAACAAAAATATGGATGATTCGGTATATGCAGACTATCAACGCTGGTCAAAATTAAAGACAAACTTGTTTGAGAGTGGCAGGGCTTTTAAAGATATAGATGCGATAGATGGTCAACCAAATCCTTGGTTTCAAGAGTTAATTAAACACCCTGAGTACGATGAATACTATCAAGCCATGGCGCCTTGGCAGGAAGATTATGCAAAGATTGATATTCCTGTGTTGTCAGTAACTGGGTATTTTGACCCTGGTCAGGTATCAGCTCTGGACTTTTTAAAGCGCCATTACAAACATAAGCCTGATGCAAATCACACTTTATTAATTGGACCTTATTCACACAGAGGTGCGCAAGGCAAAGCCGACACTTCTTTTAGTAATATTGAGATAGATCCTGTGGCGTTGCACAAAGATACAGAAGAGCTCACATTCCAATGGTTTGATCACATACTTTATGGCACGGAAAAACCACAATTGCTGAAAGACAAAGTGAATTATCAGCTGATGGGGAGTAATAAATGGTTACATCACTCTTCTTATTCGGAACTAAATCAGCAGGGAATAGGTTATTACTTGAGTTTTGAAGGTGAGCAAGGGAAGTTAGTGAGCTCAGAACCAAAGCAGCACACTAAAGTTACCCAAGTTGTTGACTTGGCGAATCGCGAAGTTCAACACAACCTGTCACCTTGGCCGATAGTACAAGATAAACTTGTCGCTGAAACCGGAGTTGTTTATCGCTCTGAGCCTTTTACCAAAGCCATGCAATACGCTGGTGAACCAGAGGGGTATTTCGATATTTCAATTAATAAAAGGGATGTTGATTTAGGATTTAGCTTGTATCAGCAAAAGCCAAACGGAAAGTTACAACTCTTATCGCATTATTTAGGTCGTGCGAGTTACGCTAGGGATATGAGTCAACGTCAATTGTTGTTGCCAAATAAAAAGACCAGAGTACCTCTAGCAAATGGACAAATGATGGCTCAAGTGATTGAGCAGGGGAGTCGCTTGGTGTTGGTGGTGGACGTCAATAAAAATGAATTTGCCCAAGTTAATATGGGAACAGGTAAAGATGTTAGCGAAGAAGTGATAGCGGATGGTAAAAACAAACTAGAGATAACTTGGCACAGTAGTTCTAAATTACACTTGCCTATTAAACCTTTGATATAAAAAGGTAAGTGATAAAAGCGGTAGTTTAGTTACCGCTTTTATAGTCTTTGCTTTGATTTAGGCTCAGTTCCGTTAATCAATCTAATTATGTTTGGCGTGTGTCTTAACACAATTAGCGCAGCTAACATTGATACTGGAATTAAGTATTTTTCTGCAATAAGGTAAGTTAGTAGAGGGGATAGACTAACTGAGACTATCGCAGATAGTGATGAATACCCCGTTTTTTTAAACACAGCTATCCAAATAGCAAGCAAACTTAACCCTAAAGATAGTCCTACTGGTAACATGCAGCCCAAAGCTGTAGAAACCGCTTTACCACCTTTAAATTTATAATAAATAGGGAACATATGTCCTAGGCAAGCGATAACTGCGGTAAAGCCTATTTCTGTTGGACTAAAACCTAAATAATAGCTGCCCCAAGTTGGAATTAAGCCTTTAAATAAATCAAAAGTTAAAACGCTAATTGCCACTTTTTTGCCGCCAATTCTATACATATTGGTAGCACCAGGGTTACCTGAACCATGTTCTCTAGGGTCTGGTAATTTTCTAATTTTACAGAGCTCTATTGCAGGATTGATCGAGCCAATCAAGTAAGCAATTAATAGCGTCAGTAAAAAGTCAAAAGGCATTGGTTCCTCTGGATGTTAATTTGGGCTAGAATCACGCGCTCAATCTACTAGTGGTTGAGCGATAGCTAATTTGGCCTGCACTATAAAGCTATCTATCAACACATGGTATCCGACCAGAGAAAATATTGAAACCGGGATCCTCGATGGCACAAGACGTTGTTTTTATTGAAGCATTAAAAGTAGACACAGTAATAGGTGTTTATGAGTGGGAAAAAACCATACAGCAAACTTTACAATTTGATATTGAGATGCGCACGGATACTCGTCAAGCCGCGCAAATAGACGACTTGTCGAAAACAGTAGACTATGCAGTCGTAGCAGACGATGTTGTTAAATTGGCGAAAGAAAATCAAGTTGAGCTAGTTGAAACGGTTGCAGATATGGTGGCCGATAAAATCTTAAAAGATTATCCGGTAGAAAGTGTGAAAGTGACTTTGCGTAAGCTAGGTGCTGTAGCTAGTACTACTAGTGTTGGTGTTATTATTGAAAGAAGCCGTTAACAAGGAACGAGAATGGCACTAATTGAAATTATTGTCCTTGCTATTTTACAAGGTTTAACTGAGTTTCTGCCTATTTCTAGCTCAGCGCACCTAATTCTTCCTTCGCAAGTTTTAGGTTGGCAAGACCAAGGTCAAGCTTTTGATGTTGCAGTACATGCCGGTAGTTTATTTGCCGTTGTTTTGTACTTTAGAAAAGAAGTGACGTCATTGCTAATTAATTGGTTTGGCTCTTTGTCTGGAAATCACAATCAAGAAAGTAAACTGGCTTGGCTAATCGCATTAGGTACTATACCTGCTGGATTGTTTGGTTATTTATTTGATGATTTTATTGAGCAGCATTTTCGCAGTACTTTAGTTATTGCTATCTCTACTATTGTTTTTGGTTTATTGCTGTGGTGGGCAGATAGAACTGCAAAACAGGTAAAAACCGAATACCAAGTTAGTTTAAAGAATGTATTAGTGATTGGATTTGCTCAGGTGTTAGCTCTGATCCCTGGTACATCTAGAAGTGGTATTACAATTACGGCTGGCCTTATGGTAGGTCTAACCGCGAAAGGTGCAGCTCGCTTTTCGTTTTTATTATCGATTCCACTTATTTTTGCTATCGGAGTTTATGAGTTGTTGAAGTTAGTTCAGCAATCAGCTCCAGTCGATTGGACGGCAATTGGTTTGGGCACGCTTTTATCTTTTGTCAGTGCTTATGCTTGCATCCACTTTTTCTTAATCTTAGTTGAGAAAGTAGGTATGTTGCCGTTTGTGATTTATCGCCTGTTATTAGGTTTTATTTTGTTAGCGTTTTTTGTCTAACTGCTAGAGTGTAAAGGATAAACTTTATGAACACTAAGCTACTTACGAAGATAAGGAAATTACATAGGTGGCTTGCGTTCATCGTTGGCATTCAACTACTTATTTGGACAGCGAGCGGCTTATACATGACCGCTGTTCCATTACATATGGTGCATGGCAAACACCTCATCACTCCAATTAGTCCAGAGTTAATATCAACAAATGCTCCGCTTTATTCGGTTGCTGAGCTGATAAAAAAGCATTCAACTTTAAATTCTATAGAGCTAGTGAATGTTGCAGGTCAACTTGTTTATATAGCAAAAGAGCCAAAAGGAACCTTCGTATACGATGCTAAAACGGGAAGCGTTAACCCTAAGGTATCTAGTGATAAGGCAAAAGAAATCGCATTAGAGCGTTACACTGGAACTGGAGTTGTATCATCAGTTGTACAAATTAATAATGCTAAAGATGCGCCTGAAATCGGTGGTAGAGCAACACCTCTGTGGCAAGTGAACTTTGCTGACTGGGTTAATACTTCTATTTATGTTTCAAACTCTTTAGAACAAGTTGTTACTGTACGTTCAGACATTTGGCGAGTTTTTGATTTTTTTTGGATGTTACACATAATGGATTATTCGGAAAGAGAAAATTTTAACAATCCACTCGTTATCTTTATGTCGACACTAGGTTGCTTCATCGCGCTTTCTGGTTTGTTACTGTTTGTATCCGGAATGCAGAAGAACCGGCGCTTTTTACGTTAACTTATCCCATGACCCCAATCAGTTACCGAATTAAACATGACAAATAGTAGGTTTATTCGGTAAAACCTTGCAGTTTTATTTTTCGAAGCTCATTGGCTAATTCTTTCTATGAATTGGTATCACTATACTAATAAGGCATTACAATGAAAAAACTTACCTTAGCTATTGGCAGCGCGTTGTTGTCAGGAGCTGTTCTTACCGCATGTTCGATGCAGCAAACTTCAGATACAGGAAATCAAGCCATCGATATTGAATACCCAACCACGATTAAAAAAGAAGTGGTAGATACTTATTTTGGTACTAAGGTTTCAGACCCTTATCGCTGGTTAGAAGACGATATGAGCACAGAAACTGCAGACTGGGTCAAGCGTCAAAATGAAACCACTTACGGTTATTTAGAGCAAATTCCATATCGCGAAAAGATTGAAAAAAAATTAGCGAAGTTAATGGATTATGAAAAAGTTAGTACGCCATTCGTACAAGGTGATTTTACTTATTTCTATAAAAATGACGGGTTACAAAACCAATACGTTTTATACAGAAAGAACAAGCAAGGTGAGACAGAAGTTTTTCTAGATCCAAATAAGTTTAGTAAAGATGGCACTGTATCCTTATCAAGTATTGCATTTACCGAAGATGGCTCGAAGGCTGTTTACTTAATCTCGGAAGGTGGTAGTGATTGGCGTAAAGCTCGCATCATAGACACAGCAACAAAAGAAGTGATTGAGCCTGAGTTAGTTGATATCAAGTTTAGTGGTTTATCTTGGTTCAATAACGAAGGTTTTTACTACTCTAGTTATGACAAGCCAAAAGGCAGTGAATTGTCTGCAAAGACGGACCAGCATAAATTGTATTATCACAAGTTAGGTACTCCACAGTCTGAAGATACACTAGTATTTGGTGGCATTCCTGCTGAAAAACATCGTTATGTTTATGGCAGGGTAACGGATGATAAAAAATACTTAATTATCAGCGCGTCAGTGTCTACCTCAGGAAACAAAGTATTTATAAAAGAAATTGGTAAAGCGAATGCGCCATTGGTAGCTATTGTTGATAATACTGATTCAGATACTGACTATCTTGGTACTAAAGGCGAGTATATTTACTTCGAAACTAACTTAAATGCGCCGAATAATCGCGTAGTTAGAGTTAAGGCATCTAACCCAGCAATAACAAACTGGGAAACAGTTATTGCAGAAACTGACGATGTTTTAAGTGCATCTACTGGTGGTGGTTATATCTTTGCTAGTTATATCAAAGATGCTACATCTATGGTTCAACAGTTTGATTTTGATGGCAATAAAGTTCGTGATATCCAGTTGCCTGAAGTTGGTACTGCAAGTGGCTTTGATGGTAAGAAAAAGCAAACGCAAATTTACTATACTTTCAGTAATCAAAAAACACCTTCAACTATTTTCAACTTAGATTTAGCGTCAGGTAAGTCTGAGGTTTACTCAAAGTCCAAAGTAAACTTTGATAGTGATAACTTTGTGTCAACTCAAGTGTTTTACACATCGAAAGATGGCACTAAAGTTCCTATGATCATCACTCATAAAAAGGGCATAGAGTTAGATGGCTCAAACCCAACTATTTTATATGGTTATGGCGGCTTCAATGTCAGCTTGTTGCCTAAGTTTAGTTCTACGCGTGCAGCTTGGTTAGAGTTAGGTGGTATTTATGCTGTAGCTAACCTTCGCGGTGGAGGAGAGTACGGTAAGGAATGGCATAATGCTGGTACACAAATGCAAAAACAAAATGTATTTGATGACTTTATTGCCGCAGCAGAGTTTTTAACTAAGAAGGGCTATACCTCAAGTGAAAAATTAGCTGTGATGGGCGGCTCGAATGGTGGTTTATTAGTTGGAGCTGTAATGACTCAACGTCCAGAGTTATTCAAAGTTGCACTGCCTGCTGTTGGTGTATTAGATATGCTTAGATATCATACCTTCACTGCTGGTGCTGGTTGGGCATATGACTATGGTACAGCAGAAGACAACAAAGAAATGTTTGAGTACTTACTAGGTTACTCTCCAGTTCACAATGTTAAATCAGGTGTTAGCTACCCAGCGACTATGATCACTACAGGTGATCATGATGATCGCGTAGTTCCAGCTCACTCATTTAAGTTTGCCGCTGAACTACAAGCTAAACAAACAGGTGTGAACCCAACTCTGATCCGTATCGAAACAGATGCTGGCCACGGTGCTGGTACTCCTACAAGTAAGATCATTGAACAATACGCAGATATCTTTGGTTTTACTCTATACAATATGGGTGTAGAAGCAGTTAACTAAAATTATAAATATTGGTACAGGTGTCTAATTTAGGCACCTGTATATTTTCTTTCCTTAATTCCTTCCAACTTACATTTGCCATATTGAACTCGTTTGATCTACTTGATAGCTTCTTGTTGATGAACAAAATTAAATATTCAGGGGGAAAGTTGAATATTCTTGAAACGGATAGACTGATACTTAGGCAAGTACAAGTAGGTGATTGTGCTGACTTAGCAAGCGTATTAGCTGATCCTGAAGTTATGAAATATTCCCTTAAGGGCATCCATTCCAAAGAACAAATAGCACAATACGTGACTAATACTCAAAATACTTATAAAGAAAAGGGATTTGGTCAATGGGTTGTTGCAACTAAGGCAGGAGAGTTTGTTGGTATCTGTGGTTTAAACCAGCACTTAATTGCAGGTGAAGAATTAACTCACATCATGTATCGACTTGCGCTAAAACAACAAGGCAAGGGATATGCTACTGAAGTTGCAAAAGCGGTAGTAGATTATGCAAAGACTAGATTATCTATTAGCCGAGTTTACGCTCTTATCGAGCCAGAAAATGTTGCGTCATTAGCAGTTCTGAATAGAGCTGGTTTTAACTGGTACAAAGAAGCTACATTTGGTGGTGTGAAGGTAAATGTTTACCAAAGTTAGTCAAGACCGGGTAATTTGACATGAAACTAATTACGAACAAAACAATAATTCGACCACTAACCATGGATGATGCTGAGTTGTTGTTGAAGTACAACCTCGATAACAAAGCGCATTTGATGCCTTGGGAGCCGATAAGGAATAAAGCGTATTTTACTCTGGCGGGCACAGAGGCTTGGTTACAACAAAGTGAAGTCAGTTTTCATAGTAATACGGCTTTACCCTTAGCTGCTTTTGATCACGGTGAAACTGAAATCATTGCCTTGTGTCATTTTTCTAATATTGTTTATGGGCCATTTCAAGCTTGTCATTTAGGTTATTCAATCGCTAAGAAGTACGAAGGTCGAGGATTAATGACCGAAGTATTAAACATTACTATTGAATATGTGTTTGAAGAATTAAAGTTACATCGAATTATGGCTAACTACATACCAGCTAATGTTAGAAGCGAAGCTTTATTAGCTAGATTAGGTTTCGAAAAAGAAGGGTATGCTAAATCGTATTTAAAAATAGCAGGGCTGTGGCAAGACCATGTGTTAACTGCAAAAATAAACCGATGTGAATGAACACATCGGTTTATAACTAGGGTTGATTAACTAGGTTTACTCTGTAACTTGAGCTTCTAAAGTTACTCCAGAGAAAGCGCGGTAGCCTCTAATACCAATGTACCAAGTACCAGCTGCCGGAGAGCTAAATTGACAAGTCTCGTTATTACCACCTGTGTATGGACGACACTCATATGAACTTGTAGTTGGTTGTCCATTGTCGTTCACATAAAGGTCAGCATCACCTGAGCCACCTGACATAGTTACTGTTAAGTCAGTTGCACCACTTGGTACGTCAATAGTGAAGTATAACCAGTCGCGGCGAGCAGCTGACAAGTCAGTTTCAGTGAAGCCAGTAACTTCACCTGGATTTGTCGTATCACCTGAACAGCCATTTGCATTTAAGTAATCAACTGCATCTTGTGCTTGAACTAAACCGTGACCAGTGTAGTTATCACGACCTGAAGTATGGAGGTCAAGTGCTGTTGCTGCTAAAGCACTACGGATTTCTGAAGCAGAACAAGTTTGGTGGTAGCTCCAAACTAATGCTGCAACACCTGCAACGTGAGGTGTCGCCATTGAAGTACCGTTGTAGTACTCATAATCTGTGTTACCAGCAACGGTTACAGTTGCTGATTGGCCACTCAAGCCTGCTAGAGCTAAACCTGTTGCTCTATCAACGCTGACTGTTGGGAAAGTAAATGCGCTGTTATCATCTAGTAAGTAGTTTGACTGTACGCCCGGTAAATCAGACTTACTGTAAACAATTGCACCAACACCACCAGAAGATTCACAAGCTTCAACCGCATCTCTTTCAGGGTAATAGCCATCGCTTTCGTTGTCACTGCGCTCTACCACACAAATCGAGCCACTAGCACCGCTACAATTTACATTTCCTGATTGCGAAGTACTACAGCTGAATAGATCTGCTGACGCTGTACCATTGTACGGGCTATATGAATAGCTACTGCCACTTGCAACATATCGTAAGTGAGGTACAACAGATGTTTGTGCAGCATAAGAAGTTCCGCCAACTTCGATATTAGCATCTCGGCCATCACCGCGAATAACTGTTGAACGAACCGATACACCTGGGCCTGATAATTCAACTTGGTTAGTACGTTGCGAGAAGTAAGCATGGTCATTATTGCTATCTACAGCTGCTACAGAAACAACATCATCATATGAAGCTGGGTAAGAGTGAGCTGTGTTAGCATCATTACCAGCAGCTGCGATTGATAGAACGCCGTCTGCTAACAAGCTAGTGAAGGCATTTGCTTCTGTATTTGAAGAGCCGCCGCCACCTAAACTCATATTAATTACTTGGCTACCGTTGTCTGCGCAAGCTTGTGCTGCAACAATAATGTCTGAAGCTGTAGGCCAGTTACCGCTGTTATTGAAAATCTTGTAGACATAGATATCCGCTTGCTCATTAGGGAAGATGCCAACTACACCTTCATTGTTGCCTGCAATACCTGCAATTGTACCTGCTACGTGAGTACCATGTGAGTGACCAGGAGAGCCCCAAGCGCCCGTTTGACTGTTGCCTTCACCGTCAACTCCAGTCACGGTTAGGTCTGGGTGACCATAGTCGTAGCCTGTATCAATCACACAAACTTTCATACCTGTGCTTGCTTGTTGAGCGAAGCTACCCGTTGCTTGGACAGGTGTTAGTCCCCAAGGCGCTGATTCACCAGCATGCAAAGCTAACGGCTTTCTGATTGGATCTACTTCTACATAGTCAACACCAGCACTAGAGCGTAAGTCAGCTAACTGCTTATCGTTTAATTCAACTGACATAGCATTAAATCTAGCCATTTGGTGATGAACTTTACTGCCTTTGCTTTCTAGCTCAGTGGCTTTGCTTTGCAGTTTGTTAGTTCTTTCGTTAAGCATAGCTGCTCTTACTGGACCAACTGCATCTTTAAGGTTATCGGTATCTTTGTATTTAACTATGTAACGAGAAGAGTTGCTAACTTGTCCTACAACAGGAGCTTGTAGCTGACTTGGGTTATCTACAACCTTTACGCCCTTCATATAGTTAATTTGTTCTGCTGCTGCGTGACCAGCGAATAGTGTGTTCGCTACGATAAGCGATAAAATAGTTTTTCTAGATTTTACATTCATGGTGTAAACCTTTATATGTTTGATTTTTATTAAAATTGTTATCCTGTGGACTGAGGGTTAAAACCTTCAGTTGAAATTCAATTAAAAGTTAATTGAGATCCACAGATGAGTATTAATTAGTTCACAAAATAGGCAAAATCAAGTTTATTTACGCTTTAAAATTGAATTTTTGTAATGCTATGTTTACAAAATGGTGTCAGGTATCGTATTAATTTTATAGGAAAATATTGACTTTAAAGGCTGAGTGTCAGGTTTATAAAGGGATAGCTCAAAGTTGAGTAAGTGTTTTCCGTATTATGAAAAAATTGTGAATTTTATTTTATATTTTTTATATGGCGAGATTAATTTTCGCCATATTCTTGTTTGAACTTTTTCACTGCGTCAATTCTTTCTTTACTTAATTGTTCTCGAATTGCTGCGCCTTTTACTCCTCTTGCCACTATATCTTGTACCGCTACTTTATTTGCAACTTGGTAACATTGCGCTAAATAGTTTGCCTGAGGATAATCATGGCTTTCAAAGCCTGTTCTTCCCCTTAAGTCTGCTGTGCAAGCTAATAAAAATAACTCAAACCTTTCCGGTTTTCGCCATACATCTAAGCTGTCGAAGAGCTTAACAATAGTGCTCGGTTTTAATTCAAAAGCTTTGTGGCAGTGGGTGTGATATTCGCTAACTAGTAAAGCTAGCTCTCGGTATTCATTTGGAGCTTTAATGCGTTCACACAATGTTTTTATCGGTGCTAAGCCTGTCTTTTCGTGACCGTGGTGGCTTGGCCATTTGGCTTCTGGTGTTAAAGCCTTTCCAAGGTCATGGGTCAAAGCTGCGAAGCGCATAGGTAAAGAAGATGACAATTTGGCAGCTTGCTCCAACACCATTAAAGTGTGGATCCCTGAATCTATTTCAGGGTGCCACTGGGCTGGATTTGGAACTCCCCAAAGTTTATCTAGTTCTGGAAATACTTGGACCAACGCATTACTTTGTCTTAATACTTGGAAGTAAACCTGTGGGCTTTGTTCACTCAATGCCGATTGAGTTTCCTGCCATACACGTTCAGGTACTAGTGTTTTTAATTCACCTGAGTTGGCTATTTCTTGCATTAAGGCCATAGTTTCATCTGCGACTTTAAACCCAAGGTGGTGGTATCTTGCTGCAAAGCGAGCCACTCTTAACACTCGCAAAGGATCTTCGACAAAAGCAGGAGATACATGACGTAACAATTTATCAGTTAAGTCTTGCTGACCTTTGTAAGGGTCAATAACTTTGCCATTTTGATCTTGAGCCATAGCGTTAATTGTCAAATCTCTGCGGATCAAGTCTTGTTCTAAGGTAATCTCAGGAGAGAAATCACAAATGAAACCTGTGTATCCTTTACCTTGTTTTAATTCGGTTCTTGCTAGTGCGTATTCCTGATTAGATTCAGGATGCAGAAAAACTGGAAATGACTTACCGACTTGCTGGTAGCCTAAGTTTAACATTTGCTCTACTGTTGCCCCTGTGACTAAGTAATCCTTGTCCTTAACTGGGTACTGTAGTAGTTGATCTCTAACGGCTCCCCCAACAAGATATATTTGCACAACTTCTCCTAAAACACGTTAATACAATTGGTATTGTTCTCCTCTTATTATATTCTGTTATCATCTTGATGTCGTGACTTAACAAAGAAAACAATCTTGTATTTAGAATATTTCGGCTTACAAAACGAGCCATTTAATATAGCGCCAAATCCGGCAATGTTATTTCCTAGTGCTAGACATCAGGAAGCCATTGCATATTTGAAATATGGGTTAAGAGGAACTGGTGGCTTTGTAATGCTTACTGGTGAAGTAGGCACAGGGAAAACTATGGTTAGCCGAGCTGTATTAGCCGATGTGCCAGAACATTTCAATATTGCTTATTTACTCAATCCTACACTCAATAGCGTGCAGTTGCTGCAATCAGTGTGTGATGCTTTTGGTATTAAAGTTAAAGATAACAGTGAGCATAAGCAGTTAAGTGATGCCTTACAAAAGTTTTTAGTCGACCAAGACCAAGCAGGTAAACCTTGCTTGTTAGTTGTCGATGAGGCTCAGCATTTAAGCGCTGAAGCATTGGAGCAACTGAGACTTTTTACTAATATTGAAACTAACGAAAAAAAACTGCTTCAGATCATTTTGATTGGTCAGCCGGAGTTGCAGGAAAAACTAAATACTCGAGAACTAAGACAGTTAGCACAAAGGATAACTGCTCGTTATCATTTGTTACCTTTGACTGAAGAAGAGAGTTTTTTCTATATAAATCATAGGCTACAAGCAGTTGGAAGTGCCCGTCCACTATTTAGTAAAAAAGCTATCTCACAAATTTTCAAAGCCAGTCATGGCACCCCAAGATTGATAAATTTAATCTCAGATCGTGCTTTAATGGGAACTTTTGCCCAAGGAAAACAGACTGTAGATAAACAAACGGTGCAACAAGCAATTAAAGAAGTTTTACCAGGTCATGTGTTTAGCCGAGAAATAAATACTAAACAATGGTGGTTAGCTGGTGCTTTTGCTGCAACAGTAGCAGTGACCGCTATTGTATCGATAACTTTGTTTTAGGACGAATCATGAGTTTTTTGTATCAAGCCTTAATTAAAGAACAACAAAAAGAGCAACGAGGAAATAATCAGGACACTAATGAAAGTGTTATGCCTGTAGTGCAAGCAGATACGCAGGCTAATTTCTATGCTCATCATGGTCAGCCTCCTTTTCCTCCTCAGAATAACTTTGTTGCTGGCTCTAGCTTTGTTCCTGAGAGAAGTGACAATTATCATTGGTTTTGGCTAACTATTGCAGCTTTACTTATGGTAGTTGGATTGTTAGGTGGTTACTTGTTTGGTACTAAGGATACGGTTCAAAATCCGTATACAGGTGTAGCTGAAGGGGTTATTCAAACCGAACAGAAACAAGCAGCAGACCCTTTAGAAAGCCAACATGTCGTAGCAAATTCGTCGTCGGAGCAGGGACAAGGCTCTAATGTTAGTGCGGTTACCTCAGAACCTGAACAAGTTGAAAAACAGATTGAAGTTGCAGTCGGGCAAGATGGTCAGGTTAAAACTCAGGTCACGGATTTATCTTCTGGGCAACCTGTACAAGAAGTAAGTGAAGAAACTGAAGAAACTGAAGAGCAACCTTTAGTGCGAAATTCAGTTCCTGAAGTGTCCCTAGATGAAATCCCTGATGCATTGAAGTCAAGTTTTGAGAGTGCTGTTAAAGCAACAGAAGAAAAGACTGAACCTAACTTGTTTCAAACTCAAGTTGCATCAGGCTCAAGCCTACCTTTAGTGAGTGAATTGCCTTTAAGTGAAATTTATTGGGTCCCGGATATTGAGTACCAGATGCACATTTATGCTTCAGACGCGAGCGAGCGTTGGATCAGAGTCAATGGTAAAACTCTAAACGAAGGCGACCCTTTGATAGACAACTTAATATTATTAGAAATAAGACAAGAACAAGTAATTTGGCAAACTGACAATAGGCGTTTTGCCCAAAACGCGTTAGAAGATTTTGTTAAACAATAGATGGCGAAATAACTAGGATACGTTGAAAGATATAAAACAAGTAAAGTAGGTATCTCTTAAAAGTAAGCATCTCTTATAAGTAACTATCTCTTATAAATAAGCACCTCAAAAATATTTAAACCTTTTTGATAACGCCAGCGACTAAGCTGGCGTTATTACTTTTAAAAGGAAAAGTTATGAAGTTTTTAACCGCTATAGTAATTAGTGTGAGTATTTTCTGTTCATCTTTCGTTCTAGCTGAAACTTCGAAAAAGGTTCTGATCATAGCTTCAAACATGATAGATATGGGCGACCCTGAAAGTCATGATGCGAGAAACAATTTATGGGAGGTTGCGCCTCCTTATCATGTCTTTTACACCCATGGTTTTGATATCGATTTTGTTTCTCCAAAAGGTGGTGCAGTGCCATTTATGATGGACCCTTTGGGTATCAGTAGTTATACAATTAAGTACGAAAATTTTTTAGAAAAAGCAAACCACTCGTTAGCTCCTAAAGAGGTCAATCCAAATGATTATTGGGCTGTGTATATTGGCGGAGGTTATGGGCCTATTTTTGATGTGGCGGCGGATAAAGATATTCAGTCTTTGGTAGCGAAAATATATGAAGCTGGAGGCATTATCGGGGCTGGTGGGCATGGAGCAGCTGGTTTTGCTAACGTGAAGCTTGCTACAGGAGAATTCTTAGTAAAAGGAAAAAAGGTAGCAGCTTTTCCAAATTCAACTGAGCAGTCTAAATCGTGGGCAAAACAAGGAACTTTATTACCTTTTTTAGTTGAAGCGCAGCTTAACCAAAATGGTGCTAAAGCGCAGAATAAAAAGACATTAAAAGACAAGCATCAAGTTGTGATAGATGAACGTATTGTTTCGACTATGTTTTTGCCATCTGCGGCTAATGTAGCAAAAGAAATGATTATATTGCGTGAAGGTATTTAGTTGGTATCGCAGCTTAGCAAAACTAAGCTGCGAGTCACTTAGATTAACTGAGTAAAACTTCTTTAAAGAATCGGATCATGTCTACTTTAAAATCTTCAGGTTTAACACTTCTATCTATTTCGTCATTACAACCTTTAGCTGATAAATCCACAATTTTAGGCTCGATATAACACTTATTTCCTACGCTATAGAATACATTAACGCTCGGCGAAATAGGGTTTACTGGGTTTGATTTAATGACTATGCCTAGTTTATTACTTTTCATTTTAACTAGGGTTCCAACAGGGTGAATACCCATACACTTAATGAATTCATTAACTAATTCAGGATCGAAACTGGTTCCGCTTTCACTTCTCAATATTTTGAATGCGCTAACAGGCGTTTTAGCTGCTTGATAAACTCGGTCAGCAGTGATTGCATCGTAGCAGTCCACTATTTTAGCCATCTTGGCATACAAGCTAAGTTGTTCTGCTGTTTTATTGTTAGGGTAGCCTGAGCCATCAAGATTTTCATGGTGATCTTGAACGACTTCTAAACTAATAGGCGATAACCCTTTAGCTTTGCTTAGCACTTTATGCCCCATGTTAACGTGCTGCTCCACCTTTTCTCTTTCTTCTGGTGTGAGTTCGCCCTTTTTATTCAATATATTGCCAGGGACCGCAATCATGCCAAGATCCATCAACATAGCCCCAGTTGCTAATTGTTGAATAACTTCTTGCTCAAGTTTTAGGTGTTTGGCAAAGATGGTCATAATAATTGCGACATTAATAGAGTGCTCCATCAGGTACTCGTTTTTAACGCGCATGCGAGTCATACAGGCTAAGGCATCTTGATTGCGAAAAACTGAATCAATTAAGCCTGTAGCAGCTTCTTGTACTGAATCCGTATCAATAGGCGCACCTGCTTTCATATTGTCGAAAGCTTTGCTTTGAATAGTCTTGGCTTGCTGATACAAGTTAGATGCTTGGTTTATCTCTTTGTCGAAAGGAACGCTAGGTACAGTCTCAGCTTCACTTGTGGTAACACTTTCTTCAGGCTTAGATGTTTGCTTTGAAGTTTCAGGCTCTGAGAGCTTACTCTTGCTCAAATCGACTAAAACCTTACTAACACCTTGCTTGTCTAATTTGGCGATAGCACTTTCTGTACTGACTAAACCTTGAGTTCTAATCTTTAGCTGACCTGATTGCTCCAACACTTGGGCAATGTACATACCGGGTTTTAATTCGCTAATGGTGAATTCTTGTAGCTCTTGTTGCATAGAAAGTTTGAATAGAAAAATTAATAGCTTATCTAATATAAAGTAGCAGAACTTAACGACTATACCCACATCTTTTTAAGGGCAAAATGGAATTTTTTTATATTGCGTCAGAAGTGGATTTACCTTGACGGGTAAAGTGCCTATAATACGCGGCTAATTTTGTCTAAATAAGAGAATATTTCCTCCGTGTCCAAGCCTATCCAAGCAATTCGTGGTATGAATGATTGTTTGCCAAATGAGACTGCTCAATGGCAGCAAGTAGAATCAGTTATTCGTCAAGTAGTGGCGAGTTATGGTTATTCTGAAATCCGCTTCCCAATTGTTGAATTTACTGACCTGTTTAAACGTTCTGTTGGTGAAGTAACGGACATCGTAGAAAAAGAAATGTACACCTTTGAAGATAGAAATGGTGATTCGTTGACATTAAGACCAGAAGGTACTGCTGTTTGTGTAAGAGCGGCGAACCAAGGTGCTTTATTGTATAACCAACAGCAGCGCTTGTGGTATATGGGACCAATGTTCCGCCATGAACGTCCACAAAAAGGTCGTTATCGCCAGTTTCATCAGTTTGGTGTAGAGTCTTACGGCTTTGAGTCTGCGGATATGGATGCAGAAGTGATTATTCTTTCTGCCCGTTTGTGGAAAGCATTTGGAATCACTGAACATTTGAAACTAGAAATAAATTCTTTGGGTTCAAATGAAGCAAGAGCTGATTACAGTGCTGCTCTAGTTGCTTATTTAGAACAACACATAGATAAGTTAGATGAAGATTCAAAACGTCGCTTAACGACTAATCCATTAAGAATTTTGGATAGTAAAAATGCAGACGTTCAAGAGGTGTTAAAACAAGCTCCTACTTTATCTGAACATTTGGACGAAGAGTCAGTAGAACATTTTGCTGTGTTAAAACAACGTTTGGATGCTGCTGGTATCGAATATACAGTGAATGAAAAATTGGTTCGCGGTCTAGATTATTATAACCGCACTGTGTTTGAGTGGATCACTGAAAGTTTAGGTTCTCAAGGCACAGTATTAGCTGGTGGCCGTTATGATTCGCTAGTAGAACAGCTTGGTGGTAAATCAACACCAGCGGTTGGTTTTGCAATGGGAATCGAAAGATTGGTTTTACTATTACAAACTTTAGAAGTTTTGAAGGAACCAAGTTCAACGGCTGATGTCTATATGGTCGCAGCTGGCGCAGGAACAGAAGTTCAAGCGGTTGCATTAGCAGAGCAATTAAGAGATCAAGCGCCAGAATTAAGAATTGT
Organism: Psychrosphaera sp.; assembly: GCA_965221615.1. GTDB lineage: Bacteria > Pseudomonadota > Gammaproteobacteria > Enterobacterales > Alteromonadaceae > Psychrosphaera. The sequence continues at coordinate 2,142,117 of OZ244904.1, read as the reverse complement.
AACTCACTCAGGTGGAGGCAACTTTAAAAAGCAAATGAAGCGAGCTGATAAGGTCGGTGCTGCTGTTGCTTTAATCCTGGGTGAAGATGAATTAGCTAACCAACAAGTGGCGGTAAAACACTTACGCCAGCAAGCTGAACAAGAGTTGGTTAGTTGGAATGAATTGGCAGAACGCTTACAAGCGATTTTAGCTGAATAGATTAAATGTTGGCATAAAGCCATGCTGTACATGAAGAGGTAGTAATGGAAGTTTACTCAACTGAAGAACAACAAGTTGAAGCGATTAAAAAGTTTTGGCAGGAAAATGGTACGCAAATCCTTCTAGGTGCGGCTCTTGGCCTTGGTGGCTGGGGCGGCTGGAATTGGTATGTAGATAATCAGATCGCACAAAAAGAAGCTGCATCTGCGCAATACGAAGAATTTATTTCTACAACAGTGCAAGCAGACGCAAGTTTAGATTCGCTTAGCCAGGAGCTAAATAAGTTCACTAAAGCTCACGGTGAAAGTGGTTATAATATTTTTGTTCAGCTAATTGCTGCGCAACAAGCTGCTTCTCAAGGTAACTTTGAATTAGCAGAACAAAGCCTAGTAAGCGCTGCAAAGCAAACTAAAGATGATAGCTTAAAGTCACTTATTTTAGTTCGACAAGCTCGTGTACAAACACAGCTAGAAAAGTATGACGCAGCATTAGCGACGTTAAACACTGTAACTAATGAAGCATATGCGGCTACAGCAGCAGAATTGAAAGGTGATGTTTATGTAGCTCAAGGTAATTTAGATAAAGCTAGAACCGAATATCAAGCAGCTGCTGATAAAGGTGGTCTAGAAGGTAATAACTTACTGAAAATCAAATTGGATGATTTAGCCGTTTCTAGTTCGAATAGCTAATAGGTTTGCCCATGTTAAAACAGTTTCAACTTAAAACTTTTGGATTGGTAGCTTTACTAGCATTAGCAGGTTGTGAGTCTAATGATGAAATTCCTGAGAATGTAATTGCAGAGCTTAAACCGATCAATGCTAAATATGAAGTCGACGTAGAATGGGAAGAATCAGCAGGTGAAGGTGCTGGTGAATTCTTTTCAAATTTAGCACCTGTAGTATCTGAAGATGCGGTTTATGCAGCGAGCAGAGCCGGTGATGTTTACGCTTTTAATAAACAAGATGGTGACTTGATCTGGTCCTCGGATATTCGTATTGACCCGCCTGATTGGTGGACGACAATCACGTTTGAAACTGTTAAGCCTGGTAAGTTAAGCGGTGGCATCACAGCAGCTTACGGTAACCTTTACATGGGTACAGAAGAAGGCGAAGTTGTTGCTATGTCGCAAGAGAACGGAGAAGTTCTTTGGCGCGTAGAAGTTCCAGGTGAAGTAGTATCAGCTCCTGCAGCTGGCGAAGGTTGGATTGCCGTCATGACTTCAGCTGGCAGTGTAGTTACTTTACACCCTGATACAGGTGAACAACGTTGGACTTCAGAAACTACCGTTCCTGCACTTTCATTACGTGGTACTTCGTCTCCTGTTATCTCTAACGGTGGTGTACTTGTTGGTACTGCAAATGGCAAGCTTACTGTTATTTTGTTAGAGCGCGGTATTCCTGCGTGGGAAGAAGCTGTTGCAACGACTAAAGGAACAACAGAGCTAGAGCGCTTGATTGATGTTGATGCAACACCGCTAGTAAATGGCAAGTCTGTTTATAGCATTGCCTACAATGGTAATTTGATTGCAGTAGATATTCTTTCTGGTCGAGTTATGTGGAAACGAGAGTATAGCTCGTATCGCAGCTTAGCTTTTGACGGCAAAACTATTTACTTAACTGACGCAAGAGGCACAGTTTCAGCGGTAGACGCAACAAATGGAATAGAGCGTTGGAGTCAACCAGACCTTAAAAATAGACGTTTAACATCGCCAGTTGTATATAAAGATACGGTCGTAGTGGCAGACTTAGAAGGGTATGTTCATTTTATTGATAAGACCTCAGGCGAGTTTGTTGCTAGACACCAATATACCAATGGTTGGTTAGACGACTTTGAAGGTGCACAAGCAAAAATGTCAGTTTCAGATGACTTGTTGTATCTACAAACAAGAGACGGTGAAGTTAGCGCTCTTAAGCTAAACTAAAAACCGAACTTAAATTTATTTTGAGCTTTACACTCGTTTAGGGTGTAAAGCTTTTATCGTTTTATAGCCAGGCTATTCTAATCAATAAACTTGGCATTACTTGAGGTGATTTCATGCTTCCTGTGGTTGCATTGGTCGGCCGACCAAATGTTGGTAAATCAACGTTATTTAATCGATTAACTAAAACTCGTGACGCACTTGTTGCGGACTTTCCGGGATTAACTCGAGATCGTAAATACGGGCAAGCTGCTCATGGTGAAAACAACTTTATCGTTGTTGATACTGGCGGTATTGATGGAACAGAAGAAGGCATTGAGCTGGAAATGGCAGAGCAGTCTTTGTTAGCCATAGACGAAGCTGATGTTGTTTTGTTTTTAGTAGATGCAAGAGCAGGGTTAACGGTTGCAGACGAAGCTATTGCAGCGCATTTAAGAAAGCAGGATAAAACCACATTTTTAGTGGCAAACAAGACTGATGGTATTGATGGTGATAGTGCAAGTGCTGAGTTTTATTCGTTAGCGCTTGGTGAGGTTCACCAAATTGCTGCAGCACATGGCAGAGGCGTTAATGCCTTGTTAGACAGAGCTCTATTGCCGGTGATTGAAGAACTTGCTGAAGAGTTTGCAGACGAAGTGGATTCTGACCAAGAAGGGTTAGAACACGATGACTTCGATGAGATGATTGAGTTACCTGAAGGTGAGTTATTAGACGAAGATGAAGAGGCATTACCGTTTGAAGATGTGCCTATTAAGTTTGCGCTAATTGGCCGACCGAATGTAGGTAAGTCAACACTAACTAATAGAATGTTGGGTGAAGACAGAGTTGTTGTTTATGACATGCCTGGAACGACCCGTGACTCTATCTATATTCCAATGACTCGTAATGAACAAGATTACGTGATCATAGATACTGCTGGTGTGCGCCGTCGTGGTCGCATTCGCCAAACTGTTGAGAAGTTTTCCGTAGTTAAAACATTGCAGGCGATAGAAGATGCAAATGTTGTAGTTCTTGTTTTAGATGCTCGTGAAGGTATTTCAGATCAAGACTTAAGTTTGTTAGGTTTTGCGCTTAATGCAGGTCGTTCAATTGTTATCGCTGTGAATAAGTGGGATGGTTTAGACCAAGGCATTAAAGATGATGTGAAACGCGAATTAGACCGCCGCTTAGGCTTTATTGATTTTGCTCGTTTGCACTTTATCTCTGCATTACATGGCACTGGTGTAGGTCACTTATACGAGTCAATTGATGAAGCATACCGCAGTGCAACTAAGCGTATTTCAACCTCAATGGTGACACGTATTATGAAGATGGCACAGGATGACCATCAACCACCTATGATACGTGGTCGTCGTGTTAAATTGAAATACGCCCACGCTGGTGGTTATAACCCTCCACGAATTGTTATTCACGGTAATCAGGTAAAAGACTTACCTGACTCATACAAGCGTTATTTGATGAACTACTATCGCAAGGCGTTAGATGTGATGGGTACTCCAATCAAGATTGAATTCCGTGAAGGTGATAATCCATTTGCAGAGAATAAACAAAAAACTATGACCCTGTCGCAACAACGTAGAGCAGGTGGCTTTATTAAACGTCATAGAAGACGCCAATAAAATATTGAGCGTTAAGCTTAAAGCTGAAACAAAAAGAGCGACTTAAGGTCGCTCTTTTTAGTTTTGTTGCAGTATTTTATCAAAGCTTAGGTGGAACTCTATGTTTAGAGGCTTGCTCATAAGAAAAGCTGGCTTCAATCATATCGCCTTCATGTTTGGGATTAGTGAAGAAAGAAAGGCCAACCGGCAAACCATGAACGTACCCCATAGGCACTGTAATATGAGGATATCCTGATACTGCAGCCGCTGAGCTGGATGAGCCAGAAAAATTATCTCCATTAACCAAATCTATTTTCCAAGCAGGACCTGTTGTTGGTGCGATTAGTAGATCTAAATTATGCTCAGCTATGAGTGAATCTATACCTTCAGTTTGCGTTCTTTTCTTGGCTGTAGCCAATGCTTCTTTGTAGTCTTTAGATGCGGTTCCTTCGGTTGCTTGCGCCGCTTCAAATAACTCTTGAGCAAAGTAAGGCATTTCTTTGTCTTTGTGTTGTTCGTTAAAAGTGATCAACTCAGCCAGTGTTTTTGGCAAACCTTTATCAGTAGACGACAAATAGTGATTAAGGTCGTCCTTAAATTCATGTAACAACACAGTATATTCTTGTTCGCCCCATGGTTTTTCTGGGTCAAAAGACAAATCATCTACTAATACTGCACCTTGTTGTTTCAGCATAGTTAACGCTTCTTCAAACCTCGCATCTACATCTTTGTGGTAACCAGTTAATTGCCTTACAACGCCTATTCTTTTGCCCTTTAGTCCATCTTTTTTCAAGTGAGATAAAAGAGCTGTTGAAGTACTTTTGTGGTTTGGGTCTGTTTTATCTATAGCTGTTATCGCCGATAACACTACGACTGCATCTGTTACATTTGTTGTCATAGGACCGGCTGTATCTTGACTGTGAGCAATAGGAATTACACCTGTGCGGCTTACTGTTCCCAACAAAGGCTTATAACCCACGATACCATTGATAGCTGCGGGGCAGGTTATTGAACCGTCAGTCTCTGTGCCTATAGCAAAGGTTGCAAAGTTAGCGGCTATTGCGCTGCCCGAGCCAGAACTAGAACCACAGGCTGTTCTTGTTACGTCATAAGGATTTCTAGTTAACCCGTATAAGCCGGTCCAGCCACTTGAAGATGAAGTTGAGCGAAAGTTTGCCCATTCACTTAGATTGGTTTTACCTAAGATGATGGCGCCTGCTTCGCGTAATTTTTTCACTAAAAATGCATCTTGCTTTGGATAATTGTGTTTTAGAGCATAGGAGCCTGCTGTATTAGCCATACCATCAGCTGTATCTATATTGTCTTTGAGTAGTACAGGGATGCCGTGTAATGAGCCAACAAGACCCGTTTGCTGTAGCTTTTGATCATAAGCTTTGGCCTCACTCAAAGCATTAGGATTAAGTTGAACCACGGCATTTATTTGAGGCCCATTGTCGTTGAATTTTTTAATTCTATTTAGGTAGTGTTGAACCAGAGTTTCACTGCTTAATTTGCCACTTTGCATTTGCTGGTGTAGTTCAGGAATTGTTAGGTTTTCGTTAACTTGAGCAAAGCTGGATAAGCTCAATAAGGTTGCAAACAGAGTAAAGATGAGACGCATAGTTTTTATTCTAGTTATTAGTCGTGGTCTTTTTATATTCTAGTGTTCAATTTTTGTCTACCCAAAGTGATCGGCTATTGGCTAGAGTGGCGGCAAAATCGGTAAAATAACTTTACAGAAGATACTTTTGTTGTGAGGAAATAGAGGGTATTGGTATCGAAGCATAAAAAATCCGATAAACAAAGTTTACCGGACTTTATATGACTAAAGCTCAGTCACTCATATTTCTAGTTAGTTTGCTAATGAGGAAATGTGCGACCCAGCTTGTTTTTCATTAACATAAGTTTTCACTATCTGCTCTAATAAGGACAGTGGCAATGCACCATTCTTTAGCACTACATCGTGGAACTCACGAATATCAAAATTATCTTTTAGTTGCTCTTGTGCATAACTGCGTAGTTCTAAAATTTTCATCATTCCTACTTTGTATGCAGTTGCTTGTCCTGGCATAACTAAATACCTTTCAATTTCGGCGACAACATCAGTCTTAGCCATGCCAGTGTTATTTGCCATGTACTCTATGCCTTCTTCTCTTGTCCAGCGTTTGTAGTGCATACCTGTGTCAACAACTAGTCTTACAGCTCTAAACAGCTCAGCAACTAAACGACCCACATTATCTTCAGGATTACTTTGGAAGCCAAATTCGTAAGCAACTTGTTCTGAGTAAAGTGCCCAACCTTCAGCATAAGCGGTGAAAGGGGCAAATTTTCGAATAAATGGCATCCCTTCTAATTCCATTGCAATAGCAATTTGGAAGTGATGGCCTGGAATACCTTCGTGATAAGCTAATGTGCGCATACCAAACTTAGGCGTAGCTTTAATATCATATAAGTTAGCAAAAAAACGACCTGGCCTTGAGCCATCAATTGATGGTTGCTGATAATAAGCTCCTGGCGACGTTTTTTCTTTAAATTGCGGAATTCGAACTACTTCCATTCCTGCTTTAGGTCTGACGTTGAAGGCTTTATCAATACCTGCGTCAATTTCATCTAAAATCGTTTGATAGTCTTTTAAAATTTGTTCGCGGCCTTCGTCACTGTCTTCATAATAAAACTTAGGATTTTCAGAAAACTCAGCCATGGCTTTGGTATAGCCTTGAGCTGGATCTATACCCAAAGAAAATAAGATCTCTAAGATTTCTTGCTGAATTCTGGCTACTTCGTCTAAGCCTACCTGATGAATGTATTCAGGTGTGTAATCTGTGGTGGTGAAAAGCTTGAGAGCGAATTGATAAGCTTCTGCGCCTTTTGGATGCTGCCAATATCCATGATCTTCACTGGCTTTGGGTTCTAACATGGTGAAGTAATCAATAAACAATTTATAACCAGCTGTAACACTACCTTCAATTTGTTCTTGAGCTTGTTGCAAGAGTCTTTCTCTATCTTCAATGCTAAGTTTTTCTAACTTATCTAGCTTTTCAACCAGAGAGGAATAAAGAATATTTTCTTTTGTCGGCGTGTTAATGAACTCAGACATCTCAGTTAAAATACGCTCGATTACAAACCTAGGAGGTATTATTCCTGCTTGTTCTCGCAGTTTTAAATCAATTAAGTATTGACTGAATTTTCGTTCTAATTGGCTCAAGCGAGAAATGTAATTTTCTGCATCTTCTACAGAGTTAACTTGGTGAGAGGCTTCCATAAAACTTGGGAAGCCATTTTGAATACCGAACAGTTGATTAGCTGGATAGTAATGGTATTTGAACTCTTCGGCTTCTTGCATTGCATCGGTGAGATATAAGGTTACTTGTTTTGATATTTGCTCATTAGGAGTTAACTCAGCGTCATCGTACTGCTTAACTCCTTTACCAAAAACATAAAACTGTTCAAACATTTTATCTGTCTTGTTTGGATTAACGTCATCTAAATGGGCATTGTGCCCAGTAATGCCGATGGATTCTAAAAAGCCTAAAGATGTTAATGTTTCAGGGTCTTCAAATGCCATTTTAACTAGCGCTCGGTTGAGGTAGTTGTTAAAGAAGAAAGGCTTTTCAGCGTACCATTCATGCGCTGCAAAGGCTCCAGTAAGAAAAGCAGCACTACCTATTGCTATACTGGTCCGTTTTATTATTTTTTTTATCATGGGTTCTCCCTGTAGTAATCTCTCTACTATTTGTTGTTAATCAGCATTTAATATTGCCTAACTGCTTTATAAATTAGTTATTTTTTGCAAAATACGAAATCCAGCCTAACAAACTCGGGAGTTGAATGTAACCACTGATATTTACTCTTTTGTAAGAAAGTATGGGTGCAATTTACTTTCAATTTATGTCATTAATAAAAAGACTTTTGTTAGCTCAAATAAAGAATAGAAATAATAGGAGAGGGAATGACGAAGTTAGTTATTTTCGGTAATTCGGGATCAGGAAAGTCAACCTTAGCAAAACAGGTCGCAGAACAAGACTCATTGGCTCATTTAGACTTGGATACTATAGCTTGGAAGCCCATATCACCACCTCAGAGACAAGCTTTATCTGAATCGGCCAAGGTGATCGAGCAGTTTGTTAAAGAACATAGCAGTTGGGTTATTGAAGGATGTTATGCGGACTTACTAGAGTTAGTGCTACATCATGCTGAGGAAGTTGTATTTTTGAATTTGCCAATCGAGTTATGCATTGAAAATGCAAAACAACGTCCATGGGAACCGCATAAATACGAAACTAAGGAAGCACAAGACGCTAATCTAGATATGTTAATAGACTGGATTAAGCAATATGACGTTCGTTCTGATACTTTTTCTAAAGCTGCACATCAGGCGTTATTCGATAGTTTTAGTGGTTCGAAGCGTATGTTTGTCTCTAATACTAGAAACTAAAAAGGGAGCATTTAGCTCCCTTTTAATAACTATTTTTTATCGGTTTCTAAATATTCAGCCAATCTTTTTTTATGAATTTCTTCCAGCTTATACATATCTTGTTGTAGCTCGAAAAAGCCATGCCAATGAGCATAGTCCGGTGCTCCCATCATAGCACCATGACGAGCACGACGGCCTTCGTGATGCCAAAGATGATAAAAGGTAATTTGAAACTCATCTGTCCAAGGATTATCTGCCACTAAGCCTTTTGCTTTAAGTTCATCTAACATAGCTTGAGCTGGTTTATAGTAAGCTTCATTATATAACTTCACAGCTTTGTCACCTTGAGTGAAAAAACCTTCGGTATGGTTTTTACTGTGACATTGGGCGCAGACAGTTTTCATTAAACTACGACCTTTTTCTCCGTCGCCAAGCAGCGGGCTTAACACATCGTCTGAATTGCGAACTTTAGACTCTTTGGCCCATAAGTTCCAATACAAACGCTCACTGATATTATGTGTTGATTTCAGTTCGCCAACTCCCGCCATATGACAAGTTGCACAAGTAGGCGCCCTATAGTCGCCAGGTTCCCATGCATCAACTGGTGAGTCCCACTTCCAGTCATCGCCTTCCATGTGATAAATCAAACCGTGTTTACTGTTATTATAAATTTCAATATCTGGATGATCTGGGCCTAGATGGCAATTGGCGCAAGCTTCAGGTTTACGAGCTTCTGCAATATCAAATTTGTGTCTAGTATGACAAGCCGCGCAGTTGCCTGTCGAGCCATCAGGATAGAGATTGCCCATGCCCATGTTTGGCCATGTAGTAGGATCTGGATTGCCGAATTGATCAACTTTGATCTCGGTACCATGGCATTGCATACAGCCTGTTTCATCTGGCGCTCCACTTAACTCTGGATGATTACGGCCTTCATGAACCTTAGTTAAAGCATGTAAGCTGTCTTTTGGAATGATTTGATGATATGCGCGGAAGTGACCACTTGAGTCGAATTCACTTTTGGCTTTAGAGTGGCAGTTGCCGCAAACTTTAGGGGAAACTAGTGGACTAATGGAAAAAGGTTCCTTCATATATTCCGAATGTTCCATGCCCCAGCTCGCGCTTCGGTCTACAGCGTGACAATCCAAGCAGGAAACACCAGCATGACTGTGCCGACTGTTTTTCCAGTCAGCAACTACTCCAGGCGATGTTTTTTGATGGCAGTCTATACATTTTGATGATTGTGCTTCTATATTGGTATGCATGGACAGCACTGAAATATCTTTTATTTCCTTATCAGCTGAGTAGATGAACGGAACATAAATAAAGAGTAAAGCAGTAAATAGTAGAAGTTTTGTTATTGTCTCTATTAACTTCATGGGTTAGTCCTCTTTTTTGATTTTTGTTATCAAACCCGCATCGAGCAATGCTTGAGCTAAATTGTGGTGACCTACATGCTGATGGCAGCTAACGCAGGACTTTTCTACTTCTCCTCTAAAAACGGGACCGTGAGCGATCCAAGATTTTGCAGTATTGACTTTTTGTTGTTTGATTTCGTTGTGACAATTTAAGCAGCCTGACTCATAGGTGAATTCTTCTCTACGTGCTCTTTTTGCCAGCCAGTCGACATCATCTGCTCCGGCAATATGTTCTTTATAGACATCCCATGCGCCACTTTTGGTTTTTTGTGCCAGGTAAACAAATGCATTGTCGTGAGGTAAATGACAATCAGAGCAACTAGCTCTGATCCCTGCTAGATTATTTCCACCATGAGTGTCAGCTAAATAACTCACTGTCATAGCTTCCATTGAGTGGCAAGTAGAGCAAAATGGATAGTCACTCGTCGCTTTAATTGCCGTTTCTGTTGTTCCCCAGATAATCGGAATTGCGGCTCCTGATATGACTGCGATAAGTAGAGCTAGTTTGATATTTAACTTCATTGTTCTTGTTGTTTTTTTATACAGGCAGGATGATTGTGGTATAAAGCCACACAAAAACAAGGGTTAATTCTATTAGATTTTGGACTTGTCTAAGCTTGCTTGACTTGGATCAAAAGGCAAAACTGATTTCAGTATTTGCGTGAAAACTGGCATGAAATAAAGGCGACTCTAACGACTTTTATTGCTGAGCTAAATCAATTGGGATATTTTCACCTAAGTATTTTCTGATGATCAGTTTGTCTTTACCTTCACTTAAGTATTTGGCTAACGCCTTATTGAACTGTTCTCTGAGTTGTTTTGAATGGAAACCTGCATAAGCTGGAACTTTCTGCATTAAGGGGTAATGGTTAAAAAGGGTGGGACTGAATCTTTCTATTCGTTCCATCGCAAAGTAATAAAAGATGTAATAATCTAAAACGACTAAATCTGTTCTATCCTTGTATAGAAGTTCAGGCAAAACCGACATGTCATGCATTTCTCGATATGTGTTTTTTTCTGTTGCTTTAGTAAAGGTTTCGTCAAAATAGCCTTTAGCTCCTTGAAAGGTCATGATCCTTCTATTGCGGATTTTACTCAAATCGCTCATGTCTATTGCTTTAGATTTTAGCGAAAACAGGGTAGGTCGGTAATAAACAACAGGGTTTGATAAAAAGAAATCTTCCGTATCTTGTTGATAAAAAGTAGGAACCGTAACGTCTGCTAGTTTTTCAACTACTGACTTCTGTGCTCTTGATAGTGGCGTATAAAACACAGTCACTTTATGACCTAAACTTTCAAGAACTTCAATCGTGATATCTAAGTCGATCCCACTATCACTCTGTTTGATCATATGAGGAGGACCATCATCAGTCAGCAGTAAAACTTCACTTTTTGCGTTACTTGATACAAGCGCATGCGATGGTGTTTCTTCAGTCATTGGTAGCTGTTCATGGGCGCTACCTCTGGCAAAAAATACAAGATTGATTAAAAAAGATAAGATAAAAATAGTTACAGTTCGAAGGTAAATCATAGGGGGAAACACCAAAGGCATTTAATAACTAGAAAATTTATTCTCAGATGAGTCTAGTCGGTGAAATGATAAGCAGCAAATAACAGGATCACTTTTTATCTTAATTTTGATCTTAAAAGTAACTATCTAAGTTGGTTGTTTAATCGTCAGGATTCTTCATTTCATTGTTTTGGTATATAAATTTATTAGTAGCCTATTTTTTACTAACACTTCAAATTTGGGTGAGAAATTAACACTTTAGGGGGTCAATAGATTAAGCTAATTTAGGTAGTTGTTCTTTTTCTGTAATTATTCATAGTGTGGATTTTGGTTAACTTAAAACTTTGTTGCTTTCTACTCTAAAAAACGTTAAAAGTTAGTTGTCCCTAATATACTAAAAGCGAAGTTAATGGGTGTTTCACAGATTTTAGCAACAAGGAATAGGGGATTTCGCAGAAATTAACAAGTCAGAGGTTTGTCCTCTGATGTTGATTAAAAGGCGCATAAATCAATTGCGTTTAGCCTCTTAAATGTTATGTTGTATCGCTCTGAGGGTGATAGTAACAGTCATAATAATAACAATAATTACAGTAATAGGTTTTCGAGCACTAATAATTTTCCATTATTAGTGCTCAGCTATTTTTGGAGGCAAGATGTACCAAGGATATATACTAATCTCAGGTTTGCTGGGGTTCTTATTTGTTATCACTTTGGTCAGAAGTAACTATTTGCGAAAGAAAGATCTTACTTTATTAAAGGAGATCAAAAACGCGAAGCAAGCTCTAACTAAAAGTATTTTTTATCATGCGGGAACAGAGATCCCTAATTACCGCTTATTTGGCCAGAAGATGCTAAAGGTAGATAAAAAGTATGCGGTGTATCATATCTCTCTATTAAAGATAGGCCGAAGTGAAATTTTTGACTCTATCACAGGCAACGAAGAAGAACTTTCCGAGTTATTCAGTAGCATAGCTAATGCGACCAAACCTTTTGCTTTGGCATTAAAAGATGCAGGCTTTATTGTGATGGCCTACGTTTCTCATGGGCAGAAGATAGATCATGATGCTGCGCGTCAAAAGCAAAAAGAAATCTTAGATTTACTTCCTAAAACAGCAAAGGTTAATGGCCGTAACATTCATGTAGACTATGCTATTTCTTCCCTGAGTTTAACTGGCGATTCAGCTATTTATGGTATTGAAACAGTAGAACGACGTTTGAAGTTCGCAATGAAGTACGCTTTGGAAAATGAAGATGGTCTGTTTTATCACGATGAAAAACTATACCGTGCAGAAATGTTTAAAAAGCACGTACTTAGGGATTTAACCAACAGTATTGCTGGCCGTCAAAAGAAAGATTTTTATGTCGTATTTCAACCTATCTTTAAGCAAACGGATTTAGAAAATCCAGTTCGTTTTGAAGCTTTAGTGAGATGGCGGAATTCAAACAATGTTGGACCCAGTACGTTTATTCCACTGCTAAAAGAGCAGCCTAAATTACAATGTGACCTGACTAAAATTATTTTGAATCAGGTGTTTTCTTTGCTGAAAGTACAAATTGATGCAGGTGAAACACCACTGCCTGTCAACGTTAATATTAGCGCGGAGCAAGTGCCTTCTGAAATATTGTATAAACACATTAGTTTGTTGTTAGTTAAAGTGCCTGAAGCGGCGCAATATATCACTTTCGAAATTATCGAAACCAGCAAACTAATCTGTAGCAAAGCATTAACTAATGCAATGAGTGATTATAAAGATTTAGGTTTTACTTTTGCTATTGACGATTTTGGCCAAGGTGTCGCTAATTTTGATTGGTTACATAATTCACATTTTGATGTACTGAAGATAGACAAAGATTACATTGCAAAAATTGTCGATGAAGACTCTAGTTCAAACTTGCTTGATAGAGTTGTTGAATTAGGATTGAGCTGTGGCTTGACCATTGTTATTGAAGGTGTAGAAAATAAAGTTCAGCTAGAGTACTTAAGTAAGTTTGATGAGCTTCTTATTCAAGGTTTTTACGCTTCAAAACCTGTGCAAGCTAGCAGATATGTAAGTTGGCGTGGCAAAGACTCGGAATAGCTGATTATTGTATACGTCGATGTTAGAGCAATTCTGACAACTTAGTATCTAATCCTTTGTGCTGATGAAACAACTCAGCTAATAAAAGTTCTCCGGTGGCAATGGCATCGTTTAAGGCGTTATGTGCATAAAAGCCGGGGAGCTGATAACTTTCTCTGAGATTGGTCAATCTCAATCTGGAGGGATCATAAGCAACGTCACTCATATCAAATCGTTTTTTCGCTATGGCTAAAGTGTCGAGTATAAGGAAAGGCGGTTTTACTCCGTAAATTTCAAAACAAGCTTGTTTAAGAAAGTTACGTTCTATTTGAGCAAAATGAACAAGCAATACCTTACCTGCCATTGCATTTAGAAGAGCATCAACACCTGCTTTCAGTTCCGCTCCTCGATCTTTCTCAAAATCAGTGATTTGGTGAACAACCACATTAGACTTTTTCAATTTTCCTTTGGTCTTGATCACTTGGTGATAACAAGATGAAAGGTCTATATTGCCTTGATGTATGTTGACAAAACCTATCGATAGCAACTGATCAAAGACAGCATTGAGCCCTGTGGTTTCAAAATCTAAAGAGAGAATATCAAGTTCTTTAATTGACTTCCCTTTATCTGGAAAAGGAATTGATAAATAGTTTTTTAACGCTCCATCAGGGACTTTTTTTAGCAAGTGCAGGCGTTGCTTCTCAAGTGATAAAAAGTATTTTTTGAACCAATACATTAGTAAGTTACCTGACGGTTATTTTGCAGTTCTTTTATCACTTTAAATGCATCTTTAAGATGTTCTCTTTCTAGTCTAGAAATGGCTTTAGGAGGTAAAAAGTTATCTGGCTTTCTGCCTGTTTGTAGTAGTTGGGCTTGGTGGTTCAAGCGCAAATATCCTAAGAATTCAAAAGCGTCAATTAGATTTCTCGCTGATGAATTTGTTAACGACCTGCTACCAGCAACTGCTTTGAGTCGCTCAAGTGTATTTGCCGCTTCGACGCCTTCTTGCAGAGCGTAGATACGAGCAAGGTCAACAATAGGGGCTATGCCATTGTGTTTTAAATTTAGTGCTTTTTCGTTATCGCCATTTTCAACTAAAACAAAATCGCGAAAAAAACCTAGCGGAGGTTTGAATGCTAAAGCATTTCGTGATAAGTGAGCTATGAACAAACTGTTCTTTTGAGTTTTCTCTAACATTTTACGCCTAACGTCACGTAACAGGGATTCATCACCATGAACCGTTGTTAAATCAAAAAACACACTAGAGTTCAACAAAGCTTTAGGGTCAGGAGTTTCGACCCATTTAGTAAAATAGTTGTGCCAAACCTTTTGTGGCTGGCGCCACTTGGGATTGGTTGCCATTATGTCTCCGGGGCAATAGATAAATCCACAGGCGGCAAGGCCATCACAAACAAAATTAGCTAAATCTTGGAACCAGTAGTCATGTTCAGGCTGCATCCGGTTATCAATAATCAAAGCATTGTCTTGATCTGAATGAGCAAATTGTTCTTGTCTAGCTTGAGAGCCAGCAGCCAGCCAAGCGTAAGGAACAGGTGGCGGGCCAAGAAGTTTCTCAGCCATTTTGATTAATCGAATGGTAAAAGCCATAGTGATAGCACTAATGCTCTTACCAACGTGGTCGGCAGTTGTACCTAACTTGGCCATACGTATTTGTAACTTAGGTAGCATTTTACTTAATTCAGCTAGCTCTTTGATTGTATTTGCCTTGCGGATTAAGCTAGCCATATTGACAGCGTTGTGACCTTCTTGGTTCATAAGGTCGGTAACAGTCACCATACCCACAAGTTCGCCTGATTGAGTCACTGGCAGATGATGAATACTTCTACTCGTCATAGTGATCAAAGCATCATAAGCGCTATCTGATACGTCGAGTGTTAATACGTTTTGGGTCATTATATCTGAAACGGGTAAGGAGGTACTTACTCCTTCGGCGACGCAGCGTACTCTTATGTCTTTGTCGGTCACTATTCCAATCATTTTGTCTTTTTCGGTGACGACTAAACAAGAGTACCCTTGTTGTGTCATTTGTTGAGCAGTTTGTTGAATGCTTGAGTTTATGTCGACAGTGCCAGCTGGCGAGTGATAAAAATCAGCAACCTGAGTGTTCATTAGAGTAGACGTAACAACGGCATTTTCGTTGTGTTTTTGCATGCGTTTTTTGAGTCTTTGTGCAGCCGTTTGACCGAAATGAGCTCGCGCTTCTGGACAGTCCTGAATTGTTTCGTCCAATGCTTCTTTGTTAATTGAATATAAAAGGGTGTCTTCCTCAGTAAGCACTGAAATTTCAACTTTTTTGTCTGGCAACAAAAAGACAGAACAAAGATCCCCCTCACTGTATTTACTTAGCAGTTCATTGTCTTGATTGTAATAAGCTAGCGCACCTTTGCGTATTATGTAGAGGTTGCGACCTTTTGTACCATCAGGAGGCAGCGTCTCACCTTTTCTGGAATACATAATTTGAATGTTTTTAGTCAGCTTAGTCGTCTTTTCTTCCGTTAAGCTATCGAAGGGAGGAATGACTCTTATAAAGTCGTGAATATCGGCTAGCTCTGCACTCATCTTTGAATTTCCATCTTGTTCTGACCTGTCTTTTGTAACGTTTCCCTAGACGTAGCTCAAGTGGATTGAGCAAGATCTAGACTAAAGTTTAATACCCCAGTTTGCTTTTCCCTGTTAGTTTTTTTAATGGGGATGGGCTAAACGTGCAAAACTCTAATTAGCTAACAAGCACCAGAGGCCATCAATTATCAACAGTAATAACAATTATAAAAACAACTAGGAGAAGTATTGTGGAGAATCAAAGCTCTTATTGGCAGGAAAACCTCCGCCTGATATTTATCTGCCTAGCCATTTGGTTTGTGGTCTCATTTGGCTTTGGGATCTTATTAGTCGAACCGTTAAACGAAATTCGTTTGGGTGGCTATAAACTAGGTTTCTGGTTTGCGCAGCAAGGTTCAATTTATACCTTTTTAGGACTGATTTTTTGGTACACCCATAAGATGAATCAGTTAGACAAGAAATTTAATGTGGAGGAAGAGTAATGGATGAGTTAAAACTCTATACTTGGATCGCCGTGGGCGGTACCTTCGGTTTATATTTCTTCTTAGCTTGGTGGGCTCGCGCTGGTTCAACAAGTGAGTTCTATGCAGCGGGTGGTGGCATTTCACCATTACAAAACGGTATGGCTATTGGCGCTGATTGGATGAGTGCCGCGTCATTTATTTCTATGGCTGGTTTGATTGCCTTTTTGGGGTACGGTGGTTCTGTGTTCCTGATGGGCTGGACTGGTGGTTATGTACTGCTAGCTATGTTACTTGCTCCTTACATGCGTAAGCATGGCAAGTTTACCGTACCCGAGTTTATTGGTGACCGATTCTATTCAAAAACAGCACGTATTGTTGCCGTTGTTTGTTTAATCATAGCATCAGTGACTTATATTATCGGCCAGATGAAAGGGGTTGGTGTTGCATTTTCACAATTCCTAGAAGTTGAATATGACCACGGTTTATATATAGGTATGGCAGTTGTGTTCGTTTACGCAACCTTAGGTGGTATGAAAGGGATCACTTATACTCAGATTGCTCAATACGTTGTATTGATCACTGCCTATACTATTCCTGCTATTTTCATTTCTTTACAGTTAACGGGTAATCCGATTCCTCAATTAGGTTTGGGTTCTACACTTGCAGATGGCAGTGGTGTTTACTTGTTGGATAAACTAGATGCTGTAGTTGCAGACTTAGGTTTTAATGAATACACCTCATCAACACTAAGTACGGTAGAGATGTTCGCTTATACGCTGTCTCTGATGATAGGTACCGCAGGTTTACCTCACGTTATCATGCGATTCTTCACTGTTCCTTCTGTTAAAGCCGCTCGTCAATCTGCAGGTTACGCATTAATTTTCATAGCATTGCTTTACACTGTAGCTCCTGCTGTAGGTGCTATGGCTCGTCTTAACTTGATGAGCACAATCGAACCTGTTGCTGGCGAATACATGGAATATGCAGAACGTCCGCAATGGTTTAAAGATTGGGAACAAACTGGTTTGCTTAAGTTCGAAGATAAGAACGGCGATGGCAAAGTTCAGTACAGTGCGAATAAAGAAACCAATGAAATGGTTAAAGTTGATCGTGACATCATGGTACTAGCTAACCCTTCAATTGCTAACTTACCTAACTGGGTTATTGCATTGGTTGCTGCTGGTGGCTTAGCTGCTGCGCTTTCAACAGCTGCGGGCTTACTATTGGCTATATCTTCAGCTGTTTCTCATGACTTGATGAAAGGGGTGTTAACACCTGACATGAGTGAGAAAAATGAGCTAAGAGCAAGTCGAATTGTGATGACAGTGTCCATTTTGTTTGCTGGTTATCTCGGTCTCAATCCACCAGGATTTGCCGCTGGTACGGTTGCACTAGCGTTTGGTCTAGCTGCTTCGAGTATCTTCCCTGCACTTATGATGGGTATTTTCTCGAAGAAAATGTCTGGTAAGGCAGCTGTGTGGGGCATGTGTTCAGGTATCGGTGTAACTATGCTTTACGTATTCCAACACAAAGGCATTATGTTCATCCCTGGAACATCGTTCCTAGGTGGTATGGAAGCGAATTGGTTCTTTGGGATTTCACCAAATGCCTTCGGTGCTGTTGGCGCTTTGGTTAACTTTACTGTTGCATACATTGTGCTGAAAACTGGTGAAGAAGCTCCGAGTGAGATACAGCAATTAGTTGAAAACTTCCGTTCTCCTCACGGTAAGATTGAAGCTGCACATGATCACTAATCAAGATTAATAACGATTAGTCCAGTAAGGCTCCTTTGTGGGAGCCTTACTTTTTTCTGAATTAATGATATTGTTAGATATATCATAGGCTTGTATGGAAATAGATAACTATGAAAAAAATGAATCGTCATACTAAACTCGCTATTTTTGTCGCTCCATTATTACTGTTAGCAGGCTGGGTTGGTGGCGAGATATGGGCGGAAAGCCAAGCGATGAAAAAGCGCGTTTATACACTTGAACCGGAAGCTGGATTTTGTGATGTATTAGCGAAGAAGTGTATTTTGACTTCAGGTGACTTTAAAGTCAGTCTTTATGAAGAAAATGGCAATACTGTTTTAAACTCCACTTTCCCGTTGGATACCGCTACCCTGTTTTTCGTTGAAGGTGAAGATATTACCGCTTACCGCATGGGAATGAAGGACAGTCCTTATTATTGGTATCAAAGTACAGATTTTACTGCGAAAAATAGCGAACCAGGTAGTAAACAAAAACTTCGCTTAATCGCAACAGTGAAAGGTGGGCAGTACTTGGCTGAATTTACCAGTAGAACCATAGGTACTGGCGTAAGAGATTAAAAAGGGTCGTTATGTTCGCAAATTGGCAGCTGTTGTTAATTAGCTTTAGTTATATTGCACTCCTGTTTTTTATTGCTTATTTAGGTGATAGATACAAGAGAAGTTTGTACAAGTTTTATCAGCCAATTATTTATGCATTTGCCCTCGGCGTTTATTGCACCTCTTGGAGCTTTTTAGGAACAACAGGCCAAGCTTCAAATAATGTACTTTCCCATTTACCTATTTATGTAGGACCTATTTTACTTTTTGTTTTCGCATGGCCTTTCATTCAGCGTATTATCAACGTTAGTTTAAAGTTAAATTTAACTTCAATCGCTGATTTATTAGCATCTAGATATGGCAAGTCAAGGCATCTCGCTAGGCTAGTTACCCTAGTTGCTTTGATTGGCACTATGCCTTATCTCGCGCTTCAGTTAAAAGCCATCGTATACTCATTTCAACAGCTGCAAATAGGTCAACAGTACGATCTTGGACAACTTGGCTTAGCGGTAAGTTTGGTCCTTGCATGGTTTACTGTTTTGTTTGGCATTCGTTCAATAGATGTCACTGAGCGACATCCAGGCGTTATGTTAGCTATTGCATTTGAATCTGTTGTTAAGCTGATTGCGTTTTTGGCCGTTGGTATTTTTGTCAGCTTTTTCTTATTCGACTCTCCCGTACAAATTTGGCAGCAAGCTGAGCATCAGATGAATCTAAATGAACAGTTCACCTTGCCAAACTTTACCACCATGTTTGCCATGTTGTTTATCGTTATGGCGGCTTTTTTAGCTTTGCCAAGACAGTTTCAGGTCATGGTTGTTGAGTTAAAAATGCAAAAAGATACTTGGTTGAGTCGAAGAGTTTTTCCTTTGTATTTACTTGTGTTTGCCGTGTTTGCTATTCCATTGGGACTAGCTGGGCATATGTTACTTGGAAACACAGTACCAGCAGACGCTTATGTGTTATTTTTACCTTTGCAAGGTGACCAAAGTTGGCTGAGTTTAGTCGCATTTTTAGGTGCTATTTCTGCTGCGAGCTCTATGGTGATCATATCTTCAATTGCTTTGAGCACCATGTTGAGCAATGAAGTTGTATTCCCTGTTTTATTCAAAGCGGCAAAAGAAAAAAATACTAACTATGACAACTTCCGCTTTCGTTTGTTGAATGTGAGAAAAGCCCTTGTCTTCCTTGTTATTATTTTGGGATATGTTTCTTTTTATTATACTTCCCCAGATACTTTATCCTCTATGGGAGAGATTGCATTTGGCGCTATAGCACAGCTAACACCAGCTCTAATCGCAGCCTTCTATTGGCGTAGAGCGACATTAAAAGGAGTTTACATTGGCATACTAACTGGTTTTTCGGTTTGGTTGTTTTTTAACTTTTTACCGCAATTGAATTTATATCCTCATCCGCTTCCCGATATGCCAATACCTGGACATACATTAGTGACAATCTTGAGTTTAGGCACTAATGTTTTTTTGATGTGGCTAGTCTCTCAATTTAGCCGTCAAACCGTCCATGAAAGAGTTCAAGCTTCTCTATTTATGGAGCAACAGCATTCTCAAGTCACTAACTTTCCTAAGATTAAACACATTGATGAACAAGAATTGATGGTATTAATGTCAAGATTCTTAGGTCATGAGCAAACCGCAAAAAGACTGACTGCCTTCCAGTTAATGAACGACAAGAAAGAAATTGGCAGGCAGGTTTATTATCAACGACTGATTGAACACACAGAGCACACACTAGCTAGTGTTATGGGAGCGTCTTCCGCTCGCTTAGTTCTCAACTCTGCATTAGAAGGTAGAGACATAGCGCTAGACGAGCTGGCTTTGCTGGTGGAAGATGCATCAACACAAAGACAAGAGTTTAGTCAGAATTTACTACAAAGCGCGATTGAAAATGCCAGTGAAGGTATTTCAATCATAGATGGAGACTTGAACTTAGTCGCGTGGAATAAACGCTATCTAGAGTTGTTTCAATACCCTGAAGAATTGGTTTATGTAGGCAGCCCGATAGAACAACTGATTCGGTTTAATGTTGAAAGAGGGTTAACTGGCCCTGGCGATATAGATCAGCAAGTAACTAAGCGGATCAATTACTTGAAGCATGGTAGCCCACATAGCTCAGAGCGCCAGCGCAGCAATGGCCAAGTTATCGGCATTCAAGGCAATCCGTTGCCAGATGGCGGCTTTGTCATGGTATTCACTGATATCACAGCTTATCGGCAAGCAGAACAAGTATTAAAAGAAGCGAATTTAGGATTAGAAAGTCGAGTTGCTGAAAGAACACAAAAACTGGCTGTCGCTAACAAAGAACTCGCTGTTGCTCGTGAAAAAGCAGAGCAAGCACACTTCAAAAAAAGCCAGTATTTAAAGGCTGTAAGCCATGACTTGATGCAGCCGTTAGAAGCCGCGAGGTTATTTACTTCTGCTTTATCGAGTCAATCAGATTTGAGTGAACAACAACAGCGACAAGTAACTAACATTAATGACTCATTAAAAGTTGCCAATGATTTGTTATCGAATTTAGGTGAAATTGCGCGTATAGAAAGCGGTAACATTCATCCACAACTCGAAGCTTTCTCTTTAAATGAGCTATTTGAAGAGTTAGCGCAGGATTTTTCTGGTTTTATTGATAAACAAGAAGTTGAGTTTAGGTTAGTGAAAACCCAAACATGGGTTAAGTCAGATAGACATTTGCTGCGCCGAATACTGCAAAACTTATTGGGCAATGCAATTCGGTATGCCTCACCAGGCAAAGTGCTATTGGGCATTCGAAGAAAGCAGGGCAAGGTTTGGGTTCAGGTCTTAGATAATGGTCCAGGCATACCTAAAGATAAGCAGAAGTTAGTGTTTGAACAATTCACCCAACTAAACACCTGTGAGAATGCAGAAAGCAGAAAAGGTTTGGGCTTGGGGTTGAACATAACTCGAAGCTTAGCTGAAATTTTAGGTTATCAGTTAGATTTAAAGTCGGCATCGGGTAAAGGTTGTAACTTTAGCATCAGCGTTCCGGAGGCAGTACCTGTCATTGCCAAACCAGTACCAGCGATAACACCGCAAATGAACTTACAAGGTGTAACTGTACTTTGTGTTGATAATGATCCTGATGTGTTAAATGGCATGGTAGAGCTACTAAGTATGTGGCAGTGCGATGTGATCAGCGCTTCTTCCACAATTGAAGCAAAACAAAAGTTTGCGCAGCGCATCGATGAAATTGAAATTTTATTAGTCGATTATCAACTAGAGAACGATCGAACGGGTATCGAATTGACCGGTGAAATTAGGAAAATGCGTTCTCGTTACGTGCCTGCTATTTTAATCACAGCGACAACTGAAGTAGGGATCGAACAAAAAGCCGCCAATGCGGATTTAGGATTTATGAGAAAGTTGGTAAAACCAGCAGCTTTAAGGGCTATGATGAATGCTAAGCTTGCAGAGGGATTGCGAAAACAATATATTGAATAAGGCTTTTAATCCCAGTGTGTGGTAATTCACTTTAGCGCATCTGGATGCAGTAGGAATATTCAGGATTGGAACATTTTAAACTTACTCATGCATTAGGTAGAAAGGTTCTCGTATACATTTTGCTGGTAAGCTCAGTGTTGTCTTTAATAGCAACCGCGGTACAGCTGTATAGTGATTACCGTTACGACTTAACCGAGTTAGAACAAGAGTTTTTAGCTATTGAAACCAGTCACCTTGATTCTTTAGCCCTTAATCTATGGGACTTTCAAGATAAAGCCGTTGAACAGCAACTCGTTGGAATTCAACGTTTACCTTTTATTAATTACGTAAAGTTAACTACTCCACAAGGTACTAACTACGCTATAGGCGAGCAGTTAGCTATGGGTGATAAGTCGCAAACTTTCAATATCTTGTACAAAGGTGAAAAGATAGGTCGATTGCAAGTTGATGCTAATTACCAAGAGATTTATGACAAATTGGTGCAAAAAGCTTGGATCATCCTACTAACTCAATTTGTTAAAACTATGCTGGCAGCCTTAGCTATAGTTTCAATAGTTTATTGGTTTATTACTCGCCATATTTACAAAATAGAAAGCTACGCATCTAACTTTGACTTAAATAGCTTAGATGATGTGCTAACACTTGAAGGCAATCGTAGTAGCAAAGATGAATTAGACCAAGTCGTATCTGCGCTTAACAATATGCGTTTGTTAATCAAAAACGAATTTAAATTAAGACATGACTCAGAGCAGCAACTTAACGAATTCAATCACCATTTAGAGCGTAAAATTCAGCAAAGAACCAAAGAATTAGAAGATTCGTTACGCAAGCTTAAAGAAACTCAAACCAACCTAGTTCAGTCAGAAAAGATGGTTGCTTTAGGGCAACTTGTCGCTGGTATTGCACATGAGATTAATACGCCTTTAGGAATTGGTGTTACTGCTAACTCCGTAATGTTAGATAGCGTAAAAAGTGTTAACAGGCTGGTAGATGAAGGTAAGTTAACCAAAGCTCAGCTTGAACAGTTTTTAGATGATCAACTAGAAACAAGCAACATGCTACAACGCAATTTAGATCGAGCTGTTGAGTTAATTAAGAGCTTTAAATCGGTAGCGGTTAATCAGTCTAACGACAGCTTGTTGACGTGTAACTTGGAGCAACTGATAAGTGAAGTACTAGCAACAGTACAAACTATGTTTAAGTCAAAAAACTATCAAATTGACGTTAATGTTCCCAAAGGCTTTAGTTTGTCAACTTATCCAAGTGCCTGGACACAAATTTTAACTAACTTATTGATGAACAGTCACTTACATGGTTTTGAAGACAGTATAACCGGTGCTATAGCTATTGATATTGAAACAAGTGAAGAGCGCTTTGTTCTTACTTATCAAGACAATGGTGTAGGTATTCCTGATAACATTTTAGATAAGGTATTTGATCCATTTGTCACAACCAAAAGAGGCTGTGGAGGCTCAGGCTTAGGATTAAATATCTTGTTTAATCTAGTGTTTGAAAAGCTAGGTGGTACAGTAAAAGTTGAAAACTTAGAGCAAGGTTGTCGATTTACCATAGATTGTCCAATAGAAACACCTGCCAAAGCTAAGCCTAAAGTTATGTTGGTAAGCGGATAAGTAGTTAGTCTTATTTTACAGCTTGATTTAAACCTTTGTTGATTTTAACGCGTCTTACTATTATCGAACAAAGAACAATAAATCCAAGCTGTAAATTAGGAACCAATAATGAATATTCTTTTGCTGCGACTTGTCTCACTTTCAGTCGTACTTTTTTCCTGTATTGCACTTTCTGCAGAGCCTTTAAATCAAAGAAGATTGGCTGAATTAAATAAACAACTTGAACAGAATGAAAAAAGATACGGAACGGTATCACAGTCCATTTTAGTTAAAAAACAGGGGCAAGAAATTTACCGAGCAAACTTTGGTTTAAGTAGCATTGAACTGGCTACTGAGGTAAACGAAAATAATCAATATCCTGTTTACTCCCTAGCTAAATTGTTTGCGAGTGTAGCGATAATGTCGCTAGTAGAAAAAGGTAAAGTCGACTTAGATCAAAGCATAGGTTTCTACCTACAAGACTTACCTGAAGCTTGGCAGAGTATTTCTGTTCGACACTGCTTGAACCATACATCTGGGATACCTGAGTATTTCTCTATGGAATACGTCAAAGGTAACTTTCCAAGCACAGCCACTGACGCTATAAACAAAATTGCAGACAAACCATTTCAATTTAACACTGGTGATAGCTACAACTACAACAACACTAATTTCCTAATTATTGGTGCCATCATAGAGAAGTTAGCTAAAGTGACTTATGTTGATTATGTGAAAAAAACTATTATCGAACCGCTGCAACTACAATCAACTTTTTATGCCTCCGCAACAGAAGTCATTCCTAATTTAGTGAGTAGTTATTGGGGCGATAGCGGTAAGTACACTGTAGATAAAGGAGTAAATTGGCCAGTTTACTCTTTTGTACACAGCGGACTCTATTCAAATAAAGCTGACTTGCAACGCTTTATTGATGGCATTGTTACTGGAAGAGTTTTAGCGAAGGAAACTTTATACAAGATGTGGCAACCAATGAAGTTAAACAACGGTAAAGCTGGCGGTTATGCATCAGGTTGGCAGTACACTAAAGTAGGTGACTTCGTAAGAGTAGGCCATGAAGGCGGCAATAGAGTTCGTGTCGATTATCACTTCAAACCAGACGATATCAGTCAAAACTATACTAGTGTTTACTTAACCAATGGCAATGGCTTCAGCGGCATAACGACACATCTAGTCGACTCGTTAATGTCGATAATCGCGCCTGATGACTTTCCAACGTTAGTATTATTAGAAAGCATGTTAGATGGAACTTTTAATAAAACGTTAAAGCAGGAAGGTAGTGAAATAGTTAAAGCGATAGATAAAAATGAGTTTATAACTAAAGAAAACAGAGCCCAGTTTATGATGGAACGAGGCTGGACAGTTTATTTTAACTCTTATCCAGAAAATGCTGCTGTCTTCTTTGAGTTTTACACTAAGCACAATCCTTCAGACGCCAGAGGTTGGTCATTCCTCGCTGAGTCATGGGTAAAGCTAGGCGATAAAATGAAAGCTATCCAATACTTCCGCAAAGTCATAACCATAGACAAAGAAAACAGTTACGCGAGAAAGCGATTAAAGGAATTGAGTAGAGAAGCCTATCACTAATATTTGTGCGAGTTCTTTTGTACTTTTCGTCACTTCAAATTTAAAAAGTAATAATCATTTGTTTAAATTTGTAAACAGTGATGTGAATTGTTTCCTGTATATCATCAAATAAGTTTTAAATAGAATCTCATCGTGATTTGAAAAGTTGTTTAATTTCTTAGGAGAAACATGATGAATAAATTTAAAACAATTGGTTTAAGCTTGATTGTAAGCTCTATCTTTAGCACAGCTCCTGCTTTAGCTGACTCTTTTTTAGGTGCCGAATATCAAGACGGTAAAAACAAGGTGGCGTTTCTAAGTGAAAATACACGCATTGCAGGCAATGTGTTTTTGCCACCTAATTACGATAAAGAGAAAAGCTACCCAGCTCTTGTTGTGATTACTCCTGCTAGTGGGATTAAAGAGCAAACTGCTGGTATTTATGCAGAGAAAATGGCAAAAAAAGGTTATATCACATTAGCTTTTGATCATAGATCGTATGGTGAAAGTGGTGGATTTCCTAGGGGAATGGAAAATGCACCAATGAAAGTTGAAGATATTAAAAATGCTATTACTTTCTTAAGCAACTTTCCTGGTGTTGATAGTAATCGTGTCGGAGAGTTAGGTATATGTTCTGGCGCTGGTTACAGCTTGCAGGTGGCAATGCAAGATACTCGTTTAGACTCGGTTGCTACTGTAAGTGGATTTGTAGACTTCACTGATTATGGCATGGGGGGAGCTACTCAATATATGGATAGTCTTTCCGGATCACCGGTTGAACAATATCGCCAGCAGATCAAGATGGCTAGTGACGCCCGTCAAAAATACTACGAGACTGGTGAGGTTGTCTTAGTCGATGGTATACCTACAGCTGCGAAAGCTAAGAATATGAATGAGTTTTGGGTACGAGCGGCTGATTACTATCGAAATCCAGAGCGTGGTGGTGGAGCGCCTAATTACACACCTATGCGTGCTGCAATGTCACTAGATACTCGTTATGCCTTTAACCCTTCGGAGCACATGGAGTTGATGGGAGAAACTCCTTTCTTAGCTATTGTTGGCACAGAGGCGCTTTCTGCTTATTTCAGCGAAATTGCTGTTGAACGTAGCGAAAAAGTAGGAGGAAATGCTGAGCTATTTAAAATTAGAGGTGCACAGCACTTCGACCTCTATGATAAGGACAAATATGTCGATCAGGCCGTTCAAAAGTTACACAAATTTTACAGCAAAACTTTGAAATAACTCTCTAATCTTCGGCGGCTAATGCCGCCGATATCAATGACTGTAAGAAGGTGTAAGTAACAAAAAGCAATCGTTCGATTGCCTCAATACGCAGAGCTCTATTCAAGAGCAACCTCGAATATGCATATCCACAAATGGCTAACAACAGCTATACATCCGCACTTTTTCGCTAAAAATAGCGTTATTAATAATAAGGAGAAAATGTAATGAACGCATTGCTTTATAACTCTGAAAATCGCCAAGCAACCTGGTTAGAGCTTTTTTTTGACTTAGTTTTTGTTGCAGCAATTGGAGTTATAACCCATGACTTAGCTCACGCTCACGATGGTCATCTTAGTACTGAGCAAGTTTTAAGGTTTCCTTTAGTATTTATACCTCTGTGGTGGATTTGGGTGACGCATACTATGCTACTCAATCGTTTCGATATATATAGTCAATCTCAGAAGCTGTTGACCTTGTTCATTATGGGAATGATTATTTTCATGTCATCATTTTTTAAAGAAAGCTTGTCTAGTGACTTTAAGCCATTTGTCCTTTTGTACTTTGCTATCAGAGTAATAATGTCTACTTGGTATTTCTTTACATTTAAAGAAGTCAAAGAAGAAGCAACGTTCACTAGAGACTTAGGCTTAGCCATTTTAGTGGGAGCTTTTGTAAGTGGGTCTGCATACTTTATTGAATCCAACTTAAAGTTTTTTGCGTTTTATGCAGGCATTGCAGTAGACATGATTTATCAAGCGACATTAAGACACAAAACTTCAAAATACCCTGTAGATAAGAAACATTTGGTTGAACGCACAGGTTTGCTTGCTGTGATTATATTGGGCGAAACTGTCATTAGTATTGTAGGCAGCCTTGCATTGCATGGTATTGATAAAAATGCTTTTTCAGCTATTTCAGGTTTTGTTTTATTAGGTGCCATTTGGTGGGTTTATTTCGGTTCACTTCATAGATTAGAAAAAGCGAAAAATATGCTTACAGGTACTGTTTTGGTCTATTCTCATTTGTTTTTCTATATAGGACTTATATTACTAGCGAATTTAGTACAACATTCTATTTTAGGTACTGTGGATACGACAACATTTGGCACTATTGCTATTGTGGGATTGACTTTATTTTATATGGGCAAACAAATCTCTTATATCGCAGCCTTTCCTCCTTATCGATTCGGTATTGTAGTTAACACTATTATTTGTATTGTTATCACTACTCTAAGTACTCTGTTGCCCAAAGTAGAATATTCTATAATTGGCATGACTTTAGGTATATTGATATATGTATTACTCAACGTAAAGTGGTTGATCCCTAAATATAATGTTGATAAATATCTAGAAGAATAAAGAGTCTAACTTAGTTAACTTTTGCCTTTGATAAAAAGCAGAACTCAACAGCAGTTACAACAGTCAGATTTGATTAAACTCACGAATCAAATCTGACCATTTAAGTTAGGGTAAACTATTTCCCACCTAACCCACTTTCAAATTCAGATTCAGATAAATCCAATTCGTTTAGAGTGATTACCGCTTGCGTTCGGTTACGCACATTTAGCTTTTTAAAGATGGCGGTTGCGTGAGCTTTGATTGTTGCTTCTGATACATTGAGGTCATAAGCTATTTGCTTGTTTAGCATACCTTCAGCAAACATCATTAAGATTTTGTACTGCTGCTGAGTTAAGCTAGCAATGCGCTCAGCAATGTCCGACTTACTGTGTTGGCTTTGTTGAGAACTGAAGTTTGCTGGTGTCCAAATATTACCTGCAAAGACTTGGCTAATAGCTTCAAAAATTGTTGCTACAGGTGTTGATTTTGGTACGAAGCCAGAAGCTCCGTGTTCCATCGCCTTGCTGATGGTATCTGAGTCATCATATGCAGACACTACAACCACAGGTATTTGTGGAAAGTGCTGGCGCACATGCACTAGCGTGTTAAAGCCGTGAGCTCCCGGAATGTTTAAATCCAAGAGTAATAAGTCGGCATCAGACTGCTGAGTCAGCAGTGTATTTAATTCACTAACGGTTTCCGCTTCAAGCCACTGTGTACTGCTTAATTCGGTTTTTAATGTTTCTAATAAGGCCTGTCTGAACAAAGGATGATCATCGGCGATGATCACTTTTTCCGGTTGCATCATGCGGCTAACCTCAATTTAATTCTTCCCACTTTCAGTTTATCCATATTAATACAAATTAGTAATTAGACTTTTGTCTAAATCAAACTTGTGTCGATTAAATATTGGTTGTTGTTTTAAATGAAACTTTAAATAATTGAGTGAGTCTATTATCTGATTTTTGTGTGTTAGACTCGTTGAGTATTATTTGAGGTCAGTCGTAGAAATAATGATTAAGTCGGTTTCTGTTTTTGTTCTTTTGAGCTGTTCGTTGTTATCTAACGTTGCGCTCGCTGCAACGCAAAATAAAGGTAAAGTCGTAGTCTCACAATTTAGTGAGTTCATTGATATAACCGAGCATGTACCTGAGTTTTCAACTTGGTCTGAATTGCAAGCTTATCTAGATGAAAATAGGAAAAATAAGCCCAATGAAACGTTAAAAGCAATAAATACATTTGCTAATTCGTCCCCTCAATTAACACCTGAGCAGCTTTCTAATTTCAACTTATACTGGGCTCAAAATGAAGAAGTCCTAGGCAACCACACTAATGCCAGCACCAAGCTTTCTCAAGTAAGCCAATTACTGCTAACAGAGGCAAAGCAACTAGAGTACTTGCTTCTCAAAGGACACATTTTAATAAGAGAACATGAGTTGTTTGACGCAACTAGCGTGTTAAAGGCTGCTTATAACAAAGCTCAGCAACAACAGAAAGTTAAGGTAAGCAACAATGTGAGCTTGCAATTGGCTACTTTGTACTTTGAGCTCAATGCACAACGACAAGCTGAAATGTGGTTAGGCAAGGTTGCTTTTGAGATTAGTGAAAAAACGGATTTAGCTACTTTACTAGAAACAAGTGTGAAGCTAGCGCAGCTGCAAACTAGGTTAAGCCAATATGCTAAAGCTCAACAAACCTTGTTATCAACTATTGATTATTTAGGTGATAAAAACTTGGAGAGTCTTCAAACCAGCCTGCGTTTTAAGCTGGTGGAAGTTTATCTGCATTGGCCAAAGTTTGACTTAGCAAGAAAGACCTTTGAACAGAGTTTTCTATCAGCACAAAAGAGTAGGGATGTTAGCCAACAAGTTCGAGCGTTAGTTGGTTTGATGGAACTAGACTTATCTGAAGAAATGCCATGGCAAGCTAATAAAACATTAACTCAAGCCAACAAGCTAGAGTCTTCCTTGTTTGACCAAGAAGTAAGACTGATGTTTTGGCAAACTAAGGCTAGAGTGCTAGCTGCAAAAGGTCATTACACTCAAGCTTTGGCTCTATTGAGTAAGTATGAGCAAGCCATTAACCTTGAACAAAAAGAGCGACTTTGGTTCGAGTCTTTGAATGATAAATTGCTTTGGCAACTCAAGTCAGGGCAGGTTGGGAGCGCTCAAGATTCTTTTAAACATTATCAGCATTTGTCGGTAAAAATTGCCAAACAAGATAGCAATAGTAAGTTGAGTTTTTTACAAAAAAGTAGAGAGTTCGATCGCCGCCAAGCTCAAATTGAACAGCAAAAGCAAACTGCTCAAATCCAAGCTTTACAATCTGAAAATCAAACCAACAGCAATAGAATATCGACGCTTTACAATGTTGTGCTTTTGATTTTTGTAGCCGCAGGTATAGGAATATATTGGCTATATCGAAAGTTTACCTACGAGAAAGTAATGGACAGTTTACGTGACCCTGTTTCTCAAGCTTATAACCACAGATTTTTGTCGAGACAATTTGACTCTTTTAAAGCTAAAAGTCACACCTTATCTTTGGTTATGTTTGATCTTGATAGAATGGCGGGGATCAATGCAAACTTAGGATACGAACAAGCTGATCTACTTTTACAGCAAGCTACTTGTCGATTAAAGAACCGTTTATTTAAGAATGCTTGGTTAACTCGTATAAGTGGTGACCGTTTTGTGGTTTTAGCCAATAAATTTGATCAGAAACAAGCATTAGTGCTGGCAGAAATTCTTCGAAAAGAGTTAAATAGCAATGATTTTAAAATTAACAAGCACAAGGTGAAGTTGCGCGCTTCATTTGCTGCGTTAGAGTGCTTACCAGAAGAAGACTTAGAGTCGATAAAGCGAAGGCTTTACCAAGTCGTTTCTAACATAAAACTCGACGGCGGCAATCAAACCAGAGCTTAACTATCAAATACCAAGCGAGTTTTAGTTTTATGGTTTTTTGGTAGCACAACAATAATAAAAAGGTAATGAACAATGACAGAAGCTACAACTACTATAAGTAGTGATGGTGTTGAGCAGCTGCCGTTAAGAAGGTTTACGGAAGAAGCCTATCTTAATTACTCCATGTACGTGATCATGGATAGGGCACTTCCTCACATAGGTGACGGTTTAAAACCAGTTCAACGTCGTATTATTTATGCAATGTCGGAATTAGGCTTATCGGCAACGGCCAAATACAAGAAATCAGCTCGTACTGTTGGTGACGTACTTGGTAAATATCACCCACACGGTGATAGTGCTTGTTACGAAGCTATGGTGTTGATGGCTCAGCCTTTTTCTTATCGTTATCCACTTATTGATGGTCAAGGCAACTGGGGTGCTCCAGATGATCCGAAATCGTTTGCTGCGATGCGTTACACCGAATCTCGTTTATCTAAGTTCAGTGAAGTTTTACTTTCAGAGTTAGGTCAAGGCACAACAGATTGGTTGCCTAACTTTGATGGCACTATGAAAGAGCCGAAAACACTGCCTGCTCGTTTACCGCATATTCTATTGAACGGTATTACAGGTATTGCAGTTGGTATGGCAACGGATATTCCTCCGCATAATGCCAGAGAAATTGCCAATGCTTGTATTCATCTGTTAAAAGAGCCTAAAGCTGAATTACCTGAGCTGATGGAGTTTGTAAAAGGTCCTGATTACCCTACAGAAGCTGAGATCATTACCCCAGCTCAAGACATTGCTAAGATTTATGAGTCAGGTAAGGGCTCAATTAAAATGCGTGCTACGTACGTTGAAGAAAGTGGTGAGATAGTAATTAATGCGCTGCCACACCAAGTTTCAGGTGGTAAGGTCTTAGAGCAAATTGCAGCGCAAATGCAGGCGAAAAAGCTACCTATGGTGACAGATTTACGCGATGAGTCTGACCATGAAAATCCAACTCGAATTGTTATTGTTCCGCGCTCGAATCGAGTGGATATTGAGCCCGTGATGGCACACTTATTTGCATCAACAGATTTAGAGAAAAATTACCGTGTAAACCTGAATATGTTAGGGCTAGACGGTTTGCCTAAAGTAAAAGGCTTAAAGCAAATTTTATCTGAGTGGCTAGAGTTCCGCAGAGACGTAGTGACTCGCCGTTTACAATATCGCTTAGATAAAGTTTTAGCTCGTTTACATATTTTAGAAGGCTTGTTAATTGCGTTTTTAAATATCGATGAAGTTATCGAAATTATCCGCAATAACGATAAGCCTAAGCCTGTTTTAATGGAACGCTTTGGTATCAGTGAAACTCAAGCTGAAGCTATTTTAGAACTGAAATTACGTCAGTTAGCCAAGTTAGAAGAGATGAAGATCCGTGGCGAACAAGACGAGTTAGACAAAGAGCGTAAGCAACTTGAAGCATTACTTGGTTCAAAAACTAAGATGAACAATTTGCTTAAGAAAGAGCTAGCAGCCGACGCTGAAACTTATGGTGACGACAGACGTTCGCCATTAATTGAGCGAAGTGAAGCAAAAGCAATTTCTGCCAAAGACTTAGTACCTTCTGAATCTGTAACCGTTGTGTTATCAGAAAAGGGCTGGGCTCGTTGTGCTAAAGGACACGATGTTGACGTTGAAAACCTAAGCTATAAAGCTGGTGACGGTTATAAATCGTCAGCCAAAGGTAAGAGTAATCAACCTGTTGTATTTATTGATAGTTCTGGACGAAGCTTCAGTACTGACGCTCATACTTTACCGTCCGCAAGAAGCCAAGGTGAACCGTTAAGTGGTCGCTTCAGTATTGTGGCTGGTGAAACCCTTGAACACACAATTATGGCGAAAAATGAAGAGCAGTTCTTAGTTGCTTCTGATGCTGGCTATGGCTTTGTGTGTAGTTATGAGGACATGGTTACAAGGCAAAAAGCGGGTAAAGCTTTAGTTCGTTTGCCAACAGGAGCAAACCTGCTGCAGCCTCAGAAAGTGATAAGTATTGAAAAAGACATGTGTTTATCAATTTCTAATGAAGGCCGTATGCTGTTGTTCCCTCTGAAAGATTTGCCAGTGTTAGGCAAAGGTAAGGGCAATAAGCTAATTAACATTCCTTCAGCAAGAGCGGCAAGCAGAGAAGAGTACGTTAAACAAATATGCATAGTGCCAGAAGAAGGCAATGTAGTTCTGCACGCTGGTAAACGTAAGCTAACGTTAAGTAGTAAAGATTTAGAACATTACACAGGTGAGCGAGGTCGCCGAGGCAGTAAACTACCGCGAGGGTTGCAACGTGTCGACCTAGTCGAAGTTGAGTCTAAGTTACCAGTAGATCTCTCAATAGAAGGTGAAGAAGAAACACCTGATATTCAAGAATCAAACGAATAAAAAAGGAGCTTAGGCTCCTTTTTTGTTGAAACTAAATCGTAAGAAACAGAGACACCCATGTTAATTTTGAGGTGGGTGTCCTAGTTAATTTCAAGAAAATAACAGAGACACCCATGTTAATTTTGCGGTGGGTGTCCTAGTTAATTTTGTCGATGGAGTGTTGAGTTGGTAAAAATTTAGATCTGTTGGTATTCAATATATGTCTAAACTGTATTTAACTTTTAGTGAAAAGTTAGAACCAACGGTAGTGATTTTTGTTAAATCACCTGTTATTTGCAGCTAATTGATTAGAATTAAATTTGTAATAAAAATTTAGCTTACAGCTGTTCGCTGAGTTTGTTACAATACCGCCTCAATTTTCTGGAGTACCCAATTTGTTAGCTTTAATCCGTGCCATTTTATTAGCAGTATTGTTCATTGCTGTTAGTGTCGGCTACTTAGTTTTTTTATTAATTCGTCCATTTCACAAAAACAATGTTTTTATTATTGCTAGGCTTTATGGTCGATTCTCATCGTTATTTGGGTTGAAAATTGAATACCGAGGCTTAGAAAATATTGCGGATGATAAGCCGACAGTTTACATCGGAAACCATCAAAATAGCTGGGATTTATTTACCTCATCAAATGGGGTCCGTCCAAACACGGTAAGTGTTGGTAAAAAGAGTTTGAGGTGGATACCTTTATTCGGCCAAGTTTATTGGTTGTCAGGCAACATCTTAATTGACCGTGGTAATCGAACCAAAGCTCATGGCACCATAGGTCATGCAGCTGAGCAAATTAAGAAGCGCGGTTTATCTGTTTGGTTGTTTCCAGAAGGTACACGCTCGTACGGCCGGGGATTGTTAAAGTTCAAAACTGGTGCTTTTTATACTGCAGCATTAGCTGAAGTACCTGTTGTACCTGTTGTGATCAGCAGTACTGATAATTTAATTAAGTGGAACAAGTGGAATAACGGTAAAATCATTATTGAATATCTACCTGAATTTAAGGTGGAAAGCAGTGACAAAGCTTATATTCGAGAGAAAGCTAATTACGCACACCAGATAATGTTGGAAAAATTAGATGAGCTTAATACAGAATTAGGGTATAAAGCCGACTCAGAAACCGTAACTACATCTAAGGCATAAAAATGGAACAGATGGACTGGCATGAGTTCACTAACGACATTGTTGAACAACTAATTGAAGATGGCTCAAATCCTGAAGCTATGTATGGCATTGAGCATCACTTTGTGGCTTTTGATGAAGAGCAGGCGGACCAAGCTCAGCAACAAGCATTTTTGAATGGCTGGCAAGTAGGCGAGTTAGAGCAAGCTGAAACTGAAGATGGCGAGATGGTACTTTGCTTTGATGTATTAACAGAGTGTCCTTTAGACGAAGTTATTATCAATGAAGAAGTGGACCAAATGGTAGCTTTTTCTGAACAGTTTGAACTGGAGTATGACGGCTGGGGCACGCACTTCGAAGATTAATGAGAAGAGCTATCAGTTGTACGAATTCGAACTACAAAAAAGAGTGCAGTGTTAGCACTCTTTTTTTATTCCTTTGTTTACTGCTTCGATTCACACACATTAAGTAACGCTGCGTATCCTTCTTCTCTTGTAAAGTCTGGCTTATTCGCTCGTTTATTCACTTCTACTCTAAATTTGTCAAAATCGACTAGGCTGTTACAAATATAAGCTTCGGTAAGAGCAGGGTTACACATGTTATTGTGATAGCAAAACCCCCATGCACTCAAATAGGCTTGAATTGGAAAGTAAATCATTTGTAGGTTTTCCCACTCTTCTCGACTAGGATTTTGTTTTTTTCTCAGTTCCCCAAACACTTGCTGAATTTGTTGTGCTGACTTTGATATTGATTCGTTCTGTCCACTGACAATGAGTTGTAGAACCGCTTCTTTTTTCAACTGCTCCTGTGCGCGATCATGTAAAACGAATTCTCTAATAGCGAATGCAATCCCTATAGTAACGGCGATAGCCTGAATCCAGTCAGTAATGGAAGGTTTCATTATTTTCCTTAATAGTGCCTATGTATTAATTATTAATAGAGTACGCACAGCAAAGAGCTGTGAACGAAGCTAGTTGTATGTACTTTTTTACCTGAATTATCAGCGCATTACTAGTATGAAAATTAAACAGTTTCTTTCTATCAAAAACTTATCATGACAAAAATATGCTGTTGATAGGACACTTTATAGTGGTTTTTCACAACGTGTTGGAATTTGAAATGCAGTTTATAAAGTCAGATTATGACTCTCTGTCAGTGGATTGCTTAGAAGCGATGTAGTTTGAGTGAAGAGCAAACATTTTGAAAAAAAGAGTGCTGATGTTCAGCACTCTTTTTTAATTTTTTTGCTTACAGCTCAGGATGGCCTACTTAACGAGGTCCTGAAATGAATTCAGGATGACCTACTTAACGAGATCCTGAAATGAATTCAGGATGACCTCCGTAACGAGATCCTGAAATGAATTCAGGATGACCTCCGTAACGAGATCCTGAAATAAATTCAGGATGACCTACTTAACGGTCACTTACATCACTCGCATGCCTGGCTGTGCGCCTTCATGTGGCTCAAGGATCCAAAGGTCTTTACCACCTGGACCTGCAGCTAAGATCATACCTTCTGACATTCCAAAGCGCATCTTACGAGGCTTAAGGTTAGCTACAACTACTGTTAACTTGCCTTCTAAATCTTCTGGTGAGTAAGCTGCTTTGATACCTGAGAAGATTTGGCGAGTTTCACCACCAATATCTAATTGGAATTTAAGCAATTTCTCTGCACCTTCAACGTGCTCTGCCTTTACGATTTTTGCAATACGTAAATCTACTTTAGCGAAATCGCCAAACTCGATTTCATCTGCAATTGGGTCGTCAGCTAATGGACCCGTTGGTGCAGGAGCCGCTGCTGCTAAAGATTCTTTTGAGTCTTCTACCATTTTTTCTACTTTATCCATTTCAACGCGTTGCATTAACGCTTTGAATTTGTTGATTTCGTGGTTTTGTAATGGGCTGTCGATACCTTCCCAAGTTAGCTCTGTATTTAAGAAAGCTTCTACTTCTTTTGCCATACCTGGAAGTACTGGCTTTAAGTAAGTCATTAGGATACGGAATAGGTTGATGCCCATAGAGCATACATCGTGAGTTTGTTGCTGCAGGTTTTCGTCTTTTACTGATACCCACGGTGCTTTATCGTCGATGTACTTGTTTGCTTTGTCAGCTAAGGCCATGATTTCACGAACTGCTTTGGCAAATTCGCGGTTTTCAAACAATTCAGTGATAACTGGTCTAGCAGCTTGAAACTCGGCTAATAGTTCTGGGTTATCAATAGTTTCTGATAGTTTGCTATCAAAGCGCTTTTTAATGAAACCTGCACAACGGCTCGCAATGTTAACTACTTTACCAATAAGGTCAGAGTTAACTTTTTGGCCAAAGTCTTCTAAATTCAAGTCTAAGTCAGTGATACCACTGTTTAACTTAGATGCGAAGTAGTAACGCAAGTACTCTGGGTTTAAGTGATCTAAGTAAGTACGAGCTTTGATAAATGTGCCACGAGACTTAGACATTTTCTCGCCATTAACCGTAACGAAACCGTGCGCAAATACGTTAGTAGGCTTACGGAAGTTTGAACCTTCTAACATTGCTGGCCAGAATAAGCTGTGGAAGTAGATAATGTCTTTACCAATGAAGTGATAAAGTTCTGCGTCTGAGTCTGCTTTCCAGAAGTCGTCAAAATTAACTTGGTTGTTATCACAGAAATTCTTAAAGCTCGCCATGTAGCCGATAGGTGCATCTAACCACACATAGAAGTATTTACCTGGTGCATCAGGAATTTCAAAACCGAAATAAGGTGCGTCACGGCTAATATCCCACTGCTGCAAGCCTTGCTCGAACCACTCTTCTAATTTGTTCGCCATTTCAGATTGGATGCTACCACTGTGTAACCACTCTTTTAACATTGGCTCAAACTTAGGTAAGTCGAAGAAGTAATGCTCTGAGTCTTTAAGTTCAGGTGTAGCACCTGAAATTACAGATTTAGGAGCTAAAAGATCAGTTGGACTATATGTAGCGCCACACTTATCACAGTTGTCACCATTTTGATCTTCAGACTTACACTTAGGACATGTACCTTTTACAAAACGGTCTGGTAAAAACATTTGTTTTTCAGGATCGAAAAGTTGGCTAATGGTTTTCTTAGCAATGAAGCCAGCATCATTCAGCTTATTGTAGATTAGCGACGCTAGTTCTTGGTTTTCTGAACTGTGAGTTGAATGATAGTTATCAAACTCAATGTGGAAGTCAGCGAAATCAACAATACGTTCTTCCCTAACTTTAGCAACCATCTCTTCTGGCGAAATACCTTGCTCTTGTGCTTTTAGCATAATTGGCGTGCCGTGCGCGTCGTCAGCACAAACGTAATAACATTCGTTGCCTTGTGCTTTTTGGAATCGATACCAGATATCCGTTTGGATGTATTCCATCAGGTGACCCAAGTGCAATGAGCCGTTGGCATAAGGTAATGCACTGGTTACTAAAATTTTACGTTTTGCTTCTGTATTAGCCATAAAGTGGTAAACGCCTTAATAAACAAATTTCACTAGAGATTAGGGAGGCGATGTTACATAATTTGCTACCAGTTTGCACGCCCCATAAGGCTTTTATGATATTTTCCGACCTGTTTTCAGGCAAAGAAGATCCTGAACTAAAAAGAAGTTTAAGAAAAATACTGTCAGAGCTCTCTACAGAGTCTTTTCCACAAGGTATTTTTGGCCAAATTGCAATCGAACAAAAAGGCAAAAAATTTGTAGTTGAACTGCCTTTTGTTGCTGACTCTATTATTGATGAATTAACTGCAGCGCTAGTGGAGAGCGACTTTAATCATTCAGTTCAGTTCAGATATAAAGCAACTGAACCTATGAAACGGGCAATTGATAACATTAAGCTTGTTGTTGCTGTTGCATCAGGCAAAGGTGGGGTTGGTAAATCTACTGTAACCGCAAACTTAGCAACTGCTCTAGCTAAATCTGGGCATAAGGTTGGAGTTTTAGATGCTGATATTTATGGTCCTTCCGTACCAATCATGTTTGGCTTACAAGGGGAAAATATGGTGTCAAAAGATGGCAAACGTATGGAACCTTTTGTTAAAAACGGTGTTGTACTTAATTCACTAGGTTTTTTAATTCCTGATGAAAAAGCTGCAGTATGGCGTGGCCCAATGGCTTCTAGAGCGCTTATGCAAGTTATTAATGAAACTAATTGGCCTGAGTTGGATGTATTGTTAGTTGATATGCCACCAGGCACAGGTGATATTCAATTAACCATGTCTGAAACGGTTAAATGTGATGGCGCTCTTATAGTTACGACTCCGCAAACGGTTGCTCTGGCGGATGCTGATAAAGGCATTCATATGTTCAACAAAGTGAATACGCCAATTGTAGGCTTAGTTGAAAATATGAGTATGTTTATATGCGATGGATGCGGTAAAAAACATTCGTTATTTGGTGACAGTGGAGGCGTAGAGTGTGCAGCTCGTCATCAAGTTCCATTGTTAGCACAACTGCCATTAAATCAAGAAATTAGAGAAGGGGGGGACGCTGGCCAACCTTATGCATTAAATGATAACAATGAGTATCAAGCATTGGCATTTTCCCTTATGATGCAACTATCAAAACAAGTGCAAACTGTAATTGCCTTGTCTTAATTAATTAGGAATTAACATGCGTCTTTGTGACACACATATTATTGAGAATCTAGACTCAGGCAAAATAGCGATAAGCCCACGCCCTGATAACTCAGCAGTAACGGGGATCACAGTTGATCTAACGTTAGGTAATAAGTTTCGAGTATTCCAAGATCATGCTGCACCTTACATAGATTTAAGTGGAGCGAAGGAAGAAACAGAAAAAGCATTAGAGTCGGTAATGAGTGATGAAATCATTATTGAAGAAGGCGAAGCATTTTTCTTACATCCAGGAGAGCTAGCGTTAGCTATTACGCATGAGTCAATTACTTTGCCTAGTGATTTAGTTGGTTGGTTAGATGGTCGTTCGTCGTTAGCTCGCCTTGGATTAATGGTACATGTTACTGCGCATAGAATCGATCCAGGCTGGTCTGGCAATATAGTACTAGAGTTTTATAACTCAGGTAAGTTACCGCTAGCTTTAAAACCCAAAATGAAAATTGGTGCTTTGAGTTTTGAAACCATGTCAGCACCAGCAGCAAATCCTTATACTTCTAGGGATGATGCTAAGTATAAAAATCAAGATGGCGCAATAGCCAGTCGTATTAACCAAGATAAAGGTTAAGGCGTATTGTATCTTCTATGCATGGCACATGCTTAGAAGATACTTGTTTATCTGGCAGGGCTTTAACTAATCTTAATATATTATATAGCGTTATAAACGTAAGTTGCGGAGCG
Source organism: Psychrosphaera sp. (assembly GCA_965221615.1). Lineage (GTDB taxonomy): Bacteria > Pseudomonadota > Gammaproteobacteria > Enterobacterales > Alteromonadaceae > Psychrosphaera. The sequence continues at coordinate 2,102,697 of OZ244904.1, read as the reverse complement.
AATAACTTGGCAATCTTGCTAATAACCGTTATTAATTATTATCTGGGACTTTCACATTCCTTGCTTAGGAACAAATGGAGTTGAACCTTGAATCTACGTACATATTTATCATCTACTCTTTTACTTATTTTTGCTGTTTGCTTGTTGGCTCTGCCTAGGTTTGCATTGGCACAAGATGAAGAGTTAAAAGATGTATTTGATATTTGGTATTTAGACGATACCGAACATCCACTTACCTTAGAACAAATAAAAGTAGTTCCTGCTTCTTTGTACGCAGATTTAGCTGATGGAATTCCTAAACCTGAAAAACTGGAATTTAGTCTTTGGTACAAGATCACTCTAAAAGAAGATGTTACAGACATAGACCATGCTATCAGCGTTTTAGTTGATAACCCGACCTTAGACCTAATTGAGTTCTATCATTTAGGAAATGGTTCGCTTATTAACTCGAAAGCGATGGGGGATACACAATTTTCCTATTCCGAGTTGGACTATGTTGTACCACAGATAAATTTATTCGATGGCTTCCAGCAGGTTGATGTTTTATACATTCGCATTAAAACTAACGGTGCTAGTGCTAGTCCTATCGTCATTGATTATGCTATGGCTTCTGAGTTAAGAAACAGCGCTCAGTTAATGTTATTAGGTAGTTGTATTGGTGTGATTTTAATCATGATGATATACAACTATTTCATGTTCAGAGGTATAGGTGACCCTTCTTACTTAAACTATATCGGCTATATCTTTTTTGCTGGTATGACGTTGTCGATGATCAACGGCTTCACTTTCTTTATCTTCCCATTTGAACTTGCTAGTTGGATGAACAAACATCTAATGATGTCTCATTTTTGTGGGCTTGCATTTGCTCTAAGGTTTGCTGTGAGCTTTTTACGCTTTGACAGTATTAAGCCTTGGTTTGCAAAAGTGGGGATATATTTATCTCGGTTGAACTTTGTCTTTGCTGCCTCAGGATTAGTGCTTACAGAAGCGACATTAACTCCTATTTACTTTGCTAGTGTAGGTTTTGTTTATCTTTATGCGATTTTACTGCTTAGCCAAGTTTATAAATACAAGATGATCTGGGTGCGATACTACTTAGCGTCTTGGATCCCATTATTTGTAGGTGTCGGTGTTGGTATTGCCGCTTTTAATGGTGGCATTGATTATAATTTCTTAACCCGAAACGGCGCGGTTTTAGGAGTACTTGCTGAAATTTGTATTATGGCCATTGCATTGATGGATAGATTCAGAGCCAATGAGTTAGACAAAGATTATCGAGCTAACCACGATGCTGTTACTGGCTTACCAAATAAAACGAGTTTAATGTCGGTGATTGATAATTTCACTCACAGTAAAAAGCCTTTTACCTTGGCCGTGTTTGAAATTCCTGAAGCGAAAGAACTTTTGCCAAAGTTAGGTATTACAACGGCGAACTTATTCTTCAAAGAGCTTTATAAAAATATCTCTAAATACACATCGGGAATTGAACAAGTTTATCGTTTTAAAAACAATATCCAAAACAAAAGCCATCATATTGTTAGGATCAGTGATGCTAGATTCGCTGTGATATTTGTTGGGGACATGCATAAAAGGGCACTTAACTACAATATGCTGACTATTCGAGAAGCTGTCTCAACCATTATGAAAGTGAATGGTGCTTCTATCTCAGTAACCAGTTATGGCGGTACCGTTTCTTATCCTAAAAACAGTGATAGTAAAGATCATCTATTATTCCTAGCAAATCAAGCGTTGCATAAAGGGATGAAAAGTGAAGATGGTTGGAGTGCATACAAAGGTTCTGAAGCAACTAAACAGCTAAGCGAACAGTTTAAGTTAGCTGGCTTGATTCAAAAAGCTATTGCTAATGATGATTTCCAACTTTATCACCAACCTCAAATAGACCTGAATACAGGAAAAGTGATTGGTAGTGAGCTGTTGTTACGTTGGAATCATAATGAACTCGGCAATATTTCACCTGAGCAAATTGTCCAAGCAGCCGAGCAAACAGGCATAGTGCATCAGCTAACTGAATGGGTCATCAATAAAGGTTTTAGCCAACATGCTAAGCTGTTAAAACTTGGCTTTGATCATCATGTATCAATCAATATTTCAGCTCATGACTTAAATGACAACAGCTTGATTGCAAACATTCTAACGGCAACCATGGAACACAAGGTTCCTGAAAACTCAGTTGTGATAGAAATCACAGAGTCAGCAACTGCGGATAATCCTGAGCTGGCATGTAAAACTGTGATGGAACTTCATCAATTAGGTTACAAGGTTGCTATTGATGACTTCGGAACTGGCTATTCAAACCTTAAGTACTTAAGCCAGTTACCGCTTTATGCAATTAAAGTTGATAAGAGTTTTATGGACATAGACGTTTCAACCAGAAACCGAACCATAGTGGAAATGACGATAGCCATGGCTCAAAAACTGGGAGTCGAAGTGATTGCAGAAGGAGTTGAAAATGAACAGATTGAAGAGTTGTTAATCGCTTTCAATTGTCCAATGACACAAGGCTTCTATTACGCTAAACCTATGGCATTTCTAGACTATATGCGCTGGCTACAAAGCAAACCAAAGAAATTGGAAAGCAGAGCGCTTGTAGTTTGATAAATGCAGATAAATTAACCAGTTAGAACGAGTAAAACTAAGCGAAGCTTGCAAAAGCAGGTCAGTTTTATATGATAAATCGATAACGTAGTCGGTGTGTAGCGCAGCTTGGTAGCGCACTGTCATGGGGTGTCAGGGGTCGCTGGTTCAAATCCAGTCACACCGACCAAACTTCCCCTTCGTAAGTCACTGTTCGTGACTATAACTCATTGTTTCATTTGCCCTCTGGATTTAGAACCAGCGAAGCTGGGTCACTGTTTTGTCGGGAACAAAACAGAGCGTGCTTTAGCACGACCCGTAGGGCAAAATACACGGACGTATTTTGTAATTCCAGTCACACCGACCAACTTTGAGCCCCAAAGTTGTCTAAGGACAGGATGCAGAACCAGCGAAGCTGGTTCACTGGATTGTCTGGAACAATCCAGAGCGTGCTTTAGCACGACCCGTAGGGCAAAATACATGGACGTATTTTGTAATTCCAGTCACACCGACCAAACTTCCCCTTCGTAAGTCACTGTTCGTGACTATAACTCATTGTTTCATTTGCCCTCTGGATTTAGAACCAGCGAAGCTGGGTCACTGTTTTGTCGGGAACAAAACAGAGCGTGCTTTAGCACGACCCGTAGGGCAAAATACACGGACGTATTTTGTAATTCCAGTCACACCGACCAACTTTGAGCCCCAAAGTTGTCTAAGGACAGGATGCAGAACCAGCGAAGCTGGTTATGAAATACATCCCTGTATTTCACCTGCAAGCAGGCCAGCTAAAGCTGTTAAAATTTTTTCCCGAAGAATTTTTCACTGTTTTGTCGGGAACAAAACAGAGCGTGCTTTAGCACGACCCGCAGGGCAAAATACACGGGCGTATTTTGTAACTCCAGTCACACTAACCAACTTAAAAAGCTCCTAGGTTAACACTCACTAACTGCCCACTTATACAGCACTTCGAATTTTTCAGAATAGGCATAAAAAAGGCCTTATCAGACCTTACTTTATACTGTTGGTTTCTCCATACTTAACCATCGTTTGGTAAAAGCTGCTTTGGATAGTTTGCACTGGACTGCAGGGTTGCCAACTATCTTTAATATTGAAACTCACCCCAATACCAAAATGTGTCGCATTTATTCAATACACAAGAATTAATTGCCGTTAGACTCCTTGAGAACGTTATTGATAGGGAGAGATAGTTTTGAAATTTAAATACACAATACTGTATGTAGAAGATGTAAGTGAGACACTTAGTTTTTACGAAAAAGCATTTGGTTTAGAAAGGGCAATGCTTCATGAGAGTGGAGAATATGGAGAGTTATCTACAGGTAACACTACTCTTTCGTTTTCTTCTATCAAACTTATGAAGGAACTGGGGAAAAATCCTACTAAGCCTAGTTCGGGAGCTTACTCTTTTGAAATAGCGTTTGAGACGAGTGATGTAAAAATGGCTCTTGCAACAGCGTTAGAGGCAGGAGCAGCACTTGTTCAAGATGCCGAAGATATGCCTTGGGGACAAACAGTAGCTTATGTTACCGACAATAATGGTTTTTTGGTTGAGATTTGTACCCCTGTAATTAGTCAGTCGTAACCTTTATCATTTATCTGTTTGATAATACTGGGAACTTTTAATAATTGCGTCGGCGACAAACTAAACCAACGTTGAAATTCTCTATTCATATGAGATTGATCGGAAAAGCCGTATTTTGCTGCTATATCACTCAAGCCATCGTTAGAGCTTAAGCTTCTTGCGGCTTTTCGAATTCTAGCTAATTGCAACCAGTAGCTAGGAGTTCTTTGGGTTTTGTTGAATATCAGTCGTTGCAATGTTCTAACATTCACTCCTAATTGTGCAGCTACTTGTTTTACTGAGCCTAACTCAATGGCTAAACAGCCCAAAGCTTCTTCAACTGATTCTTCTATAGTTATGAAGTCGTCTATAATATCTTTTACTTCATCTGCATGAAGTTTCTTGTTTGCAATGTAGGATAACAGTTCAACTTCTCTAATCTCCGCTCCCGGCCTTAAGCGAAATCCTGAATACTCACAACAGTCTTCTATATGAAAAAACTTTGACTGATCAAATAGTGGAGAAACAAACCAATCTGGTTTTTCATTCCCTACCGTTTTGACAATTAAATCACGACAACCGTCAGGTATAACAACTGATGACAGTCCAACATCAAAAGTTGCATCCCATGTAGAAATTAGATTATTGCTCATTTTCTACTTCCATTACTCTGCCTAAAGGAAAATAAAGCCAAAGCAAAGCCAAAATCACCGAGACAAAGCGGCAATAGCAGCATCTGCTAAGAATTTGCTTCTGTTGGAGCTGACATTATCGATTCTTGAGATCAGATATTCAGGAAGTGTGACGTTAATTTTCTTTGAACGTCCTAGGTATGGGGTAATGTCTAATTCAATAAATGACCAAGAATAGTTAGCGTATTCTGGATTGTTTTTATGAGCTTCTATCGTTTTAGCTTCTGGAATTGGATCACCATGATCAACGGCGGACTCTAAAAACAATTCTAGTGCTTCTTTGGCATTATCTAAAACTTCATCAAGTGTATCGCCAGCACTAAAACAACCTGGTACGTCGGGAAATGTTACGCCATAGGCATGATTATCATCACCTAATTCTATTGCTATCGGGAATCTCATGTTATGTACCTCATATACTTTTTATAGTACTGTTTTTGTTAAAACACCTTAATTTATATCAACTTAGCTTGCTTTAAGATTGCTCTAGCTGTGCCTATTGGTAAATCCTTTTTAGGATGGGGGACAACAATAGTTCCTTTTTTTACTCTATGTCTAAAGCAGTAATGGGAACCATTTACTCTATCCTGATACCAGCCATCATTTTTAAGCCGTTTTATAATTTCCTTCGACGTCATATAACCTCCTGTCATTGATATACTAACAAGTACCCGATAATGGTACTTGTTTTCAATTATAGTCGGTTATTGTTTTTTGCAACCTTTTATCTAATTGTAACTCCAATAACTCCAAGGTCAAGTTTTTATAACTCTAATAACTCCATTGGTTTATTTGCCTAATTGCTTCTTACTCTCCACAATATTGTTCTAACTAGAAATTGACTTTCCGCTTTTGAAGCGGGAGTATTTGATTTGCAAAGGGTTATAATGTTGAGACGTTACTTACCCAAACCTAGAAACTAACTCTCAGGTAAAAGTATGGACACTGAATTACTTTCATTTTTATTTAACGCCTTTTTATTTATAGGCGTTATTGTTGCTTTTAGAGGTCGAGGTCAAATTAATGAGTTAGTGCAAAAAGTAATGCACTTAGAAAGTCTACTAGACCTGAAAACTAAGCAAATAGAAGGACTTAAACAGAAGATTAAGGAGTTAACTTCATCTCAAGTTGTTTCAACTTCTTTTGAGCAAGAGGCTTTAGCCGAAGAACAAGAGCCTTCAGCCGAAAAACAAAAGCCTTCAGCCGAAAAGCAAGCGCCCCAGACTGAAACGCTTAAAGAACAAAAAACAGTTCTTGAGTTTAAAGACACTCCTTTACAGCAAACGACCCCTGAATCAGAAAATAATGAGCACTCCAATCCATGGAAAAATCGTGCAGCTATGCATGCTAAGTCAGAAAGAGAAGAGCGGTTAATACAGTCAGAGGTTGAATATAGACAAGACTCAAAGCCTGCTTTATTCGACTTTGATACCTTAGTCAAAGGTAATGGAATCTTCTGGTTAGGTGCTATTGTGTTAGCTATTGGAGGTGTCTTTTTAGCTAAATATTCTATTGAGGCAGGTTTGTTGCCGCCAATCGTTCGAGTTGTGCTGGGAGCTATTTTTGGCTGTAGCTTGGTTGTTGTTGCTGAAGTGCTTAACCAAAATAAAGAAAAGTTTAAAATTAATACACCATATATCCCTGCAGCCCTAGCTAGTGGAGGTGTCATTACTTGCTTTGCGATGATACTGGTGTCGTTCGATTTTTATGATTTTATAACCCCGAACATAGCTTTTGCACTGTTAGCTATAGTGTCGATAGCTGCAACTTACTTAGCGCTAAGATTTGGTCCAGTTCTAGCTGCAATAGGCATAATTGGAGCTTATGCAGTGCCAATTCTTGTTTCTACAGGCTCGAATAATGTTATCGCATTACTGACTTATGTCTCGTTTGTTTCTTTGTCTGCTGTCTGGGTTGCTCAATTAGTAAAACAAAAGTGGTTGTGGTGGCAAAGTTTTGTTGGTCACTTTGTTTGGTTTTTTGCTGCTGTGGCAATGGGGGGGAAAGACGATTTTAGTATTGTTCTACTATATGCGCTTTTCTCCATTTATCTATTTGCACTCACTTCTATTTTAGGTTGGAAATTAACTCAAACTGTTGAACTTGCTTTGTCTCTTAAAGAGTTATTAGCGCCTAAAAAAGAGCTAGTTACAATAATTGCTACCTTATTATTGATGGCGGTTAATCTAAGTATACATCAAGAGTTTACTCATATTGTTCTAGCCAGTTTGGTAATAAGTATTGTGATTATGGTTGCGACCTATAGACATAGAGATCTTGACCACTGGCCGTATTTGGCTCTAGGTTTTGTAATATTTGGCTTTAATTTATTTTCTGAATATATCGACTTTTCTGATAATTTGTTTCCATTCTCCGGTAAGTACCTATTTATCCAATTATCTGTGTTAATAGCCATGGTATTTAGCTTACAGATGATTAAACGCTACCCTCAACGTCACGCATTCTTGCTGCTTTTAGTTGTTGCGCCAATTAGCTTGTTTGGCGTTAGTTATATAATGGCAGAACCTAGCGCAGAACAATTTTTGTATCCTGTGTGGGCGTTGGAAATGTTGCTCATTGCCATAGTAGCTTCTTATAGTGCGATGAAAACTCAAACGAAGCTGAATCAAGTAACTTATTTAGTGCTAGCCAATGCAATGTTAACCATGTGTTTAACCATGCTGTTGTCAGCTAGTACGCTTACGCTTGCTCTCGCAGTTCAAGTTGCGTCAATGAGCTACTTAAGCTGGAAATACAAAGTGCAACTTCCCGATTGGCTGTACAAAGTTGCATTGCTGGTGGTAGTTACAAGATTAACCTTAGCTCCTTGGTTAGCTGAATATAAAGATGAATTTATTTTCTCCGTACATTGGACCTTAATTGTTTATCCAGCAGTATTAACAGTTATTTGGTTGGCCACTAAGTACAATCCTTCAAAGCAGTTAAATACTTGGTTTAAAGGTGTGCTCATTCATATCATTGCTTTGCTAGTTACAACAGAAACTAGTTATGTTTTGACAGGAAGTTACCCAGACTTCTTTAATCTTGCATATCATGAAGCTGTTTTACTGGCTCTAAATTGGTTAGTTTTGTCGGCGGTATATTTTTGGCGAAGTCGATTGTCAGTGAGTATGAAACCTTTATACCAAATTGCTGGTAAAGCTTTGTTTGTTGGCTTTGCACTTATTCACTTTGATATTTCTTTAGTTAATAGCCCGTTTATCTACCAGCATTTTGTTGGAGACTCTATGGTGAATTGGCTTATTCCTCAATGGGTACTGCCTGTTGTAGTGTTGTTGTCTATGTTTAAGTTTGAGTTGATTGAAACTAAATATGAAAAAGCCATCTTTGCCATTGCTGCGACATTTAGCTTTTTCTTTATCAACGGTGAAATACGCAATGTATTTAATCAGGGTTACCTATTTTGGCAGACGCCAATGCAACAAGCTGAGTTGTATACTTATTCTATTGTCTGGCTGCTTGTCTCAACGATTGTTATATACATAGGACAGAAGTTTGAGAAATCGAAACTGACTAATCTAGGGTTTATTGTTTTGGCGCTTGTCGTACTTAAAGCATTTAGCGTTGACATGTCACACTTAGAAGGGTTGCTACGAGCCTTATCATTTATTGGGCTTGGCTTAGCTTTAGTTGCCATTGGTTGGTTATTTCAAAAAATGAAAGTTCGAAGCTAATTAAATTTTACAAATGATCTAAGCCGTGATTTATTCGCGGCTTTTTTATATTGAAGCTAAGTATTCTTAAGTAAAGGCCGATAGTAAAGAGAGCTCCAAATGAAATAGAGCGAATGGCTATTAATTAAAGTTAAACGGGTGAAAATATGGATGTTAGAAACATGTATGTCAGAGTCAATGAGCAAATCATTGATAAGCCCAATAATAACAACTCGGTACTACCTCAACTAAATATTTCAGAACCTGAGCAGGACAAAAAGGTTGAAGCTTCCGTTAATGTGTCTCTGTCTGAAGAAGGCAAAGAGAAGAGCAAACAAGAGCAAGAAAAAGACTTGTTTAAAGCTCTAAGGGAAAAAGATCCTAATGCGCCAGCAACAGAGGAAGGAAGTGGTGATGAGCTTAGTGAAAAGATCAAAGAACTCAAAGACAAAATAGCAACCTTGTTACAAGAACTCGCCGCAGAAAAGAATAAAGAAAACGGTGAAGAAAGAATAAAGCAAATTGAAGCAGAACTTAATGTTCTACAAGCGCAATTAATGAGTTTGCTAAATGAGCAGTTGGAAGGGAAGCAATAAAACATATCTAACAGCACGTAAGTTAAAGCTTCTGATATTGAATTTCTAACTTTTGCGCAAAGAGTAAAGGTAATATTGAACAAACCGCAGTAAGTAGAAAACTATTTTAAAATGTTATGTGAAACCGTTCAGACTTGTTAATCTCTTTGGTTATGAAAAACTTTTTATCTATCCGCTCTTATAGCACTAAACCTACCTCTCATTCACATGATTACCATCAATTAGTGTTGCCTTTACGAGGTGTTATTAATATACAAGTAGAAGACTTCGTTGGTTCCGTGTCCCCTAGAGAGTGTGTGATTGTGCGTGCAAATGAAGAACATTTGTTTACAGCAGAGAAGGAAGCAAGATTTATCGTTGCAGATATGAGCCTTCTTCCTGAAAATATTAAAGCTTCAAAACATATAGTATTTGAAATAAATAAACCTCTCTCAAACTTTTTAATCTTCATTGAAAGCCAATTAGAAAAACAAATTAACTTGTCTTTAGAGCAGGCTATGTATGAGACTTTTTGTCTATTGTTAGCGGAGCAACGTTTGCTGCCTAAGCTGGATACTAGAATTAGTAATGTGTTGATATTTATAGAGCAACATATTGGTGAGTCTCTGAATATTGCAGATTTAGCAAAGGTTTCTTATCTAAGCCCAACTCAATTAAAAAAGAATTTTAAAAAGCAATTGGGAGTGACAGTTTTACAATATATTTCATCAGTTAGAATGGAAAAAGCACAGGCGTTACTTACTCATACTGACTACCCATTACGTATTATAGGCGAACAAGTTGGCTACAAAGAGTTGTCGACATTCAGCCGTAAGTTCAAACAACACTTTGGCATATCTCCTAAAAAATTCAAAAACTAAAGTCCGTCTCTATCGATAACGATAGCGTCTTAATTGTTAAATTGGATAAAGTCGAATTTTGTATTATTCCAGCCTCGTTCAATTGCTTAAGGGGCTGATGTGCTAAATGACAATTTTAAGGGTGTTTTAGCTATTGTAATAGCTAGTTTATTGTGGGGAACAACAGGTACTGCTGCCAGTTTTTCCGATAGCATTAATGCGCTAGGTATTGGTGCATTTTCTACTGGAGTTGGAGGGGGGTTATTAGCATTAACAAGTTTTAATAAGCTAATAAAAGATTACAGGAGCCTTTTAAAGCAATGGAGGTTGTTTTTATTGGGCGCGTTTTCTGTTGCTGTTTATCCTCTTGCATTTTATTCCTCCATGAAATGGTCAGGTGTAGCTATTGGAACCATAGTTTCTATTGCTAGTGCTCCTATTTTTGCTGTGCTTCTTGAACGTCTTTTTAGCCAAAAATTAATATCTAAGAAATGGTTTGTTTGTTTTACTCTTGGCACAGTTGGAGTAGTACTTTTAACGACAGGCAAAGAGTATATTGTAGTGGGGAGTGATTATGGTTTTGAACAACAAAGCCTAGGGATTACCCTTGGTTGCGTTGCGGGAGGAGCTTATGCCTGCTATTCATGGATCGCTAGGAAGCTAATTGAAATGGGAGCTCATCACCGCTCTGCTTTGTCAGGGCTTTTCGGAGGAGCTGCATTACTATTACTGCCTTTGCTATGGTTTACTGGTGAAAACTTATTCTTAAATGTCACAAATAGCTTAGTCGCTATATATATGGCAATTGTTCCTATGTTCCTAGGTTATTTGTTATTTTCTTATGGACTGAAATTTGTTGAAACTAGTAATGCGACATTAATAACTTTAATAGAGCCTTTAATTGCAACCTTGCTAGCGGTTTCACTATTAGGCGAAAGTTTTAGCACAATAGGTTGGTTAGGAGCCTTTATGCTTTTTCTTTGTTTGTTAATACAGTCTTTTGAAGTAAAAACTAGTTCAGTTGTCACTAATTTAGTGAAAAAACTAAAATAAGGAAGACTGCCGAGACGAGAGGCTTTCTCTGTTTTAAATCATTTATCCTTAATTCTAAAAGTTCGATTCTCTCGAATAACATCTCAAATAATCTTTCAATAGCTAGCAAAAAAACCTTGATCTAAATCAAATTGATTTTATACTTTCAGAAAATACTGAAAGTTCAGAAGGTAATGTATGACACCGAGTATTGAAAGATTTGTAATGCACTGTGGTGAAATGGGAAGCCGTTGGGGTTTTAACCGAACAATAGGGCAAATGGTAGGTTTGCTTATCGTTAATGATGAACCGCTAACCGCTAATGAATTGGCGGAAATACTCAATATTTCTCGTGGCAATGTGAGTATGGGGATCAAAGAGCTACAGTCTTGGCGCTTGATTCAAGTGAAACATATTCCTGGCGATCGCAAAGATTATTATGAACCAGCTGGGAGTATTTGGGAGTTAGCTAACCGAGTATTTGAAGAGCGTAGAAAGAGAGAGATGGATCCTACATTATCCTTGCTTCGTACAGCTATGCTTGAAACTCCAGCTAATGAAAAAGAACAATATGCTCAGGATAAAATGCTGGAGATCCATGACTTATTAGAGTCAGTAACTATGTGGGCAAGTGAGTTACAAAATATGAGCCCAGATAAGTTGAAAACCTTGATGAAACTAGGCTCGGGTGTAGGCAAGGTTTTAGACATGAAAGATAAGTTATTAAAAAGCGGAAGCGGCAATTAGCCCTTCCGCTTTTTTGTTTGTAAATCTAACGAGGTAATTCGCAATCGTTAGCTGACTAAATTCTTAACATTTGTTTGTTCGTACCAAACAACAAGCTTGATTATATAAATGAGAGGCAATTATGATCGACTTAGGCTTAGACACTTTGATGTTGTCGCGGATACAGTTTGCCGCCAACATTAGTTTTCATATTTTATTTCCAACTATCACTATAGCGCTGTGTTGGTTCCTATTGTTTTTTAAGATCAGATTTGATCGAACAGGGGATCAAGTGTGGATGCGAGCCTATCGATTTTGGGTCAAGATCTTTGCCCTAACTTTTGCTTTAGGTGTGGTAAGCGGCATTACTATGTCATTTCAGTTTGGCACCAACTGGCCTGGCTTTATGGAGAGGGTAGGGAATATAGCAGGACCTTTGTTAGGTTATGAAGTACTCACTGCATTCTTCTTGGAAGCAACCTTTCTTGGCATTATGCTATTTGGCATTAATAAAGTATCACCGAGAATGCACACTCTTGCTACAGCAGTTGTTGCGCTAGGAACTAGCCTATCGGCGTTTTGGATCTTGTCACTAAATTCTTGGATGCAAACACCACAAGGTTTCGAGATAAGAGATGGCGTTGCGTTTCCTGTAGATTGGTTTGCAATCATTTTTAACCCTTCGTTTCCTTACCGTTTATCACATATGTTATTAGCAAGTGCAATTACAGCGACTTTCTTAATTGCCGGAATAAGTGCTTACCGTTTGTTGCGAGGTGATAACAAGCGAGCGCCTAAGTTAACTCTGAAAATAGCACTAACAGCAGCAATGATTTTAACGCCGTTACAAGCCTTTGTTGGTGACTTACACGGTCTAAATACTTTTGAACATCAGCCTCAAAAAGTTGCTGCGATGGAAGGTGTTTGGCAAACAGAAAAGGGCGCTCCGCTACTGTTATTTGCTATTCCAGATGAAGAACAAAGAACCAATCACTTTGAAATTGCTATTCCGAATATGGCGAGTTTCATTCTAACTCACGATCTTAACGGTGAGATACGAGGATTGGATGAGTTCAAAGGTGAGCACCCACCTGTTGCTCCAGTTTTTTATAGCTTTCGTGTGATGGTTGGTCTTGGTCTATTTATGATTTTGGTTGCCTATGTAGCTGGTGTAACTTTGTATCGCAAGAAACAGCTTCCGCCTTGGATGCTCAAAGGCTTAGTTGCTATGAGCTTTTCTGGTTGGGTCGCTACGCTAGCTGGTTGGTACGTGACTGAAATTGGTCGTCAGCCTTATCTAGTTAGTGGCGTGTTAACGGTAGAAGAAGCTGCAACTGATATTGCGCCAGCTAATGTAGGCATCAGTTTATTGCTTTACTTACTGGTATACAGTGGTTTGTTGGTAGCCTATCTGAGTACAGTGTTTGTAATGGCTAGAAGAGCTGTAGAAATAGAAGAAATCCAACCGGAAGAACAGGTTAAAAAAGAAGTTAAAGTGGAGGTGGCACATGTTTGATGCACAAACATTAGCAATTATTTTTATTGGTCTGATGGCATTAGCAACTTTACTTTATGCCATTTTGGACGGGTACGATCTTGGTGTTGGTATGTTAATGCCACTTAATGACCAAGATAAGGCAGATACTATGGTTGCTTCTATAGGACCATTTTGGGACGCAAACGAAACTTGGTTAGTGCTAGCTGTCGGTTTGCTTTTAATTGCTTTTCCAGCAGCTCATAGCTTAGTACTGAAAGAGTTATACTTACCATCGGCTGTGTTGTTAATCGGCCTTATTTTGCGAGGTGTAGCTTTTGACTTCCGTGCAAAAGCTGCGTTTAGCCATAAACCAAGTTGGGACAAAGCATTTAAGCTTGGTTCATTGATTGCTGCTTTAGCTCAAGGTTACATGCTTGGTCGTTACGTTGTTGGTTTCAATAATGACTTGTTAAGCTATATTTTTGCAGCTTTAAGTGCCGTTGGTGTATCTGCTGCTTATTGTTTTATTGGTGCAGCTTGGTTAGTGATGAAAACAGAAGGTGAGCTTCAGCAAAAAGCGATTAAGTGGGCAAACAATACCTTGTACATTATGTTTTTCGGTATCTTAGTCGTTTCTATCACTAACGTTATGATTTCACCTGAAATATTAGAAAAGTGGTTAGTATTGCCAAATGCTTTATTAGTAATGCCTTTTCCTTTGTTAGCCTTGTTATTTTTCTGGTTAAACAGAGCGGCATTGAAAGAGCTAGAGCAGGGCGACCTTACTAAACAAAACAGGCCTTTTGGCTATGCAGTAGGTACATTTGTCGTAACGTTTGCAGGATTGGGCTTTAGTTATTTCCCATACGTAGTGCCTGGACATATGACAATCTGGCAAGCTGTTGCAGCTCCAGAAGCTCTTAATTTTATGCTCTATGGGGCTTTGGTAGTTGTTCCGACAATACTACTTTATACAGCTTATTCTTACCGCGTTTTCTGGGGTAAGGTACAAGAATTAAGATATTATTAATTGATATGTATGTACGAATAGGCCCTTTCTAGTTAAAGGGCTTATTCTTTTTTATAAACTAACAATTAAATTGCCAGAATAATAAATTAGAGCATTGCGGAATATCTTTCATAAAGTAGCTTGCTACCTTATTTACAGCCTTATGAGGATAAAAGCCTAAGGTATTGCTCAGCCAAATTACGGTCACAGTGTCTCCGGTTTCTTTATGTATAAAGTGGGTAACCTCTGAAGTATCTGCACCTCCATGGCCAACCATAGTTACTTTTTCAGAGTCGATAAATCTCCACCCTAAACTGAAGTCGCTCAGTTCTCCATTATCCAAATAAATAGGCCCCCAAACCTGTTGTAAGTGCTCCGGAGACAGAACTTGGCCATTTATCATGGCGGTTATCCAGTTTGTTAAATCTTTAATTGAGGTGTTCATTCCAGCAGAGGCATAAACGGCTGGTGGATACGTCAAGTTGTAAGGTTCAATACCAGTCCATGTTTTACTAAAGAATTCCGAAACATCGTTGTTATTACTTGTGGGTACTTGGTAATAAGTACTATCTAGACTGAATTTATTAAAGTGATGAGCTTGTAAATACTGCTCAAGCGATGTGCCAGAAAGCTTTTCAATCAGCAAATGTAACAGGGCAAAGCCCGTTTGGTTGTATTGGTTTTGTGTACCAGTTTCAAATTCGAAAGGTAAATGGCTAACTAACTCTAAAGCTTCGAGTGTTGAGCTAGGATTAGAGTTTTTAGGGTAATAATCAACAAGCCCTGAAGTATGTGCGAGCAAGTCTCTTATCTTTATTTGTTGCCATTGATTTGGAATATCGGTAAGCAATAGTCCAATTTTAGTATCAACAGAAATGTCATGCTTGTGCAAAATCTCATATACAACAGTGGATACATATAATTTAGTTATTGAAGCAATTGGAAATATAGTATTTTCACTTACTTGCTCTGTAGACTCCAAGTTTTTGAAACCAAACGATTTTTGATGCAGCAACTTGCCATTTACCAGAACAGATAAACTCATTCCCTGTATGTGTTGTTTTGTCACTGTTTTCTGCACATATTCATCCACAGCATGAATAGCAGCTCTCGTGTTTGATATGAGTGTAGAGCTATCATTAGCTAGCGCTTGATTGCTATTTAATAAGTAAAAGGTAGCGATAAAAAGTGAAAGTATTTTCATTTGAAGTTTGTGAGCTTGTTAGTCCATTAAACGAGTAAATAACTCTATCTGAGCCAGTTGGTAATATCTACTTATTAACTTCTAAAGAGCAAATATAAGTTGCAGGGAGTTGAATAAAGTATTGAATAGGTTGTTATTTCTGAGGGATTACAAATGATGAGTAGTTATCTTTTGATGCTATGCTCACAACTAAAACATGCCCACAACAATCATCATTGTGAACATGTTTTACTCGATGAACCTTCAGCTATTCGTTTCTTTTACGAAATGCGAACAAACTGATTAAGGTTAGTAACCAAATTGGCATTGA
Organism: Psychrosphaera sp.; assembly: GCA_965221615.1. Classification (GTDB taxonomy): domain Bacteria; phylum Pseudomonadota; class Gammaproteobacteria; order Enterobacterales; family Alteromonadaceae; genus Psychrosphaera. The sequence continues at coordinate 2,086,964 of OZ244904.1, read as the reverse complement.
ACCACCCGAGCTGCCTCCTGATGAAGTTTCAGTTGGCGGTGGTGGTGCTACAACCGTAATTGTCAGCTCACTAGTATTACTTGCTCCATGAACGTCGGTCGCTGTCAAACTAACAACAGCAGTGCCTGCTGTGCCTGATGCAGTTGCTCTTGGTGTAAGCGTATCTTCATCACTTAGTGTAATAGTGACACCCGATACATGCTGCCAAAGGTAGGTTAAAGGATCATTTTCAGCATCAGTTACTGTAGCAGCTGTTAACGTTGCTGTTGCATTTGTCGATAGTTCAATATCGTTACCTGCGTAAACTTCCGGTGCTGTATTCGAGTCGTTATCACTGATTGTAATATTAATGGTATCTATACTTAGCAAGTCAACTTCGCCGTTGGTTAATACAATGCTGAATGTTTCTGCTTGCTCCATTAAGTCATCGTCAATAATGCTGAAACTCAAGGTTTTGTTATCAGCATCACCGTCTTGCCAAGTAACAGTACCGTTATTGAAAGTAATATCATCTGCCGTTGCTGAACCATAATTTACTTGGTAATCATAGGTTAGTGCTCCACGAGAACCACCGATACGCTGAATGTTAAGTTCAATTTGGCCATTAGTTTCAGAAACAACTAACTCTGAATTAACAAAACCGACACGGCCTTGGCTAGGCAAGCCATTGATGTTTACTTGTTGGATAAATTGGTCGCCGATTTGTAAATTGCCAGAAGCGTTATGTAATTTAACGAAGAAGTTCTTTGATGTGTCTTCGCCATTGTCTAATACATTCAAAGTGATAGCTTTTGGTTCTGTATCTTCAGCGTTCCAAGTTAGCTCTTGGTTGGCATTTGAGATTGTAAAGTCCGCTCCCAAAGATGCACTACCATCGACTATATCAAAGTGAACACTCGCAGCTTGGTTTATTGCTATAGGCTTATTGATTAGTAGTGTTACTTCAGTTCCTCGGTCGACCAATTGGTTGGCAAGGTCAAAGTTTACTTGAGCAAGGTTATCGCGAGAATTATCTCTAACAACATATAAGCCACTATTAATGTCACTGATAAGAATATTGCCTGATGGTAAATAAGGGTAGGCACCCCAGGCGCCATTAAAAGACGCATTGTTAGAACTAGGGAAGGTATCAAAATAACCAACTTCCACTGGATTAACTGGGTCACTAATATCTAAAACTGTTAGTCCTCGTTCGTAGTTTGACATGTAGTAGCGGTTGCCCTTCACAAAACCATTGTGATCTATGGTTCTGTTATCGCTTTCCCATTTACCCACGACTACTGGATTCGTTAAATCAATTAAATCTAAAATTCGTACTGTAGTGTTTAAACCGCCGCTGTTTTCGTCAAACTCATCTTGTACGTAAACATGGCGTTTATTTTCGTGCCACCAACCTGAATGTACGTATTGGTCGCTACTAGCTACGTCGTCATAACTAACAGAGCCTAAATTAGCAGTGTTTTCCGTATTAGTTGCATCCCAGATGCGGATTTCATTTTCATTAAAATCAATGAATACGTCACAAGTACCGTTGTTTGAATTCACGCAATCTCGGGTCGCGCGCTCATCATCGACTGTCATACTAGTTGCGTCATGAGTATAGTTAGAGCGGAAAGAACTACTTGGATTATAAGTTAATGACGGCGCGCTTGGTGTGCTCAAATCATAAGTCATAAATGCACCACCAAAGCGATTGGCTCCGACTATTTGTAATTTAGGTGATAAGTCAGACATAGGTAAGTTAAGACTGTAATCAACATTACTTATATATACATTATGTGCGGTTGCCACTGATGTATCTGTGCTAAGCAACTCAACTGATTGCGGTAAATTATTCAAATCAATAATTTGGATACCATTAGTGAGAGAGCCACGGCCAAATTCCATAGTGACATAAGCGTATGCTTGGTACGCAGCTAAGTTTTCGTCGAAATACTGTAGAACTTTTATGTCTCGCCAGCTGGTATCATTGCCTTGGATATGGCCGACCAATTGTGGTGACGTTGGATCGGCTAAGCTATATACGCGAGTTCCATCTCTGTAGGTCATGATTGCGTATTCTGTGCCAGTATTTAAGTCTACATGACCCCAAACATCGCTTCCTTCTGTCCCTGAAGGGAGAGGGATATGCGAAACTAAATCTATGTTGTTACAAGAGAAAGCTCCTGCTTGGCCATTTTCACAAGCTTGGTTACTCTGGATTTGCGACAGTGCTTGGTTGCGAGCAAACTTGGTTTTTAGTTTTGCTGATATGCTCAAGCTTTTACCGTCGGCAATCACCTTAAAACCTGCTTGGTTCAAACTTTCATGTAGTTCTTTTGGTGCGCCGATAATAGTGGTTTGGTTCACGTCTGGGCTTTGAACTTGAAAATGATCAAAACGGTTAAAGCCGCCCATAACTGGAACTAATTGGCTTTTTAAGTAAAAGACTTCTGACTCATTGGTAATAGTATAATCACCACTAGCAACTAAAACTTTGTCGCCTTTAGCTGCTCTTGAAACGGCATAGCTGATAGATTTACAAGGCCTAACTGGACTGTCACAATTACCTTGATCGACACCATTGGTAGCAACAAAACGCGCTTTGTCATGTTCTGCGTGGGCATAAACGCTATTTGGTAATAAATAACTGGCCAAAGCTAGTGCCAGTAGTATAGGTTTCTGAGTCATATTATTTTTGTTATCTTTGGCTATATATTGACCTCAGTGTAACCATAAGTGAAAGAGAGTAAACCGCTTGTATCGTTTTTTTTGTAGTTTTTGCTTGTTTGGTATATTAGCCGCTTGCAGTAGTGAATCTGTCACTGAAGTAAATTTTAAAGTTAAGCATCAAGGAAAAATCTCCACCTGTAGTGCTGAGCAGTCTAACCTTATGTTTTATCTTTCGAGTTTTGAAAGTGAAAATAAACTCAGTTTATTAAGCAGTGAGTTTACTAATGACTCTGTCGCTTTGCTTGGCGCAGACTGCTCAGAACAGGCTTGGCAAGTTAAGTTAAACAAGCACATTGAAGCAGGGCAAACACTGAATTTTGAACTCGGTGTGCCTTTTGAACAAAACCACACAAATCCTCTTACTGCTCAAGCTCCGCTGAACGTGAGTGAAATGTTTTGGAGCTGGCAGTTAGGCCATAAGTTTTTCCGTTTAGATAACTCAGATTTTAGTTTTCATTTAGGTAGTACAGGCTGTAAAAGTCCATCTAGATTACGTCCTGCCACTGAGGTATGTTCACACCCAAATCGCTTTGGCTTTGTAATTGAGAATTTTAATCCTGAGTTACCCGTTATTTTAGATTTAGATAAGCTGTTAAATGCGGTTGATAAAACCCAGTCTTGTATGAGTGAACAATCAAATCAAACTTGCCAGCAGTTGTTCACTAACTTGCAAACTACTTTGTTTTATCAGGAATAATTTGTTTTATCAGGAATAACATGAGAATTTTCAGTATATTACTATGCTTGCTGGTGGTTTCTTGTAGTAAAGCACCAGAGCCTTATCAGTGGCAAATTCCAACTGACTTTCCCAAACCTCAGGTGCCTCAAGATAATCCTATGACAGAGGCAAAGGTAAAGTTAGGCCGCCATTTGTTTTACGATAAAAATCTGTCTGCTAATGCTCAACAAAGTTGTGCTTCGTGCCATCAGCAAAGTAATGCATTTGCCGAATCTTTAGTAACTTCAGTTGGTTCAACAGGAGAGTTGCACCATCGCAATTCTCAAGCGTTAGTAAACGTAGCCTATAACAAGAATTTAACTTGGGCGCATTCTGAGCTTCATACTTTGGAAAGACAGATTTTAATTCCACTTTTTGGCGAAGTACCACTGGAAATGGGCGTAACAGGACAAGAACAAAAGGTACTAGCAAGGTTTGCAACGCCTGAGTACCAAGCTATGTTCGAGCAAGCCTTTGACGACGAAGATGCAAACTTTGATCACATAGTTAAAGCATTAGCGAGTTTTGTACGCAGCTTAATTTCTTTTGAAAGTCGTTTTGATCAATACGCCTATGCCATGCAAGACGAAGCGTTAAATGAGAGTGAAATTCGCGGCATGGATTTGTTCTTTTCGGAACGATTAGAGTGCCACCATTGTCATGGTGGTTTTAACTTTACCCAATCTACGAGTCATGAAAAACAACTATTAGACCGCCATGCATTCCACAACACAGGGCTTTACAACGTTGATGGCAAAGGTGCATTCCCTACACGTGATCAAGGTCTGATAACGATTACGGAAAAAAAGCATGATATGGGTAAGTTCAGAGCTCCAACACTACGTAATATCGCACTAACTGCACCTTACATGCATGACGGAAGCATGCAAACACTAGAACAAGTAATCGACTTTTATGCCGATGCTGGCCGTAATATTGAATCTGGAGAGTTTAAAGGCGATGGCAGAGCAAATCCTTTTAAAAGTAATTTTGTAAAAGGGTTTCAACTGACAGAACAAGAAAAACAAGACCTGCTCGCGTTTTTACATACGTTAACGGATACCTCTTTTGTCACTAATGAAGCATTTAGTGATCCGTTTTTGAAGTGAGGCTTTCTTGTGAAGAGCTTTCTTGAAGAGAGGCTTTCTTGAAATGAGCCTCACATGGTTAAGCTTATATCTCAATAGGCAGATTATGGTGTTGTACTCTGCCGCTAGCATCAAATACTTCCACAGTGATTGAAGCTTCAGTGTCATTGCTCCTTTGGTAAGAAACTTTGGTGTAGTTATTCTTGATAGTTACCGCTTGTTCGCCTTCATTTTGTAATAAAGAAGATTCTACTTGGTTGTAACCATACAGTGGACCTGTATCTAAGTTCCCTTCGGTCAGTCCTATAATCGGCCAGTTTAAAGCGGAAGATACTATGTTATAAACAGGCTGACCGTTTGGCAGTTCTAGCTTAGCGGTATAAGCGCAATGAACGTCTCCCGATAAGAAAAAGACATTGGTTATGTTGTTGTCGTTTATGTATTGCAGTATCTGGGCACGAAGAGCATTACCGCCTTTCCACTTATCAAATGCTGCTCCTAGCAAACCCCTTGTATCGGGAAAGAAGGGCACTGCACTGACAACAAACTTAACTCTATGGTTTTGGTTACTTAAAAAGTCTTTTAAACATTCAACTTGTTCGCCTGATAGCATTTGTTTGAAATGAGGATGCTCGTCAGGATCAAAGTTTTCACCTTCAATTCGTTCATAACGAGTATCTAAACAAAAGAAACCACAATCTCCGTGATTGAAGTCGTAATAATAAGTAAAACCAGCGCCAGCATAATCAGTGCACTTACGCTGTTCTAATTCTGCGGTTGAATCAATTTGTTTTGAGATTAAACCTTGATATAAGTCATAAGCATAAAGGCCATTGTTTAAGTTTGATTTATCGAATCGACCTTTAAGTTCTACTCTTTTTCCTCGTCGAGTTGGACGTCGAAGTATGGGTTGGTAAGATTGAAACTTACCTAAACTCCAATCATTAGTGACTTCATGATCGTCAAAAGTACAAATGGTGGGCAATTTCGCGGCAACTTGTTGAAACTTCTTATTGTAGTTTTCGCGGTACTTTTTGGTAAACCCTTTTACACTGGCTGGCGAAGCTTTGGGAATAAAGGTTCCTTTAACATGATCAGCATAAACTTGGTCGCCGCAGGCAACTCGAAAATCCGGAACGCCATCTTCGAAACTTTTATATAGCTTGGACAGCATTTGGTCTTGAGCAATTCCTGCAAGGCCGGGGTGACGACACGAAGTTAAGATAAAGCTAGTGTCAGATGTTTGGTTTGGCTCAGGAAAGGTTTTAGCATCCACAGAAATAGCTCGTTGCCAATCAATATTTGGCAACTCCTTAAGGTGAGTTACAACACATTCAATTCGATAAGGCGTGTTACTAGCCAATCCTTCAAATCGTGCAAAAACAATATTGTCTAAAGTCTTATTAGTAGCAACAACTTCTTCTTGCAGCACAGCTTGTTCATGGTTGATTAAGCGAAACACAGCACGCTGATTTTTGGCTTTAGAAAGCCGAGCCCAAACGGCAACAGAAGATTGAGTAGGGCGAGCAAGAATTGGCTTAATTGAAAAAGACTTAGAGGACATGGCACATCCTTGTTTATTGTTATTATGTACGCTTAATCGGTATTAAAAATACTAGTGCAGATTTAACCAAATGCCAGTTTGGTTTGGCTGTAAAAGTTTACCAATAGAGTTAGAGATAATTGATATGAAACATAGCGACTTTGCTCATTCGTTGCTAATTTTAGACGGTTATTTTATTGCTACGTAGCAACCCATCATTAATCAAAATCGGAGTTTAAATTGGCAAATATAGGTCATGTGCAGTATTCAAAAGGTGATGTAAGTGGTGAACTCAAAGCGGTTTGGATACATGATGATTATGGAAGTGGGACTGGTTTAGCTATAGGGAATACTAGCTCTGAATTCGAGGGAGCTAATTTTGAAAGGGCTAATTTCGAAGGGGCCAGTTTTGAAGGGAAGTATCAAATAAAGTATTTTGATGAAAGTGGTAGCCTGATGGCTGAACTTGATTTAGAAATTATCAATAATGGTAATTTTTACAAGGTTACTTGGAGCAAAGTTGGGGTTGTTACTAGCATAGGTATTGGGCAGGAAACTTCTAACGTTTTATCAGTCGGCTACTATGACGTTTAGTGATGTCTAGACGTTTAGTGATGTATAGCAGGGCTTTGCGGGACGTGAAGTTTATAAAAGAAGGTTTAAAAATAACGCTTTAAAGATAATAAGCTTTCAAGCAATGAAGTTGCGAGATTATTGAAGTGTTCTTTAGCTGAATAAGTCTTAACTTTAAATATCAGGCTTGACCCATAACAGTTCATTAAACCTGACAGTCGCTTATGTGCCATTTTGAGTCGCTCAGCTTTACATCTGTATTTTTAAGCATATTAAGAACATAACTCACTTCTGGACACAAAGACGCGTAGAGTATTCATTCGGTAACGCCTTTGTAACTGACCGCGTTGTGGCGAAGCCACGCTTTTAGCGATCCAGCCCAAAGGGCGATCGTTGACAAACTTGTTATGTGTTTTTGCTAATTTCACTTTCCCAACTCTCTTCTACGTTTGCCAGTATTTCACAATCACAGAATCCACCTTGATCTTGAAGCCAAGGTAATATGTTTTCAGGGCTGAGATCTTTGCTTGTTAAGAATGCTGTAGTGATTCTTGGTGTATGATCACAGCCATCTTCTAACTCCACATCTAAGTGATCAAATAGTTGGCCTAGATGGACTAACGATATAGGCATTTCTTCAATCGCCTTTTTTGTGTCCTCGGCTACTATTGCTTCGACTAAAGCGGCGAGCCTTCTCTTCCTTAGATGTCACGATGCCTCCTACACATAACGCCAAGCTAAGCAGCGCAAAAACGTTTGACTAAAATTTGTGAGGAACGAGCGAAGCCAAACTTTTTACGTCCGTTCTTGAGCGCCTTGTTAAGTGTTTATTGAACCAATCGATCAAAGTTAGATTTATCTATTTTTGATAAACCTTTTAATTCTGACATGTATACCTCATATTCAATTTTCGCCATGTCGAATGCTTGTTCAAGCGTATAAACATCCAGCATTCCACATGAATAGTTGATAATGGTATTCATAGTTTGATCTAAATAGTCATGTGCATTTTCGATAAGAGTATCAATGTATTCTAAAGATCGTCCAGAATGAACAATTAGGTTTCTTGTACGATAAATTCTTCGTATTTGCCAACCAACTTTTTTCTCATGTAGCTCTATTTTTTTTATTAAATTCTCAGGCTTTTTGAACAGCTCGGTCATTTCAAAAATTCTATTTTTTAATAGATAAAAATTATCAAGCTCTGAATACAATTCAGACACCAATTCCTTATGCTCGTCAACAGTAATCAATTCTAAAACCTTTAAGTACAGGCTTTTACCTTTTGAGTCAGGAATTTTTCTTAATACTTTCCCGACCTTAGTCCTATTCCACCTTATAAGGTCACCTGTCAGCCTCTCTACTAGTCGTTTTAAGTAGTTTTTCAATAAAATGGGCATTATCCCGTTTATAATTTTTACTACTTTTCCGCCGCCATTTACATGTGAAGGTACAAGCGTCTCTAAAGCAATCCATATATTCAAAAGTTGATTTTCAGGCAAGTCATTGGTGGACCCCAACGCATGTAAATCTACGGCACGATGAAACTTAGTAAAATTAGTTCCTTTCAAGTTAAGTGATTTAATCATTCTATTAAGTCGCGTAGCTGCTTCTTTTGAACGGAGATCAAAGCACTTCTCCATTGAATTCTTAGGCTTTCTAATTAAGACAGGTGTCTCATCACAACACTGAGTGATTATAGAGTCACCTCTCCATTCGATTCTATTCTTATGAGAAAAGAGTAAAAATAGATCTCGAACCATATCTAATTTTTCTTCAGCCTTCATTCTCGCGCTATGACGATCAAATGCTTCAACATCTAGTACTTCAACCCAAACCTCATTATCTCTTAGGTTAAATTCTTCTTTTTGTGCTAGAGGTAATACTTCTTCTGGTAAATCATCAATAATACTTAAACCGAAGGTAGGAATTGACTCTTTAACATCATTGATTAGAGCCGATACAGCAAAATAAATCTCAAAGTGATGCATAGTTGGTGAGACTAAATAGAAATACTCGTCTAACTCTTCAACTTTCGTTAATTCTTTACCATAAAAGAAGAATTCTTGTGTTTTTTCATAGAGGTGTTGCTTGCTAACACCGTGATTTATTAGAGATGAACTATATGTTCTTAAAATAGAGTCAATTTTCTTCTTTGAACCACTTTCAATTTCTAATTTCAGTAGGATTTGGCAAACTTCTATATAGTTTAAAGGGTTGAGCACACGCTCAAGTACTTCTAGCCTAACTTTGATTTCACTAAGCTTTATTGAGTCCCCTTTTAAAATAAATTTTTGAAAAGGGGCTTCCAAAATTACTTTAGCAACAACATCTGATGATAGAGACCATTCAAGTTCTTCCAACACATGAGTTAAATTATTTTTATCAATTAACTCATCGTCAATATCTTCAATTAACTCAATTGCTTCTCTGCATAAGTGAACAGAATTTAATGCTGGTGGTTTGTAGGTATCAAGTGTGTAATCAAAAAATAACTCGTCTAATCTTTGAGCAAAATATAATAATTTTTCCAGTTTAGGCTCTTGATGCCAATCCTTTGTACTCTTTAGTTTCACAAGATACTCCGAAATCCGATAAAACGCTTAACAATTTAATAGTGCGCAAATCGCGCATATTTCTGATTTGCAATCGCGCACTTTTCTGAATGGATTAGTTTTAACAAAGTTGGTAACTAGTTGCCAGCGTTATTAAAAGTATACGTTGTTAATTTTTTGAAAAGGACAAAAGTGTGCAAATTGCTCATTTTCCTGAATATAGGAGAAAGTCATCAAGAACTACATTTATAAACAGTTTAATTGGCAGAGGTTTACTAGCTTGTTGGCCATCCGTCCGCTTTGTGGAACCTAAAAAATAATGCCTTATTCTCATCACCGTCCGTAGATCGCTCATTTGAGACATATAGTGTATTTATACAACGCGCTTTGGAGCAGAAGTAAGTTAGTTAAACGTCTGCTATGTGGAACTGAACAAATGATCAATGAACATATAGACAGTTCATTGATCGCTCATAGCCGCCTGTCAGATGAAGCTTAAACTTATTCACCTAAACGGTAAGAGTAGATATAAGCTACTACATTTTAGCGTGTACGTTTCATTGCAGCTTTATAGACTTCACCTTTGCTACGTTTTCCGACCGAAATTACAGTGGCGGTAATGATAGAGTCATTCACTTCATAAACTAAGCGGTAGCCAGCTTGTCTTAGTTTTATTTTATAGAGTTTGTTAGCGCCGGTTAATTTTGCACTTTTGATATGAAGGCTTTCAATAACTTCAGCTAGTTTCTTTTTAAACTGTTGTTGTATTGTGGATCAGAGTTTGTTCCATTCTTTTAGTGCTGACTTTTTAAACTCTAATTTATAGGTTATTTAAACTGACCTTTATACTTTCTTCATCTTTTCTAGATTCAGCAATCTTCAACAGGTCAAGGTCTTCTATGTAATTTATCATTAACTCGTAAGTATCTGCTGGTACACAGTAAAAAGCAGGTTCATTTCTATTTAATATTGCAATGGCCTCACCGTTTGCACTCATCGCAACCTTCATTGGGTTTGCTTTTAATTCAGTAATACTTGCTGTAGCTTCAGCTAATATTCTGGTCGTCATAGGTTTCTCTGTACGTTGAACTGGCCTTTATTTAGGTCTGAGTATGGTTTCCGAAACGTAACAAGGCAATAGCAGTGACGCTATTGCCTTTTTATTGGCGTAATTATTTTACGCCGTGCATTAACTTGTTAATTTTAGGTGCAATAATAAAGAGTAGTGCGCCGCTTAACGTGAGTAGCCAAAAACTAAAGGTGAAACCTTCTGAGGCGGAAGCGACCGTCATTCCTATTTCGCCAGACATTGAGCCTGCGAGTATTCCTGAAAAATTATTGCCGATGGCTGTACTGAGAAACCAGCCGCCAAACGCGAATCCTGCAAGTGAAGCTGGCACTAATTTACTCACCATAGATAAGCCAATAGGCGACAAACAAAGTTCGCCTACCGTATGCAATACATAACAGGCGGCGAGTGGCCATATTGGGATCATGTTATTGGCATCAAGTAGGTTTTCTAACGCATAAATAAGGACAAGAAAGCCAAGCGCTGTGCCAAGTAGGCCAAGTGCAAACTTTTGTGGAATGCTTGGTTCTACGTTCTTTTTGTATAAGAGCAACCACAACGCTGAAACGATTGGCGCTAAGATCAAAATAGCGACGGAATTAACGGATTGAAACCAAGCAATTTTAAACTCAACGGCATCGGTTATGGTTCTATCAACTATGTTTTGCGCTAAGAAGGTAAATGAGCTGCCCGCTTGCTCGAAAAACATAAAAAAGATGATGTTAAAGAAGAACATAATCAAGCAGGCAATAACACGTTCATAGGCTACTTTCCCTACTGATTTAGTGTGCTTAATTAAGATAAAAGTAAGCCCAACAAACAAGGCAAATAGTATCCAAGCGAGGATTTGCGCGCCAGCGTATGCCATTAAAATATAAATGGGAAATATTGATGCTATCGCGCCTGTCACAACGTAAAACAAGTTTTTTGTTCTCGTTGGCGTTCTTTCAACGCTACCTATCCCTTTTAACTGTTTGCGGCCAAGGTAAAACCAAATGTAACTAATGATCATGCCAACACCCGCTGCACCAAATACGGCTTTATAGTTATCCATCATTGGTGTGTCGGTTAATGTGCTCGCTAACCACTGAGTAATGATTGGTGAAACCATAGCACCAGCGTTAATGCCCATATAAAAAATACTAAAACCACTGTCGCGACGGTGATCATTAGGTGCGTATATTTTGCCAACCAGGTTAGAAATATTAGGCTTAAATAAACCGTTACCCACAATAACGGTTGCTAGGCCTACCATAAAAAAGGTTTCATTTGGCAACATGATGAGAAATAACCCCAGTCCCATAAGCAATGCGCCAATCAATATTGAGTGTTGTGAACCAATAACTTTATCTGCGATATACCCGCCGAAAATGGCACTGGCGTACACTAAAGCTAAATAAGCGCCATAAGTGTTAGAGGCAAAAGATTGTCCTGAAGCGTCGCCATTAAAAAATTGCGCAACTATGTATAAGGTGAGCGCCCAACGTACTCCATAGAAGGCAAATCGCTCCCAAAACTCTGCCATAAACAACATCCAAAGCGGTTTTGGATGCCCCCACAAATCTTCAAATTCAGGAAGGGTTGCAGCTGCTGTCATTATTAACTCCTTAATGAGTGTCTTTTTTATTCTTGTTTATTTTTATTTGTTCTTATTTCGAGCTCCGTTTTTTAGCCTACGTTGTTCAATCAAAGAAACTTGACGTTAGGGTGAAGTTAGGTGAAATGTTCGGTGAAGCTTTGGTGAAGTTATTGATAATATTGGCTTAAGCTCAAGAGAATCGTTGCTCTTTGGTGAAAAGGCGATAAATTAGCGACATGATTTATCCACTGCTTGAGTTAGTTCTTGGCTGAAAAACGCAATAATATTACTCGCTATCAAATTGGTGATTTAAGTTTAGATATTCAACGAGGCGAGTTGATACGTAATGGTGAAACGATTGCTTTACCAAAATTAAGTTATGACTTATTAGTTGCTTTAGCGCAGGCTGCACCGGCATTGTTAAGTCAGGCTGAGTTAATGGCGATTGTTTGGCCAGATCGCGTTATTGGCGATGAAACGTTAAAACAAAGAATTAAGTTACTGCGTAAATCATTGGGAGATGATGCTAGCGCACCTTCCTATATTGAAGCGGTGCGAGGTCGAGGTTATCGGTTAATTCCAAAGGTAAGTTCTGAGTGTGTGATAAAGCAACCACCATCGGTGATGTTTGATTTAAGTGCTAATGACCAATTTCCAAATATTGCCGGAACACAGCTTAGCCAAACTTGGTTAAAGCTCTCGACTATTGTCCTGCTCCTTTTCTTATTACTCGGCATCAGCAGTTACTTTATACCTGTATTAAATCCTGACAAGTTGCAGGCTAATGAAGTGTTGGCGGAAAATGTTGCCAGCAAGGACAGCAGCGTTGAACTTGATAGTGCGCTATCAGCAGAAAGCGAAGAAGCTCACCGTTATTATGTTCGAGGACGAGAGTATTATCACCGCTATCGCAAAGATGATAATGATATAGCGATCAGTCTTTTTCAAAAAGCACTAAACATTGATAGCCGTTATGTCCCTGCTTATGCCGCACTGAGTCAGGCGTATACTCAAAAGTATTTCCAGTTTTCAGGTAGTGAAGGTGATAAGCAACAGGCAATTGACAATGCTTACCAAGCATTGAGTTATGACAATCAGTCAGCGCTAGCGTACAAGGCGTTAGGCACTGCGTATTACACCGCAGGTTGGTTATCAAAGAGTGTTAAAACCTTATTGCGAGGTAAACACATAGCGCCTAAAAATACAGAGATATTAATTAACCTTGCTTATATTTATTCTGAACAAGGTGAGTTGTCATCTGCTCTTTCGTTGCAAAAACTAATACTGGAACAAGAGCCTAACCATGCTGTGACTATGTTACACACAGGCATTACGCTACAACGTTCGGGTCATCTGGAACTAGCCAAAAACTGGTATGAAAGTGCGCTCTCGTTGCAGCCAGACTATTTACTGACTTATTACTACCTAGCCCAACTTACCATTGAAACTCAAGATCACGAGTTAGCTAAGTTATATCAAAATCAAATTACGCAATTGAAACCTAGTGATAGAGCTAAGCAAATCCAAACCCTGGTAAATGCTGAAGTTTCTTACTATCAAGGTGAGTTAAAACAGGCTCAAAAAAGCTATCAAGAATACGCAGAATCTACCTCAGGACAGTTGTCTTTGCGGGCGACTGTAATGTCTGAACTGTTACGGATAAAGACTAAAAACATCACTGGCGATGACAACAAAACGCTTGCTTCGATGGCCAGTGTTACAAAGCTGAAAGCCATGCAGCAGCAAGGTAATGAGCAATTTGAAGTGAGTTTGTTATTAGCTGAAATATACAGTTCATTGGGCAATGTAAAATTAGCAAAACGCTATTTAACTCAAGCGATAGAACAAGGTTATCAATTGAATTTCCGCTTGCTGCAAAGCCCACTTTTTCAACCTTTACGACAAACCCATTATTTTGAAAAGTTGTTGCTGACACAGCAAAAGAAAAGCATCGAACTTGACGCTTTTTTTGCTAATTAGTTAGCTGCGAGAGCAGCTAACTTCGATTTCATCCAATACAAACAGTAATTACAGTTTGATCACCTATTGAGATTAACCTGATAAATGGCAAAGCCATTTTCGTCAATTTGTAATGGTGAAGTAGGGGAAATTGCTGGTAACGAGTCTGCAAGTGTTGCGACTTTATCTAGTGAAGAGGTTGCAAAGACGACATTTAATTCCACATCACTATTTATCTTTTTAAACTTCCAATTATTGTCAGCGGAAACGTCAAAACCAGTTTTGTCTGCTTGTTGCGACTGTTTGATGAGATTAGTTTGTTGGATAAGATTAGCTTGTTTGGTTATATAACTGCGCAGCACACCTCTATTTTCATCTGGACCTTCAAAGGTTTCTCTACTTACACCGTCTATGTTCGGGAATTTACCGCCACCTGATGCTCGGTAGTTATTCGTGACAACAAGAAATTCTGCTTTTGGATCAATTGCTTTACCTTGGAATTGTAAGTTGGCAATACGCTCATTTTTTGCATCCACTAATTTACCTTCCAAGTCGTAGCGAGCCGGTTGAGTGACGTCTATTTCGTAAGTCACGCCGTCAATAACATCAAAGTCAAAACTAGGAAAACGCAAGTCGAGCAAACTTTGTTGTGCTGAACTTGTTGGGTCGATTTGATTAAACTGTCCTGCGCTTCGCTCTAGCCATTCTTTTACGTCCGCTCCGGTAAGTTTTACCATGCGAATAGTATTTGGAAATATGTATAAACTTACGGTGTCCAGTAAGGCAATTTCACCCGGCGCAACATAAGTGAAATCATCGGCTCCGTTTCTTCCTGCTCTAAATGGCGCAGCTGCCGACAATACTGGAATACCGTCCAGCTCTGTGCCTTGAATAAATCGCTGTCCCCAATCTCTTTGCGCATCCGCCACAATTTGAATAGAAGGGTCGTCTTGCACTAGTGCAAAGTAGGAATAAATCGGCGTTGATATTTCAGCGAAAGGTTTGCTTATCCAATCAATGGTAGCTTGGTGTTCAGGTGCTATCGCATCAAGGATTTGTTGGTCTGCTTTGGCTAAGTCGACAAAGCTACCATCACGCACGTTACCTTTAGAAATGGCTCTGGTTTCAACTTGTGAAGAAGTAACTGACCAGCCTCCTGAGCTGTTTTGATTAAGAGTCAAATCAATAATACCTAGGTGGTTACCAAAAAAGCCCGGCATAACTGCTGGCACGCCATTTAGCTTGCCGTTTACATTGTCTATGCCTTGGTCTTGATATCCGTTATAAGCAGGGTCACCGGGGAATAATCTATGGCTATGACCAAATAATATTGCGTCCACATCCTTCACTGTTGAAAGAGACAAAGCGGTGTTTTCTGCTAATTCTTCATGAGCACTAGTGGTTAGCCCAGAATGAGGGATTAGGATAATAACATCCGAACCTTCCGCTTTCATTTTTGGCACAAAATGCTGTGCGGTTTCTACTATATCTTTGGCTACCACTTTATCGGCTAAATGGGCTTTATCCCATTGCATAATTTGCGGAGGAGTAAGGCCTAGGTATCCCACTTTTATAGTGTGTTCTTGGCCTTGTGCGTCTTTTACTTGTTTGTCTTGAATAAAGTAAGGCTGGAAACGGTTTTGGTCGTTATTCGGGTTGTTATCGCCATCATAAAGATAGACATTAGCGTTAATGTACGGGAAGTTAGCGCCTTTTAGTGTGGCATCCAAAAACGCTAAGCCAAAGTTAAACTCATGGTTGCCTATGTTACCCACATCATAATTCAGCTGATTCATTGCTTTGAATACAACGTGAGTGCTTCCTGCGATGATCTCTTCTTTTCGAATAAGCGCTTCATAATCGCCCAAAGGACTATTTTGAATAAGGTCGCCATTATCAACCAGTACGCTGTTTGTTACCTCGGCTCTGGCCTGCTTAATTAACGTGGCTGTATTGGCAAAACCAATGGTTTCCGAAGTTGCCTGTTTAAAATAATCATAGTTAGCCAAATACATGTGAATGTCGGTGGTTTCCAACACTCTTAATTCAATGCTTGATGCGGTTGGCTGTTCATCTTTCGTTGCAATATCACAACCCGAAAGTAAGAAAAAGCTAGCGCTAATCAGGCATAGTTTAAAAAGAAAAGGGGAGTGTGTAGGAGAAAAAAACAATCGCATTTGAGTTTCTTTTGGCTAACAAAAAGAGCTGGCAATATTACGATTCTTACTCAGTAAAGCAAAGGGGAAAGGGCGTTATTATCATTAAAAGTAGAAGCTATTTGTAGAATAAAACAACAGCTAGATGGTTTGTTGTACAAACGACCACTAAAGCCTATTTTTCTAGTATGGTTTTACGTATGATGCGCGCTTTTTTTCGCAAGCTAAAAAGGTCGGTAAATATACCAATGAGAAAGTTGCTTTCTGCACCCGTGAAAATGGGATTATCTGAAAATGAAAATAACCTCTATCAACAAGCATTAAAACACGCAGCTGAGATCAGTTTAAATCTTATGGCGGTTAAAGTTGAAAATAGACCTGAAGATTTTACTGGTTGGTGTTATGAGTTGCATAGCTTATGCCGAGATAAGCTGAACTACGACTTATTAGAGCCTGAGCAACTTCCAACGGTTAAAAAACTACAAACTATTTTAGAAAAAGGCGTGAGTACAAGTCAGTTGAAAATGTTAAGGATCACACCTTGGCCTTTCTTTGTTGAGTACATTAAGCAAAATGCGGCGAATTCTTCACTTGAAGAACGTCAGCGATTTTTAGCTTACATTGATGTTATCAAAGCGACTCCGTTGAATGAAATGTCTGAATTAGACCGTTTAACATTTGCTGGAAAGCACACAGCTAACCACGATCCCGGCGCTTATAATTTTGACAATGAGTGGTTTGCTAGTACTAAATCGGCAAGAGTATTTCATCAACTATTAGAGCAGCGAAGTGCAGAATTTGCTCAAGCTCTAAGTCATATTCCATTAGAAGGTGAAGTGACGCTAGCTGATTACAATAATTTTGTGACAGCTTACAAAGATATTTATAAAACCGATGCTGATGGTCAACCTAGCGATGAAAAAGCTCAGTTACTGCCTGCAACTCGCTTATTAGCTATGCGCAGACCTGACCAGTTTGTTACTTTAAGTAATGCGAAAATGGACTTGTTATGCACAGCATTAGGTAGTAGCAAACTGAATAATGTTGATTTTTCTGGTTACTGGCATGAAGTTATTGAAACGATTCGCGCAACTAGTTGGTGGAAGCAAGAACAACCAGAAGATGCTGAAGAATTGAAACTTTGGCAAGTAAGAGCTGCCTTGGTAGATATTTTCTTCTTTGCCGATAGTAACTCGCCGCTAGAGTCTAATTATTTGAAATTAAAAGACCGTATTGCTAATGGCAGAACTAATAGCTCTAGAAGTTCAGGGACTGCAAGAAAACGTACAAAAGAAACCGCAGAGCAAATTGTCGATCGCCGTTTGGAAGATCCAGAGTTACCTGAATACTTAAAAGAGCGCCGTGAAGGCCTTATTCTTGAAGTTAAAAAGGGCAAGTCGGTGGATGAAGTTATTAACCTATTTAGAGCTATTTTTGGTTAAGTTTGTAGCAGTTTACTTTTAAAAGTAAATATCTGCTGAATAAGAGCACCTACCTTGTGGTAAGTAGAGTGCACTTTTTTAGGTAATAAAAAGCAGGCTTATGCCTGCTTTTTAAATTTAGTAGCTATTATTTAATTTCTGCAAGAATAAAAAACGTCACAGCCATCTGCATTGCAAACCATGCCCGTAAAAGTACACTGGGCAGAATTATCTACCGCTGGAATATCTACGGTAACCCCTAGGCTTCTCATGTAGTTAACCATATGTTCTGTGTTTTCGTGGCTACCTTCATAGGTGAAGTTATTGATTTGTAGTCTATGATATGGAATCGGATTTTTGTCTTTATCTTTTGCTGAATTTCGCGTTGTTTTTGCTTTAGCAACTACCTTTCCATCGACGTTTTCAAATGTGATTTTAACTTCAATAGTCGTTCCATCGTTGAACAGTGCTACCCATGTACTATCTCTAACAACATCATTAAATGATATTTTAAATCCTCCCCAGAATGGATTTAAGTCAGAGTTAAGATAATCTATTTGGTTACTAGCTCTGCGGACAATTTCAGCAAGTCTGTCAGTGGTTAATAAATGGTTTAGTTCACTTTCAAATCCATCTATAGCATTACTACTTTCTAACAATATAGATACACTGGTGAAAGAAAAGTTTTCTTGTAGATCAATTGGAAGTTGCGAAGCCCTCTGAATTTCATCATTGATTTTTCCTATTTCTCTTAGTGTCCCGTTAACTGTCTGTAGATAAGGCTTATTTCTGTATATCGTAACTTCTGGGTGTTCTTCTTCCTCTGCACTACCGTATTGTTGCTTAACAAGAACCTCAGTCGCTGTAGATGCCCCTAAATCAATAATTAGATACTTTGCGTCGTTAGTTCGAGCTTCTCTCAATGCTACACTCGTTTCATTACAAGAATCACAGTAGATAACTCGTTGATCTACTCCAGCAAAAGACGCTGACGCCCAAGTTGTAGCTAATGTTAATACAGAAGCAGTTAAAAATTTTTTCATTTGATAATTCCTTTTTTTGTTCAACATCGAACGAGAGCGACTATACTGGTAAGTGGGTTTAGATCAACTTTTGTTGGTTGTTTTTTAATAAAAACAGTGAGTTATTTCGTTTATTGTATGTGTTTTGTTATTCTTTTGTGTTTATGTCTCTGGCATCCGAGAAGAATGATGTTCTAATATTTTCCAGCTTTCGCCATTCCATTTATAAACATAAGTATAGCGGGCAACAGCTTTACTTTGGTCTTTAAAAACGAACTCATACACGCCCGAATTAATTGCGATATCGTCAAATCGGCGAATGTTGCTTTCAAGAATTTCTCCTCGAGGTTCTAACTCTAAAAATTGCTCAAAATAATCTTCTATCTCTTGATGATTGTGCCTGACTTGATTTGAAATAGTAGGTAATAAGGTGGCATCCCACTCGTAGAGTGCTACTACTTGTTTAGGCTCACCCGTTTTTAACGCGTCATTCCATTGAGTAAACAAGTTTAAGATATCGTTGTTGTTATTCATTAATACTCTCAGTTTTTAATCGATTTATTTTTCTTTGAATTATTTCCGGTACCTAATTTCGTTACTATATCATTAAAATGATATAACATATCGTTAACCGCAGGTTTACACATTTTTTCCATTGTTTTTCCCATAGCTTTTACCAGTTGTTGATAGCTGTAGGTTTTTGATGTAGAAAACAAAAAAATTAAAATTTATAAAGGAAGCGCATGAAAACAAAAATTAAAATCATCGGCTCTGTTGTAGCTATGTTTATCAGCGGAGTAGCAACTCCGGTAATTGCAAAAGAAGCGGCGACAGATCCTTCTCTCCTGACATATCAGGACTTGTTTAACCTTGAGTACGCAGCTAATCCTGTGGTTATGCCAGATGGTGAACATGTTGTTTATGAACGTCGAAGCATGGACATTATGGCGGATACGCTACGCCGCAACTTGTGGACGGTATCATTAGATGGCAAAACGCATATGCCTTTATTATCTGATGCTAAGAATCATTTTAATCCTGTATTTTCACCTGATGGTTCTAAGATGGCTTACCTTTCTAGTAAAGAAGGTAAGGTACAGATTTACCTTCGTGATTTGGCAACTGGCTTAACTGCTCGTGTTACAGATGTAGCTATGTCGCCAAGTAATATGAGTTTTTCTCCTGATGGAACTCAAATTGCGTTTTCAATGTTCACACCAAGCAAAGCTAAACCATTATTTAGCTTAGGTTTTAAGCCTAAGGGAGCTAAGTGGGCTGACGATGCTCAATACATAGATAAAACATCATTCCAGCGCGACGGTGCAGGTATGAAACGACCTGGTAATATGCAAGTTTACGTAGTGCCAAGTATTGGTGGTACGCCAAGACAAATAACCTCAGATGCTCACGACTATACAGGTACATTAGCTTGGGCAAAGAATGGTAAAAAGCTAATTATCTCTGCTAACACTCGTGAAGATAGTGATCTTGATGTACTAAATAGTGACTTATTATCGGTTGATTTACAGAGTTTAAAAATCACCAAACTGACGGACGCATCAGGTCCAGAATCAAGTCCTAGTGTTAGCCCAAATGGTAAAAAGATAGCATTTGTTGGAAATGAAGATAATGGCAAATCAAACCAAATCAGTGAACTTTATATCATGAATTCTGATGGTTCAGAGATAAAGTCATTAACTCCTAAATTAGACCGTAGTGTTGGTGGAGTAAATTGGGCTAAAAATAGTAAAGGTTTATATTTTAGCTACGACGACGACGGTAAAAAGCATGTAGCTTATGTTAGTTTGTCAGGAAAAATTTCGACTAAAACAGATAATTTAGGCGGTATGAGTTTAGGTCGTCCATATACTTCGGGTAACTATGATGTTGTACCAAACGGTAATATTGTTTACACAACCTCTACTGGTGATAGACCTGCTGATTTAGCGGTTGTAAACAAGAAGGGTAAAGTTAAACAGCTAACTGATTTAAACAGTGATGTGTTTGACCATAAAACACTGAACAAACCTGAACTAATGGAAGTGAAAAGCAGTGTTGATGGCCGCAGATTACAATCTTGGATTGTCACGCCTCCTAACTTCGACCCTAGCAAAAAGTACCCACTTATTTTAGAGATCCATGGTGGCCCTCACACAGCTTACGGTCCAGAATTTTCATCAGAAGTTCAACTATTTGCTGCTGCTGGTTACGTGGTTGTTTACGGTAACCCTAGAGGCTCAACTTCAATGGGAGCTGAGTTTGCTAACTTGATTGATAAAAATTACCCATCAGAAGATTACAATGACTTAATGGACATGGTTGATGGCGTAATAGCTAAAGGCTACATTGATGAATCTAATCTATTTGTTACTGGTGGTTCTGGTGGTGGTGTACTGACTGCATGGATCATAGGTAATACTGACAGATTCAAAGCTTCTGTTGTGGCTAAGCCAGTAATTAACTGGACAAGTATGATAGGTACATCTGACATTTACGCATTTATGGCGAAGTACTGGTTCACAGATCTTCCTTGGAACGACTATGAACAATATTGGAAGCGCTCGCCATTATCGTTAGTGGGTAATGTTAAAACGCCTACTATGGTATTAACCGGTGAACTGGATGTACGTACGCCTATGACTGAAAGTGAGCAATATTATGGCGCTCTTCGCTTAGAAGGTGTGGAGAGTTCACTTGTTCGTATTCAAGGTGCTTATCATGGTATTGCAGCAAAGCCGTCTAACCTAGCACGTAAAGTTGGTTATATTTTAGCTTGGTTTGATAAATACAAAACCGAGTCTAACTAGCTCTTTCTGAACATAAGTAGCCTCTTTTTGAAAATAAAAACGCAAAGCTCGAAGTAATAAACTTCGAGCTTTGTTGTAAATCAGTTATTACCAATAGAGATAACCAGAATTGACATGATCTTAAAATCAAGTATATTGTAACTGATTTTATATACAGTGTTTGTGCATTGTTAGATAAGATTTACTATGATTATAGAGTGTATGCATAATCTTATGTGTGGAGAGACTTTGAATAAGTTTACTTATAATAAAGATAAAGCCGTAGAAATGATGATTTACATAGTATCGCAGGTACCTAATTGCGATAAACATCAATTAATGAAAACGTGCTTTTTCTCAGATTTAAATCATTTGGAAAATTATGGCCGTCCAGTGACAGGTAATAAATATATTAAGATGAATTATGGTCCCGTCCCATCTGAAATTTACAATATTATTCAGAGACCTTTGCCTGATGAAAATTACATTGAAGTTGAAGGTTATAACCTCAAAGCTTTGAGAGAAGCTAATCTTAAAAAACTTTCAAAGTCTGACGTGAAAAGTATCGATTACGCAGTAAGACTATTATCAGACATGGATTTTCAAGCAAGAACAGAAATTAGCCACGGTCATGCATGGATGTCTGCGGAATTAAACCAAGAAATTTCTTTTGATTTGTTGTTAGAAGAAATAGGTAATAAAGAACTGATGGAATATGTTCGAGGTGGCAATGTCACTTAGATTAGGAGATGTTTTTTACCGATGGATTGAATTTGAGTCAGACCCCCATGATAAATACTTTATTCTTGTAGCAAAACAGCCTAAAAGGTTTTTCTTTATTAACTCAGCTATTCACCCGTTTATAGCTAGAAACCCTCAGTTAACAGCACAACAAGTGGAAGTTCCTGCTGATGATCACACATTTTTAAGTGATGACTCATACGCTGATTGTTGTTATACAATTGATACCTCTGAGATTAGAAATGTAAATGATTTTCATCAAATACCAGAAAATGATAGGCGAGGAAGAGTTTCGCTCTCTGTATTGGAAAATATTTTTGAAGTTATTCAGGTTAATGAAACTTTAGAAGAAGAGCACAGAGAAGATATTGAAAATCAGTTAAGAATAGAAATAGAGTCTAGACGTTCATCTTAGTCGTATTATTCGTAGCTTATTCTTAGTTATTCAGCTTATCGAATAATTTTAGTACTTGCACTATGGTTTTGATTTAACTAGCATAGCTCTGCAATTTTAATCTACGAGTTAGCATTTTGAATAAACAACTCTTCGTCATCGTCACTATTATACTTTCGATTGTTCTACAATCGTTTGTGATCAGTGCTGACAATACAGAGTTCCACGAGCTGACTGTAGATCATGATGTAGTGCAAATTGACCATGTTCATATTGGCTATGTTTCTGCTATTACTACCTTTGATGTAGATAAAGACGTAATGCAAGACTGTCATCATTGCGGTCATTGCACTAGCGCTCAATTATCTTGGGAGTTAACTGCTAATAATGCAGCTGATGACCGCTTTGATAATATCAATGGATTTTCCTTACAAAAATTTGCCTTAAAAGACGTCATAGAATCTCGTCTTCGTCCTCCAATCGCTTAATTGTCTTTTTATTCCGACCGTTATTTTATTTAGTTTATGCAGCTAGGTTGTGTGATTTAGATTTACACTTCGCTTTTAGTTATTCAACTCGTTTAACTAAAACACAATCGCTTCATATCCTCTTAAATACATCGGTTATTAATCTCTGTCGCCTAGTTTATTTCTGACTACTTTTATTAAAGCCAGTCGTTGAACCTTGGCGTTAGAGGCTTGGATTAATACTTTTTGAAAAGTAGACAATTAAAATGTTAAAAACGACCAAAAGCGTAGGACTTGTCCTATGCCTGGCTATGACAGGCCAGATTGAGACTGTTGTTGCTCAAGAACAATCAGAAAATGTGATTGCACAACAACCTGTTTACTCTCTACAAGACGCAGTAAATATGATGCTGCGACAACATCCAGAGTTAAAGCCTTTTGCTTTGAGAGAGCAAATTAATCAAGGCTTAATTCGCCAAGCTAGGCTTGGTACTCCAATGACAATTGAAGCGAATGTCACTGATGCTTTAGGTACTGGTGATTATTCAGCATTGAGTGGTATGCAAACAGAGATAGGTATTGCGTGGCTACTTGAACAACCTAAGCTAGACGCTCAAGTAGATGTTGCTAAGAGTCAATCACAGCTCAATAAAACTGAGCAACAACTAAAGGCTCTCGATTTAGCCGCGAAAACGGCAAGTGACTATGTGATTTTATTAGCTCAGCAAGAACAGTTGAAATTATCTCGTTTGAGACAATTACAAGCTGAGAAGATGCTGTCTGATATAAAATCGAGAGTCGCGGTTGCTAAGTTATCGAAAATTGATGAACTAAGAGCAAAAGCTGATTTAGCCAGCAAGGCATTAGTAGTTGAAGACTTTGTCCATGAAATCGAAGCGAGCAAATCTTTAATTGCAGCACAGTGGCAAGGTAGCGGTGAATTTCAAGCTAAAGGAAGTTTAAGCAGACTACCTAGTGTGCCTGAGTTAGATAAGCTGTTAACTCAACTTAAGTCTAACCCTATGTTTGAACAATTCGCGACAAAACAAAGAGTCGCACAGTCGCAAATCGCGTTAGCCAAAGTAGAAAACAAGCCTGCTTGGCGTTTTACCGCAGGGCTAAAGCACAACCAAGCCGTTGATGATATTGGTCTTACAGCAGGGGTTGAAATTCCGTTTACCACTCCAAATCGAAATGTTGGAAAAATCCAAGCATTGCAAGCTCAACAACTTGAGTATCAAGCTCAAGCTGACGCTTGGCAGAATAATATCTCGACTCAACTCTTGTTATTAACTCATAAACTTAAGCATAACTCTCATGTTGTCGAAGGTTTAGTTGAAGAAATCATTCCTGCATTACAACAAGCTTCAGAGCAAGCAGAGCAAGCATTTAAGCAGGGTAACTACCGTTATTCAGATTGGTACGCTATTCAGCAAGAACTGAATGAAGCACAAACTGAGCTAATTGATGCTTATACCAATATTCACTTATTTAACATTGAGTTACAACGTTTAACCGGAGTTTCGGTCTCTGCTGGAGCTACATTATGAAGAGCTGCATTATGAAAAAATTGAAATTAAACCTATTAACCTTAAACCTAGTAACCTTGAGCATATTGCTTGGGTCATCCTTGGTACAGCCTGTTATTGCTGGCTCTCATGACCATGGTGGTGCTGATAAGCATCAAGAAGAAGTTGTAAAAGGACCTAACAACGGTCGCATGTTAGTTGATGGTGACTTTGCTATAGAGCTACAACTTTTTGAAAATGGTTTACCTCCAGAGTTCAGAGTTTTTGCTACTCAATCGGGGCAAAAGTTACCAGCCAACGAAGTTGATGTATCTATGCAATTAGTACGTTTGGGCAACCAAATTGATGACATCAATTTTAATTCCCAAGGTGCCTTTTTGCGTGGCGATACTGTCGTGTATGAACCTCATTCTTTTGTGGTGAAGTTACAGGCAAAGTATCAGGGTAAAACCTATCAGTGGCAGTACGATAATTTTGAAGGTCGCACATTGATAACAGATGCTATGGCGGAAGAAATGGCAATAGCAACAAATGTCGTCAATGAACAAGTTATGAAATCGACGACCCCTGTTTATGGTCAGCTTGTATTACCAGAAAACTCTATGCGTCATATTAAAGCCCGTTACCCTGGTAAGGTGACAAAGCTATTTGTACAAAAGGGTCAAACTGTAAAGAAGGGACAAGTTTTGATGCAAGTCGAGAGTAATGACAGTCTTCAGTCATACTCGATTTATGCGCCAATTGCTGGCGTGGTATCTGAGCAAAACGTTGCGGCAGGTGAACAAGCGAGTGAAGACATACTGCTTACTCTTATTGACATGAGTGAACTTCATGCTGAGCTTAAAGTATTCCCAAATAAGTTGAGTGAGATAAAGCTAGGGGCTGAAGTTCAACTAAGAGTAGAAGGTCTTGACCAAGCTGTTATTGGAACCATTTGGGACAAGCTTGCTTTTGTTGACGCACAGCAGGCAAGAACTTATCGAGTAAAACTTGATAACCGAGAGCTTGATTTGTTGCCTGGTCAGTTTGTCCAAGCTGACGTCGTTGTGGATGAGTTTGTTGCACCATTAGCGGTTAAATCTTCAGGTTTGCAAGCATTTCGTGATTTCACTGTAGTCTACGCCAAAATAGGTGAAGAATATGAAGTTCGTATGCTAGAACTTGGCCGAAAAGCGGGCGATTGGGTTGAAGTATTATCGGGGATTAAAGCTGGTACTGAATACGTCACCGAGAATAGTTACATTATTAAAGCCGACATCGAAAAGTCCGGTGCGTCTCATGACCACTAAGGAGAATTAAGATGTTGGGATCAATTTTAAAATTCTCTATTGAGCGAAGTAAGCTAATCCTTGTATTTGTGCTTGCTATCGCTGCATTAGGAGCTTGGAACTTCACCAAGTTACCTATTGATGCTGTGCCTGACATTACTAATGTTCAGGTAGTGATTAATACTGAAGCTGCGGGCTATACGCCGTTAGAAGTGGAACAAAGAGTTACTTTTCCATTGGAAACTGCACTGGCAGGAGTGCCTAAGCTTGAGTATACGCGTTCCGTATCTCGATATGGCTTATCTCAAGTTGTGGCTATTTTCAGTGACGATACTGATATTTACTTTGCCAGACAGTTAGTGACCGAAAAGCTCTCAGCTGTTAAATCTGAACTTCCTAGAGGTTTAGAGCCTGAATTAGGTCCTATTTCGACTGGTTTAGGTGAAATCTTTATGTTCACTGTTGATGCTGAACCTAATGCAACTAATGCTGACGGTAGTGTGATCACAGAAACTCAGCTTAGAACTATTCACGACTGGGTGATCAAACCTCAGCTTATGCAAGTGGAAGGCGTTGTTGAAGTCAATCCAATTGGTGGTTACGACCGTGAAATCTTGATCACAATAGAACCTGAAAAGCTCCTGATGCATGGCTTAACCCAGCAAGACTTAATCAATGCAGTGGCTAGTCACAATCAAAATATGGGTGCTGGGTTTATTGAAAAAAATGGTGCTCAATGGTTGATGCGTCTTCCTGGTCAAGCTGAATCGTTACAGCAACTCGGAGCCGCCCCGTTAGTTACTTCTGGTGGTGCAGTACTGACGGTTGCGGATGTAGCTAAAGTTACAAATGGCAAGGAGTTGAGAACAGGCGCAGCAACACAAAATGGTCGAGAAGTCGTACTCAGTACAGTGTTTATGCTGATTGGTGAAAATAGCCAGAAAGTAGCAGCTGATGTTGGTGCTAGACTCGCCGAGGTTAATAAATCATTACCTGAAGGGATAGTTGCTACAGCAGTATATGATCGTACTTCTTTAGTTAACAAAACGTTAGACACGGTAAAGACTAACCTTATGGAAGGTGCGATCCTAGTTATTGTTATCTTATTCTTACTGCTTGGTAACTTTAGAGCAGCGCTAATTACAGCTTTAGTTATTCCATTTGCTATGTTGATGACAGTAACTGGCATGGTTCAGACTAAGACAAGTGCTAACTTGATGAGCTTAGGCGCTCTGGACTTTGGTTTATTGGTAGACGGTGCGATCATTATTGTAGAAAACTGTTTACGAAGACTTTCTCAAGCATCGAGTAATGCCGTTTTATCTTTACGCGAAAGACTTCATTTAGTGTTTGAAGCAACACGCGAAGTGATTCGTCCAGCTTTATTTGGTGTGTTCATTATTACAGCGGTATACCTGCCAATTTTTGCTTTGTCAGGCGTAGAAGGGAAAATGTTCCATCCAATGGCTATCACTGTTGTTATTGCTTTAGTGAGCGCAATGATATTGTCAGTAACCTTTGTTCCAGCAGCTATTGCACTAACATTCAAAGGCAAAATAACAGAGAAAGAAAATGTGGTAATGAAAGCCAGCGTTTCTTTGTATCGCCCAGTACTTACTTTTGCTTTACGAGCTCGTTGGGCAATTGTTGCGGCTGCAGTATTGCTGGTATCCGTTTCTGGTGTGATGGCAACAAAACTTGGTAGTGAGTTTGTGCCTAATCTAGATGAAGGTGATATTGCTATGCACGCATTGCGTATTCCGGGAACCAGTTTAAGTCAATCAATAGAGATGCAAAAGCTACTGGAAGAAAAGGTAAAACAATTGCCAGAAGTAGAACGAGTCTTTTCTAAGATTGGTACTCCTGACGTTGCAACTGACCCTATGCCGCCAAGCGTTGCCGATACCTTTATTATGCTGAAACCGAGAGAGCAGTGGCCAAACCCAGATAAGCTTAAAGTTGAGGTTGTTGCTGAACTTGAAGAATTAGTGTCGAAAGTTCCTGGCAACAAATATGAGTTTTTACAGCCAATTCAGATGCGCTTTAACGAACTGTTAGCTGGTGTACGTGCTGAGTTAGCCATAAAGATCTTTGGTGATGACTTTGAAACGTTGGCGCAAGTTGGTAAGTCGGTTGAAGCTGCAATCAAGAATGTTGAAGGTATTCGCGATGTTCAAGTAGAGCAAACTAAAGGGTTACCTATTCTAACTTTTGTTAGTAAAGACGAAAAACTCGCCAGATACGGCATTAGTAAAGCAGAGTTTCAAACTCAAGTTGCTACAGCGCTTGGTGGACAAAACGTTGGTAAGTATTACGAAGGAGATAAGCGTTTTGATATTGTTGTGCGTTTAGCTGATGACAAACGTCAAGATTTGGAAGCGCTTGAGTTTTTACCTATTTATCTACCTAATGGCAGTTATGTTCCTCTTAGTGAGCTAGCTAAACTGGAAACGGTTAACGGCGCTAATCAAGTGAATAGAGAAAACGGCAAAAGGCGCGTAGTCGTAACGGCAAACGTGAGAGGCAGAGACTTAGGCAGTTTTGTTAAAGACGTACAGTCGGCTATAGATAATAAAGCTGAAATACCGGCTGGTTACTGGGTTGAATATGGTGGTACTTATCAAAAGCTGCAATCAGCTTCACAAAGATTAAGTATTGTCGTTCCTGTTACTTTAGCTTTAATCGTTGGCTTGTTGTTACTAGCTTTGGGCTCGGTAAAAGATTCCTTTATTATTTTTACTGGCGTACCTCTGGCTTTAACTGGCGGGATATTTGCTCTGTTACTGCGCGATATTCCTTTCTCAATTTCTGCAGGTGTAGGCTTTATAGCGTTATCTGGGATTGCGATACTAAACGGACTGGTAATGGTGTCGTTCATTAGGGATTTGAGACAACGCAATCTAGCTCTAGAGCAAGCGATAATTGAAGGAGCATTAACGCGTCTACGTCCAGTACTAACAACTGCACTGGTGGCGTCTTTAGGCTTTATTCCTATGGCGTTGAATACAGGCATAGGTTCAGAAGTTCAAAGGCCTTTAGCTACCGTTGTTATCGGCGGGATCATTTCATCCACTATATTAACGTTATTTGTCTTACCTGCCTTATATCGCTTGCTGTATAGCGAAGCGAGCGCTAGCTCGGAAGAGACAAATCAAACAATTGAAAATCAAGGGTAATCAAGTGAAATCTAAACTAACTTTTTTACTGTACTTGGTCTTAGCGATAATGGCATTGGCTTCTATTGAAGCTTTTGCCCATGGCGTTGACGATAGTACACGCAACTTTTTAGAAAATAACACTGGGGTGCAGATCCTACCGTTTATGTACATTGGCGCAAAACACATGGTGACAGGGTACGATCACTTATTGTTTTTAGTTGGTGTTTTATTCTTCTTGCACAAAACAAGAGATGTATTGCTTTACGTTAGCATGTTCACCATAGGTCATAGTGTAACTTTGATGACTGGTGTATTGGCAAATATTCAAGTAAATGCATATCTGATAGATGCCATCATCGGCTTATCTGTAGTTTACAAGGGCTTTGACAATCTAGGTGGTTTTAAGCACTTCTTTGGCAAACAGCCGGATCCTAAAAAAGCTGTACTGATCTTTGGACTGTTCCACGGTTTTGGTTTAGCGACCAAAATCCAAGAGTTTCAATTGCCAAGCGAAGGTTTAGCTATGAATTTGCTGTCTTTCAATATTGGCGTCGAAATAGGTCAGTTTTTAGCGTTAATGTTTATTTTGTTAGCCATCAACTTTTGGCGTCAATTCGACAGTTTTAATCGCTTTGCGAAAACAACCAACACTGCACTTATGTGTGGCGGATTTATTTTAGTTGGTATGCAGCTAACTGGTTACTTTGTTAGCTAATAGAAATGTATGTATTTTAAGAGAAATTTATTATGAGTTTACACGAACAAGGTCGCTCTTTAATCAAAGCGACAGTTATATCATTTGTGATTGCAGTGATCACTTTAGTCTTATTTGTTCTTCCTGCTGAGTACAACATCGACCCTACGGGAATTGGTCAGAAACTTGGTTTGACTGTGTTTAATCAAGAGCAAACACCAGCTACAGCGGTTAATGCAAGTTCGGATGGCGCTATGGATGTTGTTGTTGTGACTGTACCTGCTGGACGCGGTATTGAATACAAATTAGCAATGCAGCAATTCCAAAAGGTGAGTTATCAGTGGGAAACAGATGAAGGGCAAGTTTACTTTGATCTACATGGAGAACCTGAAGGTGATACTACAGGCTATTTTGAGTCTTACACCATAGCAACATCTAACAAAATGAAAGGCAGCTTCACTGTTCCATTTGCAGGCTCACATGGTTGGTACTGGCGTAATGACTCGGATAAAGACATCGATATTCAATTAATTATTGAAGGCGATTATGTAATCCAAGGTTTAAAGAAGTAGGAGAAAAGTGATGAAAATATTAACTGTTTTATTAATTAGTGCCTGCAGCTTGTTTTCAACGGGGTTACTTGCCCACCCAGGTGGTCACGGTGAAATGAGACTTGAAATAGGCGATACGCAAGCATTAGATATAGTTAAATCTATGACTCGTGCCCTTACGTTTAAGGATAGAGGTTATGAAGTTGGCAAACTAGACGTATCTTGGTTAGACGTAACTAAAGAAGAGTATCAGTTGGTGGAAGAGTCTGACTCCGTTTTCATTTTTAAAGCGAAAAATAGCAAAAATGATCAAACGCTATTTTTTACGATCAATAAAAATGGCAGAGTACAAACCATTAAAGATGCCTCGGGATTTAGTAAAGGTCACGGCCACAAACACTAAATTTAGAGTCTAATGACAAAAGCTTAGCAGCGTAGATATTACTACACTCACTGCTAAGCTTTTTTTGTTTTTGGTGATCAGGTTTGTTGCTTTTTACGTAAACCATGTATTGATTTTGAGTGTATAAGGACGTGAGGTAATAATGGCTAAGTTAACGGTGTTTTATGATGGACTATGTCCTTTGTGTGTGCGCGAGATGCAGCAATTAGCAGGGTTAGACAAGAATGATTATTTAGCGTTTTTCGACATTAACAGCGCTGAGTTAGCACAGTTACATCCTGATGTAGATTACTCAAAAGCAAATACATACCTTCATGCTAAAACCGATTCAGGCGCTCTAATAACAGGTTTAGACGTAACTTATTATGCTTGGAAACTCGTTGGTAGAGGTTGGTGGTTAGCGCCATTGCGTTGGCCGATAATCAAGTTGGTTGCTGATACAGCTTATCTCAGCTTTGCTCGTAATCGTTATCGAATTTCTAAATGGCTTACAGGGCGTGCTCGTTGTGATCAAAGTTGTGAGATTAAATCTAATCAAAATAAAGGTCATGAACATGAATCATAGTATCAAAGCGACATTAGTTATTGGCGCCTCTAGTGGTATTGCCCACGCATTAATCAATGAAATACTAAAGACTAGTGAAAACTTTGTTGTGGCCGTTAGCAGGCAAGAACTCGACTTGAGCATTGATTCTAGCAGAATATTAGCTTTGCGATGTGACTATAGCGAAGTAGAAATAGGAGAATTAAGCCAGCAACTCGCGGAGCAAAACTACAGTTTTACCCAAGTTTTTATCTGCAATGGCTTGCTTCATTTTGACGATTATCAACCAGAAAAAAGCTTGGCAGAGATTAATGTTGAACAAATGCAGGCGTATTTTCAAGCTAATGCAATTATCCCGATATTGTGGCTAGCACAGCTAGCTCATCTACCAATGGAAAAGCAGGCGCAGATTTGTGTTTTTAGTGCCAGAATCGGCAGTATTTCAGACAACAAGTTAGGTGGATGGTATGGCTATCGCGGGAGTAAAGCGGCGATGAATATGATGGTGAAATGTGCAGCTATTGAGCTGAAAAGAAGATTCAAACAGTGGCAGTTTGTGCTGTTTCACCCAGGTACAACTAATACAAAACTGTCAAAACCATTTCAGGCTAATGTAAAACCTGAACAGTTGTTTAGCCCTGCCTTTGTGGCTGAGCAGTTGTTGCTTATCTTGAACTTAAAAAAACAACAGCCAGAATCCGTTGAAGAGGTTGTTGATTATGTAGATTGGCAAGGCAAGCCGATAGCTTGGTAGCGTCATATAGACATTGAGGAACAAAGCATGTTGATTCAACAAAGTGACATCGAATCTATGGATAAGCGCTTTCGTGTCCATTTTATAAACAGTTTGTCTGGCTATAAAAGTGCGAATTTAGTGGGGACACAAGATAAGGAAGGGCGAACCAATTTGAGTATTGTTAGTTCGGTATTTCACCTTGGTGCTGACCCTGCATTAATGGGCATGATAATTCGTCCTAGATCTGTACCGCGTCATACTTTTGATAACCTGACAGAAACTGGTTTTTATACTATTAACCAGGTTCATCAAGATTTTTACCAACAAGCGCATCAAACCTCAGCTCGATTCGATAAATCACAATCAGAGTTTGACATGCTTAACTTCGAAGCTGAATATGTGGCTGATTTTTTTGCTCCATTTGTCAAACAAAGTAAGTTAAAGATAGGTTTAGAGCTAGTCGAAACTCAAACTTTGGCCGTCAATGATACTGAGTTAGTGATAGGTAAGATTGTTTGTGTAGAGTTGGATGAAAAAGCGGTAAAAGAAGACGGTTTTGTAGATTTGTCTATGTTAGGAGCCGTTGCAGTGAATGGTTTAGATGGTTATTGCACAGCTCAACTCATTGATAGAATGGCGTATGCCAAGCCTGATAAATCCCCATCACTTTTGGTGAATGAAATCTGCGTAGAGCAGAGTAGATAAGGAAGAACGGAAGTAAAAAGAAGAAAATCTTCTTTTTACTTCAAGGCCGTTTTGATATTAATCAGCAGGGGCTTCTAATTGTGCCAGTTCGTTTGAATCTGATTCACCTGTAGGCTTATCCATAGTAGCGATAATAGAAGTCACTGCTTGTTTTATTTTTACGTCGCGGTCATCTGCTTTGGCAAATGAATGTACCTTTTCTTTCGCCCAGCCATGCCAAATTTGCTGTCCTGTTTGCTTGTCAAAAATATCAATCATCAATGCACCTTCAACGTACTCATGAGCTTCAACATAAGTTAAATGCGCGGCGTAATAGCCTCTTCTTGCAGTGTATGCTCGATACATGTCTGCACGTTCAATTGCACTAATGGCAAAAGAGACGAAAATATCTGCTTCTCTCGGGTCTGATTTTACATAGCCTCTAGCTTGCAACTCTTCATCAATGGACTTACGCAGTGATGTTTCAATTGGACCCACAACAATTTCCGGGTAGGCTGCAATGCTATTTAAAATAGCTCTGTCACTAATAAAAGAATAGGTTTTTGCAGCTTCTAATTTTTCCGCTGAAATTGTTTCACTATGACCTGTGATGTAGTTAGCACAACCGCTCAGCATAAAAACAGAAACTAAGGTTGCGAAGATTATTTTTTTCATTTTGTTGGCCTTCTAAATTAAGTATGGGCTAAAAGCGAATGACTAGGCTTTTCTTTGTTTGTAACAAGCCTTAGATATTGAAAGTTAAACCTTCAAACTCGATTGATAGTGAGACTTCATTGACTGCAGATTTTCATGACGTAATGACTGCCACTCTTTTATTTGTTCTGGGGTCAGTACATTTGATATTTTCTTTTTGGTCTCTTCTTTTAAGTTACGCATATCAATGCGCATACTTCTTATTTGTTTAAACGATAATTTTTGAGATTTATCTGTGTTCTCTAAATCAACGCCATAACGTTTTAAGATCTTGTCCTGCTCAATGGCTTGTTCATCTAAAATAGCTAACATTTGTTGTTGTTGCTTTTCCGATAAGTTTAGCCTTTCTTGGCTTTCGACGAGCTTGTTCTTTAACGCTACAACATCATTTGAAGCTTGTACGGCAGTTGGTGCACTAATTAACATAACTGACATCAAAACCGTCGTATTTATAAGTGACAATATCTTTTTCATCGTTTCCTCTCAGTTATTAGGAGCATTGGTATTTATTGCTTAGTTCTGTTCCTAAATAACCAAGAACTGGAGGTACGGTTGACAGTAAATTTTGAAATATTTAATGCGGAGAGGGTAACTGATTGTTTAATAAATACTTATTGAGATATTGCAAAGGTTAAACAGGTGCGCTTTAGAAGGCAGACTTGGCTATGTGTTCAATATTTTTAACTAACCTATCAATCGCTTTGCTATCTGGCCCTTCGAGTTCGTATTTATTGTGGAAGAATATAGTAAGAGTAGAAAGCTTATCTTTAATGGTTAACGTGTAGCCATCGTAGTCGCTGCTAGCGAATAGCCCTTCAAAGTAGTGACCGCCATCAACGGCATCTCCATGCTCATTGATTTTGGTAAAAGCAAGAAGGGCTGTATTAATATCTAATCTATTTTTCATATATTTACTTTAGTGGAATTGTTTGCCTTGTTTCTCCAGGAGCACTCAACCCACACATTTCATCGTATGCGGTTTGCATAACGAGTTGAGCACTCTCGAAGTGGTGTTCCCTGAGAACTTGTTTTGCTTGTGCTAGTGAATCACATACTGTGATGTCTGATAAAGAAGGTAATGCAGTTAAACGATTATTGTCGTCACTCATTCCAACTAGATAGTGGGTTGCCTCAGCTATGCTTAAAATTGTTGCTGTGCTTGCCATAAACCGCTCCTTACTAAAATTAATTTTTAGAGTTGTACGTTTTATCAACAAGTTTAGATCGGAATGGATAATAAAAAAGTAATAAAAAAGCGATAACAAGCCAAAATTGTTATCGCTTTGATAAAAAGGGGAGGTGAGCGAATTACTCTGCGCTTACCTTGGCTGGTTGAATATCTTCGCTTGGGTAACAACCTAACACTTTTAAGTAACGAGTAGTTTCTCGTAATTCTTCTATTGCGGCTAACAGATTGTTATCTATGAGATTACCGTCAACGTCAACATAAAACATTTCTTCCCATGGGTTTCCTGTAATTGGGCGAGACTCCAGTTTGCACATGTTTACGCCGTGCTGTTTTAGGATAAGCAATGCGTCTACTAAGGCGCCTGGTTTTTGGGCTGTAGACATGATCCAAGTTGTTTTTGCCGGAATTTGACTTGAGACTGCTACTTCTTTCGGTGCTAATACAATGAAACGACTGTAGTTTTTCTTCTGATTAGCGAGAGCTTCAGCAATGACTTGTAAACCATATATACGAGCACCTTCGCCACTTCCTAATGCTGCCAATTCACCTGTTTCATCATTCTTAACTGCTTCAAATGCGGCAGAAGAAGCTTCGCAATATTCAATTTCTACATCATGGAATTGATGTAAGTAGTTACTACATTGTGCATACACTTGCGGGTGTGCATATAACTTTTTGATCTTATCTGGTGTGGTATCAACAGCCGCTACCATACAATGATTGACTGGGTGAGTTAGTTCGCCAACGATAGCTAAACTAGTATGCTGCAATAGGTCATAAACTTCATTGATGCTGCCTGAAGAGGTGTTTTCAATTGGTAGTACACCATGATCTGCGTGCCCTTGTTCAACGGTAGATATAATCTCATTGAAACTGGTACAGCCAATTTGTTTAAGTTCTGAAGGATGACGAGAAAAGTACTTTTGAGTGGCTAAGTCTGAATAAGAACCTTGACTACCTAAATAAGCAACGCGGTTGATTGGTAGATTTGCTGATGCGGTATTATTGTGTTGTTGCAGTAAAGCTTGTTGGTGTAGAACTGAGTCTTCGATAACTGTTTGAAAAACTTGTTTTACATAATAACCATCTAAGCCTAGCGATTTACCACCATCAATTAACTCAACTAGCATTTGTTCTTCACGCTTGATATCACGTACTGGTTTGTTGATTGCTATTTTTGCTTCCGCAACGAGATGAGAAATTCGTCTACGCTTTGCCAACAAAACCATTAACTCGTTGTCGATTTCATTTATATCTTTTCGTAATTCAGACAGCTCAATCATTGTTTTTCCGTTCCTCTAGGCAAAAAAAAACCTTCCAGTTGGAAGGCTTTTTTTGATTTTTGTTTCTTTTTCAACGCATCAAAACTGCCTTCCTACCAAGTAGGAAACAGAAAAAAGAAAAAGTTAAAAAAGAAAGTATTTGTGTTCATTTGCTTATAATTTTTATTGCTTAAAGCCAATCTATATTTTGTGCCTGCTTGCTGTCAACCATTATTTGGGTAAAAACTCTAATTTATATTTAGTCTTGCCAGGAAGTAGCTCAGAAGCGGCACCTTTTACCCAATCGTCATGTCCTTTACCATAGTATGGAGAAAGGGGGTGACCAGATTGTGATGATGGCATATGAAATATAGCGTGCTGTTCATAGCCGGGAGATATCACCATTCGCTGTGATGAACCAAATCGTTTACCTTGTACTCTAGGCATGTAAGTATCACCGTTTACCGGCTCACTCGGCATATCTAACAACCAACTTAAAGCAGGCACGGCTCTTGATAATGGATGTTGGATCTTAGTTGTATTATGAGCTCCCCAAGTTGCTGAATCGATACTACCGTATTTGTTCACTAGTTGGCTGTGAGTCTGTTGGGCGACTTGTTGGGCGAAGGATAACCAGGAGTCGTACCCTTCTGGGATCAGATGAGCTGGTTGGGTTTCTAATAATTGCCACATTGGTATTTCAGCTTGTGATCTTATTGCTCTGAAAGTTAAAGGTAATGTGCTTTCTGTTCTATGCTGTTTCAGTAATTCGGCTACTGGAGTGAATAGTTTACTTCTTAAATTCAGCCTGAACTGTCTCACAAACAAATAACCAACAGAGTCGACAGATGCTCTTGCTTGCCAATTTTCTACTAAATGTTTGGCTCTACTTAGACCTGCGTTTTGCACAAAGCTGTCGGTGAACACTTGGTTAACTAAATACTCTTGCCAACGCGATAAAAAGATCGCGCTATCATCGTTTTGGATATCCAGTAAATCTTGTTCGGTAAACGCTTCTTTGGCAAACAAGTTATCTCTGATTTGTTTACTTCTTGCACCTAAAGCATAGCCTCCATCACCTATAGTTTGATACATATCAGCGCCGACGACACGACTGTTACCTGTCCATAGCCTGTTGCTCTTAGGATTGATGACAACTGGATATTCTGAACTTTCAAGATAGCCAGACCAACCATGATTGCCGTGGCTCCAATCTTGCGGTTTAGCCCAACCATCTCTGCCAGTATTTTTTAAACCAAATTTTCGAGGTATAGGACCAGCAATGGTCCACGCGATATTGCCATGTTTGTCACCTACTACTAAGTTTTGTGCTGGAATACCCGCAGAGTGAGCTACTGCTAAGGCTTGTTCAACATCTTTAGCTAATTCCATATTGACTAGGTTAAAGTTTATACCTTCTTGGTCGTGAGCCACCCAGCGCATTACGAGCAGATTGCCTTGGTGATCTTCACCTATAACAGGGCCCCACTGCGTTAATTGCACTTGTATTTGTAGCGGCTCGCTATCTTTTATGTTAATGATTTCGGTTTCGACAAGTAGAGGTTTAAAGCCATCAGGTGTTAGATACTGGGTTTTGTCCTCGTTCAATTGAAGCTTAATCAAGTCGCTCCAATCGCCGTAGCTATTGGTAAAGCCCCAAGCTACGTTATGATTTGAACCAACTACTATAGCTGGAGTGCCAGGTAAGCTCACACCGTCTAGTTTTACCTCTTGCCCATTAGTTTGGAAACGAATGCTGGCTCTGTACCAAATGTTTGGGACACCAATATTTAAGTGCATATCATCCGCAACAATAGCACTGCCAGTCGCTGAGAGTTGGCCAGAAACAGCCCAGTTGTTACTTCCTTTGAAACCTTCTTTAGGGTTAGGGAAAAGGTTAAAATCTTGTTCCAGCTTTGCAGTTTTCGATTGCGTGAAAGCTGCAAAATTAGAATTGGGAATAGGGGGAGGAAAATACTCAGAACCGTCTATTGCAGCATCCCAAATTGAACCTTCCGGAGTGAGAAACGCAAATAAGTCTGGTGTTAACAATTCTGATAAAGCACCTATAGTGACTTCTCTATCGCCGTACTCATCTTGCAGATCCATATACATACTATACAAAGCCAACAAGCTATCTTCAGGCAGCCAAGCTTTAGGAGTTGCACTTAACAAAGTATATTCAAAAGGGTGAGTGGTCAGTGCTGATAATCCGTCGTTCACCCCTAGAGTATACTTATCTAATATCTTTTGATGTGAGTCGCTCAGGGTTTTGACGTAACGCCCAACTCGCTTTCTAAATTGGTGCTGTTTAATTTTACTGTCGTGATTTACCGCTAATTGACCAAATAGCTCAGCTAGCTCACCTGCTGAATTTCGGCGTAATAAGTCCATTTGAAAAAAGCGTTCTTGACCATGTAAGTAACCTAAGGCATAGCTTGCATCTTCTCTAGATTTGGCTTTGATTTGAGCCACTCCTTGTGCATCTCTAGTTACTGTTATTCCGGCCAAAACAGGTGCTGATATTGTGCCGTTAAGCTTAGGTAGACTTAAGCTCAATAATCCGTAAGTAACAGCGACTGCTATAATGAAAAGCAGCAATAAAACTTGGCTGGTTCTGACTAAGTATTTAGTCATTGGAAAGTCCTTATTGTTATTATTTAAAATAACTTAACACAGTAAAAATCTATGTGTTGCAAATTAGTGATATTTCGCTGTAAAACATTTGAGTTAAGTAGGCTTTTGATGTTTTTAGCAGTAGATTGATACCACAACGCAATGGTGTGTCTGACGAAATACAGTTTAATCGCTGCAAAACTATACAATAGAGAACTACTGGTCTGAATTATTGGCAAAAGATCGTTTTAATCGAAGCTCATGTGTTGTAAATTTGGTTACATATCCGCCTTCAATAAACACGCTCTAGTTCCGTAAAAGGTTTTTTTAGTGAAATTGTTTTCAACTCAAAGTATTACGTTCAAGTACAGTAGCCTGCAGTTGTTGTTGACCTTTTTTTTATTATTCATGATAGGGGTCATTTATTTAAACAAACAGAAAAATGATGACTTTGTTCAAGCTCATGCCGATTTAAAGCTGCAAGCTGCGGAAGTTTCTGCTTTTTTTGACGCTAAACTGGAACAGCATAGAGTTCACTCAGATATGTTGGCAGAACTTTACCAAACTTTAGCTTCAGAGAAGTCACAACAAGTAGCGTGGCGTGTCAGCAACGAACATTTTTCTAACACTATTCTCGCTGGTTTTTTACACTTTTCGGATGAGTCTAAGCAAGTGTCGCCTAGCAATTGGCAAATGTCGGAAGAGTTACTGTTTCAAAGCAGAATGTTGCTCACTCCAGATTATAAAAGTGCTTCAGCAGTAAAGTTCTGGGGCGAGTTATATTACGACAATGTTTATCACACCTGGTTACTTCCTTATATGACTCGTGTTACCAACTTACCTAGTGGTGATGTGGTTTGGGGAAGTGTTATGGAAGTTGATAACATTATTTCTGAAGTGAAAAAGCAATTCTTGGGATCTGGATTAGAGCTGTTTATTTATGACTCTAATGGTCGATTGGTGTTTCACCCTGATTATGGTGCAAGGCTTATTCGCCAAAATCATACATTAGGCCATCGAGAAGGCGATGAAAGGATCATTAGAAAGTCGTTGAGAAAATTTATTGCCAAAGATAAGGTCGACGGGCAATTACACAGCTTTGAAGACTGGGGCAAGGAAGTATATGCAGTAACGCATCACTTAGAGTCAAATGATTGGACTATCGTTATCTACAGTCAAGAAGACAAAGTTTTTAAAGACACCCAGCAAGATATCACCGATATATTATTGATTGCGCTATTAGCGGTTACTTTTATTTATTTTACTGCGGTTGCTCAAACTCGTTACATGATCACTCGACGTTTACATCATACCTCTAGAATTTTGTCTAGCGCGATTAGTGGACACTTAGACCAACTAGATGAGAAGCGAGGCGGAGATGAAATTGATGAAGTGCATCAGAAGCTTGCTCAGTTATTTAAAAGGTTTAACAGCCGTCTAGAAGCTAAAGATAAAGAAATCGAGCAAGCCCGAACTGAGTTAGATGAGAATAAAGCTCTGGCCCAAGCTGTAAGTTACTCAGATAACGCAGTATTTATTCTTGATTTGAATTTTAGCATTAACTTTGTTGATACTCAGTCTTTGTCATTACTCAACTGTGAGCGTGAAGATTTACTCGATACTCGATTCTTTTCTCATATTCACCATCATATGGCTTTTATCACTGAACAGATCATCAATGACATTCGTCGTAAAGAGAGTTGGCATGGGGAATTAGTGCTTAAAGAGCTAAATAGTGAACGCCAAATATGGGTGAATACTACTATTACCCCTTTGCGCAACGACGTTGGTCATGTGACCAAGTACGTTGTTTCTATGCAAGATATTTCTTTTATCAAAGATTCGCAGAATCGTATAGAAAAGCTAGCTTATACAGATGAATTAACCAGTTTAGCCAATCGCAGTTTCTTTGTTGCTCAATTAGAGAAGTTCATCGAAATGAAAAAGCGCGGCCACTTTGAGTTTGCCGTTTTACACTTTGATATTGATGACTTTAAGCGAGTAAACGATAAGCTTGGTTATGACGGCGGTGATTTACTACTAATGGAAATGGCAGCTAGGTTACAACAAGAACTAAGAGGCGAAGATGTATTAGCGCGTCTAGGAGGAGACGAATTCGCCTTTATTGTTGTAGCGAATAGTGAACAGAGTGTTTTACTCAAAGTTAACTCTATCTTAGATACAGTGTCGACACCGTTTAATATTTTGGGTGAAGAAATCAAAGTAAGTACCAGTATTGGTATTACTATGTCGAATAATGATGATCCTAACTTACTGCTACAACATGCTGACTTAGCTATGTATGAAGCTAAATCGAAAGGTAAGAATACTTTCCACTTCTTTACTAAGGAATTAAACGAAGCTGTCCAAGAGCGCATGTCTGTAGAGCAGCGCTTAGGTTTGGCAATCGAAAATGATGGACTTGAGCTGTACTACCAACCGAAAGTAAATACCAAGACTATGACATTAATTGGTTATGAAGCGTTATTACGTTGGCATGATTCTGAACTAGGTTTTGTTTCTCCAGGTAAGTTTATTCCTATTGCAGAACAGAGTAACTTGATTTTAGATATCGGTGATTGGGTGTTAGAAAAGTCACTGCAGTTTGTTAAATCATTAGAAAATCCTGTTCCTGTGTCGATCAACTTAAGTGGTAAACAGTTTGAGAAAGGGAATTTTGCTAATCAATTAGCGGTGTCATTAACTACACACAACGTTTCATCAGACCTGATCGAGATTGAGATCACTGAATCTCACTTAATGGCTGACATCAATGACGCTATTCGTCAGTTACAAGATATGAAAGACCTTGGTGTACAAATTTCAATTGACGATTTTGGTACAGGGTACTCATCGTTGGCTTATCTGAAAATATTGCCTGTTGATACCCTAAAAATCGATCGTTCTTTCATTCAAGATATACCTGGCGATATTAACGATGTCGAGATAACCGGCGCTATTATAGCTATGGCTCAACAATTGGGCTTACATGTAATTGCTGAGGGGACTGAAACTCAAGAGCAGATAGACTTCTTAAGAGGGATGGGGTGTTGTAACGTTCAAGGCTTCTTCTATAGCAAGCCATTGCCAGCAAATGAAGCTCGAAATTGGTGTTGCCCTGCTTAATCAGCAGGGCCTACAAAGCATAATTTAAAGTCTAGAAAACGTCGGTTAAAGCAATGCCAATACCAATTTTTTCTTGCCTGTGATTGTAGTCGATCAGGCTTTCGCCATAACCACTGAAAAACTGAGCAAAGCCTACAAGTCTAGCTGAAAATGGTAACGGAAACGTATAGTTTAATTCGATTGAACCGTTGCCTGTTGACCAATTTTGTCTGAACGTACCGGACAACTTATGTTGCTCGCTAAAAGCATAAGCTCCCATTATTTCATAGTGTCCCAAGTAATCTTCAATATCTGGATTGTCATCGCCGTTAGGTGCTAAGTCATATTCTTTTTCATCTTCAGGAATTCGGTACCAAGGTTTGATACCGATAGAATAATTATCTGTATCATAAATCAGGCCCAAGTGAATGCGATTCCAACTACGTGATAAACCTTGCGACTGACCATTGGATTGATGTTCAAAAGAGATGAAATAGCCAAATGAGCCGTTTTCAGTTTGCCAAGGGAGTGGTGACACGTAGAAAATTTCTGGTTTATAGTTTGTTTCTCTAAAT
The DNA here is from genome assembly GCA_965221615.1 of Psychrosphaera sp. Lineage (GTDB taxonomy): Bacteria > Pseudomonadota > Gammaproteobacteria > Enterobacterales > Alteromonadaceae > Psychrosphaera. The sequence goes on along the minus strand of OZ244904.1, from coordinate 2,045,153 downwards.
GGTTTTGAAATTTCATCTGAATATAATTGCCACCAAGCTTGAATAGTCATTGCAAAGTACAGAGCATCGCCTTGGACAAATAAACTGGTAGAGCGCAAAGGTACTTTAAAGCTTATTTGGTACTTCGCTTCATGTGCTTCCAGATTATCGCTAAATGGGGTTGGGTTATGCACTTCATCAATAACTTCATCGTCAAAATCACGGTATGGTTCATGATTAAAGTTGTTAGTGTAAGTGATTGGCATTATGTAGCTTGGTTCGTGAGGCGTAATGACAAAAGGGTTTAATTCTGTTGCGCGCTCAGCTAACACTCTTTTAGCGTAACGGCCTAATTTGCCGGAGCGTTTGGCCATTATTTTACTCTCACAATAACGCCATACTAACTTATCGTTTGTTTCTACAACGCCGGTATTTTCTAAAATTTCGACGCATTCTTTAATGTCTTTTTGAAATTGTGTTTCTTCTTCTGTTAGCGGTTCATCATCATCGTTGGCTAGTGACAAATTGGTAAATAAACAGCTGAGTAATAACAAAGATTTCGTTGTGTTTTTCACTGTCTGGCTGGGGAGCGATTTCATACATGATTTAAATTTTATTATCGGACGAAAATAGTATTGATAATGGAGCTGCTTTTAACAACCTAAAAATAAAGAAAAATTTGATAATTGCTCGGTTTGTCTTTCAATATACCAAAGACAAATGCCAATTATGTAAAGTTGGTGTAACGATAGCTGTAAACAAGCCTTTCCTGATGAGCTATTTTTATCTATTTGTAAGTCAGATGCTGGATTTATTTCTACTTGCGAGTAAGGTTAAAATCGGATTTATATAAAAATAAATAATAAACGGGATAAAAGCATGGGGTTAAATGAAACTCATGAGTTAGGCTTAGTGTCTTGGCTAGAGAGCGCAAACTCATCAACGACAGATTTTCCAATTCAAAACTTACCAATCGCAGAGTTCAGAGTTAAAGGCTCTGAACAAGATTTTAGAGGCGGTATTGCGATAGGTGACCAAATAGTTGACTTGAAAGCGCTAGCTGAGAAACAAGTATTTTCTGGTTTGGTACAAGAGTGTTTAGTTCTATGTTCGCAAACTGAACTAAATGACTTTATGGCTATGGGCCAAGAAGCTTGGTCAGCTTTGAGATTAGCTATGTCTAGAGCACTAAGAGAAGGTGCAGACTTACAAGCGACGGTTGAAGAGTGTTTAGTTGGCCAAGCGGAAGCAGAATTTAAACTGCCTTGTGTGATTGGTGACTATACTGACTTCTATACATCAATTTATCACGCAACAGCGGTAGGTAGCTTGTTCCGTCCTGACAATCCACTGTTACCAAACTACAAGTGGGTACCAATAGGTTATCACGGTCGTTCGTCATCTATTGATGTATCAGGTCAAGAGTTTCACCGTCCATGTGGCCAAACTAAAGCGCCAGATGCAACAGAGCCAAGCTTTGGTCCTTGTAAGCGCCTAGATTATGAATTGGAGTTAGGTATTTATTTAGGTAAAGGTAACGATTTAGGCGAAGCAATTAAACTAGATGACGCTGATAATCATGTATTTGGTTTCTGCTTATTTAATGACTGGTCAGCTCGTGACTTACAAGCTTGGGAGTATCAACCATTAGGTCCGTTTTTAGCGAAAAACTTTGCTTCAACTGTTTCTCCTTGGATTGTTTCAAACGAAGCATTATTACCATATCGTACGAGCTGGACTCGTGACCAAGCTGATCCTCAACCTCTTGCTTATTTAGAGTCTGAAAAGAATAGAAGTGAAGGTTCTATTGATATCCAGTTAGAAGTATTGTTAGAAACTGAAACTATGCGAGAGCAGGGCAGTGAGCCAACTCAGCTATCTAAATCTAGCTTTAAACACTCGTACTGGACCGTAGCGCAAATGGTAGCTCACCACAGTGTTAATGGCTGTAACTTAAAGCCTGGTGACTTTTTTGGTAGTGGTACTCAATCTGGACCAAAACATGAAGAAGCTGGTTCATTACTTGAATTATCAAAAGGCGGAAAAGAGTCAATTGATTTACCAAATGGCGAAAGCAGAACCTTCTTACTCGATGGCGATAATGTGATCATGCGAGGCTTCTGTCACAAAGATGGCTATGCCAGAATTGGCTTTGGTGAAGTAAGTTCCAAAGTACTTCCAGCAAAACAATAATCAAAATTTAAAGGCTTCTTCGGAAGCCTTTTCTTTTTGTTAGATTTACAGGTATATTAGATTTCACTTACCAAATTGATTGCAGTTTGCTATGCGTTTTATAGCTAAAAATATCAACATTTTTCATCCGCGAATTTCGTTTAGGCTCTTCGCCTTTGCTTGTTTATTTCCTACTTTAGCCTTTGCCTGCGATAAGACGTTAGTTATTAGCGCTTCTAAAAACTGGCAACCTTACTCATATAAAATGCATGAGGAGTATAAAGGCTTAGATATTGAAGTATTAGAATTGATCTTAGAGAAAGCGGGTTGGTGCTGGCAGTTTATTACATTACCTTCGTCCTCACGAGCATTTGCTGAATTGAAAAAGGGTAATCTTGATATGATATTTGCTGCGAGTATGAGTCAAGAACGAGCTGAGCACGCATGGTTTACTGTTCCTTATCGAAAGGAATATTCTAAGTTATACACTCATATTGATAACAATTCGAAGCTAAAACTTGGCGAAAATACTATGGTTGCAGTTAATCGTGGTGGTTTTTACGGTGAAGCTTTCGCTAAGTACAGACAAGAATGCACAAATTGTGTTGTAGATGTGAGTTTAGCTAGCCAACGATTCTTTTTACTGAAGAATAAACGAGTCGATTTTGTAATTGAAGATAGCTTGGCTGGCAAATATGTATTAGCTAACTACGAGTACGCAGACTTAATTAAACAAACTGATCAAGTTGTTCACGACAACATGGTGCATTACATGATTGCTAAGGACAGTTTATCAGAGTCTCAATTGACCAAGTTAAACAAGGTAATTGAGCAAAACCAAGACGAAATTGATAGTTTAGTGCGTAAGTATCACGACAATCTGTTGAATTAAAACTGTTACTTGTATAGGGTTAATTTACGTTAAAAAGGCCATAATAATTATGGCCTTTTTAATTAAATAAACTTTTGGTGTTAACTTAACGATTTTATGGTGTTAACGATTTTTCACCTCGGCCTATGCCTACTACGCCAGAACGAACCGTTTCTAGAATTGTTCCAGTATCGCGCATAATATCTATGAAAGCTTCTACCTTCTCCGACGTGCCTAGCAGCTGTACTGTATAAATTCGAGCCGATACATCAACAATTTGACCGCGGAATATATCAGAGCAACGTTTAATTTCTTCTCTTTGTTCGTTGGTCTCGGCGAACATTTTAACTAAAACAATTTCTCTTTCGATATTCGGTCGTTCTGTTAGCTCGCGTACTTTTAATACATCAACTAACTTGTTTACTTGCTTAGTAATTTGTTCGAGTACCTTTTGATCACCTCTAGTACTAATGGTGATACGAGAAAGTGATTCATCATCTGTGTGGGCTACAGTTAAACTGTCAATGTTGTAACCACGTTGTGAAAATAAACCTACGATACGAGATAAAGCACCAGGCTCGTTTTCTAAAAGAATAGATAAAATACGACGCATTAGTTGTTTTCTCCTTCTTTTGGTGCCAATACCATATCGTCAATTTTCCCGCCTTTAATTTGCATCGGGTATACATGAGCTTTTGGGTCTACTTGAATATCAATGAAAACAAGCTTGTCTTTCATCGCAAAAGCTTCTGCCATTGTAGATTCAAGTTGATCAAGTTCAGTGATCCTCAAGCCTACGTGGCCATAAGCCTCTGCTAATTTAACGAAGTCAGGTACTGAGTCCATGTAAGAATGAGAGTGACGTCCATTGTAAAACATCGATTGCCATTGCTTTACCATACCTAGTGAAGCATTGTTGAGGTTCACTATTTTCACTGGAATATTGTATTGCAGACAAGTTGAGAGCTCTTGAATGTTCATTTGAATCGAGCCATCGCCAGTTACACAAGCTACATCAGAGTCTGGAAATGCTAATTTAACACCCATGGCTGCAGGTAAACCAAACCCCATAGTTCCTAAGCCACCTGAGTTTATCCACTGTCTAGGTTTTTTATATGGGTAATATAAGGCTGCAAACATCTGATGTTGGCCAACATCTGAAGTAACGTATGCATCACCATTTGTAACCTTGTGCAGTGTTTGAATAACCTGCTGAGGTAAGATTTCATCTGGTTTAGGTTGGTAGCCTAGACTGTCCATTGAACGCCATTGTTCTATTTGCTGCCACCAAGTCTCTATCGCAGTTTGATCTGGCTTTTGTTCTGTTCTATTGAGTAAGTCTAGTAGTTGAAGTAATACTGTTTTCGCTTCTCCTACAACAGGAACATGCGCTCGAATCGTTTTAGAAATAGAAGTTGGGTCAACATCGACGTGAACAATTTTGGCATTCGGGCAGAACTTTTCAACGTTGTTCGTTACTCTATCGTCAAAGCGGGCACCAATAGCAAAAATTAAGTCAGCGTTATGCATGGCTTTATTTGCTTCGTATGTGCCGTGCATTCCTAGCATACCTATGAATTGTGGATGTTCACCTGAAATACCACCTAATCCCATAAGGGTATTTGTAACAGGAGCATTGATTAACTCAGCAAAAGTTGTCAGTTCATCACTTGCTTGTGAAGCAATAATGCCACCACCTGTGTATATGACTGGTCTTTTAGCCGAGACTAAGGCTTCTACCGCTTTTTTAATTTGTTTTGGGTGGCCCTTTGTTGATGGCTTGTACGAGCGAATATTAATTTCTTTTGGCAAATTGTAAGGTGCTTTTACTAAAGGATTTACAATGTCCTTTGGTAAATCAACAACAACTGGTCCTGGTCTTCCGGTTTTTGCTATGTAGTAAGCTTTGGCAATAGCTTCAGGAATATCTTCTGCTTTTTTTACTAAAAAGCTGTGTTTAACTATAGGTCTGGAACAACCAACCATGTCAGTTTCTTGGAATGCATCTTCGCCGATAACAGTGGTTGGAACCTGACCAGAAAGTACAACTAGTGGTATTGAATCCATATAAGCGGTTGCTATACCTGTAATGGTGTTAGTTGCACCAGGTCCTGAAGTTACTAGTACAGAGCCAACATCACCTGTTGCTCTAGCGTAACCATCTGCTGCGTGCACAGCGGCTTGCTCGTGACGGACGAGAATATGTTCTATCTTTTCATGCTCAAACAGAGCGTCGTAAATATCCAGAACTGCACCACCTGGATAACCAAAAAGATATTTGACACCTAAGTCCTCTAGCGATTTCACCACCATTTGGGCGCCAGATAACATAGGTTGGTCACTTTTCTCCATATTCTGTCTCACTTTTCTTTAATTTGTTATTTTTCGACTATTTATCATTGTTACTTACGTTTTTACTCTAAAATTTATTGAAATAATAGCCCATTACGCGGAATATTTTGCATGTTAATGTTGCAGTTTTTGAAATGATTAAAAAATTGCCAATTGAATCTTTGATTTAGATCAAATAGAATTCTCAGCGTTTGGAATTTGTAGTTTGTAGTTTGGAGTAAATGATGAAACAAAAGTTGATGTATGCAGCATCTGCAGCTGTTGTGATTTCATCTTCTGTTTTCGCATTGATGCAAGTAGAGGGAGGCAGCTTAGTGTCTTCTAGTTCACTACAAGCCAAAAATGAAATGCTATTTGAAGCTGATGATGTATCTGCACAAGTTGAGCGTTTAAAGAAAAAATATCCTCATATCAAACAGCCTTGTTTGTACGGCAGTGCAATGATCTTGCAAGGTAAAGCCAATAAAGTCCCTACTTTGTTAGAAACCGAAACTAAGTGTATTCACACATTGGTAATAGCAGAAGGGCAGAAGAGTCATTCGCAAGCCGCTAATTAGTTAGCTAAATAAACAACTGCTCTAGCTTTTTCACCAACACTCTATCTTGATTACCCAGATGAAAATGAATGAGTGCTTTTGCAACTTGTACACCTGTTATTGGCTTGTATTGTTTGAAGACAGGCAAAAACTGTAAAGCGTTTAACAGTTTAATTGCAATTGTTTCACCTAATCTGAAATCAGTTCTCTGTCCTACTAATACTGAAGGTTGAACTATTGTAAGTTGTTCAAAGTTGAGAGATTGTAACTCTTGTTCTAACTTGCCCTTGAGGGAGAAGTAATAGGAGTTTGAAGAAGCGTCCGCTGCAGAAGAAGACACTAATCCAAAACCTTTAACGCCATTACTTTTGGCAGCAATTGCAATTTGCACAGGTAAATCAAGATCAATTTTTTCCTGTGCAGCTTTACTGCCAGCTTGTTTTAAGGTTGTGCCTAAGGCACAGAATAAGTCATCAGCGATGATTAATTGTTGCCAGCTATCTTTATCGTCAAAATTGACGATCTGTTGTTCTAGCTTATCGTGCTGATAAGCAAGCTCGCGCCTACCTAAACTAATTACTTTAGAGTAGTGATCATTGTTACATAACTGGGCTACAAGCTCTCGGCCTACAACACCTGTACCACCAACAACAATAGCCACTTTAGTCATAAAGACTCTCGAAGTAACTTTCTAGAATAACAACCGCAGATTGAGCATCTACATTACCTTTTTTAAGGTTGCGATAGCCTCCAGAAGCAAACAGGTGAGCTTTAGCATCAGCGGTCGATAATCTCTCATCATGAGTCGCGACTTGAACGCCGAACCTGCCATGTAAACGATTTGCGAACTTTCTTGCTCGCTTTGTCATTTCTTGTTCAGTTCCGTCCATATTTAGCGGTAAGCCAACAACAACTAAGCTTGGTTGCCATTCTTTGAGTAGTTTTTCAACTTGTTGCCAGTCTGGGGTTCCATCTTTGGCTTTGATTGCGCCGATAGGAGAAGCTGTTCCAGTCAAAGTTTGACCAACTGCAAAACCAATAGAACCAGTGCCAAAGTCAACACCTACGATAGTCTCTGTACTCATGCATGCCCCGACATTAGGCTTAACTGTTCTGCACTTATACCCAATTTAGCTAGTGCTTTGTCCCAACATTGATCGATTGGAGTGTTAAAGATTAGCTCAGGATCGGCTTCTAGTGTTAACCATGAGTTATCAGCTAATTCTTGTTCAAGTTGACCTGGCGACCAACCTGCATAGCCTAATGTCATAATAAACTTCTTTGGTCCTTGCTCTGTATTGAGTTGAGCAAGGATATCTTTTGATGTTGTTACTGTGATTTGTTCACCAAGCTGTAAGCTACTAGACCATTGTTTATCATCGTTGTGTAAAATAAAGCCTCTATCTGTTTGGACAGGGCCTCCTGATAACACGTTTTTTCCAGGCAGAGCGCCTTCGTCTTCATCAATTAAATTCAATTCAGATAATACTTTAGCAATAGATAATTCTGTTGGCTTATTGATCACTAATCCCATAGCACCTTCGTCATCATGCTCACAAATATAGATAATAGTGCGACCAAAATAGGATTCATCTAATGACGGCATGGCAATCAAAAACTGGTTTGCCAAGCTCGTCATTGTCGAATGAGTATTTGCCATATAGTTGTTTTGTCCTAATTAATTCTTGCTTCAATTGCATTGAATAGGGCACCAGTAATATCTACATCAAATGCCGCTTCTATCTCTTTAATGCAGGTAGGGCTGGTAACATTAATTTCTGTAACACATTCACCAATTACATCTAAACCTACGAAAATCAGTCCTTTTTCTTTCAATTTCGGACCAATTGCTTTTGCAATACGCCAATCGGCGTCAGTCAAGGCTCTAGCTTCACCTCGTCCGCCAGCAGCTAAATTACCTCTGGTTTCACCTTTTGCTGGAATACGAGCTAAGCAGTAAGGCATAGGCTCACCGTCAACGATCAGAATACGCTTATCACCATTTGAAATATCAGGAATAAATGCTTGGATCATTGCATAACACTCACCGTGATTGGTTAATGTTTCGATGATAACTCCTAAATTAGGATCGCCTTGTTTTACTCTGAATATAGAAGACCCTCCCATTCCATCAAGTGGTTTTAAGATAATATCTTGGTGCTGTTGATAAAATTTACGAATTTGCGCGTCTGAACGAGTGACTAATGTCGGCGGAATGAAATCTGAGAACCAGCTAGTGAATAGCTTTTCGTTAGCGTCTCTTAAACTTTGAGGTTTATTAACGATAAGAGTGCCTTCATCTTCTGCTCTTTCTAACATGTAAGTAGCATAAATAAATTCAGTATCGAAAGGAGGATCCTTACGCATTAGAATTACGTCTAAATCTGCCAGAGGCAAAGATACGTCTCCATCAAAGCTATAATGATCGCCATCAACATTTTGCACACTTAAGCGTTTAGCTTCGCCAAAAGCTCTGCCGTCTAATAGATATAAGTCTGCCATTTCCAAGTAATACAATTCATAACCTCGGCTCTGAGCTTCCAATAACATAGCAAAACTTGAATCTTTTTTAATATTGATATCAGCGATGGGATCCATCACTATGCCTAGCTTTATCGTCATGTTGTTTCCTGTATCGTCTTGTTTGTTAGGCCAGATCACCGAACTGTAATTGTAAAGCGCTGATTAGAGTTAATGCAGCAGTCTCTGTTCGTAATACTCTTGGACCTAAGAGAATTTCTTGATAACCAGCTTTTAGTGCTTGTTCAATTTCATTGTCATCTAAGCCGCCTTCAGGGCCGATAATGAACCTTACACCTTGCTCTGGTTTTGCTAATGTTTTTACATTAGTTGTGGCTCTTGGGTGCAAATTCAACTTAAGTTGCTCGGTTTTTTGTTGTAAAAACTCACTTAGCTTGATTGGTTTATTCACTTTTGGGACAAATGCGCGGCCACTTTGTTCACAGGCAGAGACAACTATTTTTTGCCATTGCTGATGTTTTTTCTCCAATCTATCCCCAGAAAGCTTAACCCCACAACGTTCTGTGAAGATAGGTGTAATTTCTGTGATCCCCAGTTCAACACTCTTTTGCAGAGTAAAATCCATTTTATCACCGCGGCTTATACCTTGAGCTAGGTGCAATTCTAATGGCGATTCATTGGTTAATTGCTGCTTAGATTCAATCTTAGCTTTGACCTGTTTTTTCGATATATCGGTTAAAACGGCATCATAGTCATGGCCATCGCCATTGAATAATTTAATATTTTGACCTATTTGCATACGCAGCACTCGACCAACGTGGTTTGCTGCATCAGGTTCTAAGTCTATGGTTTGTTGTAAATCTAGTTCTGTAGAATGGTAAATACGAGGACAACGCATAACAATATCAGGTTATGAAAAGTTAACTCGATCATAGCTTTATCTAGTTTTAATTGCATTAAAGAATTAGCTTGCTAGGGTGACTTGGTTCCTGCCATATTGTTTTGATTGGTATAAAGCGATATCAGCGCGTTGAATAAAGTCTTGAAAGCTATCTTTATTGACGTGGAAGTTAGCAACTCCAAAGCTTGCTGTGAGCTTATCTAACTCGCCAAACTTCGAGGTTTCGATTTGTTGTCTTAAGTCTTCTGCTAAACGATAAGCTTCGGTACCAGTTGTACCTGGACAGATAATGCAGAACTCTTCACCTCCCCAGCGACCACAAGTGTCAATTTTTCTAATTCGTGTTTTGAGCAACTCGGCAAACTGCTGAAGAATAATATCGCCTTGTTGATGGCCATAATTATCGTTGACGGATTTGAAATGATCGATATCGAGAATAACAAAAGCTAAGTTTTGTTTTAGTCTTTGCGCTCGATTCATTTCGTCTTCTAATATAGCGTCTATTTTTAACCTGTTGGAGATGCCAGTTAAATGATCCGTTGTAGAAAGTGTTTCTAAATTTTTATATGAACTTAAATCTTTGACGTTAGCTATGGTCTTTTGGCTATCTTCTTTACCATAGTTTGCAAGGGTAATTTCTACAGGGAAAACATGACCGTGTTTGTTGACCGCTTTTACTTCAGCATGTGGTGAGCCAGACTCTCTTTTACTGTGTTTCTGTTGAAACTGTAAGCGAGTCATTGCGTGATTGTCTCTGTATTCTAGCGGGACCAATGATTCTATAGTGAGTTGTTCAAACTCTCTTCTCGAATACCCAAAGATATCACAGGCCTTGGGGTTTGCTCTGACTATTCTGCCAGCTAAGTCCAATACGATAAGCGCATCTGGTGATACGTTAAAAATGGTTTCTAATTCACTATAGGCTCTTGTCACCTTAATCGCATAGAAAGTGAGTACTGCGCCAGCCAGTAGAATAAGAGGAATGATCAGAATTATTTGAACTCGATTTATTTTGTTTATGCTCTGATATTGTTGGTTGAACAAGGCAATAGAGTCGTGATTATTTTCTGCAATTTGTAGCGATAGTATTTCCAACGCAGCAATTGCTTTAGAGTCATCTACTTTTACTTCTTCATCTAAGCTGTGAATGTTTCTTTTATTATTTAAGATTTCTGTCTGAATTAGATGAAGCTTGTCCTTGTAGAGCTGAACCGTTTGTTCAAACTGCTTTATCAGTGTTTTCTCAATCTCAGTAGGGGCCTGAGCTTTATAGGTTTCTAATGCGTTAAGGGTTTTTGTCATGCTGGAATTTGCATGCTCAAAGTAGTCGTCAGTTTGTCGTAATACTAGGTTTTTAAAGTGATGAATAAATCCGCCGTAACCAAAATGTCGACTGAGCTGAAATAAGGCGTCGTTTTTCGCCATTATGGTCAGGTTAGTTTGATGCCAGCTGTTATTGATGTCATTGATTTTTTTACTGAGAAGAAACGCAGATATGAAAACTGCAGAAAGAACAAGTGCTAACAAGACCATGATGGACGATAGCTGATTCTTGAGTTTCATTTCCTTATTCCTTTGGCTTAATTAATAGGGGTATTGTCTTACATTAAGCAATTCTCAAATTGATTTAGATCAGATTTGCTTTGATACTAGGGCTGAGGTTCGGCGGATTTTTATGGTGTACCTCAACTCAATTATTCTCTTACTTATTTAGCAGTGTAACTATGTCTTATGTAATTCAAGTAAATGATTTGTCCAAAGCTTACGGTGGCCTCAAAGCTGTCGATGGAATTTCATTTCAAGTAAAAAAAGGATGCTGTTTTGGTTTGTTAGGACCAAATGGTGCGGGTAAAACAACGACGATAGAAATGATGGAAGGATTAGTTAAACCTGACGCAGGGGAAATCAAATTTTTTGGTAACTCGGTAGACAAAGCTGTGCTATCTCAGGTTGGTATTCAATTTCAACACACAGCTTTGCAGGATTATTTAACGGTAGAAGAAACCATAGATATGTTTTCGGCATTCTATCCCGAAGTTGAAGAAAAAACAGTGCTTATGGATTTATGCGATCTCCATAGCATAGCCAAGCAAGATCACAAGAAGTTATCAGGTGGGCAAAAGCAAAGATTGTTGTTGGCTTTAGCATTGATTAATAAACCAAAAATTATATTTCTTGATGAACCAACAACTGGTCTAGATCCTCACGCTAGAAGAAAGTTTTGGGATTTGATTAATAGAATTAAGCAGCAAGGTAAAACGATAGTCTTAACAACGCATTACATGGATGAAGCTGAGTATTTATGTGATGACATAGTGATCATGGACGAGGGCAAAATTATTGCCCAAGATACGCCACAGGCTCTGTTAAACGAGAACTTTAAAGGCGCCATTATACGACTGCCTATAGAGAACTTAAATGGGCATGACTTAACTGAGCTGGGACGTATTTACGCACAGCAGTTTATTGATATTGATGCTTCTGATGTCGAACAAGCCATTGCTGATTTATTGCAAAAAGGAGTTTCGTTATCGGGTTTACAAGTTAAGTCAGCAAATTTAGACGACTTGTTTATCAAACTTACTGGTCACCAATTGGCGGATTAAGGAGAAGATTTTATGCAACTTTTTTTCAAACGCTCTTTTGCCATCTTCAAGGCTCGAAATTTAGAGTTTTTCCGTGATAGAGCTTCGCTCGGTTGGAGTGTGTTATTTCCATTTTTACTACTAGTCGGCTTTGCTGCTGTGTTTTCTGGTGAAGGTAAGTCAGTTTATAAAGTGGGGGTGTTGAACGCACCGCAAATACAAACAGATTTTTTGGCGACTCACTATACTGAGTTTGTTAACTATCAAGACACTGATATTGCTTTGGATAAACTAAGGCAGCACAAAATTGATTTTCTCGTTGATTACGGCACGAGAAGTTATTGGTCGAATGAAACCTCTCCGAATGGTTATTTTGTTGAGAAGTTACTGTTAGCTGAAAAACTAGATGTCAGCTGGAACAAAGGGCAAGTTTCAGGGAAACAAATCAGGTATCTAGATTGGGTATTGCCTGGAATTCTAGGAATGAACATGATGTTTAGTTGCTTGTTTGGAGTAGGTTACGTCATTGTCCGTTATCGTAAAAACATGGTGTTAAAGCGGTTAAATGCTACTCCAGTAACTGCTTTTGAGTTCTTAACTGCACAAATCTTTTCTCGTTTGTGGATAGTTTTGTTCATTGCTTCTTTTATTTTTATTGGCTGCGATCAATTATTCGATTTCTATATGTTGGGTAGCTATTTTGATTTGTTTATCGTCGCAGTGCTTGGAGCCATGTCTCTGATTGCTCTAGGCTTATGCATTGCATCGAGAAGTGAAAGCGAGGAACTAACCGGTGGGTTATTAAATCTGGTTTCTTGGCCTATGATGGTGCTGTCAGGCGTTTGGTTTTCATTAGAAGGCAGTCCTGAAATAGTGCAGCAAATTGCAACTCTATTGCCTCTTACCCATTTAGTCGAAGGTGCTAGAAGCATTATGACAGATGGTGCAGGTTTACTTGATATTCAACATCACATAATCAGTTTGCTGATAATGACAGCGATATTTTTAGCTATTGGAACTTGGAACTTTAAATGGCAAGGACAGGGGCGTTAATACGCTCCTACTGCTAACTATTATTTGTGCTAATCAGGATCAGAAAGCAGAAATAAAAAAGCCCAGCAAATGCTGGGCTGTTTTTATTTGGCTGGGATAATAGGATTTGAACCTATGAATGGCGAGATCAAAACCCGCTGCCTTACCGCTTGGCGATATCCCAATCAAGAAGTTGGCTGGGATAATAGGATTTGAACCTATGAATGGCGAGATCAAAACCCGCTGCCTTACCGCTTGGCGATATCCCAGCAGAAACTGTTTTATATGTGCTTCAACATAATACATGGTGCGGAAGGAGAGACTTGAACTCTCACACCTTGCGATACTGGAACCTAAATCCAGCGCGTCTACCAATTCCGCCACTTCCGCAAATTCTTTTGCTTGAGTTTGGTAGTATGTAATCGAATGGTGGCTACGCCCTGATTTGAACAGGGGACCCCATCATTATGAGTGATGTGCTCTAACCAGCTGAGCTACGTAGCCATTCGTTTGTTTCGATTACCGCCTCAAGCGATGGCGCGTATTATGCTGATGACTCCCTAACTCGTCAACAGGTTTTTTTAATAAATTTGTAAAAAAACTGTCGTTTGATTTTATTTTGTCCATAACGGTTAAAAAGTATAAGAAAACTAGCAAAAATAGCGCTTTATTTATTGATTTAATAAATATCCTCATCGGTATTAGTTAGCGATGAAGTATTTGAAAGTTGGCTAAGACTATTGAATGTATTTTTGATTTTAATAGAAGACACTAATAATGTGTAAATACTGGTCTGAAATTATTAGCTTATTATTGCTAACTTAGAAAGGCGATTTTTATGATGAATAATGATTGTAATGGATTGGAGAAGTTAAAATAAAAAACGACCACCTAAGGTCGTTTTTTATTTTGATAAATTTGAAACTCATTATTTTTATAAAATAGCTTCGTTAGAATCTTTGTATCTGTCAGCCCAAACGATTGCAGTTTCATAAAGTTCAGGTAAGTCATCTTGATCCATTCGGAACCTAGCACAAGCTCGACGCATCGCACTCCAACTTGCTGACTCATAAGCTTTAACTATACCAAGAATATTACCAAGTTGGTTTTCGTGGCCAATTAATGCCGCCCTTAACTCTTCCGTTAATGGCAATTGCTGGACTATTTCTGTCATCGGTTGATCTAAAATTGCGTCTAGTAGTGAAAATAAACCCAGCATAAAGGACTCTTCTGAGTGAGAAGGAGCCACCTTTTCTGCCAGTTGTTCGCAAAACTTTGCTCTGATAATTGACATTTGAGTCAATTCTTCAGGTTTACGATCTGCAACATGAGCGGTAATGATCAAATTGACGAATTTTTTAACTTGGTTATTGCCTAAATAAACCAAAGCCTGTTTTATTGACGAAATCGGGTCTCTAACAGGGAACAAACCAGAGTTAATAAACTTAAGTAATTTAAATGCCAATGCCGTGTCACGTTCAAAAAACTCACTCAACTTAGTGTAGTTAACATTTTCTTTTAACGTTTCTTGATACATGGCGTAAACAATAGAACGGTTAGTATCGACATCATTTTGTTCAACAATATGAGGTGTTGAAAAATAATAACCTTGGAAGAAATCAATACCTAAAGACTTTGCTTTATCAAATTGTTCTTGGGTTTCAATTTTTTCAGCTAATAACTTTAAGTTCTTATATTGACGTAATTTAGGTAACAGCAATTCAATTTCGTCAAAGCTGGTCTGTTGTAAGTCAAACTTGATAAGTCTAACTAGTTTTAGGAAAGGTTCCCATTCAGGTTTGTACTTGAAGTCGTCGAGTACCAGCTTGTAACCCTTGTGAAACAGTGAACGACATGCTTCATAAACTTCATCACTAGGAGGTACGCACTCTAAAATTTCGACCATTGCCTTATTTGGCGGCAACATTGTTGGTAACTGATCAAGGATCGCTTTTTCTGGATAGTTGATCAATGCTGGCTTACCCGATGTTACTTTTTCTAACCCTTGGTTGAAATGGCAATCAAGTAACAATTTGGATGTGGCTGAGTTGGTTTCTATCTTTGGAAAGCAATTCTCAGGGCCATCACGAAACAACAATTCATAAGCAACGACGTTTTGCTTGCGATTATAGATTGCTTGACGTGCAGTATAGACTTTCACTACTTATCTAAAGCCTTATTACAAGGGATACGAATAGCTTGGAGAGTAACAAAAAAAAGGGGGCTTTTTAAGCCCCCTAGAATACTAATTAGTAAGTTATTTGTAACAGCGTTTACACGTTGAAGCGGAAGTGAATTACATCGCCATCTTTAACTATGTAATCTTTACCTTCAAGGCGCCATTTACCAGCATCTTTTGCTCCTGCTTCACCGTTGTTTTCAACGTAGTCGTCATAACCAACGATTTCAGCACGGATGAAACCTTTTTCAAAATCAGTGTGGATTTTACCTGCTGCTTGAGGAGCTGTTGAACCTTCTGTATAAGTCCAAGCTCTAACTTCTTTAACACCAGCAGTGAAGTAGGTTTTCAGATTTAACAGTTGGTAACCTGCGCGAATAACTCGGTTAAGGCCTGGCTCGTCCCAGCCTAAGTCTTCCATAAACTCTGCTAAATCTTCTTCTTCTAGCTCTGATAATTCAGATTCAATAGAAGCACAAACTGCAACAACAACAGCGTTTTCGCCTGCTGCAATTTCTTTAACTTGTTCTAAGAACGGGTTATTTTCAAAACCGTCTTCCGCAACGTTAGCAATGTACATAGTTGGCTTCATCGTTAACAGATTTAGATAACCAACCGCTGCTAGCTCTTCTTTTGTTAAATCAACAGAGCGAGCCATGCCACCTTCGTCAACAACAGGCTTGATCTTTTCAAGAACTGTAATTTCGAACTTAGCGTCTGCGTCACCGCCTTTTGCTTTTTTCGCATTTCTTAATAACGCTTTATCAACTGAGTCCATATCTGCTAATGCCAACTCAGTATTGATTACATCAATATCTTCTTGCGGGTTAACTTGACCTGCAACGTGAACGATATTCGGATCGTCAAAACAACGAACAACATGACCAATTGCGTCTGTTTCTCTGATGTTAGCTAGGAATTGATTACCAAGACCTTCACCTTTTGAAGCGCCTTTTACTAAACCCGCGATGTCCACGAATTCCATTGTAGTAGGCAATACTTTTTGTGGATTTACAATTTCAGCTAACTTGTTTAATCGTAAGTCAGGAACAGGAACAACACCTGTATTTGGCTCGATTGTACAGAAAGGGAAGTTAGCAGCTTCAATACCCGCTTTAGTCAAAGCGTTAAATAAGGTAGATTTACCAACGTTAGGTAAACCAACTATGCCACATTTGAAACCCATTTTGAGATCCTCAATAAGTTATGCGCTAAACGAGTGTAATCTGCTTTGTGCTTTTTTCAGGTCTTGTTTAAACCAGATATCAACACTTCTCACAGCTTCGTCTATAGCGGCTTCAATTTTTTCTTGATCAGCTTGGGGAGCTTTACCTAATACCCAGCCAGTTACTTTCTCTTTACTACCAGGGTGGCCGATACCAATTCGCAAACGATGAAAGTTTTTGTTATTGGCCATTTTGGCAATGATATCTCTAAGACCGTTGTGACCGCCGTGGCCGCCACCTAATTTAAATTTGGCTTTACCTGGATCCATATCTAGCTCATCGTGAGCGACAAGGATTTGTTCAGGCTTGATCTTAAAAAAGTTAGCTAACGCAGACACAGATTTGCCACTTAAATTCATAAAAGTGGTTGGTATTAATAAACGTACAGGATGACCTGAAATTGAGATCTGAGCTGTGTAGCCGAAATACTTAGGGTCGTTTTTAAGGGAGATATTATTAGCACGACATAGTTCTTCGATAAACCATGCCCCAGCATTATGACGAGTGTTTTGATATTCGGGGCCTGGATTTGCCAGGCCCACGATTAGTTGAATGTCACTACTCACGAAGGAGTTGCTTCAACTAATTATTCTGCAGCTTCTTCAGCAGTTTCTTCTGCAGCGCCACCTTTAGGAGCGTGTAAAGTAACGATCGCTAAGTCGTGGTCGCCACCTTTTGCTAACTCAACAGAGTTAACGCCTGCAGGAAGTGTGATTTCGCTGATGTGAAGAGTTTGACCAACTTCTAAGTCAGCAACGTTTACTTCGATGAACTCAGGAAGATCTTTTGGTAAACAAGTGATTTCTAATTCAGTAGCTGCGTGAGTTACTGTACCACCAGTTTTAACCGCTGCATCTTCACCGATGAAGTGTAGAGGAACCTTAGTGTGTACTTTGTGAGCTGCGTCTACACGTTGGAAATCTAAGTGTAAGATTTGGCTCTTCCAAGGGTGACGTTGTACGTCTTTTAAGATTACTTCTTGGTTTTGACCATCGATAACTAACGTTAGGATGTGAGAGTAAAAACCTTCGTGCTCTTGTGCTTGCCATACTTTGTTATGAGCAAGTGCAAGGTTTTGAGGTTCTTTGTCCGCACCGTAAAGGATTGCTGGAACTTGGTTAGCGTGACGTAGGCGGCGGCTCGCACCAGTACCTTTGTCAGAACGAACTGTAGCTTCTAAAGTGTAAATAGCTTCAGACATGGAATTCTCCGAAAATACTTCTAAAAATTAAATTTGTTTTCTCCCGCGACCAAGAGAAAACCCATACCCTTATTTAAGGGGCGGCGTATTCTAAGAGAATTGATGCTAATTAACAATAGAGAAATTGATTTATTAGTAGAAAAATAATGGCTTGTAGGGGAGGAAAGGGTAACTTATAAAAATAGAAAAGCAGTGCTCTAATACTAAAGCACTGCTTGGTAAATAAAACTTACTATCCCCAAATAAGATTTATTAAATTGTTATCGATTAATCGTATCGATTAAAAGAAACCTGCGATTTGGTCGATAACTGCATTTACTGCACGGTAAGCATTTGACTGACCTACAACACCACAAGGTTGGTTGTTACAACCAGACCAGTATGGGTCAGAGAAGTAGTCTAACTGTGTTGCGCTACCGAATGCTTGTGGGTATGCCATGATAGTTGAGAAGTTGTTGTCAACACCGTGGCCTACACCGTCGCGGTATACACCACCAACGCTGTCTTGTCTTACAGAGTGACCTAAGCCCATGTTGTGGCCTAACTCGTGAATGAAAGTGCTTGCGCCACAATCAACAGCAGTGATGCTGTACATAAGATCTGACATGCCAGAGCTTAAGCGACCGTTGCTACCTTGACCTACATAGCCGATACCACATACGTAACCAACTAATTGACCACGCTCGTAAATATCATCACGAGTACCTAATAATACAACCATGTCAGCGTCATAAGTTGAACGACGATTTGCTACGCCACTGCTTGATGCTAGTGTGTTTAATGCATTTTCTGTTGGTTCAAAATCAGAACTTGTCGCAGCTGATGACTGAGCACCAACTAAGTTTAAAGTAAGATCAACAGCGTTGTTGCGATATACGCGGTTAGCATGTGAAATGTACTGGTTAATTTTAGTATCGATATTAGATACGTTGTTCGCTGCTGGTTGAGTGTATAAAACCATTACGTCAATTGTTGCAGCTTGTGATGCGCCTATTGCGAATACAGAGGCAAGCGTGACAAGACTACGTTTTAACATCTTAGTCATTTTTGTTTCCTTTACGTTGTTATTATTTAATTATTATTACCTGGTGGGGATATTGCTTAATCAACCTCAAAAACATGAGTATCGTTTGTATCTTTACCCGTGTTTTCAGATGGTTGAGGAATTCGTTCTTGGTGATTTTCGATCATCGCCGATTTAGGTGCGATCCATGCGTATTCGCCAATGCCTTCAAGAATAAATACATCTTCTTGGGTAGCCAGATTTCCATATATGGCATTATCACCAATAGTTATTACGGCGCTGTATAATGAACCTGCGCCCGGAATGAATGCTTCTACTGTGCGGTCACCATTTGGGTGTTGTTGTATATGATCAACTTCGCCATTGTAGCTTCCGCCTAATTGTGGAATGTAGAGATCTAAGCTTTCGCCAATTTCAACAGTGAGTAGTTCTGCTAAATCAACTTCAACATAGGCCTCGTTTTTTACATCACTTGGAATTAAGCCTGATTCTTGTAATACCGTTTTACTTTGCTCCGACTCTTGCCAAATAATGCTGTCGCGCTCAGTAGGAAAAGAACCTACAGCAACTTGTTCATCATTTTCTTTCGGTTGTAACTTATCCACTCCTGTAGATAAAACTTGGCCATTCCTTACTATTACTGAGTCTTCCGGCACATCTGCTGGTTCATGATTGTGCACGGCAGGAGCATGGTTGTGGGCATTCTGGTTAACTGTAGGTGTAGATAAAAGGAAATAACCTACACCAGCAGTAATTATAAGAGTTATAGCAACTGCATATTTTTTATTCATTTTGTTTCTCCAGAACTTAAGGCAAAAAGTTTTTATTGTTGTGTTTTTTAATTAACTTTTTAAGCCGGCGAATATCGGACGGCAGAAGATATTACTTTGTGTGGAGTTTGGTCAACATTCGTTTTGTAACTTAACGTGATAAGTTATAAGCCAAATGAAGGTTAAGGTTATGATATATAATAACATTTTAGTTTGGGTGTAAGACGCTTTAATAAGTTTGTACTGTCACCTATCTATATGACTTACTACAACTTAATAGATATTAATTGATACCGTAGGGTTTCATGATGCAACCTTAAGGTATCAGTTTGATTGGTTTAATGCTGGTGTAAAAGTAAAGAATAAAATATTTTGGACTTCGACTTACGATGATGAGTATTTGAATTTTATTTTACGCCGTGCAGATCAAATATCCTTGTCGGCTCTTTGTTTGTATTTTGCGCCTTTCTATTTTTCAAACTTATCTGGTATGTACCACGAGTGGTTGGCTAATCAACTAGTTATTGACCATGTTGCTCCGATACTTGGTATATATTGTATAAGCCGTGGTATAACAAAACTTTACTACTTGAAAGTGGCCGATAATGAGTGAAATTAACAACAACATCGCGTATTACCGAGCTAAACACAAGCTTTCACAACAGGATTTAGCTGATGCTATTGGAGTATCTAGAAAAACGGTAAGCACAGTTGAAACGGGACGTTTTGTTCCATCCGTTATTATTGCTTTAAAAATGGCGCAATACTTTGAAATAAAGGTTGAAGACTTGTTTGAACTGAGTGATTAATCGTACTGAATTCTATTAAAGTAAAGCTTAAAACAATTTATTAATAGCTAATAAAAAAGCCCGCTAAGTGAGCAGGCTTTTTCGTAATTCTAATTTGCTTTGTTCTTAGTGCTCGAACATTGCAGAGATTGATTCTTCGTTACTTAAACGGCGAATCGCTTCTGCTAACATATTACCTAGTGTTAATTGACGAACATTTGGTAAGGCTGCAATTTCAGGATCTAAAGGAATTGAATCCGTTACGATAACTTCATCAATAACAGAGTTCTTTAAGTTTTCTGCTGCGTTACCAGAGAATACAGGGTGAGTTGCATAAGCAAATACGCGTTTCGCACCGTGTTCTTTTAGAGCTTCAGCCGCTTTACATAAAGTGCCGCCTGTATCGATCATATCATCAACCATAATACAGTCACGGCCTTCGATATCACCGATAATGTGCATGATTTGTGCTACGTTTGCTTGTGGACGACGCTTATCGATGATAGCTAAGTCTTTGTCGTCTAATAGTTTTGCAATCGCTCTTGCTCTTACAACACCACCAATATCTGGAGAAACAACAACTACGTCATCAGCTTTGTTGAAGCCTTTTTTACGCATATCGTCTACTAAAATTGGACTACCAAAAACGTTATCAACAGGTACATCGAAGAAGCCCTGTATCTGTTCAGCGTGTAAGTCCACAGTTAATACACGGTCAACACCTACACTTGATAGGAAGTCTGCTACTACTTTCGCTGTGATTGGTACACGAGCTGAACGTACACGACGGTCTTGACGAGCATAGCCGAAGTAAGGAATAACAGCAGTAATACGACCAGCAGAAGCACGTCTAAGTGCGTCTACCATTACAATTAGTTCCATTAAATTGTCGTTACAAGGTGCACAAGTTGACTGGATGATAAATACATCAGAACCACGAACATTATCGTGTACTTGAACACTGATCTCTCCATCGCTAAAGCGACCAACAGTGGCATCACCTAAATTGAGATCAAGACGTTTACTGACGATTTCAGCAAGTTCTGGGGTAGCGTTTCCAGCGAATAGCTTAATATCAGGCACAGAGGTTTCCTATTTGCTTTTTAGTTTGGGTCAGCGGTATGGCACTAACCATTTAGCGCACTAAATACTCTGTGGCATGCTGAGACATTGCTGCCTTTGGCAATAAAGCCTTTGAGTTCAGTGGGCAGTAAATCAAGAATTTGTTGGGCTTGCTGCTGAGTGTCAAACTCGGCAAATACACAAGCACCGGTGCCAGTTAATCTGGCTGGCGCGTATTCTAACAACCAGTCTAATGCTTTGGCAACGGCTGGATAGTCTTTATAAACTAAAGTTTGAAAATCATTTCTAAAATCAGCGGTTAAACCGGAATATTTTATAGCGCTATTATCTAGTTTTAATGTGTCTCTAGGTAAGTCTTCTGCACTAAACAGTTTCGCGGTATTAACGTGTACATCAGGTGTTAAAACTAGGTACCACTTTTCTTGAATTGGATACGGATAAAATTTATCACCAGTTCCCTCAGCAATCGCTGTTTTACCTAAAATGAAAATTGGTACATCAGCACCTAGTTGGTTACCTATTTTAATCAATTCTTGCTGACTTAAATCCAACTGCCATAAATGATTGAGAGCTAACAGAGTTGTGGCTGCATTGGATGAACCTCCGCCTACACCGCCTCCCATAGGCAATACTTTGTGTAGCTTTATGTTTACGCCTTGGTACTGACTATTTTTGCTTATTAGAGGCTGTAGAGATTTTGCGGCTTTGACGATCAAGTTATCGTCGTTTTCGAGCTCTGCTAAATTACAAGCTAGGTTTATTTCTGAATTTGTTGTCAACTCATAATCTAGAGTGTCGCCGAAGTCTAAGAAGTGAAATAAACTTTGTAATTCGTGGTAGCCATTGGCTAACTTACCGTTGATGTGAAGAAATAAATTTAGTTTAGCGGGAGAAGGAAGAGATAACTTAGTATTCATTGTGCTAACAATTCCCATTCATTTATTGTTATTTTGATTCTATTGTTTAGACCTTTAATCGTCATTTTTTCAGGTAAATTGAGCTGTGATACTGGTTTATAACTTTGATAATCAATTTGCCAGTTGTTGAAGCTATCATCGCGATAGTTAAAGCTCTTTAATTGCCCATTCTCTGATTTTTGAGCTGCTGATTCTGGTGCTTGAGCTAACATCCATGTTGCCATATTGAGCACAGGTATATAACTACCGGTTAAGTTATAAACTAATTGTTCAGGGTGAGCGCCTTTGTGAGTCTTACCATCCAATTTTATTTCTGTTTGTCGATTTTGATAATCTAGCGTCATTAAGTTGGTGCCTATAAAGCTGGTAATAACGAGTTTAAAATCACCGTTTTGATTTTGTTGCCAGAAGAAATAGCCCGATAGTTTGTCTTTATTATTAGTTAATAATAGTTTTCCTCTGGCATTCCAATTTTTCAACTCTGCAATATTTGCGACATCTTTAAGTTGAAGGGGCTTAGTTGCACAAGCTTGAAGTAACACAACAAAAATGACTGAGAAGATAAGTTTAGTTCTATGACTTAATAACGAAGCTATACTCTGTGAATTGGCAAATCTTAGGTTAAAAATCACGCAAATCCCTAAATATTTAATTAATATCAAATTTAACTCGGCCATTGTAACTCGAAAAGGGCGGATTGGTCTTTTAAATATCGCTGCTTTTTCGTAGAATTGCCGCCTTTAAATTCAGGGTTGGACATTAAGCCATTTTATGACGGTTCTTGCACTAGGTATAAATCACAAAACAGCTTCGGTAGAGTTAAGGGAAAAGCTTGCTTTTACTCCTGAACGTTTGCCTGAAGCGTTACAAACCGTGCAAAAAAATGCAGGTTGTGATGAAGGTGTTATTCTTTCTACCTGCAACCGAACCGAGATATATAGCTTTGGTGAGCAAGCTAAGCCTGATAATGTGATCAAATGGTTGGCCGAGTTTCATCAGGTTGATGAAGTTGAATTAAAGCAGCATATATATGTACATAGAGATGTTGATGCCACTCGTCACTTAATGCGAGTGGCCAGCGGTTTAGATTCTATGGTGCTTGGTGAGCCGCAAATTTTAGGTCAAGTAAAACAAGCATACCAGCAAGCTAAGTCGGTTGGTTCAGTGCAAACATACTTTGAGCGTATGTTTCAGCAAGCTTTTTCTGTAGCAAAGAAAGTAAGAACAGAAACTGACATTTCAGTTAATGCTGTATCTGTTGCGTTTGCAGCGGTAACTCTTGCAAAACAGGTATTTGGTTCATTTGAGCACAAAAAAGTATTGTTAGTCGGTGCTGGTGAAACGATAGAGCTGGTAGCAAAGCACATATTTGAACAAGGTGCTACAGACATTGTTGTAGCAAATAGAACCTTGAGCAGAGCTGAGTTGGTTGCCGAGCAATTTTCAGCCAAAACTTGTACCTTAAGCCAAATTCCAGATCACATTTTAGATGCAGATGTGGTGATTAGTTCAACCGCTAGTACTTTGCCTATTATTGGTAAAGGCATGGTTGAAACAGTATTCAAGCAAAGAAAACACAGACCTATGTTTTTGGTGGACTTAGCTGTACCTAGAGATATTGAGCCACAAGTAGCTGAGTTAGATGATGCATATTTATATACGGTTGACGATTTACAAGAAATTGTTGCCCGTAACATGCAAGCTAGAACGGAAGCTGCTGAAGAAGCAGAAGCTATAATAGATGATAAAGCTGGGATGTTCGCCGATTGGTTAAATTCTTTAGATTCAGTTGATTTGATTAAAGAATATCGCGAACAAAGTTTAGCAATCAAAGATGAGCTTCTGGAAAGAGCATTAAATCAATTAGAAGCAGGCAATAATACAGAGCAAGTATTAAAAGAGCTGGCAAATAAATTAACAAATAAGCTAATTCATGCCCCGACTTCGGCGTTAAAAGAAGCGGCAGAGCAACAAAACACAGAAGAGTTAGCAACGATTAAATCAGTATTGGGGATTCGATGAAAGAATCAATTATTCGCAAGTTAGAAACGTTAGTTGAACGTCATGAAGAGCTAGAGGCTCTACTAAGTGATGTTGAAGTAATTAGTGATCAAGATAAATTTCGTACTTTATCTAAAGAATATTCAGATCTTGAAGACGTAACTAAGGCATTTAAAGCTTATCAAACGGCTCAGGATGATCTTGAAGAAGCACAAATGATGCTTGAAGAAGACGATGCTGAAATGCGTGAAATGGCGCAAGAAGAAATCAAAACAGCTAAGGCTGAATTAACTCGTCTTGAAGATGAGTTACAGATATTAATGCTGCCTAAAGATCCGAATGACTCGAATAACTGCTTCCTAGAGATTAGAGCTGGAGCTGGTGGTGATGAAGCGGCAATTTTCGCTGGTGATTTATTCAGAATGTACAGCCGTTATGCTGAGTCTAAAAAGTGGCGCATTGAACTGATGAACACCAATGAAGGCGAACATGGTGGTTTTAAAGAAGTTGTAGCGCATATTACAGGTGATGATGTCTACGGTACGATGAAATTTGAGTCTGGTGGTCACCGTGTACAGCGTGTTCCTGAGACTGAGTCTCAAGGCCGTGTTCATACTTCAGCTTGTACAGTTGTTGTTATGCCAGAGATCCCAGAGTCTGAAGCAATTGAAATCAATCCAGCGGATCTGAAAATTGATACTTTCAGAGCATCAGGTGCAGGTGGTCAGCACGTAAACAAAACTGACTCAGCTATTCGTATTACTCACATTCCAACTGGAACCGTTGTTGAGTGTCAAGACCAGCGTTCTCAGCATAAGAACAAAGCGCAAGCCATGTCGGTGCTAGCAGCTCGCTTACAAGCGGCTGAAGATGAGAAGCGTGCAGCAGAAGAAACAAGTATACGTCGTAACTTAGTAGCTAGTGGTGATCGTTCTGAGCGCGTAAGAACCTATAACTTCCCTCAAGGACGTATGTCTGAACACAGAATTAACCTAACGTTATATAAGTTGAACGAAATCATGGAAGGTGATTTAGATGCTGTATTGCAACCTTTGATGACTGAGTATCAAGCTGATTTATTAGCGTCTATGGCTGATGAATAAAACTTACCAAGGTTTTTGTTAATGTCAGAACAAATACAAATTAAGTGGCTGCTAAATGCAGCCACTTCTGTTTTTAGCTCTTTTTCAGACAGTGCTTCACTAGATGCAGAGTTGTTGTTATGTCACGTTTTAGATTGTAACAGAACATATCTATTTACTTGGGCTGATAAAGTACTTTCACCAGAACAGATTGCCGCATTTGAGCAGTTAGTTGAACGCCGTAAGGCTGGTGAGCCGATTGCCCATATAACTGGTACTAGAGAATTTTGGTCATTGGAGCTTGCAGTTAATCCTTCAACTTTGATACCTAGACCAGATACTGAAACTTTAGTAGAAAAAGCTTTGGAGATTGTAGCGTCACGGTCGACAGGAGAAGGGTTAGATTTAGGCACTGGAACAGGTGCAATCGCTTTGGCGTTAGCTTCAGAGTTGCCTAATTGGCAGTGGCAAGGTGTTGATTTACAAGCTGATGCCGTGGCGTTAGCAAAGAGCAATGCTCAGAGCAATAACATTGTTAATGCAGAGTTTTACCAAAGTAATTGGTTTGAAAACATTGAGCATAAGAAATTTGATCTAATTGTTTCCAACCCGCCATACATAGACCCAGAAGATCCACACCTTGGCCAAGGCGATGTGAGATTTGAACCTTTGTCAGCTTTAATCGCAGAACAAAGCGGAATGGCAGATGTGTGCTATATTGTTGAAAAGGCGAAAAATTATTTGGTAGAAAATGCGGCTTTGCTGATTGAGCATGGTTATGACCAAGGCAAAGCAGTAAGACAGCAATTCGTCCAACATAACTACCAGAACGTAGAGACTTTCAAAGATTTAGCCGGAAATGACAGAGTCACCGTTGGCTATTTCAGATAATTGAGTTAGTCTTGCTCAAGAAAGGGGAATTTTAGTACTGCGTGCGCGTATTAAAATGGAATTACAAGGGTGAAGGGGTACCTATATGAATGATGATTTTTTATTTGCTAACGACCCTGCTGAAGAAGAAGAATTAGAATCAGTTGGCAGTTGGAAGGTGATCATTATTGATGACGAACCAGAAGTCCATGCTGTAACTAAGCTAGCGCTTAGTGACTTTTCATTCCAAGACAAACATTTAGAATTTTACAGTGCCTATTCAGGTGCTGAAGGAAAAAAACTAGTTTTAGAGCATCCTGATGCCGCTATTATATTATTAGATGTAGTGATGGAAACGGATGATGCGGGTTTACAAGTTGCTCAGTTTATTCGTGAGCAAGCAAATAACCATAAGGCTAGGATCATTCTTAGAACTGGTCAGCCAGGCCAAGCTCCTGAAAGACAAGTTATTTTAGACTATGACATTAACGACTATAAGTCGAAAACAGAGCTAACAGCTCAGAAATTATTTACGGTAGTCATGTCTAGCTTACGAGCATACCGAGATATCATTTCTTTAGATAATAGCCGTCAAGGTTTACAGAAGATTATTGAAGCTTCTGCTGATATTTTTTCATCTCACTCTATGGAACAATTCATTGACGGAGTAATGCAACAACTTACTTCTGTAATAGGTTGTGGCAATGAAAAAGCTATGTATTTAACCGATAGTTTGATGGTTAATTGCAATAGTAATGGCGACAGCTTGAAAGTGATCGCAGCTCAAGGTGACTTTGTAAACAGCGTTGGTAAACCCGTTGAAGAGTTTGTCGAACCAGAGTTGCAAGAAGCCTTTAAAGAAGCAATTGAAAACAAGTCAATTGTATACCGAGGCGATTATCTAATAGCTTACTGCTATAGTCGGTTCTCGAACAATTCTCTGCTTTATGTATCAGGTCTACCTAAACAAGTTGGTACTACAGAAAAAACATTAATCGAACTATTTGCACAGAATGTGCAGATTGCTTATGAGAATGTACAACTGCAATTAGAACTTGAAGATACCCAGAGAGAACTGGTGTATCGCTTGAGTGAAGCGTTAGAAAAGCGCTCTAATGAAACTGGCAATCACGCTCGTAGAGTTGCATTAATCAGTGGTTTATTAGCTAAGTATTACGGTTTAGAAGAAGTTGACGCCGATTTAGTTAAAACAGCTGCTCCGTTACATGATGTGGGCAAGATCAGTATTCCAGATAATATTTTGAACAAGCCTGGCGGCTTAGATGATGGCGAGTGGAGTGTTATGCAATCCCATGCTGCATTAGGTCATGATATTCTTGATGGTTCTAACCGCAATGTGATTCAAGCTGGTGCTATTATAGCTAGGGATCATCACGAAAACTGGGATGGCTCAGGATATCCGTCAGGACTAGCAGGAGAAGAGATTCACATATTCGGTAGAATTGTAGCCTTAGCTGATGTATATGACGCATTAAGGCACGATAGATGCTATAAAAGGGCTTGGAGCAAGGAAGAAACGTTGGAATTCGTTAGAGGAGAAGATGGTAAAAAGTTCGATCCTAAACTTGTTCAAATATTGAATAATAATATTGACGAAGTTGAAGACATTTTACAGCGTTATCCAGAAGGTGTTTAAAATAAAAAAGGGCGGTAAGCCCTTTTTTGTTGGATAGAGTTTATGTTTGATGTTGTTCAATTTGTTGGAGTTTCCATACTCTGTGAGCTTTCATTATCTCAATGACTTCGCCTACATCATCGGTTAAGTGGAATAGTTTCATATCTTCACTACCAATTAATTTTAACTCAACCAATTTATTCTCAAGCCAGTCAACTAGCCCTTGCCAATACTCAGAGCCAAACAGTACAACGGGCATAGTGAAAACTTTATGAGTTTGCATCAAGGTTAATGATTCAAACAATTCATCTAAAGTTCCAAAACCACCAGGCATACAGACATAGCCCATAGAATATTTTACGAACATTACTTTCCTAACAAAAAAGTACTTAAATTCCATAGGAATCGATTGGTACGGGTTTGGACGTTGCTCAAATGGTAGTTCAATATTGAGACCAACATTGTCTTTACCTGCGTCTGCTGCACCTCTATTTGCAGCTTCCATGATCCCTGGGCCGCCGCCTGTAATGATAGTGAAATCTTGCTCGGCTAAACGGCGAGATATTTCTCTGGCTGAATCATAGTACAAACTTCCGGGTTCAACTCTGGCCGAACCAAATATTGAAACGCCGCTGTCTATATTGGCTAGTTTATCGAAGCCTTCTGTGAATTCGGCGAGAATACGAAACATACGCCAAGCTTCATCGCCTTTTAAATCATGGATCATAGTTAATTCACTCCTTGTTAGGGGGAATTATTTATTCTACATAAAAAAATTAATAAAATTTTGATTGTAAATAAGAATCAGTATTGACTTTTTACTCTAATTTTTTGTTTAATGAGCACCGTTGCTTATAGAGTAACGAGGTAAGCTTAATTGCTTGCCCCAGAAGAGGAGCGTTAGTCAGGTAGTTAACTGGAGAGGTCTCAAGCCTTAAAGAAAGTTAACGAGGGGAACTAGCGCCGAGGAATTTAGTAACTTGAGAAAGCTAAAATCCGGCTGTTTGGGCTGAAACCCTGCAGTTGTCACCTGGTATTTTAATAACCGACTTAACAAGTCATTTGGTTATTAAGGTGGAGAGCTTCTGGCATGAAAAAGAATTTGGTATTTGAGCTTTTAGCTGAGATACCCATTTTTATTCCTGTGCCGTGTTCCCCTTAATAGTTAGCAAAAATAGAACTTTAAGGACTGACAAGTAATGTCATCAGCTATTAACAATTTAACCGTCGCTAAATTTGGCGGTACTAGTGTCGCAAATCATCAAGCTATGAGCCGTTGTGCTCGTATCATTCTTAGCAACTCCAACATTAGACTTGTTGCAGTTTCTGCATCGGCAGGGATCACTAACTTATTGGTAAAACTTGGCAGCGAAGTGCTAAGTGCGAATGAGCGTGAAAGCGTATTACAACAAATTCGCAATATTGAAAATTCTATTCTAAATGACCTAGGTCGTCCTGAGCATATTGAACAGCAAATTCTTAGCCTATTGGCGCAATTAGCTGATGCAGCTTCTCACCCTGACTTATTGTCATCATCAAAACTCAAAGATGAAGTACTGTCATTTGGTGAGCGCATGTCGTCAGTATTGTTTGCGGAAGTAATGAACCAAATTGCTGAACAAGAAGTAGCTATCGCTTTTGATGGTCGCCAAGTGTTAAAAACAGACTCTACGTTTGGTAAAGCAGAGCCGCAAATAGAAGCGACTAGAGTGCAAGCTAGCAAGGTTCTTAGTCCTCTGTTACAAGATAAAATTGTTATTACTCAAGGCTTTATTGGCCAAGATAGTTTTGGTAATACCACTACCTTAGGTCGTGGTGGCTCTGATTATAGTGCTGCACTGTTTGCTGAAGCCGTTGATGCTTTTGCGTTGCAAATTTGGACAGATGTGCCTGGTATTTATTCTACAGACCCAAGAATTACAGATAAAGCCAAGCCGATTAGAGAAATTAGTTTTGATGAAGCGGCAGAAATGGCGACATTTGGCGCTAAGATATTACACCCAGCAACCTTAATTCCTGCAATCAGAAGTGGAGTTAAAGTATTTGTCGGTTCAAGTATAGACCCAGAGGCTGGTGGTACTTGGATATCTAAAGAAGTGGATTATCGCCCAGCGTATAGAGCTGTTGCTTTACGTAATGAACAAACCTTGATAACAGTTAAAAGCCCAGAAATGTTACACGCGACAGGCTTCTTAGCAAGAGTGTTTGCTATTTTAGCAAAACACAAGTTATCCGTTGATTTGATTACCACATCAGAGATTTCTGTTGCTTTGACAATCGATAATCCTCCGAATACACCTATGGCAGAGTTAACCGATGCTTGCATTAAAGACTTGAGTGCTTTTTGTGAAGTAGAAGTTGAATCTGAACTAGCCTTGATTGCTGTTATTGGTAACCATGTAAATTACGAAGACGAGCAAGAAGGCGGAGCAAGCCGTATCTTTAATACTTTAGCAGACGATGAACTTCGCTTGATTTGTCACGGGGCGAGTGAGCATAATGTTTGCTTCCTAGTGAACCAAAATTCTGCGCAAAACATAGTAAAACAAATTCACGACGATCTATTTTCTAGCTAATAAAGGAGCTAGTTATGATCAAAGTAGAAAAGCAACTGGTTACCCTTAACCAAGATATTGCCGGTCAGGAGATCGGCATTCCTGTTTATCGCATTTTCGATAAAAACAAACCTCAACTGCCAAAAGTTTATATCCAAAGCGCCGTACACGCTGCAGAGATGCAGGGAAGTGCTGTTATATTTAAACTAATTGAGCAGTTACAACAACTTCAACTGAAAGCTGAGTTTATTTTAGTTCCTAATTGTAACCCTTTTGGCCGTACTCAAAGAGCAGGGGAATACTTGCAGGGAAGATTTGACGCTACCACAGGTAATAATTGGAATCGTTTCTACCACTACGATAAAAACGATACCGTTGAGTTTGTAGAAGGTTTGGCAGAGCAACTTGAGGATTTAGCAGAAGAAGAGCTGGTAAACTTATTTAAAGCTCATTTAAAACATAAGCTTAATGAAAAAATAGATAAAGACTGGGGAGTTAATACTGCGCAGTTTTTAAATACGACATTACAAGAGCTAGCGACAGATGCAGACTTAGTATTAGACCTGCACACAGGGCCTTCATCTACTCGTCATATCTATGCTCCTGAGTTCCTTGCTGAGCAAGCAAAGCAGTTTAACATTGAAAACATTATCTCGATTCCTGTCGCTTTTGCAGGTGCATTAGATGAGGCGAGTTTTACTCCTTGGTGTGATTTAGCAGAGTTGTTAAACACAAAAGGAAAAAGCTTTGTGTATAGAGTTAATGCTTTTACTGTAGAACTTGGTTCGCAGGAAAACATATGCCTAACAGAAGCTGAGCAGGATAGTTTAGGAATTTTAAACTATTTACAACAAGCAGAGTTAATCGATGGCTTTACAGGAGTTGAGCTGACACAGATCACCACAACCTTACTAAAGGATTACAAAACGTTATTCTCTAAACATGCAGGTATGGTTGAATATCTTGCAAAAGCAGGGGATAAGATTGAAAAGGGTCAAGTGATTGCCCGAGTGTTGAATTCATTGGAGTTTGACAGTAAGCACGCAGTAACTGATGTTATCTCGCCAGCATCAGGAACAGTTATTTTGCATTATCCATCAGCAGCAGTACAAGTTGGCACTCAGTTATACAAGATTGCAAAGGAATAGCTAAAAGGCATAAATGTATGAAAACGTATAATGGAAGTTGCCATTGTGGCTCTGTTAAGTTTAGTTTTGATGCTGAAGTAATACTGAACGGACTGAGATGTAATTGCTCAATCTGCCAGCGTAAGGGAGCTACCATGAGTGAGTTCACTATTGCCAAGGCTGCCTTCAGTATTAATGCAGAGCCTGACAGTTTAAAGACCTATGAATTTGGCAGTTGTGTCGCTAAACACCATTTTTGTCAGCGTTGTGGTATTTATACTTTCCACCAAACAATGCGCAAAGCTGAGCATTATCGAGTTAATCTAGGCTGCCTAGATGGTGTTGATGCGGTTTCACTGCCATATGAAGTATTTGACGGCGCATCAATTTAAAGAGTTCCATTGTTACTGCTTAGCTGTATTAGCTTGATTAAACGATTAGTTGGAATAATGTTGTTTTAAGTCAACCGCACACTTATCTAAGTTTAGCTTCGTTTATTGTCTCTTTTATTCATAATGTTTTGTTGGTTATAATCATCAAATAGTACTGCGAAAGTAGGCATAGATGGAGTTCTAACTAAATATCATGGAAAAATCAGCAATCCGATTTTTACACAGGCTTAAACCCGAGTTAAGTCATGAATCTGTAGGCTTGTCTTTTAATAGTGGTGAGCACATTATTTACACGAATGATGTGGTATATAAACAACTAGGATATAGCAAACCTGAGGATGTGTGTTTTTTACATCCTTTTATGTTGTCTCCCGAACTACAACCTGATGGTGAGTTGTCTTCTACCAAGGCTACTTTTATGCTTAAAAAAGCAAGAGTATTGGGAGAGTTTGATTTCCCTTGGGTTCATGTTAAGGCAGATAAAACAGAGATTAATTGTCATATTCATTTATTTGACGTGTCGGATCATCAGGACAGAGTAAATCAAGATATCGACATTTTTACTATTTGGCAGTTTCAGCACAACTAATAATCTAGCAATAAAAAAGCCGACTTAATGTCGGCTTTTCTGTATTTGTATTTAAGTAAAATTAAAGACCAGCAGACGCTCTTAGTGCTTCAACTTTATCTGTTTTTTCCCAAGGGAACTCTTCACGACCAAAGTGACCATAAGCAGCTGTTGCTTTATAAATTGGACGCTCTAGATCTAACATTTCAATCAAACCATGTGGGCGTAAGTCAAAGTGCTCTCTAACCAATTCAATGATTTTTGATTCTTCTAGTTTACTCGTTCCAAACGTATCAACACTGATTGATGTTGGTTCAGCAACACCGATAGCGTAAGAAACTTGTAATTCAGCTTTATCAGCTAAGCCTGCTGCAACTAAGTTCTTAGCTACGTAGCGACCAGCGTAAGCTGCAGAACGGTCTACTTTTGATGGATCTTTACCAGAGAATGCACCACCACCGTGACGAGCCATGCCGCCGTATGTATCTACGATGATCTTACGACCTGTTAAACCACAATCACCCATAGGGCCACCGATAACGAAACGACCAGTTGGATTGATAAAGAACTTAGTTTCTTTGTTTAACCACTCCGCTGGTAGTGTAGGCTTGATGATAGTTTCCATCACAGCTTCAACTAAGTCTGACTGAGATACGCTATCGCAGTGCTGAGTTGAAAGTACTACTGCGTCAATACCAACAGGCTTGCCATTTTCATAAGCAAAAGTAACCTGAGATTTAGCATCAGGACGTAACCAAGGAAGAGTACCGTTTTTTCTTACTTCAGCTTGACGCTTAACTAAACGGTGAGAATATTCAATTGGAGCTGGCATTAATACATCTGTTTCATTACATGCATAACCAAACATTAAACCTTGGTCACCAGCGCCTTGCTCTTTAGGGTCTGCACGATCAACACCTTGGTTGATATCAGGAGACTGCTTTCCGATAGTATTTAAGATTGCACATGAGTCAGCATCAAAACCCATATCAGAATGAACATAACCAATATCTTTTACTGTATTACGAGTTAGTTCTTCAATGTCTACCCAAGCACTTGTTGTGATTTCACCACCAACCATTACCATGCCAGTTTTTACGTACGTCTCACATGCTACACGAGCTTTTGGATCTTGCTCTAGAATTGCATCAAGTACTGCATCAGAAATTTGATCTGCAATTTTATCCGGGTGACCTTCAGATACAGATTCAGACGTAAATAAGTGTTTTGCCATTTAACTTTTCTCTCTTGTTGAACTAAGCCATTACTAGGCTTAGGGAAGGAAAGACCAAAAATTTGCAGTAATTTTAAACCACAAACGTAAAAAACACCTAATACTTTTTTACTTCTAGACGTCTAAACGCGTTCAGATATCTTGCCAATTCATTTTTATTTATTGCCAATTGTAACTTTTATTTACAAATTCGATCGGCTATCAACTTGGCAATAACCAAGAAACTGTTTATAAACAAGTTTCTTCGAACTAGGGAACAAAACAAAATATGAAGATTTCAACAAGCTTACAAAATAAAGCTAAAAAAATTTCAATGACATTAGCAGCTTCAGCTGTGATGTTAGCACTAAGCGGTTGTGCTGCTAACGATTCATCGGTAGTGACTAATCCAAAGGTAACTTCTGAAATTGCAGCTATTGATTATGTTCGTAATGTTGAGGGCATTGATGAATATACACTGTCAAATGGTATGAAGGTTTTATTATACCCAGACCAAGCACAGTCAAAAACGCTTGTTAACATCACATATCGCGTGGGATCAGTTCACGAAAACTATGGTGAAACTGGTATGGCTCACTTGTTAGAGCACATGTTATTCAAAGGCTCTACTAATTATAAAGACATAGATAAAGAATTTAATACTCGTGGTATGCGAGTTAATGCAACAACTTGGTTAGACAGAACGAACTATTTCGAATTGTTTGAAGCCGATGAAGAGAACCTAGAGTGGGCTTTAAGTATGGAAGCCGACCGTATGATCAACGCAACATTCACAGCTAAAGAATTAGAAAGTGAAATGACGGTTGTTCGCAACGAAATGGAACGCGGTGAAAATAATCCTTTCCGTATCTTAATGGCTCGTTTGGACTCAACAGCATACTTATGGCATAACTATGCTAACTCTACGATTGGTGCGCGTTCTGACGTAGAAAACTTCCCATTTGATAAATTACGTGGTTTCTATGATAAGCATTACCGTCCAGATAATGCTGTACTAACTGTTGCAGGTCGTTTTGACAAAGAAAAAACACTAAAAGTAATTCAAGAGAAGTTTGGTATTTTAGCTAAGCCTGAAAAGCCAATTGAAGAACTATACACAGTTGAGCCAACGCAGGACGGTGAAAGAGTTGTAAACTTGCGTAGAACAGGTGAAGTTCCTTTAATCGCTGCTCAATATCACGTTCCATCTGCATTACACGCAGACACTCCTGCAGTTCAAGTTTTAAGCCAAATTTTAGGTGATAATGCTCGTGGCAGACTACAAAAGTCTTTAGTTGAAAAAGGTTTAGCAACGGGTCAGTGGGCGTTCTCTTTCTTACAGAAACAGCCGTCTCGCTTAATCATTTTAACTCAAGGTTTAAAAGATACAGAGACTGGTGAGTTAGAAAATGAGTTACTGGGACAAATTGAAAACATCGAAAAGCTGAAGATTACTGAGCAAGAAGTTGAACAAGCAAAGGCTACTATCCTGAAAGAAACAGAAGAAGCACTACGTAATGTGACTTCTGTAGGTATGGAGTTGTCTGAGTTCATCGCTATGGGTGACTACCGCTACATCTTCTACTTTAGAGATTTAGTAGAAAAAGTAACGGCGGAAGACGTGCAAAGAGTTGCTGAGGAATATTTAGTAGAGAGTAACCGAACTTTAGGTCGCTTTATTCCGACTAAAGAACCTGAGCGTGCTGAAATTTCTAAAGCTGAAGACATCAATGATATCTTAGCTGAATACAAAGGCCGTGAAGCAGTAGAAGCGGGTGAAGTATATGACAATACAGTTAGCAATATTGCAGCTAGATTAAAAGAGTACACTTGGAAAGAAGGCGCAACAGTTAGCGTTTATCCTAAGAAACTAAGAGGCGGTGAAGTACTTATTAACATGACTTTACCAACTGGTACTGCTGAGTCACTAAAAGGTTACGAGCAAGACTTTGAGTTGATGGCTGGCTTGTTGTATAGCGGTAACGCTAAGTATAGCAAAGAAGAGATTGCTTCTAAGATTGATGAACTAAAAGCAACTATCAGCATTAGCTCTGGTAGCATTGGCGAAGTTAACGTATCGATTAAAGCGGTTAAGCAAAACTTAGATGCAACAATCGACTTTGTTGCTGAAATGTTATCAACACCGACTTTTGCACAAGAAGAAGTAAATATTGACAGAACAGCTGTTATCACATCTAAAGAGAGTCAGCGTAACGAACCAGCTTCTATCGCTGTAGCTACTCTTCGCAAACACGTTAACGGTCACGAGAAAGGTCACCCATTAGCGTATCAAACAATTGATGAAGAAATTGCGGCGTTAAACGAGGTAACACCAGCTCGTCTTAAGAAACTACATTCATCACACTTAACATTTGCTAATGCTCATATTGGTGTAGTTGGTGATGTTAACCCTGAGCAAATCAATGCTAAGTTGAAGAGCAAATTTGCGGTTATCAACGGCAGCGCTGACTATAAGAAGATGGACTCTAAGTTTGTTGATGTGAAAGGCGTTGACAGCTGGATTGAAACACCTGACAAAGCGAACTCTTCACTATTTATTGGTCACAGAGTAGAGCTTAACAGACAGCACCCTGATTACTATGCGGCATTAATAGCTAACTCTATCTTTGGTGGTAGTGGTTTTGCTTCGCGCTTGATGCAACGCATCCGCGTTAAAGAAGGTTATAGTTATGGTACAGGTTCAGGTCTACAGTTAGACTTCAACGAGCCACACGGTTTATTCTACATGCGCGCTATTGCAGCTCCTGAAAATATGAAGAAGGTAGTTCAAGCGTATAAAGAAGAAGTTGAGAAAGTTCAGACTGCAGGCTTCACGCAGAAAGAAGTTGATGATGCAATCGCAGGTGAACTGAAGAGCTTACGTGTATCTTGGTCAAGTGACGGTTACATTGCTCAGTTAATTGCTGACAACAAAGAACTTAACCGCGACTTAGCTTGGTACACAGATTTCGAGCAAAACCTTCCTAAAGTGACGCTTGAACAAGTTAATGCTGCATTTGACAAGTACATTGCAAGAGATGAGCTAAACATCTTTACTGCAGGTGACTTTGCGAAATCAGCAGACAAATAATTATTTGTTTAAATATTCACAATCGTGATTAAAGTAAAAATGCAGCCAATAGGCTGCATTTTTTGTTTTGGATTATCCTTATTGCTGACTCACTCTTTAGTTCAGCTGACACTGCATTTGCACCGATTCCATATATAAACCACTTTGTGTTTGGTATTTGCTACGTCCAGTTTCAACGAAGCCATTTTTCAGATAGAAACTTAGAGCATTTAATGACGAGTTGAGAGCTAGCTTTTCGAGCCCTTTGCTTTTTGCTCTGGTAAATAAAAATTCAATCATCTTTTGGCCAAGTCCTTGTCCAGCTGAATCTGCGTGAACAAAGAGAGAAACCAATGAGCCTTTCTCCAGATTAAGCGAACCAAAACAAACCACTTGTTGATTTTGTAAGAGTACGTATTGTTCATTACCTTCTTTAGCACTCTTAGCAAAACGTTCTGGCCAATATTCACCAGTCCACTCGTCGATAATTTGGTTATCGTAACTATCACGACATAAACGTTGAGCTGATGTTCTAAAAACGGTTTCCATTGCTTCATAGTCCGAAGGGCTAGCTTCTCTGATCACTATTTACTTCCTCTTTGTACAGTTCACTGTTCGTTATTCGCTTGCTTTACAGTACTTGCTACAAGCAATTGAACGTTAACATAAATTTTTCAATTTTCTATAGGCTGGCTAAAATGCAAATATATATTTACTACATTGTAGTTTATTTGGTAATTTATTATTTTGTTTATTGTGAAAAATAAAAAGGTAAGTAAATGGATATACCTGAGCTAGAGCAAGCAAAAGGCAGTCCCGCTTGGATGGCGACTTTTGGTGATTTAATGTCATTGTTACTCTGCTTTTTCGTTCTGCTATTTTCATTTTCCCAAATAGATGCGCTTAAATTTAAGCAAATTGCTGGATCCATGAAGATGGGGTTTGGCGTACAAAATGAGGTGATTGCAGAGCAAATTCCTTTGGGCACAAGTGCAGTGTTAGATAAGTTCAGTTCTGGTAAACCAGAGCCAACCCCTTTTGAAGTTGTCAAACAAGATGCATCGCCATCGTTAGTGCATACCGTCAATGTGAGAGAAGGGGAGAAAGATATTGCAGGTGGATCAGATTTAAGCAAAGACAGTGAACGTAAAAGCGAAGCGTTAACTCAAACAAACGA
Organism: Psychrosphaera sp.; assembly: GCA_965221615.1. Classification (GTDB taxonomy): domain Bacteria; phylum Pseudomonadota; class Gammaproteobacteria; order Enterobacterales; family Alteromonadaceae; genus Psychrosphaera. The sequence continues at coordinate 2,007,365 of OZ244904.1, read as the reverse complement.
GGAGTTTGCTGAAACTAAGAAACGTATTGAAGAATTACTGGAAAAGCATATTGCTGATGGCGCAATGGAACTAGAGGATAAAGGGCAGCAATTGCTGATCCGATTGAAAGAAGGAGGTGCTTTTCCAACAGGTTCAGCCTACTTACAAAGTCAGTTCCTGCCTATTTTGGCTGATGTTGCAGCTGCACTTGCTGAAGTGCCAGGAGCAATTTCAGTATCAGGCCACACTGACAACTCTAAAGTATCGACGGAGCTATTTAGGAACAACTGGGATTTATCAGCGCAAAGGGCAGTGGCTGTGGCTAGCGAGTTAGAAAAAGCAAGCCGTTTGGACTCAAAGCGCATAAGTGTTGTCGCGTACGCAGATAAAAAGCCTTTGGTACAAAATAACAGCGCAGCAAACAGAAAAATCAATAGAAGAGTGGAAATTGCCCTTATTCATGGAACTCCACTACAGCTTGAACCTATCAGTTTAACTAGAGGAGAGTAGGTTAATGGATAACAATTCAGTACTAGGCATCATCTTAGTTGTTTTAGCTATTTTAGTAGCGATTTTAATGGGGGGAACGTCAGCTGGTGCTTACATTAATGTTCAGTCTATTTTTATTGTAATAGGTGGCACATTTGGCGCGGTAATGATGGCATACCGACCTAGGACTTTCTTTTCAGCAATTAGAAATATTGTTCTTATTTTTCAAAAGCCAAAATTGTCATTGGAGCAAACTATTGATACCTGTGTTGCTTTGTCTCATTTAGTTCGAAGAGAAGGAATTATTGCTGCGGATAACATGACATTTGAAGAGCCATTTTTGAAAAAGGCAACAGACATGTTGCTAGATGGTTACGATAAAGATTCGATAGATGAAGCGTTAAGTAAAGAGATGGTGTTATCTATTGAACGAAATAATATGTCGATAAAGGTGATGAACAGCTTTGCTGAAATAGCCCCTGCAATGGGAATGGTGGGAACATTAATTGGCTTGGTTGCTATGCTGCTTAATTTAAGTGATCCAGAAACATTAGGTCCTTCTATGGCAGTAGCATTAATCACTACTTTATACGGGGCAATCATTGCGTTTGGCTTTGCAAGTCCGATAGCGACTAAGCTCGACCAACACAATAAAGAGCTGTTCCAATATCAATCTTTAATCAAAGACGCGACGTTACAAATCATTGAAGGCCACAATCCTAAGGTCACTTTTGACTTGTTGCAAAGCTATATAGCGTCAGACTTAAGACGTCCTAGTAATGAAGTGGCGAATATTGTTAAGTAGTCCGCTTGTGTTGACTCACAGCGATAAGTAACTGACGTGCAGGCACATCTCTATTTTGAAATTGAGATAAGCAGAATAATTAGAATATATGACGTTTATCTCTTTGCTTTCACTCAATAGTCGCTCATTATATTTAGTTCATAGAAAAACATAGATGAAATGGAATAAATTCATTATGTTGGAACAAAAAATAACAATAGGCTTAACAATGAAACTAACCCAAGTTGTTTCTATTGCGTTATTAGGCGTGAGCTGTCTCAATGCCGCTAATGCTAACGAAATAGAAAAGTTCAGCTCAGAAGATATTTTCAATCTTGAAGCTGCATCCTCTCCTAAAGTAGCACCAAATGGTCAGTCTGTAATTTATGTACGCCGTAGTAATGATGTTATGTCAGACACTACTCGTTCTAATATTTGGATGGCGAATATCGATGGTTCGCAGCACAGGCCGATTGTTTCCGGCAAGAAAAACTTTTATTCACCGGTATGGTCACCTAATGGCGATAGAATTGCCTATATTTCAAACCTTGAAGGTAAACCTCAACTTTATGTTCGTTGGATGGATACCGGCCAAACGGCACTGATTTCAAATTTACAGTCTTCAGCAAGCAACTTAGCTTGGTCACCTGACGGTAAGCAAATTGCGTTCACTATGAGCGTAAAGGACAAAACTAAGCCACTAAAGGTTAAAATGCCAAGTAAGCCGAAAGGGGCTAAATGGTCTAAGCCTGTTAAGTATGTGACTAAAGCTCGTTACCAAGCCGATGGTCGAGGTATTTTAGAGCCAGCATTTACCCATATATTTGTTGTACCTGCAGATGGTGGCACAGCTAGACAGTTAACTTCTGGCAAATTTAATCATGGTGGCTCGTTAAGCTGGAGCAGAGATGGTGGTCGAGTTTATTTTGCTGCAAACAGAAATGAAAACTGGGAATACGAAGCTAGAGATTCAGATATTTTCTCGGTAAGCCTGTCTGGACAAATTAAGCAAGTTACCAATGCTCCTGGTGCAGAATACAATCCAGTAGTAAGTCCTAACGGTAAGTTTATCGCTTATTTAGATACAGATGGTGAAAAGTTAGCATATAGAAACAGCCATCTAATTGTAAAAAGCTTAACTGGTGAGTGGCAAAAGAATTTATCAATGGATATTGATAACTCTTTAGAGAATATTCACTGGAAAGAAAACTCCGATGGTTTGTATTATCAGGTCGCAGAAAGAGGAACTATTACCCTTGGTTATACTGATTTGAAGGGAAGCCATAAAAGCTTAGTGAAAGGACTGGGTGGCAGCAGTATGGGTCGTCCTTATACGTTTGCAACTTTTGATGTTAAAAAAGGCGTACTGGCTTATACCAAAGGAAAAACAGATAGACCTGCTGATATCTATACTTACAATCGTGGCAAAGTTCAGCAAGTAACTGCGTTGAATGAAGATGTCTTAGGGCATAAAAATCTTGGTAAAGTTGAAGAGGTAATTTACAAGTCTTCTATTGATGGCGAAGAAATTCAAGGTTGGTACATTTTGCCACCTAATTTTGATCCTAATAAAAAGTACCCGCTGATTTTAGAAATTCATGGCGGCCCACATCTTTCATACGGCCCACACTTCACTGCAGAATTACAACGATTCGCTGCTGAAGGTTATGTCGTGTTTTACAATAACCACAGGGGTAGTACTTCTTACGGCGAGCGTTTTGCGCTATTGCTGCAGAATAAATACTCAAGCAAATATGACTTTGCCGATCATATGAGTGGAATTGATGCCTTGATTGCCAAGGGCTTTATAAACCCCGAGCAGTTGTACATAGCTGGTGGTTCAGCTGGCGGTATTGCTAGTGCATACGCGATTGGTTTAACGGATAGATTTAAAGCTGCAGCAGTAGCTAAACCTGTTATTAACTGGATATCTAAAGTGTTAACAGCGGATAGTTACTTAGGTCAAATACCATATCAATTCCCTGGTATGCCATGGGATAATGTAGAACATTATTGGGAGCGTTCACCATTGTCATTAGTAGGTAATGTGACAACTCCAACTATGCTTATTACGGGGGAAGCCGACAGAAGAACGCCTATGTCTGAAACTGAGCAATACTATCAAGCGTTAAAGTTGAGAAAAGTAGATACTATTATGGTTAGAGTTCCAGACTCTCCACATGGTATTGCTGGCAGACCTTCTCGAATGATAGCTAAGATTGAAAATATTTTAGCTTGGTTTGACAAGTACTAATAAATTACGAATCGAAAAAGCCCTAAACGAGTTTAGGGCTTTTTTATATAAGATTAAAAATTAAGTTTTAGTGTCAGTTCAGCTAATTTAGGAGCCGCCAGTACAACTTGATTTGGATAATAAATGTCACTCCAAGGTCCATATACTTCATCAGTGGCATTATTAATATGCAGTGCCACATGATAATTTTCACCGTGGTAAGCGGCAAACAGTTTGGTCGTTGTATAGCTATTTAACATCATGCTGTTAGCACTATCTGCCCATCTAGAGGACACATAATTTACCCTAGCCCCAATCTCTACTGGGAATATATCAAACAAGTAGGAGGCTGCGATGTTAGCCATAGTATCAGGTACGTTCACAGGTTCATTACCATCGACATGCATGCCTGACTCAGGATCATAATAAGTTTCAAACTGCGCATCGACTAAAGCTAGATTCATAGCAAGGCTGAGTTGCTCTGTAGCTTTAGTATTGATAGACAAGTCTAACCCTTTACTTTTTTGCACACTGCGGAATACGTCAGATTGGGCATCTACTTGCGTCACTACCGATTTTTCTATGTGATAAAGCGCGAAGGTTAATACTGTGTCGCCCTCATCCATTAGTATTTTTGAGCCTAGTTCAAGCTGATAGATATCAGAAGGACTTAGATTGTCTATGTCGTAACTAAATCTGTAGTCACTGAAGATGGGCTCATGTGAATGAGAATAGTGAAGATAAGTGTCAGTATTGTCTGTGAATTCATAATTTACACCAACAAGGTAGCTGAAATTATGAAAATCTTTGTCACCTGAAGCGCGCTCTCGCAATGAAGCATCCCAGTTAAAATAGGTACGATCAAAGCTTATGTATTCATTTTTAACCTGAATATAAGAACTCAACTCATTGGACAATTGAGTATGATTGGTTGCACTTATCCAAGAGTTACCCTGTACTAGGAAATCATCGCGGGTATCAACATTGCCAAAAGAGCCTGCTGCTGAGTCATGTATACCTACACTATCTATGTAAATTGATGGACTTGATAAGTCGACACCTATGACTCTAGAAAAGTCGATAACATGGTGTGACAGATTGAGTGAGCTAAAGCTGTTTAAGCCAAATAACTGGTGCTCAATATTAATGTCAGTAACAGCTCCCCAGTTATCTCTGTCATGAGATACTAGTAAACGGTCTCTATCAACTTGTTGCGTTTCTGGGTTGTAAAAGTAATTTTCAGCATTTTGCCAGTGTCTATCTGCTGAAAACTGATACAAAGTTGCTGTCACGTCAATACTGTTAGAAGCACGCCACTTAGCATCGATTCGATTCCAGTAGCTCTCAGAAGTAATATCGTGATCTAAAACATTGTAGTTAACAGAAGTTAGTTCTTCATCGATAACGAGTTCATCGTTATCAAGTACGCCATTATTAGGCGAAGTTGCATCTGCAACTGGCACAAATGGAGTTCCCCAGTAAGCAGGAAGCTGATCTTCTTGTTTACTAACTGAGAAGAGTAGTTCGAGTTGGTCTGTACTTTGCCAAAGGACAGATGCCGCATAGTTGTTGGAAAATGAATCTGAGTGATCAACCCAGCCATCAGATTTAACCTTGCTCAAGTCAACTCGGTAGGACAATTCGTCGTTAATTGGACCATGCAGGCCCAAATTGTAAGAACGATTGCCAAATTCTCCATAAGAAAGCTGCAGCTCTCTAATATGATGTTTAGTTGCTTTCGCTTTCTTAGTGATAATGTTTATCGTGCCGCCTGCGCCACCTTGACCAAGGGTAAGCTCAGCTGGACCTTTGATAAACTCAACTTGTTCAACATTAAATATAGAAGAAGGTCGAGTATTGAATGTCGCCACGCCCATTGAAATACCATCGTAAACGACGTTGATGGAGTCTCTAGTAAATCCTCTGGTGCTGAAGCTGTATGGCTCGGCAGGAGATTCCCCAGATAAGATCCCCGTCATGTTATCTACTACTTCTACAATGTTCTTTAAGCCTCTGGCATTAATCGTATCTGCAGAAATTACTTCGATACTCTTTGGGATCGCAATGGCTTGGAGTTGAAAAGCATTATTCGTAAATGGTGCGGCAAGTAAATCAATATGAGAGACATTGTCTCCTTCAAGTTCGATTTCCAGTAATTGCTCTAATGACATGTCAAAGTAGGACAATGGTTCAGCGTAACTTGAGCTGGAGCAAGATAAAATGGCAATACAAAGCAGTTTTTTATTCATACAAACTTAATAGGTTCTAATTGCCTACTTTCATTACAACATGAATTGGTACGACTAGTTATATGGGATCTAGCATCGACTGTAAATAGTAATAGTGGAGCTAGAGGGAAGAGTTTGGTTTGCTTGCTTAAAAAAACAACATAAGTGGATTGGGATACAAGTAAATAGCCTAAGTGTTAGTAACATAGCTTAGGCTATTTAATACTTCAGTTTTATTTTACTTCTTCACCAGCCGCTTGTTTATCAGCATGATATGAAGAACGAACAAATGGGCCTGAAGCTGCGTGCTTAAAGCCAAGCTTATCTGCTTCTTCTTTAAACATGTCAAACTCAGCAGGTGGCACGTAACGTTCAACTGGCAAGTGGTGTTTGCTTGGTTGTAAGTATTGGCCAACTGTAAGCATATCGACATTGTGCTCACGTAAGTCTTTTAATACTTCAACAATCTCGTCATTAGTTTCACCTAAACCAACCATTAAACCTGATTTAGTATCAACTTCAGGGTGACGCTCTTTAAACTTCTTAAGTAAGTCTAATGACCATTTGTAATTAGCACCAGGTCTAGCTAAACGGTATAAACGCGGTGCCGTTTCTAGGTTGTGGTTGAAAACATCTGGTGGCGCAGTAGAAAGTATCTCTAAAGCAGTTTCCATACGACCACGGAAGTCAGGAACAAGTAATTCTATTTTGATACCTGGGTTGTGCTTACGAATCGCTTTAACACAATCAGCAAAGTGTTGAGCACCACCATCTCTAAGATCGTCACGATCAACCGAAGTGATCACAACGTATTTTAATTTCATCTCTTTGATCGTCAAAGCTAACTTTTCTGGCTCTTCAGCACTTGGCGGTAAAGGTCTACCATGAGCTACGTCACAGAAAGGGCAACGACGAGTACAAATCGCACCTAAAATCATAAAGGTGGCTGTACCATGGTTGAAACATTCAGGTAGGTTAGGGCAGGAAGCTTCTTCACAAACAGAACTTAAGCCTTGGCTACGCATAGCTTTTTTAATGCCGTCTATTTTTTCACTCGATTTAGGTAAGCGTATTTTTAGCCACTCAGGTTTACGTAGCATAGTTTCACGCTCAGAAGGCACTACTTTCACCGGGATCAGTGCCATTTTGTCAGCGTCTCTTAATTTAACGCCAGCTTCTAACTCAGAAGTTTTTACTCTTGCCATTACCGTCTCTTATGTTGTCGGCAGTCCAGTCTGCCTGATGATATTTGTTGATGCTAATGATTCTGCTAATAACAGGCTTAGTTTTTCCCCAGCTTCAGTAACCGTTTGAGGTCCTGAAATTTGCTTGGTTTGAATCATTTCCATTCCAGCGTAACCACAAGGGTTTATGCGCAGGAAGGGTTCCATATCCATATCAACATTTAATGCTAAACCATGAAAGCTACAGCCTTTTCTTACTCTTAACCCAAGAGAAGCGACTTTACTCTCATTGACATACACTCCAGGCGCGTCGGCCTTAGCATATGCCTCAATATTGTATTGAGCTAATAGGTCTATAATACCCTGCTCAATTTTTGTAACTAGTTCTCTGACTCCAATTTTGCGGCGTCTTAGATCTAACAACAGATAAACCACAAGCTGTCCTGGGCCGTGATATGTTACCTGACCACCTCGGTCAACTTTAACTACTGGAATATCACCAGTGTTCAGTAAGTGTTCTTCCTTGCCAGCTTGACCTTGAGTGAAGACAGGAGCGTGTTCAACCAACCAAAGCTCATCGCTATCATGCTCTGTTCGATTGTCAGTAAACTCCTGCATAGAGTGCCAAATTTTTTCATAGTCATTGATATCAACTTGGCGAATAACGATCTGGTTTTTTAAGTCAGTCATATTGAATCTACGTTTTATAATACAACGCGGACTATATCAATAGCACCTAGCTCATTGTAAACCGACTCCATGTGCTCTTTGCTTGTTACTGTCACGGATAATGACACTGCATGGTAGTTTCCTTTTGAGCTTGGTTTAATTTTTGGCGCGTAGTCACCAGGTGCAATGCGCTGCAGAACTTCAATGATTTTAATTGGTAAATCATCTTGTGCCAGCCCCATCACTTTAAAGGTTTGCTGACATGGAAACTCTAAAAGTTCATCAAATTTAGTGTCTTTTACAGGCTGTTTTGTCATGAAAATACTCGCAATGCAGAGGCTGTTTATCTCTCTTTATATTTCAACATATGAAAGGGAAACAGCACCTAAGGTTAAATAAACATAAAAACCGACCTTACAAAGGCCGGTTTATTAGGTGATTAGCTTATGTAGATTATAGATCTAATTTTAACTTAACGTAGTCCTTCAGTTTCTGGAACAAGCTACCTTCGTTTACTTGATCTAATGAAACTAATGGATATTGAGTAATCTCGCTATCATCTATCTTAATTACTAAAGTACCTACAACTTCACCTTTATTAATTGGGGCTTGTAGTTCTTTATCCAAGGTGAAGTGCGCTGTTAATTTTTCACGGTAACCACGCGGGATAGTAATAGGTGTGCTTTGGTTAATACCTAAGCGAACTTCTTCTTTATCACCCATGTAAATTCTTTGTTTTGCGAACTCAGTTCCAGCTTCATATGCAGTTAATGTTTCATAAAAGCGGAAACCGTAGTTTAGTAATTTTTTACTTTCTGCTTTACGAGCTCTTTGGCTAGCAGTACCCATAACTACAGCGATTAAACGCATATCGCCTTTTGTTGCTGAAGATACTAGAGAGAAACCAGCTGCTTCTGTATGACCTGTTTTAATACCGTCAACATTTAGGCTTTTGTCCCAAAGTAAGCTGTTGCGGTTTAACTGAGAGATATTGTTGAAAGTGAAATCTTTTTCTTTATAGATAGCATATTCTTCAGGAACATCTCTAATTAAAGCAGCACCTAAATTTGCCATGTCTCTTGCTGTTGTCATGTGGCCATCGGCTGTTAAACCATGACTATTGACGAAGCGAGAACTCGTTAAGCCAATCTCTTCAGCATACATATTCATAAGTTGAGCAAAAGCGTCTTCACTACCAGCAATGTGCTCAGCCATAGCAACACAAGCATCATTGCCACTTTGAATAATGATGCCGCGATTTAGATCCGCTACTGATACTTGTTTACCCACTTCAATAAACATTTTTGATGAGTCAGGGAAGTTCTTAGCCCAAGCATTATTACTGATAGTCACCATATCAGTTAACGCAATTGAACCAGATTGCAATTCTTTACCAATAACGTAGCTGGTCATCATCTTAGTTAAGCTTGCAGGGTTCAACGCTTCATCGGCATTTTCTTCAGCAAGTACTTCACCAGTATCATAATCCATAAGGATATAAGCTTTGGCATTGATTGGTGGAGGGTTTGGAACCAATAACTTGCCATGCGAAATAAATGAAAGAGTCAGGGACGAAATACAAACCAATTTAAACAATAATTTTTTCATTTTTTTCCAATTTTTAAGGCGTTAATATATTCATTTTTAAGGGCTGGTTATTATCCATAACCAAACCCCTTGTGTCTAGGGCTTACAACCACCTTCGTTATGACAAAAAGACCGTAAAAATGTTCCGGTTATTTTGCCGTTGAAGTGATTATTTTTGCGTTAGTAAAGCCAAACTGTTTCACTTTACTTAAGGTGTCTTTAGCTTGCTGCTTGTGCTTGAAAGGGCCAAATACTAGAACTGACTTATTGTTTTTAACTACTGTTTTAGCTTCTTGATGTAGTAATAACGATAGTCCCTTCGCTGACTCTGCAGCATCGCTTTCACTGGTAAAACCTGTTAATGCGACTTCAAACAGTTGTTGATTCTGATTTGGTAAGAGCACATCTATTTTTACTTTAGCTGTGCCTGTATCGAATACGCCAATTTTATGGGCTGCGGAATAAGATAAGTCGATAATTCTATTGTCGTGAAAAGGACCTCTATCATTGACTCTTACTATTGCTGACCTGCCATTTTCAAGATTAGTTACTTTTACGAAGCTAGGTAATGGCAAGGTTTTGTGCGCAGCGGTCATTGCGTACATATCATAGGTTTCGCCATTTGCAGTAAGATGACCATGGAATTTTTCACCATACCAAGAAGCTACACCGGTTTGGCTGAAAGCTTGTCTCTTTGTGTGAGGCGTATAGGTTATGCCTCGTATAGTATAAGGTTTAGTGCCTCTAGTTATTGGCTCGTTAGTAACTTCAGCGTCTGTCATTTCGAGCTGGGTAGGTTTTCTTGTCGGGGCACTATCGTTATGCTGACTGTAACGACCAGCTGATATACAACCTGTTAATAGGATGCTAAATATAAGTACTGCTATAAATCTCATAGTTTAATTTGCCAATAATCGTTTGTTTGTGGCGATAGCCATTAAAATACCAAAACTTGCCATCAAGGTAACAACAGCAGAACCACCCCAACTGATAAGAGGTAGTGGAACTCCAACTACAGGCAGTAGGCCCGAAACCATACCTATGTTAACGAATAAATAAACAAAGAAGGTAAGGATTAAACTGCCTGCTAGCAACTTAGTAAAGGCTTCTTGTGCTCTTACAGCAATCAACATACCTCGTACAATAACAAAAGCATAAACGGCTAATAACAAGATAACGCCAATAAACCCAAACTCTTCACTAAATACAGAGAAAATGAAATCGGTATGTCTTTCTGGCAAAAACTCTAATTGAGATTGAGTTCCATGAAGCCAACCTTTGCCTTCTAGACCACCTGAGCCAATTGCTATTTTTGATTGAATAATATGGTAGCCAGAACCTAAAGGGTCCGTTTCTGGATTTAAGAAGGTTAAAACCCTTTGTTTCTGATAAGGATGCATCAAATAAAACCAAAGTACGGGTAAAAATGCCCCCGCAGCCATGATTAAACCTATAATAACTCGATAGCGTAAACCAGCTAAGAATAGAGCGAAAAAGCCACTGCTAGCGACTAAAAGAGAAGTTCCCAGGTCTGGTTGCTTGGCGATCAACAGAGTAGGGGTTCCTATAATAATAAAACTAATAAGTGTATTTTTGATTGTCGGAGGCAAGGTATATTTGCTTAAAAACCAAGCCATCATCATAGGTAGAGATAGCTTCATTATTTCCGAAGGTTGGAACTTAACCACGCCTAGATTAAGCCAACGTTGAGCACCTTTGCCCATGTCACCAACGATCAAAACAGTAATAAGTAAGCCAACACCAACAAAGAAGATGTGTGGAGCCCATTTTTGATAAAAGAAAGGTGATACTTGCGCAACAACCAACATCACTCCAACACCAATGCCTAGCTTCATCGCTTGGCGAATAACCATGTCGATGTCCTGGCCGCCAGCGGAGTAAACTAAGGCTATACTGATCGCCATAAGAGTTAATATGCCCAGCAGTAATGGCCAGTCTATATGAAAGCGAAACCAGATTGAGCTCAGTCTTTTTTCATTTTCAGTTTGCACCATGACTAAACTCCTGCACTTTGCTTGCTAAATTAACTTCACGTTTGCCTGACAAACCTAAAGCAAAATATAGGTCTAACATTTGTCTTGCTACCGGAGCGGCATTTGCACTACCGCCACCTGCATTTTCTACTACAACCATGATCACAATTGTCGGTTCTTCGTAAGGTGCAAAACCAACATACATTGCATTATCACGGTTTCTTTCTGCGACGTTTTCTTCTTCATACTCTTCGTCTTCACCTAGACTGAACAGTTGAGCTGTACCTGTTTTACCAGCAGAGCTATAAACCGTACCAGCAAAGGCAGAGTGAGCTGTACCATCTTTTACCGTTTCGTACATAGCGTCTAAGATAGTGTCCCAATGACGTTCTTCTTCAAGTGTCACAGGCTCTCTCATTTTGGCAGCTGTTGGGCTATATACACCTTTGTGGCTGGTGCCAGTTACTAATCTAGGCTCTACTACCTTACCTCTATTCGCTAATACAGAAGTTGCCATAACCAACTGAATTGGAGTGACTGTCCAAAAACCTTGTCCAATACCTATATTGATAGTATCGCCTTTATACCAAGGTTGTCTGAGGTTCTCTGACTTCCATTCTCTCGACGGCATGATCGCTTTGTTTTCTTCGTGAATATCAATGCCAGTGTAGTTACCAAAACCAAATTGTTTACCAAACTGGCTTATATTGTCTATACCGAGTCGGTACGCTAAGTCATAGTAGTAAATATCACAAGATTGAGTTAACGATAGTTCTAAGTCTACGTGACCATGTCCTGTAGGTTTCCAGTCACGAAACGGTCGTTGTGCCTTAACATTTGGAATTCGCCAAAAGCCGGGATCCCATACAGTAGAGCGAGGAGTAATAACGTTTTTACTTAAACCTAATAGTGCCAATTGAGGTTTAATAGTTGATGCGGGAGGATACTGTCCTTGTGTTACTCGGTTATACATAGGACGGTCTTTAGAATTCAGTAATTTTGAATAATCTGCTTGGCTTATCCCATTTACAAACAAGTTAGGGTCGTACGTTGGATTAGAGTAAAAAGTTAGCACCGCCCCATCTCGTGGATCCATTGCGATAATTGCACCACGGTTGTTTTGCAGTAATTGGCGAGCTTTGATTTGCATATCTATGTCGATAGACAAGTGTAAATCGGTGCCCGGTTCAGGCGGTGACACACTCAATTGACGAAGCACTCGGCTACGATTATTAATTTCAACTTCTTCACTGCCTGTCAGGCCGTGCAACTGATCTTCGTAATACTTTTCAATGCCCAGTTTGCCAATAGAACGCGTCGCTGCGTAGTTCTTGATTTGTTCGTTTAGCTCTAACTTCTCAAGATCTCTTTTATTTATCTTACCTACATAACCTACAGCATGAGTAAGGTATTCTTTATATGGATAATGACGAGTTAGACGAGCTTCAATAGAGACGCCGGGAAAGCGATGTTGATGTACAGAAAACTTAGCAACTTCTTGTTCTGTCAGCTTGCTCTTTAGCGGCATACCTTTAAATCGACGTTGATATTTGATTGCCTTTTTAAAAGCGCTGACTCTGTCGTCGCTAATGTCTAAAATCTCTTGTAAACCCGCTATAGTGCTATCCATGTCTTTGATTTGCTCAGGTATAAGCTCTAACGTGAAGCTAGGCTCATTATTGGCTAATACTCGACCATTAATATCTTTGATAACTCCTCGGTTTGGAGCGATTGGCTGAACTTTTATACGGTTGTCATTGGAACGGGTTTGATAAGTTTGATACGAACTTATCTGTAAGTGAAACATGTTCGCAAGTAACACTAAGATAAGAACAAAAACAGCTAAAACAGTGATGAAAGCTCGACGTGCAAATAAGTTTGCCTCAGCTGAGTGGTCTTGAATGTGATATGACTTACGGCGCATAGCAAGATTCTTGGCTATTCTCTGTGGTACGGGTGATTGTTATTCAGACTCCAAGCTCGATACAAGCTTTCCGCAACAATCACTCGAACCATAGGGTGTGGCAAAGTTAATGGTGATAGAGACCACTTTTGTTCTGAACGCTGAATGCATTCAGGCGCTAGACCTTCAGGGCCTCCAACTAATAAACTTACGTCTCGTCCATCCATTTGCCAGTTACCGAGTTGTTTTGCTAGTTGATGGGTATCCCAAGGTTTACCTGTTACTTCTAATGTAACAATTCGGTTTGAACTAGGGACATGGGATAACATTTTTTCACCCTCTTGTTGCAGAATTCTCGGAATATCTGCATTTTTGCCCCTCTTTCCTGCTGCGACTTCAATTAATTCAAAACTGCAATCTTTAGGAAAACGTCTCTGATACTCGGCAAAACCGGTTTCAACCCATTTAGGCATCTTAGTACCAACAGCAACTAGCTGTATTTTCATACTTATTCAGATCCTAAGTTAGCGTTGTCTATGCTTGACTGCCATAACTTTTCTAACTGATAGAAGTCTCGAGTACCTTCTTGCATAACGTGTAATACTGCAGCACCCATATCGACTAAAACCCATTCGCCAGTTTCCATGCCTTCAATGCCCAATGGCGGATTTTCAACGGCTTTTGCTTCGACAATTAGATTTTCAGCAATAGATTGAACATGCTTTTTTGAGTTACCTGAACAGATAACCATGTAGTCTGTAATAGAAGAGAATGAACTGACATCAAACGTTTGCACGTCGCGGGCTTTTAAATCATCGATTTTATCTAAAACGAACTCAAGAATTTCTTTGTTTTGCAATGCTAAATTTACTCAATGTTAATTTAAATGTTATTAGCTAAGATTCTACGCTGCTAAGTTAACAGAGTACAGTGGAAAATCCTTGATTGGGCTCGCATTATTAGCGGTATAGCTTATTTTTTTCTATGTATTGGCTGACTTTTTCAGGTAGCCATTGAGTTGAGGTGAGTGCGCTGTTGTTATATCTGATGTTGGTTGATGAAATGTCGACTTGCTCAACATCTATTATTTGGCTTCTGTTTACTAACAGTTCAGGTAAGTCATCTTGGTTTATTTGATAACCAGGTCTGTTAACAACTAACAGCTGGCAAAACTGTAATATCTCTTGCCATTTGTACCAAGTAGTGAAGTTTAGATACGAATCCATACCAATCAAAAAGTATAAATTGCAATCAGGATTGTGTTGTTTGAAATATTCTACTGTCCTACGAGTATAGGATTGGCCACCTTGACGAATTTCAAAGTCACTACAATTTACCTTTAGCTCTGAATTTAAATTTAGCTCTTGAGCGACTAAATTCACCATGTTTAGTCGGTCTTGACTTGTTACTTTTGGGCTTTGTTTATGCACTGGCTGATGACAAGGAATGAATATCAATTCATCTGCTTGTATTTGTTGACAAGCTGAACAAACCGGTTTGATATGCCCAAAGTGAATAGGGTCAAATGTGCCGCCAAATAGTACTAGTTTTCGAGCCATAAGTTACTCAGAGCTATCTATGGGTAAAGGCAGCTCTGCAAGTTCAAACTTGCCTGTTAGCATTATCACTAAGTGTGCAAAAAGAGAATATGGAGAGCTTAGAGTCGTTTGCTTAAGTGCTTGATCTATCTCTGATAAAAAGCTAATTGCTTGGTCTATCACATGAGCTGGCAATCGGTTTGATACCGCTAAAAACTGTTGTTGCTTGTTTTTCCAAACTCTGTGTTTATCTAATATTTGTTTCGTATCTAGGTTGAACTGACTCGCTTGTTTAAGTTGTTGTACTAACAATAAGTCTTTTTGCATTGTCCAAATGACAATATTAGGTTCAAGTTCTTCTAATTGAAGCCTGTTTAAAATACTTAAACATTGGTTTCCATTGCCTAACCACAATTGGTCCATTAGCTGAAAAACCGAAAAACGAGACTGGTCTGCAACTAAGCTTTCAATGTCTTTCACATCAATAAAACCAGACTGATTTGCCATCGCTATTTTTTCTAATTCTTGCGCACAAGCGAGCAAGTTACCTGCTGTAAGCTCAAGCAAATAGCTCTGACCATCTGGTGTTATCTGCATGTTTCTTTGCTGAAGTTGTTGCTGTAGCCAGCGGCGTAGATGTTGTCCTTCTATCTCATAAACAGGAATGTAGCAGCCTTTTTTGTCTAAAGCTTTAAACCAGCTTGAACGTGTTTGATTTTGCTCTAGCTTAGGACCAAAGATAACCAGTATGGTCTCTTGTGACAGTTGTTGAGCCACTTGAACCAAGATGTCTGATGCTTGTTTATTTATTTTACTATTAGTTAGCTCTAACTCTATTAGCTTTCTCGAAGCAAACAACGACATGGCCTGGCAATGGTCGAGGAGTTCAGCCCAATCAAACTGATCGTCGTCAACTAAACGAATGAATTCTTCAACCCCTTCAGACTTGGCTAATGCCTTAATTTGCTTACGGCTATCGTCAATTTGAAAAGGTTCGTCGCCAAACAGCATATAACAAGGATCTAAACCTTGTTTTAATTGGCTAACTAGTTGATTAGCGTATAGTTTCATACGTTTTATTGAATTGTATTCAATTGAGCTAAGATGCGGTCTGCAGCAATAACTCTTAGCTCAGATAAGATAAGTTCTCTTTCTCTTTGCTTTGCTAACGCATTGTTCGGGTCGTCTTGGAATTCGCGACTTAACTCAACATCGAACCTTTGCTTTTTTTGCTTTGGCTGTAGTACTTCAACACTTACTTGATAAAGTAATTCGTATTCAGCGAGCTGGCCGTTTGGGAATAAAGATAAAGTTCTGCGTTGAAACTTTTCAGGCAAAACTCTCAATTCTGTTACTTCAGCTTGAGGTTCTTTGACTAACACTACATTGTTATGAATCAGCTTAGATTTCAACTCTTTTAGTACTGGTGAGTGAGCTTTTGCTGAAGACAGGTGAAGTGTTTGTAAATTTTGTGGTAGGTAATACTGACCTTTTAAGTGAAAACCACAGCCTTGTAATAAGATAACGAGCAATAACAGGATTAGAGATTTATTCATATTGGTAAACTCAAATTAAAAAGAAGCCAGAGTTTCCTCTGGCTTTTATTTTTCTTAGTTAGCAACGATGTTAAGTAGCTTGCCTTTAACAAAAATCACTTTGCGGATAGTTTTATCCTCTAGGAATTTTGCTACGTTCGCATCTGCCATGCCCAGCTCTTTAATCGTTTCTTCTTCAGCGTCAGCAGCAACCGTAATTTTGCCTCTTACTTTACCGTTAACTTGAACAACGATTAGCTTTTCGTCTTCTACCATTGCTGATTTATCAGCGACAGGCCAGCTAGCATCTTCAACTGAGCCTTCATTCCCTAATTGCTGCCATAAATCGTGGCCCAAGTGAGGAGTGATAGGCGTTAACATAACAACAACAGCTTGTACTGCTTCAGTCATGATAGCTCTGTCAGAGTCTGATTCAAGCGGAGCTTTTGCTAATTTGTTCATTAACTCCATGATAGCAGCAATCGCAGTATTGAACGTATTACGACGCGCTAGGTCATCAGTTACTTTATCAATTGTTTTGTGTACTTCTCGGCGAATTGTTTTTTGCTCAGAAGATAAAGTACTTGCGTCTAGTTCTTTAACTAGACCAGCTGCCATAGTGTCTTGTGCTAATTTCCATACACGTTTGATAAATCTGTGCGCACCTTCAACACCTGAATCTGACCACTCTAATGTTTGCTCTGGTGGAGCTGTGAACATCATAAATAAGCGTACTGTGTCAGCACCAAGCTTGTCGATAACTTGTTGAGGATCAATACCGTTGTTCTTAGATTTAGACATCTTAGACATACCAGCTGAAATAACTGGTTGGCCATCTTCTTTATGCCAAGCTTTTAAGATGCGACCTTTCTCGTCTAGTTCCGTATCGATATCAGCAGGAGCAAACCAAACCTTACCGCCTTTTTCATCTTCACGGTAATAAGTGTCTGCTAATACCATGCCTTGGCACAATAGGCGCTTGAATGGCTCGTCAGAATCAACTAAACCAACATCACGCATTAGCTTGTGGAAGAAACGAGCGTACAATAAGTGCAAGATTGCGTGTTCGATACCACCAATGTACTGGTCTACTGGTAACCAGTAGTTAGCTTGTTCAGGATTAAGCATTTGCTCGTCTGATTGAGGTGAACAGTAACGAGCGTAGTACCAAGATGACTCCATAAAGGTGTCAAAAGTATCAGTTTCTTTAAATGCAGCTTGACCATCAATTGTTATTTTTGCCCACTCTGGGTCAGATTTGATTGGTGAAGAAGCTCCGTCCATTACTACATCTTCAGGTAGAACTACAGGCAGATCCTTTTCTGGGATTGGTACTGATGTGCCGTCTTCTAATGTTGCCATTGGGATTGGTGCACCCCAATATCTTTGACGTGAAACACCCCAGTCTCTTAAACGATAGTTAACTGTCTTCTTACCTTTGTCAGTAGCTTCTAATTTAGCAACGATTGCATCGAATGCCTGTTGGAATTCTAAGCCATCGAACTCACCAGAGTTAACTAGTTTGCCCTTTTCAACAAATGCTTCTTCCGCTAGGTTTACTTCAGTTTCCGTAATAGTATCAATTACTTGCTTGATATTTAGGCCGTATTTAGTAGCAAACTCCCAGTCTCTTTGATCGTGGCCTGGAACTGACATTACCGCGCCTGTACCGTAACCCATTAATACGAAATTAGCTGTCCATACTGGAACAACTTCGCCAGTAATAGGGTGAATTGCTTTAACGCCAGTATCAAAGCCTTTCTTTTCCATTGTTGCCATATCTGCTTCTGCAACAGATTGACCTTTACATTCTTCAATAAACTCAGCTAGTTCAGAGTTCGTTTCAGCTGCTTTCATCGCTAGTGGATGTTGTGCTGCAACTGCTACGTAAGTAACACCTAATAAAGTATCTGGACGAGTTGTGTAAACTTCTAATACTTCGTCTGAACCTTCGATTGCAAACTTAATGTCCGCGCCTTCAGAGCGACCAATCCAGTTACGTTGCATGGTTTTAACCTGTTCAGGCCAACCTTCTAACTGATCAATATCTTCTAATAACTCTTCAGCGTAATCTGTGATCTTAATGAACCACTGCGGGATTTCTTTCTGTTCAACTAAAGCACCAGAACGCCAGCCTCGGCCATCGATAACTTGCTCATTGGCAAGTACTGTTTGGTCAACAGGGTCCCAGTTTACTGTTGCTGTTTTTTTGTAGACCAAGCCTTTTTCATAAAGCTTAGTGAAAAACCATTGTTCCCAACGGTAATATTCTGGAGTACAAGTTGCTACTTCTCTATCCCAGTCATAACCGAAGCCTAAGCTGTTCAACTGGTTTTTCATGTAATCAATGTTTTCGTATGTCCATTTTGCAGGTGCAGTCTTATTGTTGATTGCTGCATTTTCTGCTGGTAAACCAAATGCGTCCCAACCCATAGGTTGCATCACATTTTTGCCATTTAAGCGTTGGAAACGAGAAATTACGTCGCCTATGGTGTAGTTACGCACGTGACCCATGTGCAAACGACCACTTGGATATGGCAGCATAGATAAACAATAAAACTTTTCCTTGTTGGCATCTTCGGTCACTTTAAAAGTTTGGTTGTCGCGCCAAAATTGTTGAACTTTTTGTTCAATTTCCTGATGGTTGTATTCTGTTTGCATTTATTGATCTCAAAACTAAGTTTAGGCTACTGCTTGGTATGCAACCAAGAACAATATAAATCTGTTGTTGCGGGTAAAGTTTGGTTGCTTTTTAGTCTGGCTATCTAGCAAGACTGAGCCGCAAAAATAAAGGGCGTAAGCATAACCAATAAGGACAATATCAACAAGAGTTTAAAAGGAGAAATTTAACTTGGGTATTAAAGGAAAATTTGATGTAAACACTGCCTTTTTTTGAAATAACATATAGACTTAGGTTGTGTAGAGTACCGCAGTTTGGATCATACAAAGATAATTATGGAAATATACAAGCCGTTTCGTTTAAAGCACTCCGCGTTAGGCCCTAGTATTAACTCAGAAACCATTCACAAGCTAATGTCTTCAGACGTTGACCCAAATGTTAATTTTATTGGGCAGCAAAGAGCTCAGCAAGCATTAGAGTTTGGTTTAGATATGGATATGACAGGTTACAACTTGTTTGTAATGGGTGAACCTGCAACTGGCCGACATACCTTGATCGACAACCACTTGAAGGAGGTCGCAAAGTTAAAAGCTACGCCAAATGAGTGGTGTTATGTTAACAACTTTGAAGATTCTCGATTACCTGTTGGACTTAGGCTTGCGCCTGGAGAAAGCAAACAGTTTGTAGCTGATGTTCAATCTTTTATTGATGAGTTACTCGATACTTTTCCTGCTGCATTTGATAATCCTGCATACCAACGTAAAAAACGTGCAATAGAGCGTGAATTTAATAATAAATACGAAAATGCGTTGGAGTTAGTGGAAGCGAAAGCTTTAGAACATAACGTTGTCCTGTATGAAGAGAAAGGGGCTGTAAGTTTTGCTCCAGTTATCGAAGGCAAGCCAATAAACGATGCTGACTTTGCCCAACTGAGTGATGAACAAAGACAGCACTTTTATGATTTAATTTCTGAGCTAGAAGTGTTTCTAAATGAGACTCTACTAGAATTACCACAATGGAAGCGCGAAGCGTCTGAACAGCAGCGTAAACTTAGCAAACAGACAATAGAAGTTGCGCTAAGGCCTCTTTTAAAAGACCTAGAACACAAATATTCATCGGAGCTCGGGGTTGTTAAGTTCATTAGAGAAATGCGAGACACCTTAGTTGAGCTGGTACAAGAGTGGCTAGCTGATGAGGCTGATGAAGAAAAGGGAAAAGAAGAAATTGATGTTCGCAAGGTTGTAGAAGATCAGTTAGTTCCAAATATCTTACATACATTTGGCTCCAGTGAAGGTGCGCCAATAGTGTATGAACCAAACCCTACTTTTCAAAATGTGTTCGGTAGAATTGAGTACAGCTCAGTTCAAGGCTCGGTTTATACAAGTTATAGAATGATCCAAGCTGGCGCTTTGCACAAAGCGAACGGCGGCTATTTACTTATCGAAGCTGATAAGTTGATGCAGCAACCGGCAGTATGGGAAGCTCTAAAGTTAGCATTGAAATCCCATCAGATCATGATGGAGTCGCCAACAGGTGAAGCAAATATCATAAATGCATCTAGTTTAAATCCTCAACCTATTCCACTAGATATCAAGGTTATCTTGATGGGGAGTCGAGAGCTTTATTACTTAATGCAGGAATATGACAATGAGTTTAACGAGCTATTTAGAGTATTAGCAGACTTCGAACACTATATACCGCTCAGTGATAAGGTGTTATATGGATTTGTGCAAAAGGTGAAACAGTACTGTGAAGATCACGGACTGAATATTTCACCTTGTGCTATCGAACAACTATTGGATTTTAGTTTCCGCCAAGCTTCTCACCAACATAAGTTGTCCGCGAGATTTGCAGATGTTCTTGAGTTAATTAGCGAATCCCAGTTTTTTGCCAAGCGTGCACAAAGTGAAGAAATTACCAGAGAGCATGTTGTCGAAGCGTTAGATGGCAAACAATATCGCACTGGACAAATTAGTGAGTCCTTCTTAGAAGATATTCAAGAAGGTCAGATTTTGATTGATACTTCTGGCTATCAAGTTGGCAAGTTAAATGGCTTAACTGTGTTAGAGATAGGTGATACTGCTTTTGGTACTCCTGCTCGGATCTCAGCCACAGTATACGCAGGCTCTAACGGTATTATTGATATAGAACGAGAAGTGGAGTTAGGTAAGGCAATACATTCAAAAGGGGTAATGTTGTTGAGTGGTTATTTGGGTAACAAATACGCTCAAGACTTTAGTTTGTGTTTTTCTGCGAATATCGCACTAGAACAAAGTTATGGTCATATTGATGGGGATAGCGCCAGCTTAGGAGAGGTGTGTGCACTAATTTCTGCAATTACGCAAATTCCATTGAACCAGAGTATTGCAATTACCGGTTCAATCAATCAGCACGGCCAAGTCCAGTCAATTGGCGGTGTTAATGAAAAAATTGAAGGTTTCTTTAAGCTGTGTAAAGCCAGAAAGTTAACTGGAGAGCAAGGCGTAATTATTCCAAAAACCAACTGCATTAATCTAGTTCTGAACAAAGAGGTGACTAAAGCGGTGGAAGCAGGAAATTTCCATATTTATGCAGTGGAGCAGGTAGATGATGCTTTATCTATTTTAACCGGGAAAGTTGCAGGTAAACTTTCATCAAGAGGCCGCTACCCTAGAGACTCTATAAATTCAATTGCCAATGAAAGGTTGCGTCATATTGAAAATATAGTTAACGGTGATGATGCTGAGTAATGATATTAAAGCGAACCAGTGTGGTTCGCTTTAATTACTTTTTTGCCAATTAACCACTTATCAAACTAGATTTTGCTTTCAAAGCAAGTTATTTCTATCACTAGCCTACAATAGTCCCTTATTTCATAAAAACTTCAGAAGTTTTTCATATTAATTTCATGTGTTTACTCTTTTTAAATGAAAAGGTGTTACTGCTTTATTAACAAGGAGTAAGCATGAAATTTTTATTCACAAGTTTTGTTTTTCTTTTGGTGTTTAATACAAGTGTTTTTGCAAAAGACTTTGAAGAGATAGAGATAGAGATAAGTTCAAAGATTGCAAAGCATACGTTAAAGTTTGAACTGACATTACCTAACAGTTATGAAAGTTGGTCTAGTAAAAAGTACCCGGTACTTATAACGACAGCAGGTCAAAGTAGAGTCGATGTTCTGAGAGCGCAAGTTGATTGGCTTAGCCATGTGAATTTTGCACCTATACCAGAAGTTATTCTGATCACTATGCCAGAGGTCAAAGTGAAAGAAGGGCAGGATAAGTTTGACTTAGCTTCTGGCAGCTTATACGAGATAACAGCCAAAGTTTTGTTAGACGAAGTTTTGCCTTACATTGATAAAAACTACCGTACAACTGGGTATAGAATTGTAGAAGGCTTTTCAAGCTTCGGTAATTTTCCCCTTTATTTGCTTCGCCATCATTCAGATGAAATTAATAGCTTCTTTGTTTTTTCACCTGCTTTGGAACTAGATAAGTCAAACTTAGTTGGTTCTTTTAGTGACACTTGGTCATTATCAGAAAACCGCAGTCATTATGTTTATTTAAGTTTAGGTTCGTTCAAAAATAATCGACCGCATTTTGAGAAAGTTCAACAAGGCTTGAACAAGATGAAATCGCACTCTAACTTAGTCTTTGATTATGCTGATATGAGCGAAGAGAATTATCTCTCTGGTCCTAATATAGGTTTAGTTAAAGCGTCTCAGTTATTGTTTGCAGATTTACAACCCAGCTATAAGCAATTTCACAAATCGGGCGTAGCGGGATTGACCGCCTATTTTAATAAATTAGCCAATAAGTACCATGAAGAGATAGAGCTTTCGAATAAGCTGGTTGACCTGAGTTTTTCATATTCCAATGCTGGTTTATTTAACGAAGCTGTTGCTGTTATGGAAGAAGTAATCGCAGGTGCTGAAGATAGCTATTTGTACAGACTTCGTTTAGCACAGATTCAGATGAAAGCAGACGACAAAGCCAACGCATCGAAGAACTTAAAGTTAGCGCTTAAACTAGCGACAGAGCAACAAAATCAAGAAGCGGTAGAGTACATTAATAAACAGATTGATGAAGTTAATCAGTCTTAGTAAGCGAAGATAACTTTACTAATATACGCTTTTCAGCAACAAAGTTGTCACTTAGCATAGTGAACTTAGTTGCTGAAAAGTCAGTCATAAATAAAGCGTTTTCATCAAATTGGGCTACTACTTCTGCTTCTTCATTATATGGGTTGTAACGCCAAATATTTTGCTGTTTATCCTGAAAATATAAGGCAAATTCCCCCTTGTTGTCTTGTCGCCAAAAATAACGCCATTGCAAAGTTATCTTCTTAAACTTTTCGATATAACTAAGCTTGCCATTTTGCTGTTTCATCAATTGGCCAAACTCGTCATTGATAATGAACATATCTTCACTGATTTGTTGCGCCCAGTTGACTTCTTTGTCTATAAGTACTTCGGTCGTATTGCTGTTGAGGTTAAATGAGATAAGGCTTTCGGCTTCATCATTATCATCACTTTTTGCACTTAGTAAAATGTTTGCACTATTAATTTGATACAAGCGCAAAGGCTTGAAGTCCGTGATTACAGATTTTGCTAAGCTTTCAGGTTTTTGCAACCAAAGTTGTCCGTCACTTATGTAGATAAGTGTATTACTGTCTGAACTCCATAGGTAATCTTTGATATCGCTTGACGTATTTGTATGTTGAACAAGACCAGTTGGGCCTTCACTCCAGACTTGAAAGACATTAGTGCGGTTAGATAAAAAGCTTATTTCTTGATGATTTTTGTATTTGGCTTTCTTTTCATACAGGTTGGTTTTTCCGATTGTTTTATCTTGCTCTACAGTTAAATTTCGCTCTCTTACGTCCCAATTCTCTTGTTCTAAAATAGTTACGAATGAAGTGTCACTAATGCGCTCTAATTCAACAACTGTTTGAGCACCAAGTAACTCGGTATTAATTGAAGCTGGTGCACTCTCTTGTATATCTGCGGTGATAATTTCATTGCCAAGTATTACGTAACGGCTTTGCGTTAACCAACGGATACTATTAGCGGGCTTACCCTGTTCCAAATTAAGTTCATACAGTTTTGACAGAAAAGGGCGGGAGGCACTCAACTGATAAACTTCGCTTGAATCATTAGTTAATAGCAGAAGTAACTTGTCTATGACATCAAAGCTTTTTATGTGGCTATGCTCTAGCGCTAAGGCCTCATTAGTATTGTTGTTGAGGTTTAATTTATGTAATTTGCTATTACGCTTTTTGTCAGTAGCAAGATACAGCACTTCTGAGTTGCTCAACCACTTCGGACTGTGGGTAAAGTTAGCCCCACAAGGTACTAATAGAGTTTCTTGGTTGGTATTGAGTTGCAGTAAATATAAATCAATACACTTTTTACTTTGACGCAGTGTTATTTTGCTGTAGAGCAAAGCTTCTCCATTGGGAGAAACTGCCAATGGGCCATGCAATCTTAAGTTTTGTTTTATTGTCGTTGTTTGAGGGGTATGCAAGCCTCTTTTTACGATAGAGTCTAAGCCTTGGGCAGACTCAATATAAATCAACTGTTCGTTTGTTTTATCATAGGTAACCGATTTTACTATTTCATTATTTACGGTTACTGGAGAATAATCGGAAAAAAGAATTTCTGGTGAGAGTGTCTTGGTTTGGCTTGTTAAATTAATAGTAAGAACCACAATTAAAACCAAAGCGACAAAAGAAAAAACTAGGTAGTTCTTAGAAGTATTTAGTTTAGTAGGGGCTTGTGATGCAATAGTAAAAGTTAAGCTGTAGCCGAGTTTCGGGTGGGTTTTTATTGCATTTTGTGATCTGCCGTTATCCCCCAGTACTTTTCTTAATTGTGCGATAGTTTGCTGTAGAGTATTTGGCGTAACTATGCTGTCTTGCCAAACTTGTTCTAATAAAGTTTGTTGCGAAACAATGGAACCGTTGGCTAGGAATAAGGCTTTTAACAGTGCTAGCTGCTTTGCCTCAAGTGGGGTAGTAATACCGTCTTTTGTTGCTTCGGCCCTTAACCAATTAATCAAAAATCCGTTTACAACTATAGAGGTCACAGCACTAACTTTTAGATTGCTTTAAGATAAAGGAATGATAACAGTGGATAAATAAGCAGCTTTGTTGCCGCTTATTTATCTCCCTGTTCGGAGTTCTGAGCTTCACAGTTGGCTCTTTCTTCGGAACCTTCTTCCATGTCTTCACAGACATTTTTAGCTGTATTTATACCTAAGCTTGCAACCATGCCGTCTACTTCTATCTCTTTAATGCCATTTTCATCAAATAGGAAAGTAACTTGAGCTAGGTTTTGTTGGAAAAAGTAATCTACGTTGTTTACTGAAAAGATATAGTCACCTTTAACAGGTTCATTGAGGATCTTTTTCACCAGCTTAAACTTGTAATCACCCAAATCTAATTTAAATGACTCAAATTGACCTTTCGCAAACTCTTGGATCCAAACAAGGTTGTTTGGCTGCAATAGCATAGCGATGGAGTAACTTTCTGGCTCACCAGAAACGTTAAAAATATGTTCTCCAACTTGAAAAGTGTGATCATATCCTTTTTGGGTATAAGACAGAGGCAATTCCTTTTCCACCGATTGGCCACTTGGATAAATGACCGTTAATTTACCATCATAATTGAAATCAGCTGCTGCGTTAAAGCTCAGCATAGACAAGGTCATAGCTGCCAATGACAATAAGTTAGATGATTTTTTCATACAACGCCTCTGTTCTAAAGTTCTTATCTATATCGCTTGCTTAAGTTCTAGTTACGTCTATATAAAGTTTTAAAGATTGACCAGGTTGTAGATATTTCTTCATATCTAACTTGTTCCATTTGGCTATGTCATTTACTGACACTTTAAACTTTTGTGCGATTCTGGCTAATGAGTCGCCGTTACGTACTTTATAAATAATAGAACGCATTACCGCATTTGCACTTTGTGCTTTCGTTTGAGCTTTACCTTCTTGGTTTTTCCAAACAACAAGTTTTTGTCCTGGTCTAATTGGATCCGTAGGAGCCATGCCGTTCCACTTCGCTAAGCTGCGAACATTTACTTTATATTCACGGCTGATGTCCCACATAGTGTCACCATTTTTCACCGTATGGGTTAATTTAGTGTTTGCACGCTTTTTATTCTGGGTTTTTACTAGGCGATTATCGGCGGATAAGCTGTATTCTTCCAAAGCTTTAGTCGAACTAGGAATTAACAGAGCTTGTTTCACTCTGATGATATTGCCTTTGATCTTGTTTACATCTCTAAGTACGGAAACAGAAGTATTAAATTTTTGTGCGATAGTGCCTAAGGTGTCGCCAGAGCGAACGACATAACGCTGCCAAGACATTCTTTCTTGCCTAGATAACTTAGCTAAGTTTTGTTCGAATTTTGCTGCTTTTTCGATTGGAACTACAAACTTGTGTGGACCTTTCGGGTCGGTTGCCCATTGGTTATAACCAGGGTTTAGCTGGTGTAGCTCGTTAAGATCCATTTCTGCAACTTCTGCTGCTTTGGCTAAGTCAATTTGGCTATGTGCATCAACAACTTTGATATGTGGTTTGTTGGCGATTGCTGGCCAGTGAATTTTGAATTCTTCATCATTTCTAAGAATATCAGCTAAAGCTAATAACTTAGGAACATAACTACTTGTTTCTCTTGGTAAATCAAGCGACCAGAAGTCAGTTGGTAAATGTTTTCTACGGTTGCGTTTGATTGCTCGGCCAACACGGCCTTCGCCGGAATTGTATGCTGCAATTGCGTTTAACCAATCACCACCTAATGTTTTATGTAGGAAAGACAAATAATCTAAAGCGGCGTGAGTTGCAGCGATAACATCGCGACGACCGTCGTACCACCATGTTTGTTTTAGTTTAAAGCGATTACCTGTGCCTGGAACGAATTGCCATAAACCAGAAGCTCGGCCATGAGAATAAGCAAATGGGTCAAATGCGCTCTCAACAATAGGTAGCAAAGCTAATTCCATTGGCATTTGTCTTTTCTCGATTTCTTCAACAATGAAGTAAAGGAAAGGTTCTGCTCGTTTAGCAATGCGCTTAAAATAGTCTGGGTGCTTTACATACCAGTTGCGCTCTGCAACTACTTTTCTATTTTGAGGTACGTGGAAAGTTAGTTGATGTTCGATTCGTTTCCAAACATCGTCAAAAACGATTGGTTCAGGCTCTTCTTCTATTACGTCTGCAATAGCTGCTAAGGTTAAAGCGTCTACAACATCTTCAGGGTTAGCTGTATTAGAAGGAACAACGGGGTCATTAACTTGCACTTGAACTGTTTTTTCAATCACAGGTGGTTGGGTAGAACTACAAGCCGTGATTAAAAAACTTAAGGTTAAGCCTGTGATAATTTTAATTTTTTTATTTAGCATACTTAATTTTTTTATTTTTAAAGGGATTGCCGCGAAATTCCATGTACTAGACAGAGCGGCCGCGAAAATAATACTAGTAGTCCGAATACTAACGTAATTCAGAAGTAGGGGACAACAACTCTATTAAAAATTATCCTTCCATTTGCGCAACAAAGCGAAACTTTCTTCTGTCGTAGGTAAATTACCTAGATCAAACTCTTGCTGAATTGTCCGTTTTATTTCATCTTTGTTTGAACGTAAAAATGGGTTAATTTTGAGTTCCTGTCCTATTGTTGTAGGGATAGTTGACTGATTTTGCTCCCGCTTCTTTGATACCTCAGTAATGTACAGTTCAAGTTGTTGGTTACTTTGTTCTGCGGCTTTTGCAAAAGCTAAGTTTGCTTGGGTATATTCGTGAGCACAATAGACTTTAGTGTTTGCCGGTAACTGACTGAGCTTATTTAATGAATTAAGCATTTGTTTAGGCGTGCCTTCAAATAACCTACCACAACCTCCTGAAAACAAAGTATCACCGACAAAAGCATTAGTGTCATCATGATAAGCGATATGATCAATAGTATGGCCCGGAAGTTCGATAACGGTTAATTCAATGCCTGCATTGAGGGTAACTTTTGTGCCTTGTTGACAAGGAAAGTTGACCATTTTGAACCTTGCTGTATTTGGTCCATAGACTTGAGTGTTTGGGTATTCCGTTGTTAACTCTTCAACACCAGCTACATGATCTGGGTGATGATGAGTTAATAAAATATCAGTTAGGGTAAGATTATTTTCAATTAAAAAGTCGAGTACAGGTTGCGATTGGCCTGGATCGACGATGACACAATTAGTGCCTTGCACTAATGCCCAAATATAGTTGTCTTGTAACGCTTTTATCTCGAAGACTTGATACATAAAACTGCTAACTTTATAGAATATTTCTTAGTATTGAGTATATTTGTAATTAATCTTAATTCAAAGAGCAGAGCATGAAGCCAGCGGTAAGTTATCATTTATCTTCACCTTTATTTGGTTGGGAACAAGTTCCTTCGGGAGCACATCTAAAACAGTTAGAAAATGATTTGATTAGCCAAAAATTAAAGCTTTGCTTTGGTCATCATTTATTAAAAGTAGGCGCTCTTGCTGCCGAACTAAATTGCACTGAAAGTTTGATTGAGCACCAAATTAATCTGCTTAACCAGCCCTTAGTTAACACTCCAGCCGGCATTATTGCGGAATACGATGACTTACCACTGCAAAATAGTTCTGTCGATTTGGTTTTGTTAACTCATATTCTCGAATATTCCTCTGACCCACACCAAGTATTAAGGGAAGTTCATAGAGTTTTACACGCAAACGGCAATTTAGTGTTATCAATTTTTAATCCTTGGTCCTCGTTGTTGGTAAGTCGTTTTTGGCCTTTCAAAGCAAAGTCTCACTTTTGGCAATTTAGACTGTTCTCAGTAGCTAGAGTGAAAGACTGGCTTAATTTGTTGGGTTTTGAAGTTACCGATATTCAATATGATGCTTATTCAAATTTGCTCAGTAAGTCTTTTCAAGGCATAGGCTGGTGGAGCAAGATTAAGAAACGATTTTTTCCTATCAGCGGCGCAGTCTGTGTCATTACTGCAAGGAAAAGGGAGTGGCCACTTACACCCATTAGACCTAGGTTAAGACGTAAGACTCGATTTTCTCCTGCTATTACAACAGCCAACAAATTAAAAGCGAACGATTAAAGCTCGTGTTTTTATCTTTTGTTACAGCACTCTTGTTTTGAATATTAAATAAAACTAATATAGTTTTTATAAGATATATCAAGTTGGAATAAGTTTACTGCAAAGGAGTAACGCAATGATTAAGTCTGCTGCGCAACTAATGTCTGAGGTGAAGCAAGAGATCAGTGAAGTCTCAGTTTCTGAGTTAGCTGATAATTTGGCACAAGATATTGTATTGATTGACGTGAGAGAACCAAGCGAATATGCAGAAGGTCGAATCGCCGGTTCAGTGAATATTCCTCGTGGAGTATTGGAGTTTAAAATTCATATGCACCCACAATTTAAGGATGCCGAAGCGCCTTTAGAAGAAATTAATAAACATGAGATATATGTCATTTGTCAATCAGGAGGGCGTTCAGCGTTCGCAGCTGCATCTTTACTATCTATGGGATTCAATAAAGTAAAGTCTGTTGCCGGTGGTATGATGGCTTGGAAAGAACAAAATCTACACACTGAAAAATAGTTCACTTTGAATATCAACTGCAAGTCAGTTGATATTCACAGCTAAGTTTACACTTCAAATAGATGTAATCTTTTTATCAGATATAAAAATAAATCAACAAATAGCTTGATACAAATCTAAACGATCGTTTAAATTCCATTAAATAATGACCTATAACCTGCTATGACTATAAAAGTTTACAGTAACTGACCTTTTACCTACTAAGATAAGTTGACGTTCACGTAAACTGGCATTAGATTGACGCCATAATTAGCAGTTTAATAATAATAGACTAAAGTAAGTTGCAATCTGTTCTATTGCCTTACCTGATTAGGAGAAGAAATGAAGATCCTCGTACCCGTTAAACGAGTTATCGACTATAACGTAAAAGCGCGCGTTAAAGCGGACAACTCTGACGTTGATTTAGCTAATGTAAAAATGGCAATGAACCCATTTTGTGAGATCGCTGTTGAAGAAGCGGTTCGCTTAAAAGAAAAAGGTTTAGCTGAAGAAATCGTTGTTGTATCAATTGGCGATAAAGCTTGCCAAGAGCAGTTAAGAACAGCACTAGCACTAGGTGCTGACCGTGCGATTCAAATTGACACTGAGTTAAACTTAGGTTCGTTACAAGTAGCAAAACTTTTACAAAAAGTAGTAGAAGAAGAGCAGCCAGGTTTAGTTATCTTAGGTAAACAATCTATTGACTCAGATAACAACCAAACAGGTCAGATGCTAGCAACGTTAACAAATATGCCTCAAGGTACGTTTGCTTCAGAAGTTAATCTAGCTGATGACAAAGTAGAAGTAACTCGTGAAGTTGACGGTGGTCTGCAAACTGTTGCACTTAAACTTCCTGCAATTGTGACTACAGACTTACGTTTGAACGAACCTCGTTATGCATCTTTACCAAACATCATGAAAGCTAAGCGTAAGCCATTAGATGTTAAAGCAGCAGCTGACATGGGTGTTGAATTATCTAGCCGTATTAATTTACTGAAAGTTGAAGAACCGGCACAGCGTGAAGGCGGTGTTATGGTTGAATCAGTAGAGCAGTTAGTTGATAAATTAAAGAATGAAGCAAAGGTGATCGCATGATGATTTTATTAGTTGCTGAGCACGATAACGTATCGTTAAAACTGGATACGGCGAAAGCGGTAGATGCTGCACAGAAAATGGGTGGCGACATTCATGTTTTAGTTGCGGGTCATAACTGCGCAGATGTTGCACAAAGCGCTGCAAAGTTAGCTGGTGTAGCAAAAGTTCTTGTAGCTGATGATGCATCGTTAGAGCACGGCTTAGCTGAAAACTTAGCTCCTCTTGTAGTTGATTTAGCTGAGCAGTATTCACATATCTTAGCGCCAGCTACTACTACGGGTAAGAACTTCATGCCACGTGTAGCTGCAGCATTAGATGTTGAACAAATTTCTGACATTATTGCAGTAGAGAGTGCAGATACATTTAAGCGTCCTATCTATGCAGGTAATGCAATTGCAACTGTGCAGTCTGAATACGCGAAGAAAGTTATTACAGTGCGTACAGCAGCCTTCGATAAAGTAGAAGAGACAGGCAGTGCAGAAGTTGAAACTATTAGTTCAGTTAACAATGCTGGTATTTCAGAATTTGTTAAGCAAGAGTTAACAGAATCAGAGCGTCCTGAGTTAACAGCAGCTGGTGTTGTTATTTCAGGTGGTCGCGGCATGCAAAACGGCGAAAACTTCCAATTGCTAGAAACTGTAGCTGATAAGCTAGGCGCTGCAGTTGGTGCGTCAAGAGCCGCTGTAGATGCTGGTTTTGTTCCAAACGACATGCAAGTAGGTCAAACTGGTAAGATTGTTGCTCCAGACTTATACATCGCAGTAGGTATTTCAGGTGCAATCCAGCATTTAGCTGGTATGAAAGACTCGAAAGTGATTGTTGCAATCAATAAAGATCCAGAAGCTCCTATCTTCCAAGTTGCAGACTATGGTTTAGAAGCTGATTTATTTGAAGCATTACCAGAGTTAGAAGCTAAGCTGTAATCGCTTTATTTAGTCGTAAAGATTTAAGGCCTTATCATTAAGATAAGGCCTTTTTTTATTTGTTTTTCTATAGCTGTCGAAACTGGGACTTGGGTAGTAACGATAAATCCTAAGCTTTTATAAAAGTCGGTTAGTTCAGGTTTACACAAAGTCCAGCAACTCTCACCATGGTTTGAAAGAACGAATTCACAAAGTTCTCTAGCAATGCCTTTACCTCTGTACTCAGGTGCAACATATAAGCTTCTCAGCAAGTACTTGTCCGTATTTGGTATAAGTCGTAACAAAACAGCTGCAACTATGCCATGCTCATCATCTTCAGCATAAAAAACTAAATCTCGGCTGTGGCAACTTACATTTGTTTTATAGCGTTTAAAAAACTGATTTACGGCTTTTTGTTGTGTTATTTTTTCTCGCGTTGTTTGTTGTTGAGTTACTTCTTGTTGCGTTAGTAGTACTTGAACGTATTTAACTTGCATGGTGCTAGGGGAAGGTGTGAGTTAAAAGGGCAGTGAGTTAAAAAAAGCAGGACAAGCCTGCTTATTTCATTATTACCATTTTTTCTTTGGAGCAAATAATGCGTCTAGGTTATCTGCATCATCGCTGCTACTCTCAGCTTCGGCTTCTGCTGGAGTTTTGTTAGCTAATTCTCTAGCTATTTCATCAAGGAAACTTTTAACCTCTGCTTTTGCCTGCATGATGAATTCATCACTATAAACTTGTGCATCAAGCGTGTTCATTGCTTTTTCGAAGTACTGTCGCGCAGAACCTGTCATACCGTTTGAACGGGCTGCTTTACCTCTGCGAATTTGAGAAGTTACATTAATTCTTAACTGCAATCTCTCAACTCTCTTATCTTCTTCCATAAAAGCAGGGCTAG